>DASXVX010000077.1:0-4169 GCA_036504075.1 Symbiobacteriaceae bacterium | reverse complement strand
GCGGTAGGTGGCCTGACCCGCGGGGTGATGGCGTCGTTGATGAACGTCACCTCTTGGAACGCATGGGAGCCGTGGAAGTCGTTCGACCCGAAGTCGATCACCGATGCCGGCATGGCGACGGTGCTGGGCCTAATGGGCCTGTTGATCTGGATCGCGGCGATCGGGCACCTGCTTGTGATCCTGGCCCGGGACGCCGCTCTGATGGTGCTGGTCGCAACCGGTCCGATCGCTGCGGCCGGGCTGGTGAACGAGGGCACCCGCGCGTGGTTCTGGAAGGCGTTCCGCTGGTTCCACGCAGCGGTCGCCACTCCACTGTTGGTGGTGATGGTGACTGGCGTCGGGATGAAGTTCGCCGAGGGGGTGGTGGCGGGAAAGGCCGGCTCGATGGAGGCCTCGATCGGGACGGCGTTGCCGGCGATCGTCCTGATCTGTATCTCGGTGGTTTCCCCGGTGGCGTTGTTCAAGCTCTTGGCATTCGTCGACCCTGGCACTGCGAGTGGCGCGTCGATGCGGGCAGGCATGCAGGCCATGGGCGGCGTGCAGGGCCTGATGCGGGGGAATGCGTCGGCCGGGGTCGCTGACGACAACGCCTGGCAGTCCCGCGGCGCCCAGTCCGCCGGTGAGGCGAGCGCGGACGCGGCCACCACCACCCGGGTGACCAGTGCGGTGCAGCAGGGCAGTTCGTTCCTGGGCCCGATCGGCGCAGGGCTGGCGGCCGGCCTGGGGGTGGTGACCCGTGTCGGGTCGATCGGGACCTCGCTCGTGACCGACCTGACGAACCAGGAGGGCGTAGGTCACAACACCTACCAACCCGACTACCAGGGTGGCTACGGCGACGGCGCGGCCCGCGCGAACCGCGAAGCCAACGCCACCGATCACGACCCAGGCAGCGACGACTCCGCACCCTCCTTAACAGGCAGTGGCGGCGGCATGTCAGACGCTGCCGACCCGTTCAGCCCCGGCGGGCCGCCGTCGGCGGGCAGCAGCTCGACGTCGGGCGTATCAGGCCCGGCCGGTGGTACGGGCGGATCGGGCACGGCTGCGGGTGGGGCCGGGGGAGCGAGCGCGGCCGAAGTGGCCGTGGTCGCCCTGTAGCCAACGAGCGAAGGAGGCAGGATCGTGGCAGCTGTATTCGGCGAGTACTCCCGGGACCGGGCCGGAATGTTCTTCGGCCTGACCGGCGGCCAACTGGCCACCTTGGTGGTGGCAGGCGGCCCGGCACTGTGGGCGTTCCAGCGGGAGTCGTGGGCACTGATGGCCGGGTTCGCCGTGCTGTGGGGCATCGTGCTCGCCCTGGTCGCGATCCCGATTCACGGACGATCGGCGACCGGCTGGATGCTGGCCTCTTTGGCGTACGCAGGGGGGTCGGTGATGCGTTGGACCCGGTGGCGGTCCAAGGCCGCGACCGGCCGCGTCGAGGAGCTCGGTGAGCCGGACCTGCCCGGCGTCCTCGCCGGCATCACCATCCATGACGGACCGCCGCAAGGGCCGACGAACACCCGGATCGCGATCATCCAGGATCACGCCAACCGGGTCTGGGCCGCCACCGCCACGATCACCCACCCCGGCCTGGCGTTGGCCGACAGTGCCGAACGAGACAGCCAAGCTCGGGGCCTGACGACCTTGCTGAACGCATGCGCCCGCACCGAGTTGATCTCCGAAGTGCTCTTCATGGTCCGCTCGGTGCCTGACGACGGCGCCGAACGGGAACAGTGGCTGACCCGACACCAGCCCGCCGCCGCACCATCGCTGTCCCGAATGGTGAACGATCAGATGGCGGCCACGTTGAGCCGGGCATCGGTCCGAACCGAGGCGTTCTGCACGATCGTGGTCACCGAGGACCGGCTGGCGAGGGAGGCCAAAGAGTTCGGTCGCGGCGTCGACGCCCGGGCCCGCGCGATGTCGATGTTGATGGCTGAGACCGAGGGCCACCTACGAACGGGGTTGCGGATCAACCGGGTGGAGTGGCTGACCTCACCCCAGCTCGCGGCCGCCGTGCGCACCGGGTTCGCTCCCGGGGACCGAGCCGGCATCATCGAAGCTCTCGCCTCACGAGACAGCGACCCCTCCGTGAACGCTGTCGTGCCGTGGTCACAGGCCGGGCCATCGGGTGCCGACACGGTGATCCGTCATTACGTCCACGACGCGTGGCACTCGATCTCCGCGACGTTCACACTGCCGGCCAAGGGCGCGGTGCTAGGCGCGCTGGCCCCGGTACTGGTGCCCACCGAGCCCGGTGAGCGGCGCTCGTTGGTGGTCGTGTTCCCGATCCTGGCCCAGTCCGCGGCCGACCGACAGACCCAAAACGCCGAATGGGCCGCCGACATGGCTGAGTCGCTCCGCAACCGGGCAGGGGTCAAGACCCGCGCCAAGGACCGCGACACGATGGCCCGCACTCGCGGCATGGACGCCAAACTCGCCTCCGGCAACGCACTGGTCCGGCCCTACGCCGTGGCCTGCGTCACCCTGCCCAAGACCACCCGGATCGCAGAGTTCGGCCGCCGACTCGACGCCTCAATCCGGCGGGCCGGGTTCGCGCCGCTACGACTTGACCTGTCCCAGGACGCCGGATTCGCCGCCGCGACCATCCCGCTCGGCATCGGCCTGGACCGAAAGGTTGATCGGTGAACACCTCCACCAAAGGCCGCGACGGACGGGGAGTGGACCGGCTGCTGGCCGACTTCGGCCACGACACACCCACCGTGCTGGCGCCTGAGCATGTGACGCGTGAGGTTCGGCTGTTCCAACCCGTGCCCCGCCGCGGGCATCGCCACCCAGACCGCGGCTGGTCGGCGGCGTCGGCGCCTGTCTCGGTGTGGCGGATGACCGCCGATCAGGCGCCGGTGCTGTGGCCATTCGTCACCAGCCCCGGCCTACCACCCCGAGGCGCCCAGATGGGCATCGACTTCTTCTCTCGCGCCAGCTTCTACGCCGACCCGAACGGCTGGGTACTCGACCCCGCCATCCCGGTCTCCAATCCAAACATGTTCACCTTCGGCAAGCCCGGCATGGGGAAGTCCGCCACCGCGAAGGCGTTCGTTTTGCGCATGCTCGGGTTCGGCTACAAGGCCCTGATCCTGGGCGACCCCAAGGATGAGTACGACGCGTTGTGCCGAGCCTTGGGCGTGGTGCCGATCGCGATCGGCCAAGGCCTGAGCGCCCGGATCAACCCGCTCGAGTTCGGCCCCCTCGGACAGCGCTGGGACCAGCTCAACCCTGCCGAAACCCAACGCCGGGCGGCGATCGTGTTCGCCCGTTGGCTCACCCTGATCCGCGGCCTGGTCGGATCGCAGAAGATCGGCCAACAACCCGTGCCGTTCGGCCCTTCAGAGGAGACTGCCGTCGACGCCGCACTGAAGATGCTCACCGGACACACGATCGCCAACACGGTGCTCACCGAAACCACCATCCCCAGACTGTGGCACCTCCTCGACGAACCGCCGGCCGAACTCGTCCAGGTCTGCCGCTACGCCAGCACCCGGCACTTCCTCGACGAAACCCGACTGCTACGTGACGCCCTCGGGCAGCTGGTCGGCGGCACCCTGAAAGGGCTGTTCGACGACCACACCACGATCGCCCTGGACTGGACCGCGCCCATCCAGTCCCTGTCGCTGTCCCGGCTGGAAGGCCTCGGTGATGAGGCGGTCGGCATGGCGCTGTTGTGCCTCAACTCCTGGGGCAGGGCGATGCGGGAGGTTGCCGCCGCCGGCGACATGAGGATCGTGATCCGCGACGAGTCCTGGAAGCAGCTGCGGCTCGGTATCGATGCGGTCAAGTCCTTCGACGCCGACCTGCGCCTGTCACGCCGCGACGGAGACATCCAATTCGCGCTGGCCCACAAACCCTCCGACCTGGTCAGCGTCGGGGACGCCGGGTCACAGGCGGCGGCGATCGCCAAGGACATGCTGCACCTGGCCGACACCAAGATCCTCCACGGCCAAGATCAGGCTGTCGCCGAGGAACTCCGCGGACTGCTCGGACTATCCGACATTGCCGTCGACATTGTCACCGACTGGTGCCGCCAAGCACCGGGCCGCGCCCTGTGGATCGTCGGAGAGCAAATGTTCAAGGTCCTCACCGTGCTCCACCCGGCCGAAACCCGCCTGACCTGGACCAACACTTCCCTGGAGGGGGCACGTTAACGATGAAGTGGCTCGGCTGGTCGTTGA
>DASXVX010000076.1:0-93924 GCA_036504075.1 Symbiobacteriaceae bacterium | reverse complement strand
CTACCTTACCCCCCATGGGTATCATGCCTGGAAGCTCTCTGCTACTCGCCGCCTATTCATTGTAGCGAATCGATTGCGTCAAGTACTGTCGCTGCCGTGTGGGCTCTTCCAAGGCACGCCCGGGAGGCTTGGCGCTTTTGTGGACAAGATCGCCGCCCGCCGGGCCTTCGCGGTTTGGATCGTACCCGCCGGAGCGAGAACGCCAAAAAGCCAGGCCCGCATTTCCGTGCTGGCCTGGCTTGATCAGTTTTGTAAGCGATCGGCGATACCCATGCCATCCGCCATGTTGACGGCGCCATGCGTCATCACGTTCCGGCGGCTAGCCCGAGAGCCTCTCAACAGCAAAGTGACGGGCGGTGGATCTCCGATTGGAGACCGCCGCCCGTCATGAGCACGGGTGGGCGCATCGACGCACTCGATATTTGTCGAACAGTTGTTCTGGTTCACCGCCGGCCAATCTGGTATAATCTGGATGAGCGGGCGGGGAGACTCTGTCTCCGGAAGGAGTTGAGAGTCGCCATGCTGCCTCGTTGGGCACGCAAGGTCATACTTACGGTGCTTCTGACTGAGGTGATCCGGTTCCTTCTTCACGATCTCTTCCTCTAAACAGGAACCGTTTCAAGCGACCCGAGTGATGTCTCTCGAACTAACGCAGCAGCTCCCCTCCGCTCATTCTTAGAATGCCCAGAGAGCGTGGGGCTATCCCGGTCGGCTGTCGACACAAGGAATGCGTCGGGTGGTCTGGGTTAACTGGCGGCGGCCTCCGCACGTTACCGCCCTCCGGCGCAGGCCAGGATGCGCTCATACGCTTTGGGCAAGCTGTACGCTTTGCCCCGGTATTGGAACCAATCGGCCCCCACCATGACGGTTTCCGTCCGCCCCATGACAAGAAAGAGCAACTGCCCGATCGGCTGGACAGGCGGCAAGCCCTGGTCTGCGACCTTTCCTTCCCGCAGGATTCGCACGATCGCTGACAGTGGGTCTTCCTCGTTTTTCATCACGACCCGATTAAGCCATCCATCAGAACCCGCCAGGGCGAAACGTAGTTCAGTGGCCTGAAAAAGATAGGCCAAATCGTCTGGGTTCAGCTCCTCTGGGGGCAGCCAGCTCATGAGCATGTTCCAGTAGGACTTCGGCACCAGGATGCAGGTGCTTGTGCTGTCGAGCCGGGCGTACCCGGAGGTCGCAAATCGCAGCGTCTGCACGCCATCAAACACCAGTGAGACGTCTGGGTACAGCCGGGCCGCCCAGGGATCGAGGCTCACTTGCGAGGCCGTCCGCAGCAACGCCAGGGATTGGGTACGCTGCTCCGTGGTCATGCGCTGACGAACCAGCCGGTCCCGGGCCACAATCTCAACCTCGTGCGCCCCCGTGAACAACGCAGCAAGGGACTGTTGGGCGAGGCGAGCCATCACCAGCTCATGCAGACTCGTAATCGACGGACCCCGTAAGTATGTGCCCGGTTCGATTCTTGCGGTTTCAGAGCCGATGGAGACGATCTCCGATCTGTCGTTCCCGGAGTGGAACACCAGCCTGACGAGAAGGGGTTCGGGGGCTTCCGCTTTGGGAATAGACTGCGCTTCGGAAAGAAGCAGCACCGCATTTGCAACCACGGTGCGATCCGTGATCTCCACCGACTGCGCTTCAAAGAACACGCTGACCTTTTGTGCACCCTGCAGTGGCTCAGTCGGTCTGGCAGGCGGAGAAGGCGCCTCGGCACAGCCGGTGGTCAGGAGGGCCATCTGTCCGAGGATGCGGTGCGATTTTTCGGCGCGAACCGGTTTTCGCCGGCGCGGATTGCGTCAAAAAGCGATATGCAGCGATATGAAGCGATTTGGCATGGAAAAATGGTCTTCGGCATGATTTGCGATTACCCGGCATGATTTGCGATCATTCGGCATGATTTGCCATTACCAATCCTGATCAAACGGCTTCTGGCAACGCATTTTCCTGATCGGCGGTTTGTGGGCGGAAATACTCGCGTGCGCGGAGAAAGGACCCAAACGGCGGCTACGCTGCTAGTGCGGCAGTCATTAGCGGGAATCGCGGCTTCGCGGCAGTTTGCGGAGCGATTTGCGGCCGACGAACGCATTTCTAACCAACTCGTAACAATACGGAGCTATTCGGAGCTCCCCGTGCGATTGTGGAGCAGATCGCGGCCCGTTGGGCCTTTGCGGCCTGGATGGTACCCGCCGGCACCAGAAAATCAAAAAGGACAGCCCCGCACGTTGCCATGCGAGACCGTCCCAAGAAGTGTCACACCTTCCCCATCGTCGGCTTGCGCCGCCAGGGCTTACGCCCTGCGCCATCTTCTGCCGGCTCGCACCGGCAGCGGTGCCAGGAAGTTCCTCACCGCGTCATCCAGGTAAACGGCTTATGGCCTCCCTGTTAACGCAGCGCGATCATCTACCGAACTCTCACGACCAGGTGGTTAGCTTACCGCGTCCCGACCCCACCGTCCACCCGCAAAGTCTGGGTGAACTGGTAGGTGCTCAACAGTTCCCGAAAATACGGGTGGCCGCCGGCATCGGTCTGGGCGAGAAGTCGGAGGGCCGAGTCGACATCGGCTTCCCCCCGGTGCGCCACCGGGGCCTGAATGCCATGAGCCCGCAGCAGTTGCTGCAACCCCTTCGAATCAAAGCCCTTGCCACGCCAGTCAATCCCGTTCATGGAGCAGTACCACGGCCTCCGGGCGGCCGTCGGGAAGAGGCGCCTGACAAACCCACTGTCAAAGGCGGCGTTGTGGGCCACCAGAAAGCGGGCCCGTGCCAGCAAGGACTCGATCCGTCCATGGTCAAGCTGCTTGCCCCGCACCGCCGCCGCGGAGATGCCGTGCACGCGGTAGGCGCCGTCTTGAATCGGCACGCCTGGCTCCCGCAGGCCCACGTACCGGTCCACCACTTCAACGATTTCGCCGGTATCGCGGCGGAACGCGAACAAAGCAATCGCAAATTCGATGATTTCATCCGAGTAAGGGCTCAACCCCGTCGTCTCCACATCGATAAAGGCCGCCAGCTCGAGGGTGTCGTGCGAAAGCCGGGGTGCGGGGGACGCCGGCCGCATCTGGCGCTCCACATCGGGTACATACGCCGTGTGGTGCTTGCCGTCCAGGTATCCTGCCCGCTTACGGCTCACGCTGCTTCTCTCCTCGTCGCGGTCATTCATGCCGCAACATTCAAGATAAGCGTAAGCTTTTCCTGCGCACCAAAAAGCCAGGCCCGCACTTGCGTGCAGGCCTGGCTTGATCAGCTTTGGGAGAGCGTCACGAAAGGACCGCTCGAAATTTGTCGAACGGATGTTCTGGTCACCTCAGCCAATATTTGGTAAGATATAGGTGAGCGAGGAGAGACTCAGCCTCAAAAGCGAGGTGAGCCTCCGCTCCCAGGCGGTGGGCCGTTACGATTTTAGTAGAGTCCAGCGTCCTGGGAGCGGAGTGCTGCCTAAGTGGGTTCGCAGAACGATTCTCGCCGCCATCGTCACAGAAGTCGTCCGGCTCGTCTTCCAGCTTCTCTTCACTTAGAGCGCCCCACACGTCCCATCACACTGGTACGTAGCGGCTCCCCTCGCTCACCCTTTCAGGATATCCGGCGCGCGTGCTTCGTATACGGCGCCAGCCCTACCCCTGCGGATACCGGGAGAGCGAGCCGGACCGCCGGATATCCGGCCATCTCACTGGGTCACCCCCCCGCCACCGGCGGGAAGACGGCCAGCTCAGCCTCGGCTGGAACCGGGGTCTGTAGCCCCTGCAGGTCACGCACGCTCCGCCCGGACAGAAAGACCTGCACATGCGGCAGCAGGCTCGCTTCGTCGGGCGCCAGCAACTGCCCCGCCAGCCCGGGGTACTGCGCCACCAGCCGCCGGAGCAGCGATCCAACCGTTTCGCCCGCCTCGGCCTCCAGCGTTACGTACTTGCCCCCGGCCAGGGGGCGGAGCGTGGCGTACAAGCGAATCTGCATCAGATAATCTCCAGCTCCTTCAGCTTGCTTTCGGGCACCACGCCGTTCACCCAGCCGCGCTCGGCGTAGTAGTCCTTCAGCATCTGATCCAGCTCCGAGACCTGTCCGGCGCTGCCGCCCGTGCCCGGGTCGGTCAGGAACCGCTTGGGCAGGTAGTCGCTGCCCTCGCGCAGCCCGGCCAGGTTGTTAAAGTAGCGCTCCAGGTTGTAAACCCGCTCGCCCGTCCGCATCACGTCCGCGGCGGTGAAGGGCATGGTGCTCACGGCGCTGTACATGGCGGCGTACTCGTCCGCCCCCATGGAGAAGGACGAGAACTTGCACAGGTCCAGGCAGTCGGAGAAGGAGAGCAGATCCTGGAAGATCTTGAGCAGGGCGCCCTTCCCTTCCGGCGTCAGGCGGTCAGTCTGCATGGGAATGCCGGCGACTTCCGAAGCGACGGTGTAGCCACGCAGGTGGCAGGCGCCCCGGTTGGAGGTGGCGTAACCCAGGCCGATGCCCTTGATGCCACGCGGATCGTACGCCGGAATCGACTGGCCTTTCACCGTGTTGGAAAGGTCCGGTCGCCCGAACGCCGCAGCGGCGCCGGCGGCGCCCCGGCCCAGCGTCTGGGCCAGGGGGCCCGCGGCGTGGGCGATCTCGGCGGTCAGCTGGACCATGCGGGCAGTGTCGCCCCAGGCGATGCCGCCTTCCACCAGCCCCAGTTCCGTCGCCTCCATGGTGGTGGAGAAGACGTTGCCCAGTTCGATGGTATCCATGCCATAGTCGTTGCACAGGTCCAGAATCTTGGCGATGGGGGCCGGGTCGACGTTGTCGCAGTTCATGCCCAGGGCCCAGGCGGTCTCGAACTCGAAGCTCTCGGTCTTCACGCCGGCGTACGGGCCTTCCTTGATCTCCACCATCTTCTTGCAGGCCACGGGGCAGGCGTGGCAGGTCGGCTCCGCCACCAGGTAGTGCTCCCGAATCGCCTCGCCCGAGAGCGCCTCCGCCCCCACGTGATGGGACGCCTGGCCGTTCCGGGTGGGCAGGGCGCCGATCTCGTTGACGATGTTCATGAGCACGTTGGTGCCGTAGACCGAGAGGCCGCCCTTGCGCGGCGCCGTCAGCGCACCGTCCATGATCGCTTTCAGGCCCCGCTTCCGAGCGCCGTCGTAGGCCTCCTTCTGCTCCGCCGCCGGCTTGAACTGCTGGGCGACTTCGCCGATGGCCACCACGGCCTTCAGGTTCTTCATGCCCATGACGCAGCCGGTGCCACCGCGGCCGGCCGCCCGGTCGCTCTCATTCATGATGGCGGCATAGCGGACGCCGTTCTCGCCGGCCGGGCCGATGGCCATGACCGAAACCTTGGCGCCGCCGTACTGCGCCTGCAGGAGCTTGATCGTCTCGCGGGTGGTCCGGCCCCACAGGTCCGGGGCGTCGTGCAACTCCACGTTGCCGTCCTGGCAGACGGCGATGACGGGCCGGTCCGCCTGCCCCCGGAAAATCAGGGCGTCGAAGCCGGCCCAGCGGAGCCGCGCCGCCGACCAGCCGCCCATGTGCGAATCGGTCACCGTACCCGTCAGGGGCGACTTGGTGCAGACCGCCAGCCGGCCGGACATGTTCATCGCACTGCCGGTCAGCGGGCCGTTGACGAAGCAGAGGACGTTGTCAGGCGACGTGGCCTCGACAGTGGGGCCGTTGTCAAAGACGTACTTGACGCCCAACCCCCGGGCGCCGACATACTTGCGGGCATCTTCCGGGTTGAGCCCCTCGTAGGCGATGGTGTTGTTGGACAGGTCAATGCGGGCGACTCGGTTCGCATACCCCACCAGTGCCATGACCGTACCCCTCCCTAGCGCTTTATACCCCAGCCGAATAACATATTCGGGCTACCTGTCGATTCTCCTTTATGTCCCCTAATATCTATGTAGTCACCCAATTAGTATGATAGCGATCGCACCGACGGGAAACCTAACGCGGCATTCGCTGCGAACGGAGGGGGTCAGGTGGCGGGATCCAAAACCCAGGGGCCGAACAAGTGGCTCCAACTGGCGGCGCTCGGCACGGTGCCGCTGATCATGGTGCTCGGCAACTCCATGCTGATTCCGGTACTGCCCGACATGGGCCGGGAACTGGGGCTGGGCAAGTCGGTGACCGGCCTCGCCGTGACCGCCTTCTCTTTTTCCGCCGGCATCGGCACCGTTGTGGCCGGTTTTCTCGCCGATCAATACGGCCGCAAGGTCGTGATTGTGCCGAGCCTGCTGATCTACGGGCTCGGGGGCGTCATCTCCGGCCTCGGCGGCTGGTTGCTGGGGGAGAACGGCTTCGTCGTCATCATGGCGGGTCGGGTCGTGCAGGGGCTGGGCGCTTCGGGCACCGGGCCGGTGGCCATGGCGTTTGTCGGGGACCTGTTCAGCGGCGGAAAGCAGGTGACGGCCCAGGGCATCCTGGAGGCATCCAACGGACTGGGCAAGGTGGTCTCGCCGCTGCTGGGCGCCCTGATTGGCGCCCTGTTCGTCTGGTGGGCGGTCTTTTTCGCCTACGCCGCCTTGTCGCTGCCGTTCGCCCTGGCGGTCTGGCTGCTGACCCGGGAGCCCCAGCGCCAGAAGGCGGCCGGGGCCAAAGCGTACTTCGGCGCTCTGGGCCAGGTGTTCAAGCAGAAGGGGATGCCGCTGGTGGCCTGCTTCTGGGCGGGGACGGTCGCCTTGTTCATCCTGTTCGGGCTGCTTTTCTTCCTGTCTGAGTACCTGGAGTCCGAATACGGGATCGCAGATTTGCCCAAAGGCGTGCTGATTATGTGGCCCGTGCTGGCCATGTCGGTGACCTCGCTGGGGGCGGGCCTGTTTCTGGAGAGCCACCAGCAGCTCCTGAAACCGGCCGTGGTGGCCGGCCTCGCCCTCTTGATCGCGGGGACCGGGCTGGTGGCCATCGTCCCCCGGGACTGGGCCTTTTTCACCGGAATCATCGTCGCCGGCATGGGTACCGGCCTGCAACTGCCCGGCCTGGGCAACCTGATTACCTACGCCGCGGGGACGGGGCAGCGGGCCGGCATCACTTCGATTTACGGGGCGGTCCGCTTCTTCGGCGTCGCCTTGGGGCCGCCGCTGTATGGCTGGCTCATGCAGATTTCCGACACGTTGCCGTTCTGGGTCTCCGCCGGGCTGGCGGCGGTGACCCTGGCGATTGCAGTAGGGCTGATTGACCCGCAAAAGCTGGTCGGTGGCGGGAGCAAGGTGCCCGAGTGGCAGGTGCCGGAGGTGTAGCCGGGCACGCCGTATTCGTAAAGCACCAAATAACCTGACATGGATCCCGCGCCCGGACAATCCGCATGGTAAAATACCGAAAACGGTTCGCCGCGAAGTGTGAGGATTCTTCACACCGCAATCCGGAGGAGGGAAATCCGGTGCACCTGAGCCCCCGTGAGACCGAAAAGCTGCTGATTTACGTGGCCGGAATGTTGGCTCGGGACCGCCGGGCCAGAGGGCTGAAGCTGAACTACCCCGAGGCGGTGGCGCTGATCAGCAGCGAACTGCAGGAAGGGATCCGGGACGGTCGGAGCGTGGCCGAACTGATGGCGTACGGGGCCACGCTCCTCACCACCGCCGACGTGATGGACGGGGTCGCGGCGATGATCGAGGAGATTCAGGTGGAGGGCACCTTCCCCGACGGCACCAAGCTGGTGACGGTGCACCACCCGATCCGGCCCGCCGACCCGAACGCCGCCCCGGCCGGCGGCGGCCCGGGGGAGGTGCTGACGGCGGGAGAGCCGATCGCGGCCAACGCCGGCCGCGAGACCCGGGAACTGGTGGTGGCCAACACCGGCGACCGCCCCGTGCAGGTGGGCTCGCACTTCCACTTTTTTGAGGCGAATCCGGCGCTGGACTTCGAGCGGGACGCCGCCTTCGGCTGCCGGCTCAATATCGCGGCGGGCACTGCGGTACGCTTTGAGCCCGGGGAGAGCAAGACCGTGACCCTGGTGGCGCTGGGCGGAACCGGCCGGGTGACCGGGCTGAACAACCTGACCGACGGCGACCGCCACAGCCCGGCGGTCCGGCGCCGCGCCCTCGCCCGGGCGGCAGCGGAAGGGTTCAAGGGGGTGCAGCCCAGGTGAGCCTGCAAATTCCCCGCTGGCAATACGCGGCCATGTTCGGGCCCACCACCGGCGACCGGGTGCGGTTAGCCGACACCGGCTTGACCGTACAGGTGGAGCAGGACTACACCACTTACGGCGACGAGGTGAAGTTCGGCGGCGGCAAGGTAATCCGGGACGGCATGGGCCAGTCAGGCGAGGTGACCAGCGCCCAGGGGGCGCCGGATCTCGTCATCACCAACGCCCTGATCATTGACCACTGGGGCATCGTCAAAGCCGATGTCGGCGTCAAGGACGGCCGCATCTGCGGCATCGGCAAGGCCGGCAATCCGGCAATTATGGACGGCGTCGACCGCAGTTTAATCATCGGCCCCGGCACGGAGATCATCGCCGGGGAGGGCCAGATTCTCACGGCCGGCGGCATCGATTCCCACATCCATTTCATTGCGCCGCAGCAGGTGGAGCACGCGATTGCCGCCGGGACGACTTCGCTGATCGGCGGCGGCACCGGCCCTGCCACCGGCACTGCCGCCACCACCTGCACCCCCGGTCCCTGGAACCTGGCCCGCATGCTGGAGAGCGCCGAAGGGCTGCCGGTCAACCTCGGCTTCATGGGCAAGGGCAACGCTTCTCACCCGGCGGCCCTCGTCGAGCAGGTGGAAGCCGGGGCGATGGGCCTCAAGCTGCACGAGGACTGGGGCACCACCCGTGCGGCGATCGACACCTGCCTCCGGGTGGCTGACGCCTACGATGTCCAGGTGGCGATCCACACCGACACGCTGAACGAGTTCGGCTTCCTGGAGCAGACGATGGCCGCCATCGACGGCCGCACGATCCATACATTTCACACCGAAGGCGCCGGCGGGGGCCACGCCCCCGATATCATCCGGATTGCCGGCCTGCAGAACGTGCTGCCGTCGTCGACCAACCCTACCCGGCCATACACCGTCAACACCATCGACGAACACCTGGACATGCTCATGGTCTGCCACCACCTGGACAAGCGGGTGGCGGAGGACGTGGCCTTCGCCGACAGCCGGATCCGGCCGGAGACGATCGCCGCCGAGGACATTTTGCATGACCTCGGGGTGATCAGCATGATGTCCTCCGACTCCCAGGCGATGGGCCGGGTGGGCGAGGTGATCTGCCGGACCTGGCAGACAGCCGCGAAAATGAAAGCGCAGCGGGGGCCGCTGCCCGGCGATCCGGCCGGGGCGGACAACTTCCGCGTGAAGCGCTACATCGCCAAGTACACGATTAACCCGGCCCTCACCAACGGCATCGCCGGCGACGTGGGCTCGGTGGCGGTGGGCAGGGTGGCCGACCTGGTGCTCTGGAAGCCCCGGTTCTTCGGCGTGAAGCCGGAACTGGTGCTGAAGAGCGGGTTTATCGCCTACGCCCAGATGGGCGACCCGAACGCCTCCATTCCCACGCCTCAGCCGGTGTTCAGCCGGCCGATGTTCGGCGCCTTCGGCCGCGCCCGCTCCCGCAGTTGCATCACCTGGGTCTCCCGGGCGGCCTATACCGGCGGCATCGGGGCGAAGCTGGGCCTGGCCCGTGAGGTGCGGCCGGTCGCGAACACCCGCCTGCTGCAGAAGAAGGACCTGATCCACAACGGGGCGACGCCGCAGATCACGGTCAATCCGGACACCTACGAGGTCCGGGTGGACGGCGAGGTGCTGCGGTGCGAGCCGGCCAGGCAGGTCCCGCTCAGCCAGCTGTATCATCTTTTCTAGGACGCGGCTGACCACAGTCAGCCGCCGGAGACGCCGGCAGTAGTTTGCGGAGCAAACTGCGGGAGGCAACTGTAAGGATGTGACGCTCATGCTTTACACCGAAATCATCGCCCGCCAGGGTGAGCACGACCGCCACGGTGAGACCGTGCTGCTCACCTGGGCCGAGCGGCAGAAGCGGCGAATCCGGGCCACAACGGCCGGCGGGCGGGACGTGGGCATCAGCCTGCCGGAGGGCGGGGTGCTGCGGGACGGCGACCTGCTGGGCCCGTCCGACCTCCCGCCGCTGGTGGTGCAGGCCGTGGCCGAGCCGGTGCTGGTCATTCGCCCGCGCTCCCGCCAGGAGATGGGTCGGGTGGCGCACCAGATCGGCAACCGCCACATGCAGGCCTGGATCACCGAGGACGCGATTCTGGTTGCGGAAGACCCGGTGCTGGAGGCACACCTGGCCAGCGCCGGAGTACCCTTCCGCCGGGAACTGCTGGCCCTGGAGGGCGGTCCGGTGGGTGCCCTGCCCGGCGGCCATCACCACGAGCATGAGCACGACCATGACCATGCCCATACCCATGACCATGCGCACGGACGCTGAGGCGCTGCTGCGCCTCTTCCTGCTGACCGACAGCGCCTTGCCGGTGGGCGGCTTCTCCCACTCCTACGGGCTGGAGACGCTGATCGCCGGCGGGCGGCGGGCGGCAGGTGCGGTGGGCGATTTGCTGGAGACGGTGCTGGCGGAGGGGCTGGCCCGGGCTGACGGCCCGGCGGTCGCGCTGGCCCACCGGGCGGCGGCGGCGGGAGACTTGGCGGCCCTGCTGGAACTGGACGAACTGGTCGGGGCACTGCGGGCCCCGCGGGAGTGGCGGGAGGCCGGGAGCCAGGTGGGCCGGCGGCTGCTCCGGCTGGGCGCCGACCTCTGGCCCGACGCACCGGTCCTCGGGGCATACCACCGGGCAGTGGCCGAGGGCCGGGCGGGCGGCCAGCATCCGGTGGCGGTCGGGGTCGTCACCTGCGCAGCAGGCGTGGACGCGGAGGCGGCGGTGCTCTCGTTTTTGTACGCAGCGCTGCAGGGCCTCGTCTCGTGTGCGGTGCGGTTGGTGCCGCTCGGGCAGACCGAGGGCCAGCGGCTGCTGGTCCGGCTGCAGCCGCTGGTGGCGGGGGCCGCCGGCCGTTGCCTGGACGTAGGCGCCGACGACCTGGGCGGTTTCCTGCCCGGCCTGGAGGTGGGCGGCATGCAGCACGAACGGCTCTACACTCGGCTTTTCATATCCTGACGGGAGGACTTAGCATGGCGATCACGGGCACCGTCCGCATCGGGATCGGCGGGCCGGTGGGTTCCGGCAAGACCAAGCTCCTGGAGGAGCTTTGCCGGGCGCTGGCCGGCCGCTACAGCCTGGGTGTGGTCACCAACGACATCTACACCAAAGAGGACGCCGAGTACATGGTGCGCAGCGGCGTGCTGCCGCCGGAGCGGATCATTGGCGTGGAGACGGGCGGCTGCCCGCACACCGCCATCCGCGAGGACGCATCCATGAACCTGGAGGCAATCGCCACCCTCTCGGCCCGGTTCCCCGATCTGGACCTGATCTTTGTCGAGAGCGGCGGGGATAATCTGGCGGCCACCTTCAGCCCGGAGCTGGTCGACGCCTACATATATGTCATCGATGTCGCCGGAGGCGAGAAGATCCCGCGCAAGGGCGGCCCGGCGGTGACCCGCTCCGATTACCTGGTGATCAACAAGATCGACCTGGCGCCCTACGTGGGTGCGGATCTGGAGGTGATGCGGCGGGATACCCTGCGCATGCGCGGGCCGCGGCCGTGGACCTTTACCAACCTGCTGAAAGGCCAGGGGCTGGAGGAGGTTCTCGCGTGGATCGAACGAGATATACTCCTGGCGGACCTGGCTCCCCGGGAGGCGCAGAGCCGGTAGCCCGCCTTTCGGCCACCTTCGGCCCCGCCGGGCTCGTCCGGGCCTATGCCGAAGCCCCGTGGAAGCTGTTCGGACCGCTGGTGGGACCCGCGCCCGAGTATGCCCTGACCAATACCACCGCCGGCATCCTGGCCGGCGACCGGCTGGCCGCCGAGTTCCACCTGCTGGACGGGGTGCGGCTGCGCCTGGCCGCGCCCGCCGCCACCCGGGTCCACACCATGGCCCCGGGCCAGAGCGCCGGCCAGTCCATCACCTTTCACCTTGCCGCCGGCGCGGCCCTCACCTACTGGCCGCATCAGCTGATTCCGTACGCCGGGGCCGACTACCGCCAGGAGACGGTCTTCCGCCTCGACCCGGCGGCGAGTCTGGTGGCCGGGGAGTTGCTCACCCCGGGCCGCACCGCCTTTGGCGAGGCATTCGCCTACTCCGCCCTACGCCTGCGCACACACATCTACCTGGGGCCTTCCCTGGTCCTGGCCGACCGGCCGCTGCTGCGCCCAGGCGCCGAAGGCGGGCTCGGGCGGCCCGGCATGCTCGCCGGCTATTCCCACCTGGGCAGCCTCTACCTGGCCGGGGCTGCCGCCGCAACCGCCGACCTGGAGGGACTGGCCGACTTGCTGGCCGAACTGCCCCCCGGCGTGGCGGCGGGCATCTCCCGCCCGCACCCGGGCCTGATTGTCGCCCGGGTGCTGGGGACGGATGCCGAGGCGGTGGCGACAATTCTGGAGCGGCTGGCGCCGGGCCTGGTGCGGGCGTGAACCGCCAGGTCTTTTCTGGTATGATTGTGTGGTTGCCATCCCCCGATGCTTAAGACCTCGGGCCAACCGCAGCCAAAGGACGGTCTACATGCCAATCCGCTTCGACCTGCTCGCCACCGATCCCACCAGCGCCGCCCGCCGCGGCCGCCTGCACACCCCGCACGGCGTGGTCGAAACGCCGCACTTCATGCCCGTGGGCACCCAGGCCACGGTGAAGAACCTCGCCCCCCGGGACCTCACTGACCTCGGCGCGCAGATCATGCTCGCCAACACCTTCCACCTGCACCTGCGCCCCGGTCATGAGCTGATCGCCGCCGCCGGCGGGCTGCACCGCTTCATGGCCTGGGACCGGCCGGTGCTCACCGATTCCGGCGGCTTTCAGGTCTTCTCGCTCGCCCACCTGCGCAGCGGAATCAGCGAAGAGGGCGTCAGCTTCCGCTCCTACATCGACGGCAGCGCCCGGTACTTCTCCCCGGAGACGGTGATGGCGATCGAGAACGGCCTCGGTGCGGATATCATCATGGCGTTCGACGAGTGCGTCGCCCACCCGGCGGAGCACGACTACGCCCGCGCCTCCCTGGAGCGCACCACCCGCTGGGCGGCCCGCTGCAAGGCCGCACACGCCCGCCCGGGGGAGCAGGCGCTGTTCGGCATCGTTCAGGGCTCCACGTTTGCCGACCTGCGCCGGGAGAGCGCCGAGCAGATCGTCGCCCTGGACCTGCCGGGCTACGCCATCGGCGGTCTGTCGGTGGGCGAGCCGAAAGAGGTCATGGCGGAAATGTTGGATGTCACGGTCCCGCTGCTCCCCCGTGACCGGCCCCGGTACCTGATGGGCGTGGGGTCGCCGGAGGATCTGATCGAGGGCATATACCGGGGGATCGACATGTTTGACTGCGTGCTGCCCACCCGCCTGGGCGGACACGGCACCGTGCTGGTGCCCACGGGCAAGCTGCTGATCAAGAACGCCGCCTTCGCCCGGGACTGGGAGCCGCTGCAGCCGGGCTGCGATTGCGACACCTGCCGCCAGTACTCCCGGGCGTACATTCGCCACCTGATCAAGGCGGATGAAAACCTGGGCGCCCGGCTCTGCTCGATCCACAATCTCCGCTTTCTGGTGCGGCTGGCCGAAGGGGCCCGGGCGGCTATCGCCGCCGGCCGTTTCGCCGCCTTCCGCCAGGAGTTCTACGAACAGTGGCGCTCCACGCCGGAGGCGCGGCGGGGGGCGCCGGTGGCGCATCTCCGGCGCCTGCCGTCGTAAGCGAAACCCCCTGCCGGGCCGCCGGCAGGGGGTTTTTTTGCGGCTCTCTGAATTCGTGCGTATGCGCTTCGTTTGGTGTAGTTATGTAGATGAGGTCTGGTCCTTCGTGGCACTCTTCGTTTCGCCGCTGCTGCTCTTCGTTTCGCCGGTGCTGCTGCTCTTCTTCTTCCTTTTGGGCAACAGCTTCCGCTCCCGGGGGTCGTCCAGGTCGACAAGCAGGCCGGGCCAAAAGGCGCTGCCCTGGGGCACCATGTGCACGTCGTACTTCTGACGATAGCCGGTTTCCACCGTACACCGGGCCGGACCCAGGAGATCGAACAGGTTGCAGACACCGCCGGAGACACCACGATAATTGGGGTTTTCAAAGGCGGTGAGATCCAGCGCGTCAGCGGGCTTGATCAGGACCGTGTTGGAGTCGCCAATCAGCTGGGCGTGGACTCGGGTGACCTGGGTGTCCTGCATGCCGGCCTGCCGGGCGACCCTGGTCAGCCGCTTCTGGGCCAGGGAAGAGAACTTGAAGACGGCCGGGCTGTAGACCCAGACGTTGGGCGTGTTGGTGTTGCCCTTCAAGGTCTCGGCCGCCGACTCCGGGCCGCGCAGGTCCTTCACTGTCACGCTGCTCAGGAGGTCCGCCAGCTTCTTGGGCAGCTGGGCGTCGAGGATGGTGGGAGTCTGCTTCGGCTGATCGCCCTGGGCAGGGGCAACCTTCTGCTTTTCGGTAGGCATTTTTTCATTTCTCCTTTCTCTCGTTAGTCGTTCCTTATATTGGAAGCGCTATAATCATATTACCATGGGTAATTATGGATGGTCAATAGAATCGTTGTAAATTCTGATCGTTGGGTCCCGACCGTCTGCCTACATGGTGCCTGTTGCGTATCGATATGCTCCGTAAATGGTGTCTGCATGGCGTTCACCGGGTAGTCGCTGTGGTCGCGAAGGCCTGTGGCAGTAGCGTCTCCTTACATGGTAGCGCCGGGTGACGCGTCTGCCGCGTCAGGTGGCGGCGCCCGGATTGACGGTTGTGATCTTGGTCATCGGGCTTTACATGTCCCTGCAGGGCAGGCTGCACGGGGGTCCCGGGGATGTCGGCCGGCAGGAACATGGCGCTTGCATGGTGTCTCAATGGTGTCTCAATGCTGTCTGCAGACTGACCCCTCGAACTTTAAGCATGAAACAATCGTATAAGGAGTAGCAACCGGATGCGGGGGGATCAGGATGGCACAGCAGAAGCGGTCTCTGGTTCTATCAGACCTGGCAGCCTCATGGACTGAAGATTTTTCCGAGCAACAGCAGGCGGCGTTTGCAACCTGCCCTGAGGCCGCCCGCTACAGCGACGAGGAAGTCGAGGACTTCCTCATGGTGGCGTTCACTTATGACTCTCACGGCCAGGATCACCGGACCGACCTGGGCAAACCGCTGCGCAAGGTCGGCATTTCCCATCCCGCCGAACTCGCCTACGACGGATACCGGCTGGGTCGATTCATCTTCCGCCGTTGGGGCGACCCGGCCTTCCGAGAGTTGATCATCGGTCGGGTGATGCACCTGCCGGTCCGCAGCTGGGCCGGCATCATGCGGGGCAAATTCAGCGACGCGATGGACATGGTGGTGCAGTATCGCTTTGCGGGCGGCCTGGCGGCCCTGAGACTGGCCGGCCTCGGCGACATGATTCCGGCGGTGAAGGCTGCCTTTTCGCCCGAGCAGCAAGCGCAATATGCGGCGGTGCTCCTCTACGGCAAGCTCAAGTTGCACCAGTTCATCACGGAGCCGGAACCCGCCCGGACGCCGACCCGGTGGGAGCAGCAGAAGCTGCTGCGCCGGCTGCACCTGCGGCAGGTGCAGATGCGGTCGCTCAAACGGAGCCTGCACCATCTGGCGCGGGAACGAAAAGCACTGACGAACCGGCTGCGGGCGCTGGGCGAAGAAGTTCCGGAGTTGCGCCATCTGGCGGGACTGGTGGCGGCGGTGGGCGCGGAGAGCCAGGCAGCGGAAAGCCGCCACGCCGAGGCGATGGCGGCACAGGCACGGCAGTACGAAGCGGCGATCGGGACATTGCAGGCACGGGTGGAAGCGGTCCGAGCCAACTACGCGGAAGCTCTGGCCCTTCGGGACAGCCTGTTGGGCACCCAGCGGAGGTGAGCAACATGAAAGCAAATTGGCTCTTTGGCTTTCCGGAGAAGGCAAGCTGGGCGGAGGTCTCGGCCTGGGCTGACCAGGCCACAGCGGCCGACCCCGGGGCGGCTGTGATCCCGGAGCTGGATGCGGAGCAATTCATGGCCGCCGGTTACGTGATCAACTCTGCACGCCCGAAGATGTTCAATAACTTGAAGAAAGTGTTCCGCGTCCGGGTTCCGAGCGACAACGAGGAGGGGCGCCGGCGGGCTGTCATACTGCTGCTGCGCCAGTGGAAGCTGCGGACCACACGAGACCTGCTGCTCAGCCTTGTCCCACAGATAATCAACGGGCGTTTCCCAGACCCGGAGCTGAACCCACAGTTTTGGACGGACGAGCGCTTCCACGAGGCCTACTGCGATAACATCGCGCTCTGTTGGCTCACGCAGGTCAAACGCTACCTCGATCCGACGGTAAAGATCGACGAGTGGCTGGCCGCCCTGGATGCATTCGCACCGACAGAGTACGCGATCTGGGTCAAAATCGGCCGCCTCACGCTGCGGCGGCTCGTGTACCCGCCTGCGCCGGCAGTCAGGGCGGAACAGGAAGCGGCCACGGGACTGATCCAGGAAGTACGGGCACAATCGGAGCAGTCCGGTGCGCTGCGGCAGCGTGTGCGCCGCCTGGAGCAGGATCGGAAGCGGTTGAAGGAGGATGCACACCGTCGCGAGCAGGAGCGAAAGCAGGTGCTCAGCGAGGCGCACGGCGAGTTGGCAACCGCACGCCGGCGGCTGAACGACCGGCGTGATGAGATGCCGCGGGAACTGGCGGCGCAGGCCAAGCGGTACGAGGCCGAACTGGCGCGCCTGCGCCAGGAGCTGGAGCGGGCCCAATCGGAGTTCCAGGCGGCGCTCCGTGGGCGGGCTGCGCCCTTCCTCCGCGGGCGCACCGTAGCTATTCACGGCGGGGAGCCCAAAGAGAACCGGATGCTGGTGGAGACGCTGGGCGGCGTCCTTTCGACCGAGGATACGGCGATTGGGATCAACGGCGACGGCGGCCCCGCCGATGTGGAACGGCAGCTGCACGGCGTGGCGCTGGCCAACGTGCAAATTCGTTGCGATGGGTCGCGGCGGCGCAAGGGGCAGCGCCCCGGCATCGCCACCTCGGCCTTTGAGGCCTACCTGGACGGAGAGGCTGTCCACCGCGAGTACCGGGTGGTCTGCTGCGGCCCTGCCGCGAGCAGCCAGATGGCTGAGTACGGTGCAGTGGTCATGGCGCTCAGCTGGCTGCACGCAGCCGGCCCCGCCCCGGGAAGCCAGGTGGAGGTCTGGTCCGACTGCCGTAATCTCGTTGACCATGTCACAGGCCGGCGCCCGCTGGCGCCGGTGCGCGGCTGTACGGTCCTGGACCGCAAGCTGCGGAGTCTGATGCGAGCGTTGGCGCAACACGGCTGTTCCGTGAATTTGCGCTGGGTCAGGCGGGACCTGGTAGATGCCTGCGACCGCCTGTGCGACCTGGCGTACCGGGAGGCGGTCTGGTACCACCGCCCCGCGGCGAATGGCCGCCGGCAGCCGCTCTCGGCCTTCCTCTGCTCCCTCCCCCGGTCAAGTTGAAAGGCCCGGCCGGCACCTCAGGGTGCTGGTCGGGCCTTTTCCCGGGATGGCCGCGGCCTCACCTGGCCGGCCCGGCAAGTAGTACGTCAACCATCAGGTCCAGGCCGAAAAGAACCTGTGACTCCACCCGATCACCGGCGCCAAACACGCCGCATGTTTCCATGTGGCCACCTTGATTGACGGCCACCTCCACCGTCAGACCGTCCGGGTCGATGATCCAGTATTCCCGTACGCCATGCCGGCCGTAAAGGTGACGCTTGATGCCCCTGTCCCGCTTTGCGGTGCCCGGTGAAAGAACCTCCACCACCAGGTCGGGGGCGCCCCGCACCCCTTCCGGTGCGATGATGCCGAGGTTCTCCGTCATGACGACCAGCAGGTCGGGCTGCACCACCGTGTCATCGGACAAAATGACGTCAAAGGGCGCGATGTTTACCTCGCCAAGCCCCTTCTCGTCCACCTGGCCGGCCAGTACGCGATAAATCCGGCCAACCAACTGCTGGTGCCGGTGACCGGGCGCAGGTACCATCTTCAAGTCCCCCTCCAATACCTCGTACCGGCTCTCCTCGGGTAACTGGAGGTAGTCCTGATACGTAATTCGGTCTCGCTCCGTGGCCATTGGCCCACCCCCTCGCCTAGATAGTACCACAAAGGGAGCGCCCTTCGTCGTCTCCCGTCGTAAGCGAAACCCTACGCCTTCGCCATCACGCCCCGGTCTTCGCCAGCACGGCCCGGGCCACCCGAATCTGTTCGTACGTGTACCGCTCATCGAGGTCCGCGTAGATCTCCGTGAGCACGGCCTCCGGCTGCGCCCGCAGGCTCTGGCGGATGGCCCGGTAATCATCCGGGCTGATCACCAGGCGGACGGCCGGCTTCCAGCGCCCGGTCTCATCCGCCGCCAGCCAGTCCAGGAAGTATTCAAAGACGGTGGATTCCGCCCGGTCCAGTTGGCGTGCCACCTCCGCGTTCGTCAGCCCGCTCGCGAAGAGTTCCCCGGCCCGCGCTACCATGTCGGCCCGACTCACCCGCACCGTAACGGCCTCAGGAGCCGGGACGGCGGCGGCGATCAGCTCCAGCACTTCGGCGCCGTACTGCTTGAGCTTGACCGGCCCGAGGCCACGGCAGGCGGCCAAGGCGTCCAGCGTCCGCGGTGCGGTCTCGGCGATGCCCTGCAGATCCTTGTCGCCGAAGACGACAAACGCCGGCACGCCCATTTCGTTCGCCTTCGCTTTCCGCCACTCCCGGAGCCGCTCGAACAGCGCCGTCCGCTCTTTGAGCCCCAGCGCCTCGCCGGCCGTGCCCGAAGCCGCGGGGATGCTGCGGGCTGCGGAACCGGCGTTGCTGCGGGCTGCCAGTTTTTTCTTGCGCGACGCGCCTCTATCCGCCACCACCAGGTCCGCCGGCAGGGGCCGGGGCTGGCAAGTGCTGCAGCACGCCTCAGCCTGCGGCTGGACGGTCTCCCCGAAGTACCGGAGCAGATACTGCCGGCGGCACTGGCCCTCCAGGTAGACAAAGCTGCGCATCCGGCGGAACCGCTCCTGCCGGTTCCGCTCGTGTTCGGTCAGCCGGCGACGCACTTCATTCAGCGCCCCGGGCGGCACCGGTCGCTCCGCCGCCAGTTCCAGGCCGTCGGGGCCGCGGGAGGCCAATTCAACATGCCCGAGCGTCTGGAGGTGCGAGACCACCAGCATGGCCAGTCCTTCGTCGTCGCGGTCGACGGACAAGAGGCCACCGCCCGCTTTTGCCACGGCCTGTACCTGCCGGAAGACCGAGTCCAGCGCCGGACCCGTGGCCTGCTCCTGGTTAAGCAGGTACTCCCGCAGTTTTACATCCAGCCCTTGCACCAGCACCATCGAACAGGACGACGGCAGGCCGTCGCGCCCGGCACGCCCGATCTCCTGAAAGTAGGCCTCCAGCGAATCTGGCACACCGGCATGGATCACGGCGCGGATATCCGCCTTGTCGATCCCCATTCCGAAAGCGTTGGTGGCCACGACGACCCGGCAGAGGCCGGTCATGAAGCGATTCTGCACCGCCGTCCGCTCGCCCGCGGCCATGCCGGCATGGTAATGGGCCACGGGTTCAGCCAACTCGCCGGCCAGCAGATCGGCCAGGCTCTCGCAATCCTTGCGGCTGCTGGCATAGATGATGACGCTGCCCGGGGTCGTCCGGGCCAGGTGCGCGATTTTGGCCCGCTTTTCGGCCACGGTGGCGCAAGCCTCCAGACCGATCCACAGATTCTCCCGGTCGGCGCTGGCGCTGAAGATGCGGGCGTCCCCAATGCCCAACTGGACCATGGCGTCATCCCGCACGTCGGGGCGGGCGGTGGCGGTCAGCGCCAGCAGCGGCGGCGCCCCGATGGCGGCGTGAAAGTCCTTGATGTAGCGATAGTCGGGCCGGAAGTCATGCCCCCACTGCGAGACGCAGTGGGCTTCATCCACGGCCAGCAGGCTGATTTCGACTCGCCGGCAGGCGGCCAGGAACGCACTGTTCGCGAGCCGCTCGGGCGCCACGAAGGCGAGCTTGACCTCGCCGCGCGCGAGCGCCTCCAGCTTGGCCCGCCCTTCAGCGGCCGTATCCTGACTGTTGATGGCGATGGCGCGAATGCGGCGCGCCACCAGCGCATCGACCTGGTCTTTCATAAGCGAGATCAACGGCGAGATGACCAAAGTCACGCCGGGCAGTACGAGGGCCGGCAGCTGGTAGCAGAGCGATTTGCCGCCGCCGGTGGGCAGAATCGCCATGGCCGGACGCCCGGCCAGCACTTCCGATATGATCTCCTGCTGGAGCGGCCGGAATTGCTCCAGGCCGAAATGCTCCTGCAGCACACCTTCCAACTCTCCGCTCGCGCGGACAGGCAGCGACACGCAGTCTCCTCCTCATCCCAGTGTTCATCCCTAGTATTTCGCCGGCAGCGCCCCGAATGCCTGCCTGATCAGGGGTCCTCCTGCCACTTACACCCACGTATCGGCGGGCTGGAGGGGAGCGTATCCCGCCCCCGGCGCAGACACCCGGACACGCAAACGGACGGCCCCGCACGTTGCCGTGCGAGGCCGTCCAAAATGTTGTGAGAGTCCGGCGATACCCCTGGTTCTGTCGTGGATGATCATTTATCTCACGGCCCTTGCGGGCCATGGTCCCGTCTTACCGGGACTGCGTCCTACCCGCGCTTGCGCGCCTACTTGGACTTGCACCGTGGCGGAGATTGCCCGTGCCACCCGGCCGTCACCGGCCGGTATGCGTTTCTCTAGCTCGTTACAGGTACAAGCGTCTCACCTTGCGATGAGATAGCCTTCCCCATCGTCGGCTCGCGCCGCCAGGGCTTACGCCCTGCGCCAACTTTCTCTCGGCTACAGGCCCTTACACGCCCGGCCCTTGCGGGCCGAAGCTCGGACTTCACCGAAAGCGGTGCCAGGAAGTTCCTCACCGCGCCATCCGGGTGTAAACGGCTTTTGGCCTCCCCGTTAACGCAGCGCGATCATCTACCGAACTCTCACGATCTTTAATTCTACAATAATCTCGAACCAGATACTCAGTCTACCCGAAAAAGAAAGCGCCGTCCATACTCAAAGTTTGGACGACACGGGAAGAGGTGGTGCGAGGACTGGGATTCGAACCCAGGACCTCTCGGTTATCAGCCGAGTGCTCTAGCCAACTGAGCTATCCTCGCACATCTGGTGGACCGCGAAAGACTCGAACTTTCAACCGTCCGATTAAGAGTCGGATGCTCTACCATTGAGCTAGCGGTCCGCTAGCGTCGCAGCCCTCGGAAAGCATCTTCTGAGGTTCTGCAACTAGGTATTGATTCTATCGGGTTAAGTTCGTTCTGTCAATCACGAGTCGAAAGCGTGGAATAGTCAGGAGACATTCGGCCGGCTGGCGCCGGAAAAGTGCTTGTGGATCCGCTCCGCAAGCACCTCAAGCGCCGTCGGCGAATTGATGCAGCTCCGGGAGGTAGACAAGGTCGTGCTGTAGCACGCATCGATAGCGACGCGTAAATCCTGATGCTCCTGGCTCCGGTAGAAGATCGGCTCGCTTTCCGCTTCGTGGCCGATCCAAACCCGACTCCGAAAGATGCTCATCTTCAGTCCCCGCTTGGGTTTGCCGCCCGGATAGTCCCGCAGGACCATCCACTGCACCTGGTAGCCATCTGGCAGCTCGAAGTAGGTTTCAAATACCTTGCTCTCGTCCACCGAATCTGCCCTCCCCCGCCTCTCGCTATCAACATAAATTAGTACGTATAGAACGCGCAATTTGATCGAACTCGTGGCTGATTTTTTAGGGCTTGACAATCCGCTTCCGGCTTCCCCCGCTTGTGCCATTTCGTGTCTGGCCTGTATAATGAATAGGACGTAAAGAAAGTGGGTGATCCGCCGGTGGAAGATGTCTTGCGGGCCCATCGTGACCAGGCTCTTCAGCTGCTCAAGGAGAACCGCGGACAGACTCGCGAGGGGATCGAACTCCTGGCCCGGGAGCGGCTGGGCGCCATTGCAGCAGCGGCACAGTCCGGTGGCCCGGAACTGACGCCGGAACAACTGGAGGCGCTTTACCAGGAAGTGCTCAATCTTTCGTACATTATGTTCTCGCTGGGCTTCACCGTCGCCCACACTGTGCCGGCAGAACCTGCAGGCAAGCGTTAAACAGGTTGGTCCGGCCGGGCAACGCCCGCCGGACCTTACTTTTTGGGCGCCGGTGCGTGCCGCTCGGGCCGCAGCGCCGGGGCCGGTGTCGCCGCGCCCGCCGGCGCTTCGGTCAGCCGGGCGACGATGAAACACCAGACCACCCGGGCGAGGCCGGTCAGCGGCAACGCGAGAACCAGTCCCCAGGGTCCGGCCACGTAGCCGCCGGCCAGCACCACGAACAGGACGACCAGGGGGTGCAGCCCCACGCTGTCACCCATGATTTTCGGACTGAGAATGGCATTTTCGATCTGTTGAATGAACAAGAACGCGAGCGTCGTCTCGAGGCCGGTCAGGGGCGAGACCGAGAGCCCCGCCAGCACCGCCGGCATCGCCCCCAGCACCGGGCCGATGTACGGGATAAACTCCGTGCTCCCCGCCCAGATGCCCAGGAGCACGGTATACCGGAGGCCCAGGAGCCACGTGGCGATGGACGCCAGAAGTCCCACCGCCAGGGCCAGCAGGATCTGACCCCGGACGAATCCGGAGAGCACCCGGTCCAGGCCTCGCAACAGCGCCAGCAACTCTTGCCGGTACCGGCCGGGCAGCGAGCGGACGAACCGCTCCTTGAACCGCTCCATGTCCTTCAGCAGATAGAAGGCCAGGAACGGCGCCAGGAGGAGGCTGGCCAGCAACCCCGCCGCCCGTCGCAAGGTGGACACGTCCAGCAACTGCTCCAAGGCCCGCACCGAACCAATCTCCACATCGGTGATCAGCCGGTTCAGCACGTCCCGGATGCCGGGGTGCACGCCCATCTCCCGCACACGCTGCTGCAGGGAGTCGACCCACTCCCGGGCCATGAGGCTATAGGCCGGAATCGCCTCCGCCAGCCGTCGAGTCTCTTCCACCACCTGCGGCAGGACTTTCACCACCACCAGCGCCAGGCTCGCCGCCAACATGGCGTAGACGGTCACGATGGCCCAGCCCCGGCTCATGCCCCGCCGGGCGAGCCCGTTCACCAGCGGTGCGATGATATAGGCGATGCCGATCGCCAACAAAAAAGGCGCCAGAACCGGCCGGATGGCCCAGAGCCCCCATCCGGTGGCCAGGACCAGTCCGCCCAGTACCAGCGCTGCAACCCATCGGCGTGCTTGTCCAACCATGAGCGGCTAGTGTCCGCCGTCCGTCGGCATCATCTCCTGCACTTGTTCGCCGCCCTGTTTCCACATCTTCCGCATCCGGTTGCCTAGCCTTCCCGCCCCATTCATGATCGGCTGGCGGGACTCAGGGGCCATCATCATCACCATCAGGGCACCCAGAGCGGCACCGGCAATGACTCCCGTCATAAATCCGTCGTTCCGCAACCACGGTCCCTCCTTTTCCTACCGGCGCTGCATGACCGGCCCCGCGGCCGCCATCATCACACCTGCCGGTGCGGAGGCCCGCCCGGCCGCCCCATTCTGGTGGTTGGCGGCGGCGATCAACTCTCCGTCTGCATCGAGATGGTAAACCCGCACCGCGCCCCGGCCCACGTTGAACTCCACACAACAATCCCAACAATAGTATTGCTCGGTCCCCACCCGCCCAATACACCGCCCGCTGCAGTTCGGACATCTCATGAGAACGTACCCCCTGACACATCGCCCGGTCCACCCAACAAAATCGCCGCTTCGCCGGCGATGACGTCCGCCTCCAGCGGAATGACCGTCTTGCCGTGATACAGATCGTCCACCAGCCCCCGGGAAAGCTGCAGCCCCGTTACCGCTCCGGTTGCGGCGTCAAACACGAGGTCGTCCATGAGACCGGCCTCTTCGCCGTTGCCGCGGAGCACGGGCAGGCCATGCAGGTCCTGGCGGCTCTTGGCGCCGTTTTCCTGTGTAAGGTAGACCTCTGCGGCCAACACATGGGTCTCCCCCACCGTTTGCACGGCCCGATAATCCAGGATGCGGGCGGGCTGGAACCAGCCGCCGTCCAGGAGCAGGCCGCAGACCTGCCGTCCGTCCGGGCTGAAGAGCACTTCCTGCACCTGGCCGAGCCGCTTTAGCTGCGGGCCGCCCAGCACGGGAAGCCCGATGAGATCACCGGCTTTGACCATGTGCGTTCTCCCTCCGCTAACCCAGTTGCCTTGTGAGCGCTGGTAGCAGTATGCCCAACGGGTTCCGGGGACAAACCCTGAAGTCGCCAGGATTTTATCGGCGATTGTTGAAGGGTTGTTTGCGCGGGCGGCGTCTAAATTCCCGAAGAGGACACGGAGGTGCTGCTGCTATGATTCAGAAAGTCGGTCGTTATACACTGGCACTGGCTTTGATTATTCTTGGCGGGGTTCTGATTTTTGATAATCTGCATGGGACGCGGGTCACCGGGTTCGTGGCGCACTTGTGGCCGGCCCTGCTGATTCTCCTGGGTATCGAGTGGCTGTTCTTCGCGGCCCGGCTGCCGGAAGGCGAGCGGGTTCGGGTGGACGGCGGTGCGATCGCGGGCATTGTGATCGTGGCGCTCATCGCGTCGGCGGTCGGTGCGACCTGGCGGATCCCGGGGCGAAACGTGAACTTCAACTTCCGGGGGCCGGAAATCGTGATCCCGCCAATTCCGTCGATCCCGCCGATCCCGAATCCGTTCAACACCGTTTCGGATGAAATCACCAAAACATACGACGGCGACGCCGCACTGCTCAAGGACCTGGCGGTGAACGCCAGCTCGGGCAACATCATCGTGACGCGGGGCGACCAGTTCAAAATCGAAATGCGGGTGCGAACGTACGGGCGGAATCGGCAGGACGCAGCGCGCAACGCTCAGGACTTCGAACTGAAGGTAACGCCTGGCGCCACCACGCAGGTCCATCCGGAATGGCCCGCCGGCTTCAGCCGGTTCGACCTGGAGTTCCGGATCGTGGCCCCGGCGGCAGCGAATCTCCGGCTCGAAACGTCGTCCGGAAACATCAGCGTGCGCGGCATGGACGGCACGGTTTACGCCCAGTCCTCCTCGGGCAACGTCGAAGTGGACGGGGTCAAGGGCAACGTGGACCTGCGGGCCTCCTCGGGCAATATCACGGCGTCGAACGTGGGCGGCGATGCCGTCGTCACCGCCTCCAGCGGCAACGTGACCGCCCGGTCGGTCAAGGGCCGGGTCCGGGCCAACGCCACCAGCGGCACGGTCAGGGTAGACGAGCCGCTGGGCGCCGTCTCCGCCCAGTCCAGCTCGGGGAGCGTTAACGTTACAGCCACCACGGTGGGCGGCGACTACGATCTGGCCGCATCGAGCGGCCACGTACAGCTGAACATTCCGGCGTCCGCGTCGGTGACCGTTTCGGCCCGGGCCACGTCGGGCAACGTCTCCGGACCTTCCTGGTTGACCATCGGCGAGGGGCGCAACAGCGGGACCGGCTCCAACCAGGGCGGCACCTACCGGGTGACCATTCAGACCAGCAGCGGAGGGATCGACATTGGCGCTCGCTAGCGTCCGGGTGCTCCTCGCCCTGGTGCCGACGGCAGTGGGCGCCACTGCCGGCATGCTCCTGGTCTGGGTCATCGGGACGGGCAAGGGCCAGTAGCGCTGGTGGTCAACCAGATCACCATCAGACACGCCGGGGCTTGAGCGCCGGGCGCACAAGTAAAGCGGGCAGCAACGACCTCGTTGCTGCCCGCTGTTTTTGCATTACCGTTCGGAAATGGCCTCGTCGATCGCCCCGCCCCCCAGCACCCAGCGGTCCTGGTAGAGCACCACCGACTGGCCGGGGGTGATCGCCCGCTGCGGCTCGTCGAAGCTGACCCGGATGCGGCCGCCCTCCAGCGGCTCCACGCGGCAGGGTGCTTCGGTCGCCATCCGCCGGATTTTCGCCGTGCAGCGAACCGGCTCCGTCAACGCCGGAACGGCGATCCAGTTCATGTCCGACGCAATCAGCGCCGTGTGGAACGTCTCTTCATCTTCCCCGATGATCACGGCGTTCCGCTCCGGGTCCAGGGCGACCACGTACATGGGCCGGAGCGTCGTCAGTCCGAGGCCCTTGCGCTGCCCGACCGTGTAGAGCGGCAGCCCCTGGTGCATGCCGATTTGCTCGCCCCGGGTGTTCAGCATGGGGCCGGGCACGAACGCCGCCGGCGCCCGCTCCCGGAGGAACCGGCCGTAATCGTCGTCGTAGACGAAACAGATCTCCTGGGAGTCCGGCTTGTCCGCGGTCAGCAGGCCGTACTTCCGCCCCATCTCCCGGACGAAGGGCTTCTCGTAGCCGCCCACGGGGAAGAGCGTGTGTGCGAGCGCGTCTTGCGTCAGGTTGTGGAGCACATAGGTCTGGTCTTTGCGGGCATCCACCGACTGGCCCAGCAGCACCCGGCCCGGGTAGCGCGGATCTGCCCCGACCACGGCGTAATGCCCCGTCGCCACGTACTCGCACTCCAACTGGCGGGCCTTGGTGAGGAAAGCTGAGAACTTGACGTACCGGTTGCAGGCGATGCAGGGATTCGGCGTCCGGCCCCGTGTGTATTCCGCGACGAAGTAGTCGATGACGGTCGCGGCAAAATGACCCTGAAAGTTCATAACGTAAAACGGGATACCCAGCCGGTTGGCCACCGCCCGGGCATCCTCCACCGCCGCCAGGGAGCAGCAGCCGGAGTGTTCGTTCTGCTGAATCTCTTCGGGGATGTCGTCGGTCCAGGTATTCATGGTCACCCCGATGACGTCGTAGCCCTGCTCGACGAGCAGGGCCGCTGCCACCGAAGAGTCCACGCCGCCTGACATCGCCATGAGCACACGCTTCTTCACGCTGCGAATCACCCGATTGTGAGGCGCCCTTGGCAAAGGGCGCCCTGATTTTCACTCAAAAAGCGCCGCCGATGGGCGAGCCAGCCAGGCCGGTGGCCTCCGGCGCCAGCGGGGCGCCCGAGCCGAGCACGACGGCGTACGCAGGAAATGAGCCGGCCACTGCGCCCCGGAACGTGGTGCCGGTCGGCCCGCCGATGGTGTGTCCCGCCCGGAACCACTCCAGCATGGGCTCAATGGCACCCGCACCGGCGCCGAACCCGAGGGTGCCGTGTCCGAGGCCGCCGTACCTGAGGCCGCCGGGCGCCGGCGCCCCAGTCAGCATGGCGATGCGCAACGGCATGGCCCGGGGCCGCGCAGGCCAGGCGACTGCCGGCGCAGGCCAGGCTGTCGCAAGCACGGGCCAGTAGGCCACGGGCTGGGCCGGGTAGAGATCATACTGCAGCAAGGACATCCCCCCTCGTCCCAGCTTATGCGCCGGGCCGCCGGAGGAAACAGGCGCTGTGCCCGGCTGTGTGCGGGCAGGATTGCCTGTCGATGGGTCGGGGCTGAATGGGTCGAGTCTCAACGGGTTTAGAGGCCGGTGGGCGCCAGTTGCCGGAGAAACGCCACGCTCTTGGCAAACTCCGCCGCCACGTAATCGGCGTCCTCAATGGTATTCTCCTGACCGAAGGAGAACCGGAGCGATCCCTGGGCGACCTCACGGGAGCAACCCACCGCCATCAGCACGTGGGAGGGTTCCAGCGAGCCGGAGGTGCAGGCCGAACCGGACGAGGCGGCAATGCCGGCCATGTCCAGCCGCAGCAGCATCGCTTCCCCTTCGATATGCGCCACGGAGACGTTGGCGTTGCCGGGATGCCGCCGGGCAGGATCGACGAACGGATCGATGCCGTTCAGCCGGACGCCGGAAAGGGCCAGAACACCCGTAAGGAAACGGTCCCGAACACGCCGGGCGTGTTCGGCCCGGCTGGAAAGCTCACGCTTGGCCAGTTCAGCCGCCTTGCCGAACCCGACGATGCCAGGCACGTTCTCGGTGCCCGAGCGCATTTTCCGCTCCTGCCCGCCGCCAATTTGGAGCGGCTGAAAGCGGAACCCCTTCCGAACGTAAAGCGCCCCAATGCCCTTGGGTCCGTAAATTTTATGGCCGGATACGGTCATGAGGTCGACGCCCAGGTCTTTCACGTCGACGGGCACAGACCCTGCGGCCTGCACGGCGTCGGTATGGAAGACGACGGCCGGATTCGCGGCTTTGGCGGCGGCGCAAAGCGCCTTGATGTCCTGGATGGTGCCGATCTCGTTGTTGACGAACATGATGGAGATTAGCACGGTATCGGGCCGGATGGCGGACACCAGAGCCTCCGGCGCAACGAGTCCGGTCCCGTGCTCCAGGTCGAGAAGCGTCACCTCGAAGCCTTCCCGGGCCAGAGCTTCGGCCTGGTCCAGCACGGCGTGATGCTCAAACGGCGTCAAGATGACGTGATTCCCGCGGGCCCGGTTCGCGTACAGGGTGCCCCGCAGGGCCCAGTTGTCGGCTTCGGTGCCGCCGCTGGTGAAGAAGATTTCGGTGGCCCGCGCGCCGATCAGGTCGGCGACCTGCGCCCGTGCTTCCTCGACCCCCTTGCGGGACCGCCGCCCGAAAGCGTGAATGGAGGAAGGATTGCCGAATTCGTTCACGAGGTACTCATAGATCACGGCGGCGACGTCCGGGTGGCACCGGGTCGTCGCCGAATGGTCGCAATACACCCTGCGCACAACCGTCACTCCCTGGCAGGTAGGATTAGATCTGGAACATCAGGTTCTGGCGGGACTGCTCGGCATGGGCCTGGTCCACCAGGTCCTGCAACGTGATCCCTTCCAACACGCTGACGATCTGATGGGTCACTTTTTCCCAAACGCCGCGCACGACGCATTCAGTCGCACAGTCAGGCGGCGTTTCGCCTTCGACGGTACAATCGGAAAAGCCGATCGGCCCCTCCAGCACCCGGACAATGTCCGCCACCGTGATCTTGGCGGAAGGCCGGGAAAGCACGTATCCACCCTGCGCTCCGCGAACGGAAACGATCAGCCCGGCCTTGCGCAGCGGCGCCGCCAACTGCTCCAGGTAGTGTTCTGAGAGTCCCTGGCGATCCGCGATGGACTTGAGCGAGACCGGTCCGGCACCTTCGTGCATGGCGAGTTCGAACAGCGCTTTCACGCCGTACTTGCCTTTGGTGGACAGCTTCATACCCTCCCGAGCCTCCCAATTCCGACTATAACCATCGGAGTTTTCTACAGTGTAGACGACCAGCCCAGAAGTTGTCAAGGCGTACAGACTTCCCGGGCGCACTCAAGAGCGAGGCCCGCCACGCCCGGCGCACCGAAGAGAGGGCCGCAACACGACCAGTCTGGCCGGCGGGGCCGGGCCGGGTTAGGAGGCCAAGGCGGGCAGAGGCACCCCCGAAGCGCCGTAATGAGGTGGAGTATACGGACACTTGGCCAACTAGAGTCAGCCAATTTCGGCGGTGCGTAGCCAAAGCCCGTACCCCAACAGCGGTTCCGAAATTGGCGCACCCGCCAGAGGCCTAGTGTCCGTTGCGGAGCCGCATGGGCGCAAGGGGCGTGCCTCTGACCGCCGCAACCTTCTACCAAACAGCAACCTAATGTGGCGCCAGGCGAACAGACAAAGTGCTGCGACCCGCAACGGCCCCCCCAAAGGAAGGCTCCTGCGCCGCCACAAACCCCGACCCGCTCGCCTTCAGCGTCAGCCCGACATCCGTCGCGAGCTGCGACGCCTCCGCCAGCGAGAGCCCGGTGAAGTCCGGCACGTGCACCGTGCCATCCGCCCCTACCCCCGGCGCCAGCTTCAGTTCCACTTCCGTCCCGGATTTGGCCGTACTGCCCGGTTTCACCGACTGGGCAGCCACCCGGTCCCCCGTGCCGTCGAGCTTGAAGGTATACCCCGCCTGGGCCAGCCGCTCCTGTGCTTTCGCCACCGGCAGCCACACCACGTTCGGCATCACCCCGGTCACGACCTTCGGCGGCGCCTTCTCCTGACCCCTGGCGGCATCCGAGTCCGGCATGATCCCCACCGAGCGCATCACGTGCGGCAGGATTTGGGCGAAGAGCGGGGCGGCGATCTGGCCGCCGTAGCCCGGGTTCGTCGGCTCGTCCACCATCACCAGCATGATCACCTGCGGGTTCGTCGCCGGGGCAAAACCGATGAAGTCCGCCAGGTTTCGGTCCCGCTGGCCGTGCTCGTCGAACTTCTGAGCCGTGCCCGTCTTCCCCGCCACCGTGTAGCCCGGCGTCCGGGCGAGGCTGGCCGTGCCTTTCTCCACCACGCTGAACATCAGGTCCTGGACCTCTTTGGCCGTCGTCTGGCTGATGACCTGGCGGCGCTTCTCCGTCGGCGCCGTCCAGACCACCTGGCCCTCCGGATTCCGAATCTCCCTGACCACATGCGGCTGCACCAGGTAGCCGCCGTTGGCGATCGCTGCCTCGGCGGTGATCATCTGAATCGGTGTGACCTCCAGGTGCTGCCCGATATACATGTTGGCCCAGTCAATCTCCCGCTTGTCCTTCCAATCGGAGCCGTAGAACGGCTCGTCCTCGCCCACGAGGTCGATGCCCGTCTTATCTCTGAGGCCAAAGCTGTCCAGGTACTTGACGAACGTCTCCCGGGGATATGTCTCACCCACCTGGATGAGACCGACGTTGCTTGACCGCTGGAGCAGTTCAGCGATGGTCAGCGGCGCAGGCGTGGGCGGCACGTAGTCGTCCCAGTTGTGGATGACCTTGCCGCTCCGGACCAGCTGGCCCGGGTCCATGAACTTTTGGGATAAGGTGATCGCGTTCTCCTGAAGGGCGATGGAGGTCGTAATCGGCTTGAAGATCGAACCCGGCGACAGGTGGTTGTATATGCTCCAGTTGGTGATGCCGCTGAAGTCGCCCCAGGTTCCCCGCTTGGCAAGGTCCGCTCCCGGCCGCATGGCCATGAGGATGATCTCCCCGGTGTGCACGTCCATGGCAATCGCCAGTGCCCGCTTGGCGTCGTTGGCTTTGAGGGCCGCATCCAGCTTCTGCTCCACCAATTGCTGCAGCGCCACGTCCAGGGAGACCACCAGATTCGCCCCCGGCACCGACGGCTCTGTGGCCTTGATCGTATTTTCGATGGGTGTGCCGCCGTCCGTGAACTCGGCCGTCACCGAACCCGCCTTGCCGCCCATCTGCTTGTCGTACGAAGCCTCCAACCCATACTTCCCGTGGTCCAGGTCGTCCAGGTAGCCGATTACCTGGCTGGCCGCCGCCCCCTGCGGGTAGGTCCGGACGACTTTTTGCTCCAGGACGATGCCCGTGAGCCGCAGCGCCTGGATTTTCTGGGCCTGTTTCAGGTCCAGCCCGCTCGCCAGCACAAGATGCCCCGGACTTTCGCCCGGATTCTTGAACTTGGCCAGGAGCGCCGCCGGCGTCTGATTGATAAGCGGCGCCAGCGCCGCGGCGACACCGGCCATTTCCTTTTCGCCGGGCATCTGGGTCACGTTCGCAACCACGGTGTGCGACGTGCCGGACATGGCGAAGTACCGGCCCGCCTTGTCGACGATCGCACCCCGAATGGGTTGCACCGGCCGCTTTTCCAGGCGGACTTGCTCACCCCGGCGCAGGTTCTCCCCGGCCCTGACCGCCTGCACCCAGACCATTCGCCCCGTCAGGCCGGCCATGACCAACAGGACCATGAGGCGCAGGAACATGGCGCGAGTTCTGAGCATCGGATCCATCCCTCCGCAAGTAATCCTTTCGCTTCAGGAATTACACAACCGCAGGGAGAATCCCTGCGGTCTTGCGGCTCTCTAGGCACTCCAGCCGAGCTGGGTGAAAAATCTGCCGAGCAGGCCGTCAAAGCGACGGGCGTGGGCGGCAAACCAGCCGCCCTGCTGTAGCTCCGGGAGGGTCAGATAACCCTCCCGGGCCTTGAAACCAATCGCGATCTCCCGGTCTTCGGCGGCAGCGGCTTCAAACACGTAGCCGGCCGTGGGCGTCCCCCACCCCCAGGTCATGGTGAACCGCCGGTCCAGCATGGGCTCCGACCCGCCGAAATCCGCCGGGGAAAAGGCTTTATGTACCAGGTCCAGCGAGCGCCCCGCCGGTACCGCCGCGGTCAGCGACCAGGCGACCTCCACCGAGAGCAGCCGATAAGCGCCGGCCTCTTCCAGCACGATCGCGGCCAGCACATGCGTCGGCAGGTCGGGTGGTGCACCCGTGATCTCCAGGTGGTAGCTGTCGAGCCGGATGAGCAGGCTGCTGTCACCGGCACCCCGGAACTCCAGTTCCTGATCAAAGACCTCCGCCTCCAGTCCATCCGGCAGGCCGGCCGCGGCGAACCGGCGCCGGGCCTCGTCAGCCACGGGGCGAAGTCGGTCCCTGAGGGCAAAAAGCTCTTCGAATTCGACCACGAGGCTTTGTTCCGCATCCTGCCGCATGCCATCTACCTCCGCTACCGCCTGGTCCTGGGTTATTAGTCTACCACCCGGCGCCGCTCCTGCCTATCCTCTTGCGAGCCGGGCCCGCATGGACCGCCACCGTCGGAGCGCCCAATAAAGGCCGCCCACGGCCAGTCCGAAGACCCCGTAGGCGACCCAGGGAACATACAGATGGCCGCTCCGCAGAGCGAACTGCATCAGCGCTCCGCCGGTCAGGTTCCCGATTCCCTCCCCCAGGCCCCAGGCGAAGGATGCGATGCCGAAGTAGCTGCCCACCGCCCCGGCCCTGACCATCTGCGAGACGGTGGTATCGGCGGTGGGCACCAGGAACATCTCCCCGAAGACGAATAGGAGCACCGCCGCCAGCAGTCCGGCAAAGTTCCGCGCCAAGCCGACCGCGGCCAGTCCCCCGCCCAGCAGCGCCGCGCCGATGGCCATGGCGCTCATGGGCTGCAGGCGAGAAAGCAGCGTCCGGGTGACGGCCACCTGGCCGCCGATGACTGCCAGGCTGCTGAACGTCCAGAGCAGACCGATGGATGCTTCCAGACCCAGCGCCTCCCGGGCGTAAAGCGGCACGGCAATGGCCAACTGGGTAAAAAGCGCCCAGGCCAGCACGGTAACCGCGGTGAAAGCCACGTACGGCCGATCGGCCAGCAGCCCCTGCAGCGAGGCCGGCCCGCGGCCTTCCCCGGCCTTTTCGTCATCGAGCAGGACCCAGGTGGCCAGCCCCAGAGCGGCGTGCAGGGCGGCGGCCGCCCCGAAGAGGACAATCATGGGGCTTTTCATCAGCAGCGACCCGATGAGCGGTCCGGTGCTGGTCCCGATGTTGGCAGCGATGCCCCGCAGGGAAAAGGCGGCGGTCCGGCCGGAGTCCGCCCCGGCAGCGGCGCCGGGAGCGCCGGCGGCGCCAGCGGCGAGGGTCGCAATCGCGGCTTTGGCCGCCGGGCCGTAGAGCCCCCCGCCAAAGCCGGCCACGAGGGCTGCCAGGAGCAGCCCGGGCAGGCCCGCCGCCACGCCCAGCCCGCCGACCCCCAGGGCCCGGAAACCAAGCCCGCCGACCAGCGTCAATTTCCGGCCGGCTCGGTCCGCAAGCGCCCCGCCGGCCAGACTCCCCAGCAGCAGGGCCAGCGACTGGGCCGCCATCACCAGCCCAACTTCCGCCGGACTCAGGTGCCGCCGGCCCGTCAGGAGCACTGCCAGGAACGGCAGCAGCATATACCATCCCGCGTGGAAAACCAGAATCCCGGCCAGGAGCACGGTCATCGAGCGCCCCTGCCGAACGGACGGGAGCAGCATCACCAGGAGCCACCTCCAGAGGGATAGCCTGCGTTACGAAGCGTCAGCGTAGTAACGCACGTGGTCGCCGGCAGCCGTTTCGGCAGAAACGAGCGGGAGGCAACTAATATCCTGCCCTCGAACGCAGATGCTTTAAGCAGAGGTTGAGGCAGGACAATCTCCGGGAGAGGCCGAAATCGAAGGCAAAAGGAGGGCGAGACCAATGCCGGAGATTCGCTGCAAGCTGTGCGGACGTTCGCCCGAAGGCGACCCGGAGTTCGCCGTCAGGTCCTTCCAGCACCGCGAGGCGGAGAAGGCGGGGCGGGCGCTGCAGCCGCTGGTCTACATCTGCCCGCTGTGCGCCGGGCGCGCCCGCTTCGAGGCGGACAAAGAGCAGAAGGGGTCCAAACCGCTCTAGCGCTACATACAGATTGGGCCGGCCTTCCAGGGCCGGCTTTGTCTTTGGAAGGCAAAACCCCGCCACAATTTTTGTGGCGGGGTTTTGCAGAAGAGCTCTCCGCACTGCTGTTCTTGCTCATGGAATGGATGCGGCATCGTCGTGTCTAAGACCGTCGCAACGACCCCTGTCCTGATCTAACACCACATCACGGGGGCGGCGTCCACCGGTTGCAGCGTCTCCCGAACCGAGCCCGCTTATGCCCCCGCCGAAACAAAACCCCGCCACGTCGCCGTGGCAGGGCCTTTGCTTAATGCGGCTTAAGCAACTCCCGGACCCGGGCCACGATCTCTTCCTGAATGGCCGGCCCCTTGGTAATGTGCCTGGTCGGACCGAGCCGGAGCAGCGTTTTCTCGCCCTCTGTCAGGTCCAGTGCCGTCAGGACCAGCAGCGGAATCTGCTGGGTCCATCGTCGCTGGCGCAGCACCCGGACCAGTTGGAACCCGTCCAGGTTCGGCATCATCAGGTCTAAAATCAGCAGGTCCGGGCGGTCCGCCACGATCATGCGGAACGCCTCCTGGCCGTCCGCCGCCGTGCGGGTGTTGTAGCCCGCCTTCTCCAGCATGATTCCCACAATCGTCCGCACGTCAGCGTCGTCGTCCACCACCAGAATGGACGGCTTGTCCTTCGCACCTTCCGTCCCCGTGCCCAGCAGGTTGCGAATGGTGGAGAGCAGCTTCAGCTCGTCGATCGGCTTGCCGATGACACCCGAGACCCCCAGGGCCACCAGTTCCGGTTCGTGGCCGCCCGTGTAAGCCGACACCACCACCACCGGGATGTTGCGGGTCCCCATCTCGTCCTTCAGCCGGCGGGCGACCTCCAGCCCGTGCATCCCCGGCATCAGGAGGTCCAGCGTAATTGCATCCACGTGCAGCTTGCGGGCCAGTTCCAGGGCCTGCTCACCGGATGTGGCGCCGATGGCCCGGAATCCCTCCTGCTCCAGCGAGAGAATAATCAGCCTTACGATGTCGGGGTCGTCGTCGACCACCAGCACGGTCTTGTTGCCCACGTGCATCGGCACTTTCAGGTCTTCCGGCGCTACGTCGACCGGCAGGGTAAAGGTGAAAGTCGAGCCCTTACCCACTTCGCTCTCCGCCCAGATGCGGCCGCCGTGCTCCTCGACGATCGCCTTGCAGATCGCGAGACCCAGCCCCGTACCACCGGTCTTGCGGGTCGAGGCGTTGTCCACCCGGTGGAACTTCTCAAAAATCTGGTCCAGGTGCTCCTTCGGAATGCCCGGCCCGTGGTCCAGCACCCGGATCCTCAGCTCGCCTGCCTCCAGGCCCGCCGTGACTTCCACTTCAGTCTTGCTTTCGCTGAACTTGATGGCGTTGGAGAGCAGGTTCACCAGCACCTGCTGCAGCCGGTCGGAGTCGGCCATCGCTCGGGGCAGGATGTCGGGCAGGTCCGTTCTGACCGCGATCTCCCGCTGATTGGCGAAGCCCTCCAGCTCCCGCACCGCTCGGGTCACGGCGTCCGGAATGTTCAGCGGCTGCTTCCGGATCTCCATCTTGCCGGCTTCAATGCGGGAAATGTCCAGAATGTCGTTGATCAGCCGGATCAGCCGGTCGGTATTGTTCTGGGCAATCGCAAGCAGCTCCTTGGCTTCATCCGGCAGTGGGCCGGCGATGCCGCCCAGGACCAGGCCCAGCGACCCTTTTATGGACGTCATGGGCGTGCGCAGTTCGTGGGAGACGGTGGCAATGAACTCGCTCTTCATGCGGTCCACTTCAGTCTCCTTGGTTATGTCCCGGTAGACATAAATCCGACCCATGACCCGGCCCAATTGGTCCTGTACCGGGGCGGAAAACTCGTGAAAGACCCTGGGCGCTTCCTCCCGGGTCTCGTAGACCGCCGTATGAATCTCCGCCGAAGGCGAGCCATCGGCCACCGCCAGCCACTCCATCCCCCCGCCGCCCCGGAAAACCCGCCCGGCGCTAGTGCGCAACTCATGGACAGACCGGCCGCTCAACCGCTCTGCCGGAATTCCCAGGACGCCCCCGGCCTGATGGTTCGCCACGACGCAGACGCCGCGGTTGTCCACCATGAGAATCGCCTCACCGGCCGATTCAAGAATGGCCCGCAGCCGGTTGGCGGTGGCGTCCGCCGTCTCCCGGGCCGCCTCGATCTCCACCAGGTTCTGGCGCAGCTGTTGCTCCATCTCCTTGCGGCGGGTGATGTCCCGAGCGATGCCCACGTAGGCGGCCACCTCGCCGTTCTCATCCAAAATCCGGGTAATGGAGAGATAGGAATGCCACAGGCTACCATCCTTGCGACGGTTGATTATTTCCCCGACCCACTTGCCGCGGCCCAATAATTGCGTCCACATGTCCTGAAAGACCTCTTTCGGGGTCAGCCCGGACTTGATGACGTTGGTCCGCTGGCCAATCAATTCCGGGCGGGAATAACCGGTCAACTCTTCGTAGGCCGGGTTGAGGTCGGTTATCATCGTATCCTTGTCAGAGATGACAATCCCGTCGAGGCTGTTCCCGTAGACCTCACGGAGAATGGTCGTGAAATCCAACAGCTCCGTCCTCCTAATCCTGATCCGCAGTCCCGATGATCGCATCAAGCTGGCTGGACAAGGTCATGGGGTCAAACGGCTTGACCAGGTAGCCCACGGCCCCCAGTTCACGCCCCTTCTGGATCTCGGTCTGCTGGGCCCGGGCGCTCAGAAACACCACGGGAATGTGGCGGGTGCCCGGTTGCGACTTCAAGCGTTTGCAGGTCTCATACCCGTCCATCTCCGGCATCATGACATCCAGAAGAATCAGGTCCGGATTCTCCGCCGTCGCCTTCGAAAGCCCCTCTTCCCCACCGGAGGCGACGGAAACCTGATGCCCCCCCTGGTACATGAGGGAGAGCCGAACCATCTTCTGAATGTCCGGGTCATCCTCAATCAGGAGGATGCGTAGCGGCATTCGCGTGCCCTCCTTTAGTGCTGAAGGAAATCCTCCTATATTGTATGGGGTAGTATAGTGCCTGTCTACAATGCGTCATAGGTTTTTCCGCACGGTTTGTCAAACGCACGGAAATTTCTGCTCCAACCATAATATCGTGGGCTTCGGTGAGCGCCACAGTCCTGGTACTATACCTTTTCTTGTACTTCCGGAGGATATGCCCGTCGCTGTCAAAGCCTTACGCTCAGAGCAGGGGAACTTGCGAAAAACCCTGTTTCCCTTACCCTCCGAACAGAAGGAGGCTGCCCGCTTGACTACCAAAACCATGGCGCCTGGCCGGCCGGTTATGCTGCCGGATGCGCTCTTTCGCCCCCGCGGCATCGCAATAGCGGGCGCATCCAGCGACCCGGCCAAGCCGGGGCATCAGGTGCTAAATAATCTGCTGGAAGCCGGTTTTCCCGGCCATATTGCCGTCATTAACCCCAGGGCATCCGCAGTCCTGGGTGTTCCCGCATACCCGGACCTGGCCTCCGTGCCGGGTCCAGTGGAAATGTTGATCCTCGCCGTTCCGGCCAAGACGACTCCGGAAATGGTCGAGACCATTCGTGAACGGGCCGCCCACCGGGGCGACCTGCGCGTGGTCGTCGCCATCGGCGGTGGTTTTTCGGAAACCGGCACGATCGATGGGATCGACTGGCAGGAAGCGCTGAAAGCCGGCTGCCGCGAGGCCGGCGTCCGGCTGGTGGGACCCAACTGCGTGGGTATCATCGATAACCGCTCCCGGGTGGACACCACGTTCCTCACCGGCGTCTACCGCCGCCCCGGCGGCATCTCGCTGCTTTCCCAAAGCGGTGCCATGGGCGCGTGGATGGCCCTTGAATGGGGCGCCAGTCCACTTCCGGTCGGGCTCAACAAGTTTGTCAGCCTCGGCAACATGGCGGACGTCGGCATGGCCGAGATTCTTGATCTTTTAGGCCGCGACACGACGACCCGGGCCGTGGGTCTGTACGTGGAAGGACTCCCGAACGCGCGGGCTTTGCTGGAGGCCGCGGGCCGGGTGGCCGAGCGCAAACCGGTGGTCGTACTGAAAGTGGGCCGCACAGAAGGCGGCAGGGACGCCGCCAAGTCCCACACCGGGGCGCTGGCCGGCACCGACGACATCTACGACGGGGCGTTTCGCCAGTACGGGCTGATCCGAACCGCGCGGGTGGACGACTTCACCGTGATCTTGAACGCTTTTGACCGGCTGCCACTGCCCCTGGGCGGGCGGGTGGGGCTGCTGACCAACGCCGGCGGCCCGGGAGTCTACGCCCTGGACGGGCTGTCCGACCACGGCCTGTCGCTCGGCTCCTTCAGCCTGTCGACCCGGGCGATGCTGCAGGCTGCTCTGCCGCCGTACGCCAGCATCGGCCATCCCGACGGCCATGTCGACATGACCGGCGGTGTGGGACCCAAGCAGGTGGCGCAAGCGGTCGCCGCAGTCCTCCGGGACCCCGGCATCGACGCCGTCTTTCACCTGTTCATTCCGACGAAGTTCAACTCCGCTGAAGATATGGCCAAAGAACTCCTGAGCCTCCTCCCCGGCATCAAGCGCCACAGCCTGGATAAGCCGTTCTTCCCGGTGCTCATGGCCGGCCACGGCGTCGCTGCTGCCCGGCGGTTGCTGGAAGAGAACGGCGTCCCGACTTTCGGCTCTCCCGACCAGGCGGCCGTGGCGCTGGCGGCAATGGTGCGTTACAGCATCGCCCGGCAGCCGCCGGCCGTCTCCGCTGCCCTTCATGGAGGGAACGACTGATGGCAGTCAGGGATGTTGCACTTCAGGCGCTGGACCAGGTGACGGAAGCCTGCCTTGCGGAAGGCCGGTATCAGCTGACCGAGTGGGAGACGTACGAAGTGCTGCGCCGCTGGCAGATTCCCGTGGCCCCGGGCTACCTGGTGCAGAGCCCGGCGGAGGCAGCCGAGGCGGCCGGCCAGATCGGCTCCCGGGTGGCGGTGAAGATCGTCTCGCCGCACATCGCCCACAAGACTGACGCCGGGTGCGTCATGCTCTCCATCGTCGGGCCTGAAGCGGCGGCCGAAGCTTACGCGGCGGTGCTGAATAACGCGCGCTTTTATGAGCCGGACGCCCGCATCGACGGCGTGCTGATCCAGAAAATGGCCCCGCCCGGCGTGGAAGTCATTGCCGGCGGCGTTTTTGACCCATCATTCGGCCCGGTCGTCATGGCCGGCCTGGGCGGCATCTTCACAGAGGTCCTGAAGGACGTGCGGTTTCGGCTGGCCCCGATCGTCCCCGAACAAGCCCTGGAGATGCTGCAGGAACTGAAAGGCTATCCGCTGCTCGCTGGCGTGCGGGGCAAGCCGCCGGTGGATTTGCGGGCGTTGACCCAAACGCTGTCCAACATCTCCCGCCTGATGGAGGCCTGGAAGGGTCTCAAAGAGCTGGATTTGAACCCGCTGATCGCCTGGGAAGGCGGCGTGCTCGCCGTTGACGGCCTGGCGACCCTGACGCCGAAGGCATAGCCAAAAACACCGGTGCACCTACTTGCGCCGGTGTTTTCTTGCGCCCCGGCCGAACATGGTAGCGCCATGGTGGACCGGCTGTTTCGCCAACTCATCCAGTGGGCCGGCTATGGGGCTGCGTTTTCATACGGGAAAGGGGAGCGGACCGCCGGAAGCGAATCCTGAAGGGAGGTGATGCGCCCTTGACTCCCGACAAACTGCCGGTTACGATCCTCACCGGCTTCCTCGGCGCCGGAAAGACCACGCTGCTCAACCAGATTCTCCGGGGCAACCACGGGCTGCGGGCCGGCGTGATCGTCAATGAGTTCGGCGAAATCTCAATTGACGGCGACCTGGTGGTCGGTTCCGACGATGAACTGATTGAACTGGCCAACGGGTGTATCTGCTGCACCGTCCGCACGGATCTCCTGGAGGCCGTTGGCCGGCTCATGGACCGGCGGCCCCGGGTGGAGTACGTCCTGATCGAAACCACAGGCCTCGCGAACCCGGCGCCGATTGCCCAGACCTTTATGAGCCACGGCGTCGCCGACGTCTGCCGGCTGGACGCCATCATCACAGTTGTGGATGCCGACAACTTTGACCGAAACCTGGCGGCCGACCCGGCCTGCCGGGCGCAGTTGGAGTTCGGCGACCTGCTGCTGCTCAACAAGACCGACCTGGTGAGCGAGGCGCGGCTGGATGAGATCGAACAGGCCATCCGAGCGATCAACGAAGACGGACGGATTATCCGGACGCAAGGAGCCCAGGTCGATTTGGCGCTGATTCTGGGCGTGGGCCGGTTTGACCCGGACCGGCTTCTGGCGGACGACCATCACCACTGTGAAGGCGCGACCTGCGATCACCCGGACCACCTCCACGGAAACGCCCACGAGGTGCACCCTCATGAAGGACACCTGAGCGGCATCACGGCGGTCTCGTACGTCACCGGCCGGCCGTTTGACGCCGACCGGCTGAACGCCTACCTGTGCCGGCTGCCGGTGAGCGTCCTGCGGGGCAAGGGGATCCTGTATGTATCGGACATCCCGGACATTCGGGTGATCATGCACCAGGTCGGCGATCGCCATGGCTTCGAGCCCGGCGCCCCGTGGGCCGAAGACGAGCCGAACTCCCGCCTTGTCTTCATTGGCAAGGGCCTCGACCGGCATGAAATCATTCGCGAACTGGAAGCGTGCCTGGCTTGAGCATCAGGCGGCAATGCAAAGACCCGCAGCACAGCGCTGCGGATCTTTCACGTATCAGCCACCGCCGACAGGGTGCCACCGGAACGCTAGTAGCAGCGGATCCGGCGAAGCAGTTCACCGCGCATCTGGAAGACGAAGCACCGGGCGCCTTCTTTGGCGGGCCCGTCCTGGTACGTCACTTCCGCCGCCACGCTTGTGCCGTCGATGATCATCGACTCCACCCGGAACGCCAGGCTGGGATAGCTGTCCCAGAGCCACTTGAAGTAGCCGTTAACCGCTTCCAGCCCCTTCATGGCCTGGTCGGCCTGCAGTTCCACGTCGGAAGTCAGCAACGGTGACACGTTCGCGAGGCAGTGCGTGTTGAGCATGTGGAAAAACCGCGAAACGGCGGCCTCAACCGCCTGGCGTCCTGTTTGTACCGTGCCAGGTGTCATCTGGCGCGCCCCCCTTGTTTGGAAATCTCTTCGTTACTAACGTAACACACTCCCCCCGTCCCCTCCATCCGCCATTTGTACCAATCTCGGCGGACCCCGCAATCGCCCGTTTCTCGGGTCGTATGCTTAGTCCAGCCCTGCGGCATGACTAAGGACGGAGAACACGCTACTTGTCGGTCAGGCGGGGGTTCTGCTGCGACGGCGTCGCCCGCCGCTCCCGGACCACCCGTGCAAGCACTTCTTCCCGGCCCCGGACGCCGGGCTGCCAGAGCGGCCCATCCACACCTTCGGGCAGATACCGCTGTGATACCCAGCCGGCGGCAAAGTCGTGCGGATAGAGGTAGCCCTTGCCGTAGCCCAGCCGCTCACCGCTGCCGTAGCCTGAATCCTTCAAGTGGATGGGCACTGGCGGCGTGTGCTCCCGCCCGATCAGTCCCATCGCCCGGTCGATGGCCATGTAGGCCGTGTTGGACTTGGGCGCACAGGCCAGGTAAATCGTCACCTCGGCCAGGGGAATCCGGCCTTCGGGCATTCCCACGAACGAGACGGCATCCGCCGCCGCCTGGGCCAATACCAGCGCCTGCGGGTCCGCCAGGCCGATATCCTCCGCCGCCGATATCACCAGCCGCCGGGCCACGAACCGGGGGTCCTCCCCGGCGTAAAGCATGCGGGCCAGCCAGTAAACCGCCGCATCCGGGTCCGATCCGCGAATGGATTTGATCAAGGCGCTGGACACGTGATAATGCTCGTCCCCGTCCTGGTCGTACACCACCGCCCGCTTGAGCAGCGCCTCTTCCGCAGTCGAAAGGGTCACGACCCGCCGGCCTTCGGCTTCCGGCTCGGTGAGCGTCACCGCAAGTTCGAGGGCGTTCAGGGCCGTCCGGGCGTCGCCGCCCGCCGTGCGGACCAGGTGCCCCATGGCCGCAGGCTCGACCGTGGCGTTATAGTTCCCCAGGCCGCGGCCCGGCAGGACCAGCGCCCGCTCCAACAGTTTTTGGACATCGGCGTCGGCCAGTGATTTCAATTCGAAAATCCGGGTCCGGCTCACCAGTGGGGCGTTAACGCTGACCAGCGGGTTCTGTGTGGTCGCCCCGACTAGCGTGATGAGTCCTTCCTCCACATGCGGCAGCAGGGCATCCTGCTGGTCCTTGCGCCACCGATGGATTTCGTCGATGAAGACGATGGTCCGCCGGCCATACTGGCCCATGCGGGTCTTCGCCTCGTCCACAATCCGCCGGATATCCGGCACGCCGGAGGTGACGGCGTTCATTTGCTCAAAGTGGGCTTCCACCAGGTTGGCCGCCAGCCGGGCCAGGGTGGTCTTGCCGGTGCCCGGCGGTCCGAACAGGATGCAGGACGGCAGCTGTCCGGCCTGAAGCGCCTTGCGCAGAAACTTGCCGGGTCCCAGAATATGCTCCTGCCCTACGTACTCGTCCAGCGTCTGCGCACGCATGCGGGCAGCCAGCGGCGCCTGTGCGGCCAACTGCTGCTTGCGGGCATACTCGAAGAGGTCCACGGAGCCACTCCCTTTCCCCGGCCCGTCCCGGGGCCGGGTCACCGGTCCAGTGTAGTACCGATTCGATTCGGGAACGAAAACCCGAAACCCTTGTGCAGGGATATCCAGGCAAGATCTCGAACGTTCAGGATAATATGAACAACTGCAACTAATGAGGAGGGGAAGCGCATGGCCGAACAACTGTCCGCAAAGTTCTTCACGGAGGAGCTCCCGAAACTCGCCGAAGCTTTCGCCAAAGAGGAAGGTGCGCCGGAGGTCTATACCGACATCCTCCTGCGTGACGGCATCACCCTTCGGCTGGAAGGGCAGCCCGTCTGCACGGAGGCGTACATCGCGTTTGACCACAAGGCCGGGGCGCAGAAGCACCGCATTATTCTGCCCTATGCTTCCATCGTTGGCATCGGCATGTCCGCCACCGGGGAGAAGGCGGGAATGGGCTTCAAGTAGTCGCAGCAGCCAGCAAGCGAGCCGCCCGCCGGCAGTGTCCGGACGGGCGGCTGCCATTTTTGCCGCCGCTTCCCGCCTCAGGCCTGGGCGAACGGTACCGGACGGGCGTGATATTTGCCCAGGTACTGGTAGAGGTCGCATTCAATCCGGCCGTTGAACAGCTTCCGTTTCTTGTCGGCCCGGCGCCCGTAGAACTTCTCGAAATTCTTGTCCGCCGTGATGACGAAGACGGACCACTGGTCGAGGCTCCGAAAAATCCGGCCCATGTCCCGGTACAGCTCCTCCACCGCCTCCCGTTCACCCATCCGCTCGCCGTAAGGCGGGTTGGTGATCAGGTAGCCGTAAGGCCGTTCCGGCCGGATCTGCGTGATCGCCTTCCGCTCGAACGTGACGGAGGCGGTCAGCCCCGCGGCTTTTGCGGCGTGTTCGGCCAGCTCCAGCACCCCCGCGTCCACGTCGGAGCCGCGGATCTCCATGGGCCGGTCCCAGTCTGCCAGGTCCATGGCCTGGTCCCGTGCCTCCGTCCAAAGTGCGGGGGAGACCCGCGGCCACTCTGCCGCCGAAAACGGCCGGTTCAGGCCCGGGGCGATGTTGTGGCCGATCAGCGCGGCCTCGATGGGGATGGTCCCCGACCCACAGCACGGGTCCATGAACGGGCGCTCGGGATGCCAGCGGGAGAGCAGAATCATGGCCGCCGCCAACGTCTCTTTAATCGGCGCCACCGCCGCCAGCTTGCGATAGCCCCGCTTGTGCAGGCCCGGGCCGGTCGTGTCGAGCGTCAGCGTAGCGACATCTTTTGACAGCGCCACTTCAATGACGTATTTCCCCGCGATTTCGGGGAACCAGTCCAGGTCGTGCTTCTGCTTCAGCTTCTCTACCACCGCCTTTTTGACGATGCCCTGACAGGCCGGCACGCTGGAAAGCTGCGAGTTGTGCGACCGCCCCTCCACCGGGAAGACGGCGTCGGCGGGAATCCATTCTTCCCACGGAAGCGCCTTGGTCCCCTCGAAGAGCGCGTCAAACGTGGTGGCGGAGAACTCCCCCATTTTCACCAGCACCCGGTCGGCGGTGCGCAGCCAGAGGTTGGCCCGGCAGATCGCCAGTTCGTCCCCCCAGAAAGTCACTCGCCCGTTCTCCGTTTCAGGCTCGTAGCCCAAATCTTTTACTTCCCGTGCGACCAGCGCCTCCAGCCCCATCGGCGCGGTGGCGATTAATTGAACCCTTGCCATGTCAGGCCCACTTCCATCTCTCTAGCGCTTGCAAACAACTTTGTCCATTATAGCAGATGCGCTCAAGCCGCTCCCATTATCCCAGCGGCAGGTCGCAAAGCGGCTCCCACCGATCTCGGCCCCCATTCCGGCAGTAGCAGCGCAACGAGCGGACGGTGAACGGCTCCAGGCCCGCCAGCTCAAGGGCTGCCTCCCGTTCCATGGCGGCCAGCCCGGCCGGGTCGATTCCGAACCGGCTGACCGCCAGCGTCAGGTGGGGATGGTACCCCTCCCCCTCGTGGCCGCGCCGATCCTGCTCAACGAGGCCCGCCAGGGCCTCCACCACCGCCCGGTGCAACAGCGGCAGCCCTTCGCTCTCCACAGACAGGAAGAGCACCCCTGCGTCCGGAAACCGGGCGGGCGCCCCCAGCCGGACGGGGAAGGGAAGCAGGCCGTTACAGGCCATGCGGACCGGCCCGAGCACCAGCGCCGGTTCCTGGTTCCAGACGAATGGGGCCTTCACGGTGACGTGTGGCTCGACATCGTGGTGTGGATGGCCCCACCGCCCCCGAAAGACCTCCAGGCGGGCCTCCATGGCCGTAGGTGGGGCGACGCCGAAAAAGTAACGGGACACGCATTCCACCTCCAGGGCACAGCGTGCCTGCCGGCACCTGATTTCATTCATCATCAGACTAGCCAGACTATTATTTGCCAAATAGAGGTCTTTGTCGATAAATATTTCGTTTTAGGTCGATATCGTTTACTTGACTCGCTGGCATTTTTGCCTGATATTGGTAATGTGGATGTGATCACGTGCGGGGAGGAGTAGGATGGTGCTCGACCTGAACCACCTGCTCGGACTCATTGAATCCCGCCAGTGGGACGCGGCGTGGAAAGAGTTCGGGCGGCTCAAAGCGGAAGGGCCACAAACCCCTCGATTGATGCTCATGGGGTCGCACACGGCGTTTGGCAAGCGGGACCTGTTCGCGGCCCGCCATCTGGCCGAAGCAGCCCTCGCGTCATGGACTGCCTCGGAACCGCTCAAGCTCCTGGGTCAGATCCGTTTTCATCTCGGCATGGTTACCCGTGAACTTGGCGACACGCATGTTGCCCTGGAACAGTTCGATCACTTTCTAGCCGAACTACACCCGAAGTATCCGGAACTCTCCATGGGTGAAGGGAAGGCCCATTTCTACCGGGCTCTTACCCTCCGCCAGCGGCGGGATCTTGAAGGCGCCGTCGCAGCTTACCAAAAGGCGCTGACTTGCTTTCGACGGGACGAGCTTCCCACGCTCCTGTGCAAGGGTCTGCAGAACCTCGCCTGGCTTTTCTGCTACATGAAGCGGCCGGGCGAAGCAGCCGAATGCCTGGCTGAAGCCGAGCCCCTCGTGAAAGACCCCGTCGATCAGACTCACCAGGCGTTGGGCGAAGCCTTCCTGGCCACGATCGAAGGCCGGGATGCAGAAGCCGCCAGCCTCTGTGAGTCCATCTTCCGACGGGGAGAGCGGGACGAATCCATCACGGCGGAAGAGCGCTCTCAAACAGCCTGGATCGCCGCCACTGTGGCCCTGAAACAGCGGAACCTGGAAAGCGCCTCGGCACTGGCGGACGTAGCGTTGCGCTACGCGTCCGATGCCAAGGACTCCCGTCTCATCAACGACGCGGGCGCCTTACGACGCGAAATTCACAGCCTACGGCAGGCGGGGGCCTAAGCGGCCCCTTCTTGCCGGATCAAGTTTCGCTGGGAGCGAAAAACCGGAGGAGGAGTTTTCGTGAAGAAGTTGGTAGTTCTGGCCCTGGTGATCGTGTCGCTGCTGGCGATGGCGAGCGTGGCTTCGGCGGAGCACGGGTACGTCGGCGGCGTCGGGGTCAGCGCCTTCTCCATCAAGCGGTAACGACAAAATTCTAGCAACCCCACCAGACCGGTGGGGTTGCGTTGCTGTTGCGGCACTGGCTAGCCGTACACGACCGCCTTGGTACCGGCGTCGGGTCCCGCCTTTAACACCCGTTCGATCCGGTCCAGCGCTTCGGGGATATCGGCCGCCGTAACGTCCTTGTGGGTTACCAGCCGGATGCGGCGGGCCGCCATGCCGTTGCAGAGCGTGCCGGCACGGCTGACGGCACCGGCCAGCGTAGCCGCGTCCCAGCGGGGATCGAGAACGTCAAACATGACCATGTTCGTCTGCACCGACTCCATGTCCACGCTCAGGCCCGCGATGGTCGCCAGCCCCTTGGCCAGCGTCTGGGCGTTCGCATGGTCCTCGGCCAGCCGGTTCACCATCGTCCGAATCGCCAGTAGACCGGCGGCGGCCAGAATGCCCGCCTGCCGCATGCCCCCGCCCAGGAGCTTGCGGTTCTTGCGGGCCCGGGCAATAAAGTCCTTGCTGCCCACCAGCATGGAGCCTACGGGGGCTGAGAGGCCCTTGGAGAGGCAGAACATCACCGAGTCTACCGGAGCCACCACTTCCGCCACGGGGACGCCCAGGGCGGTTGCAGCGTTAAAGACCCGGGCACCGTCCATGTGAACGGGAATTCCGTGTCCGTGTGCGATGGCGGCGATCTCCCGCAGGTTCGCCAGGGGCACCACGCAGCCACCGGCCCGGTTGTGCGTGTTCTCCACGCAGACCAGGGCGGTACGCGGGAAGTGGATGTTCTCGCCGCGGATGGCAGCCTCGACTTTGTTCGGGTCCATGACGCCCCGCACGCCCGGTACCGGGCGGGTCTGGCAGGCCGAGAGGGCCGCTATGCCCGCCACCTCATAAAAGAAGATGTGGCTATCGGCCTCCATGACCACCTCTTCGCCCCGGTTCGTGTGCGAGAGAATCGCCACCTGGTTGCCCTGGGTGCCGGTGGGCACGAACAGGGCGGCCTCCTTGCCCAGCAGGGCGGCCGCTTCAACCTCCAACCGGTTCACCGTGGGGTCCTCGCCGTACACATCGTCGCCCACTTCTGCTTCGAACATGGCGAGTCGCATTTCCGGCGTGGGGACGGTCACTGTATCGCTACGGAGGTCAATAATCTTCATAGCCGGCACACACCCTCCTCGAATTTCATTACACGTAAGAAGTTCGTCTTTCAACAGGGTTTGCCTGCTAATTCGGTCCGAAACAAAAGCAGCCGGGCGAATTTGCCCGGCCGCAGGTCGGTTTCCCTGGCGCCTACGCTTGCACGAGAACGCCGTCGATCTTTGCTTTCAGATCCTTCTTCGGCTGGAACCCGACGATCCGCTCCGCCGGCTGGCCGTTCTTAAAGACCAGCAGGGTCGGAATGGACATGACGCCATACTTGGCGGCCACGGCCTGGTTCTCGTCGACGTTCAGCTTGCCGAACTTGACTTTGCCGTCGTATTCGCCGGCCAGTTCCTCCACGATGGGAGCGATCATGCGGCAAGGGCCGCACCAGACCGCCCAAAAATCGACCACCACCGGGGTGGCGGAGCCTTCCACCTCCGCGTTCCAGTTCCCGGTGCCAAACTGCATAACCTTATCGCTGGCCAAAACGACGACCTCCTTAGTCGTATGTAGACGCGTGCAAGACCTATTCTACCCAATCACTCCGGGAGGTGTAAAGGACAGCCGTGGACATGCTGAACGACACCCTTGCGGGTGTCGTTAAAGGTACCCCCACCATGCCGTGTCCCGGTAGAGAATGAACCTGCCTATGGCAGGTGGGTGCCCTCCCGTTGGCTTTCTGAGTCCCCTGACGCAGGTCCCCGAAGGGTTGCGGGGGCGTTCAGGCCACCTTCGAAGTCCGGGCTCCCGACGAAATGCTGTTAGGTCATTTCGTACCGGCCAGATCACGCACACAGCAGGGAGTGCTTATAGCTTATGCCTTCGCCTCGGTTTTCATGATAGCAATCTCGTCTGCCGAAAACAAGGCTTGACATAATCAGTCCCGTTTATCACGCCCGCAAAGCCAGACCGCCGCTGGCTTTCGCTGCGGCGGCCGGTTTTTGCCATTGGCGTTTATGTGCGCTATTCGGCGAGCTTGATGTGCAACTCCCGCAGTTGCTTGGCCGAGACGTCGCTTGGCGCATCGGTCATGAGGTCGGTGGCCTTGGCGGTCTTCGGGAAAGCGATGACGTCGCGGATGGACTGCCGGCCCGCCAGCAGCATCACAAAGCGGTCCAGGCCGAAAGCGAGGCCGCCGTGGGGCGGGGCGCCGTACTCAAAAGCGTCCAGCAGGAAGCCGAACCGGTTCTGGGTATCCTCCGGCGTCATGCCCAGCAGCTCGAACATCCGGTTCTGGAGCGGCCGCTGATGGATTCGAATGGAGCCGCCGCCCAGCTCGACGCCGTTCAGCACCATGTCGTAGGCGTTGGCCCGGAGCGTCCCCATCTCTTCCCGGCCGACCGCCGGGTCGAAGATCTTCGGGAGATCTTCGGGATGCGGCGACGTGAACGGATGGTGAACCGCCACGAAGCGACCCTCCTCCTCGTCCCATTCCAGCAGCGGGAAGTCGACGACCCAGAGCAGGCTGAAGACGCCGGGAGTCCGGAGCCCCAGCCGGCCGCCCATCTCCAGGCGGAGGGCGCCCAGGGCCGCCGCCAGGGTCATGGGCTGATCGGCCACGAAGAGCAGCAGGTCGCCCGGCTTGCCCTCCAGCCGGCTAACCATGGCCTGGGTCTCGGCTTCGGTCAGGAACTTGGTGAAGCTGGACTTGAGTTCGCCGGTCTCGGCGATGCCGATGTAGGCCAACCCCTTGGCCTTGTATGTCCGGGCCACTTCGGTCAGCTCGTCGATCTGCTTGCGGGAGTAGCCGGCGCAGCCGGGAACCCGGATGCCCTTCACCTGCCCGCCGGTCTCGGCGGCGTTCTTGAAGACGCTGAAACCACAGCCGGCGGCGATGTCGGTGATGTCCACGAACTCCATGCCGAAGCGGAGGTCGGGCTTGTCCGAACCAAAGCGGGCCATGGCGTCAGCCCAGGTCATCCGCGGCAGCGGCAGCTTGATATCGACGTCCAGCGCATCCTTGAAGATCTTCGCGGTCAGCCCTTCCATCATGGCCAGGACGTCGTCCCGCTCGACGAAGGACATCTCGACGTCGATCTGGGTGAACTCCGGCTGCCGGTCGGCCCGCAGGTCCTCGTCCCGGAAGCAGCGGACGATCTGGAAATACCGGTCGAGGCCGGCCACCATCGAGAGTTGCTTGAACAGCTGCGGGGACTGGGGCAGGGCGTAAAACTTGCCGGGGTTGACCCGGGAGGGAACGAGATAGTCCCGGGCGCCTTCCGGGGTAGACTTGGTCAGCATGGGCGTCTCAATTTCGAGGAAGCCGTGGGCGTCGAAGAAGTCCCGGGTGGTCTTGGCGACCCGGTGCCGGAGAATCAGGCTCTTCTGCATCTCCGGGCGGCGCAAGTCGAGGTAGCGCCACTTCAGCCGGAGCAGTTCGTCGGCGTCCACTTCGTCTTGAATGTAGAACGGCGGGGTCTTGGCCGGGTTCAGAATCCGGAGTTCTTCCGCCCGGAGTTCGAACTGCCCGGTGGCCATGGTCTTGTTGACCGCCTCCGGCGCCCGCAGGGCGAGTTTGCCCCGAATGGCCAGCACGAACTCGCTGCGCACCTGCTCGGCCTTCTGGAAGACTTCGGCGGCGGCCTCCGAGTCAAACACCACCTGGACGATGCCGCTCCGGTCCCGCAGGTCGATAAAAATCAGTGCGCCCAGGTCACGGCGGCGCTGCACCCAGCCGTTCAGCGTAATCGACTGGCCCACCAGCGCCTCGGTCACTTCCCCACAATAATGGGTCCGCTTCATGCCTTGAATCGGTTCGGTCATGGAAAGCAGCCTCCTAAACTTTCACCGTTTCAACTACTTGCCAAAATGACGGGCCAGTTCCGTGAGGGCGACTTCCCCTTGCGTCCCGGCATCCATATCCTTGACGGCGGCCGCGCCCTTGTTCACTTCATCGTCCCCGAGAATCACCACGTACCGGGCGTTCATGCGGCCGGCGTATTTCATCTGGGCTTTGAGCGAACGGCCCAGATAATCGACGTCGGCGGAGAGGCCAGCGGCACGCAGGTCGTAGAGCAGCTTCAGCCCCACCGGCCGGGCCGCCTCGCCCAGCGTGGCGATGAATACGTCCATCCGGGGCCGTTCCCTGAAGGCGTCCAGCAAGCCGGTCTCGTCGAGCACCATGAGGACCCGCTCCATGCCCATGCCGAAGCCGACGCCCGGCGTGGGCTTGCCGCCGACGACTTCCATGAGCCCGTCGTACCGGCCGCCGCCCCAGAGCGTGGACTGGGCGCCCAGTTTCGGGTGCAGCACTTCGAAGACCGTCTTCGTGTAATAATCGAGGCCCCGGACGATGCGGGGGTCGACCTGCCACTGCACGCCCAGGGCGTCCAGGTTAGCCTTGAGACCCTCCCAGTGGGCCTTGCACTCGTCGCAGAGGTAGTCGAGGCCGATGGGGGCGGTCTTCGCTGCGGGGTGGCGGGCGTCTTTCTTGCAGTCCAGGAGCCGCAGGGGGTTCTTGTCGATGCGGGTGTTGCAGTCCTCGCACAGCTCGTGCAGGTGCGGCCGGAAGTGGGCCTGCAGCGCCTCCCGGTACCGGGGCCGGCAGTTGGGGCAGCCGATGGAGTTGACGTTGACCCTGAGGCCGGTCAGGCCGAACCGGGCCACGACATCGAGGCCCAGCTTGATCACTTCGGCATCCGCCGCCGGGTCCTGGGCGCCGAAGATTTCCACGTCGATCTGGTGGAAGCCGCGGAAGCGCCCTTTCTGCACGTTCTCGTAGCGGAAGGCCGGACCGAAGGCGTAGATCTTTGTGGGTTGGGTCTGGTTGGCCAGGCCGTTCTCCAGGTAAGTCCGCACCATGCCAGCGGTGAACTCGGGGCGCATGGCCATGCGGCGGGGGTCGGGATCATCGCCCCGGGGCACGATGTTGAACATCTCCTTGGTGACGATGTCCGTAGTCGCCCCAACGCCGTGGACGAACAGGTCCACGAACTCGATCATCGGCGGGCGCATCTCCTGGTAGCCGTAGATGTGGCAGACTTCCCGGAACATCTCCTCCAGCTTCTGCCACCGGTATGTATCCCGCCAGCCGAACTGTTCGCCGGGAACGAAATCGTTGAACCCCTTGGGTGCCTGTATGGCCATAGTTCCCCTCCTGCTCATAAAAAAAGACGCTCATCCCAGTCATGGGACGAGCGTTTTGCTCGCGGTGCCACCCACGTTGAAGCTCACCTTGACAGCAAGCTTCCACTTTGAGGGCCGTTGCCGGCCCCGTCCCCTGATAACGGGCGGACTCCCCCGACGCAGCCTATCGGCCTGAGGCCGTTCAGCGGCACGGCTCCGGAGCGTGCTTCTCCGCTGCCTTCCCTGCCCGCCTTTCACCAGGTGGCGGGCTCTCTGCGAGGGCGCCTGCAGATACTAATCCCCTTCATAGCCTTTGGGTCGAATTCTACCGAAAATGAATGATACCTGTCAAGTCGCGGCCAACCGAAGGTTGGCCGCCGTGGTGGCCGGCAGACCGCGGCAACCGGAGGTTGGCCGCCGTGGTGGCCGGCAGGCTTTTGCGGAGCAACGGGCCTGTAGGCACGTGTGTGTTTGCGGAGCAAAATGCCGGGAGGCAACTATATTTTTGCGGAGCAACTTGCCGGAAGGCAAGTGTGGTTGTTGCGGAGCAAAATGTCGGGAGGCGAGTAATTTTTGCGGAGCAACATGCTAAACCAGCAACTTGAGACTCCCCGGCACCGCCTCCAGGGTGAGCGGCAGGCTCCCGGTCACCTCGCCGTCAAGCTGGACCGGCACCTGGTCGCCGAGAATCCGGACCCGCCGGACTTTCCGGTACGTAACCCCCGCCATGCGCAGATGCCGGCCGGCCACCGCCGCCAGGGCGATCTGCAGGTAATCCATCCGCAACTCCTGCGTGAAGATGCAGAGGTCGAGGCACGGCTCCGACAGGTCGGCCTGCGGCGTGATCTGGAAGCCGCCGCCGTACGAATGGGCGTTGCCGGCCACCACGAACCGGGCCGGCATCAGCTCACGGTCCAGTTCGACCAGAAACGGCGGCAGGTGCCAGTTCCGGACGAACTTCATGGCCGACAGTCCAAACGCCGCCTTGCCGAACCGCTGCTTCATCAGCGGATCAACGGAGGCCGCCACGGCGGCGTCGAGCCCGATGCCGGCCATAAGCAGGAAGTACCGGTCGTTGGCCCGGCCGGCCGTCACCCGCCGGACCTGGCCCGCCAAGATTCGCTCCACCACGTCGTCCGCCCGGGAGGGGAACTTCAGTTCTGCGGCGAGCACATTCGCCGTGCCGCCGGGCCAGAAGCCCAGGGTGGCCTCGGTGCCCGCCACCGCCTGCAGCACCTCGTTCATGGTGCCGTCGCCGCCGTGGGCGACCACCAGGTCACAGCCGGTGGCCACGGCTTCCCTTGCCAGCCCGGTGGCGTGCCCGGGGTGCGCTGTGGGGGCGATGAGCACGGTGCGACCTGCCGCCCGCAATTGGGCCGTGAACCGGTCAACTTCGGACTGCCGCTCCCGCGGCCGGCCCGAATGGGGGTTGTATATGACTGCGATGCGCTGGAAGGTCACACCAAAACCTCCAATTATGATGGGTCAATATCGCTTCCATAGATGAGTTTTAGTTCGTCTGCCTTGCGCCGGGCCAGTGATTCGACCCGCTCGGTGTAGCTTACCGGGTCGTTCGGGTTGTGCGGAGCCTGAACCTGCCAGCCGCTGTAACCGCCCAGCGGCCGGTACCACTTGGAGGCCGCTCCGCCGCCCAGGCCCACGACGGTCTGGCGCTCCTCCATCATCTGAATGTTATAGATTGACTCCTTGCCGGGCAGGCAGTAGCCCACGTTCTCCAGGCTGCCCACCATGAACTTCTGCCGATATAGGTAGTAAGGGTGCTGGCCCATTTGCGCCGCCGTCCGGGCCGCTTCTGCCACCAGTGATTCCGCCTCGGCGGGCGTCAGCGCCCGGAGCGCCTCGGTAGCCGCGTCCTCCGCCTGGTGAAGCCGGGATCCGCGCTTGATCGCCAGCGTGTGGACCGTGAGATTATCGGGCGCCAGCCGCCGCATGTCGGCCAGGGTGTAGGCCACCTCGTCCGGCCCTTCGCCCGGCAGCCCGATGATGATGTCGCAGTTGACGGTAAACCCGTGGGGGTGACTGCGTACCAGATCGTACGCTCGGTAGAACTTCTCGACCGTGTGGATGCGCCCCAGGTGCATCAGCGTGGCCTGCACGGTCGTCTGGGGGTTTACGCTGACCCGGTTGACGCCGAACTGCGCCATGGCGTCGAGCTTGGCCCGGGTGAACGTCTCCGGCCGCCCGCCCTCGACGGTGTACTCCTCGGGCTGCTGGTCTTTCAGGAGCGTGTCGGCCGTTTTTGCGAGCATCCAGGCGAAGTCGTCGTCGGCCGGACTGGTAGGCGTCCCGCCGCCGAAGTAGATCGACTGAACCCGGAGGCCCAGGTCGCGAATCGCCTGCCCCATGATCTCCATCTCCCGACCCAGGGCTTCCAGAAAGGCCGGCACCCGGCTCCGGTGCTCCAGAATCGGGTAAATGGAGAACGAGCAGAACGAGCAAATGGTCGGGCAGAACGGGATGCCCACGTAAATCGAAATCGCCCGGGGGTCCTGGTTCAGGTAAGGCCGCTGGAGCCGGGCCACCCCGGTGACCAGAGCCGCTTTCTCCGGGCTGAGCCGGTAATCCTGCACGAGTTCGGCCGCCGGGTCAGCCACACCCTGGTCCAGCATCTGGTGGGCCAGCTTGGTAGGCCGGACGCCGGTCAGAATGCCCCAGCCGGGCCGGAAGCCCCGCAGGTCGCCCAGCACGTCCACCAGGAGCCCTTTGGCCATCCGCCGCAGCCGGTGCTCGAAAGTCCGGGGGCTTTCGACCGGGTCGCGGGTCAGGCCGCCGGTCGCCTCCCGCTGCCCCGCCGGGCCGGTCGCCCGCAGGGTGACCCGCCACCGGAGGCCGTCGCTGTCCACCGGCACGGCCGAAACATCCACAGTCCAGGGCGCATCCGGCACGGACTCGCCCACGGGCGGCACCACAATGTCGCCGCCGGGGAAAAAGACGTGTCCCAGCTGGGTCAGGTCGGTGGTAAACAGAGAAACGTTGCTCGTAAGTACCGCTTCAGGCAAGGGCGCTCCACCTCGTCCTTTAGTATATAGCAACCGGGGGTTCTGAAAAATGCAGAAAACCCCGGAAATCCGGGGTTTTGTGGTTAGGGCATCCCGATTTTCTCTAAAATCTGGCACAGGTCAGCGAGATCTTGCTCCGACAGGTTTCTGACCATCCCCTGGAGAGCGGCCCGGCGCCGGGCCTCGGCCGCCTTTACGGCCTCCTCACCGTCCGGGGTGACTTTTACCCAGACGACCCGTCGGTCTTTCAGGTCCCGGTCCCGGGTGACCAGTTTGGCTTTCACCAGCCGGTCTACCAGCCCCGTGGCCGCGCTGAGGGTGACGCCGAGGTGATTCGCCACCTCCGACACCTGACAGGCGCCGTCGTTCACCAGGGCCCTGAGCACGATGCGCTGGCTACCGGAGAGTATGGGTCCCGGAGCCACGGTCTGGTTGGACAGGTTGGCCGAGGCCATGTGCCGGACGACCCGGTTAAAGGCATCTTCCAACCGCGGGATAAATGGGGACGTGGATTCGGCGTCCAATCGGACACCTCCGCGTTAAAAAAATACTTAACGGCATTAAGTTCGGATCAATTTTCGCATAGCGAACATCTTCTGTCAAGCGTTCGTAACGCTGGTGCGGCAGGCGACAGCCGCTAGAGAAACGGATTATACGCTCGCTCGTCGCCGATGGAGGTGGCAGGACCGTGCCCGGGGTAGACCGTCGTCTCGTCGGGCAGGGTGAGGAGTTTCTCCCGGATGGACCGGATCAGCGTTTCAAAGCTGCCGCCCGGCAGGTCGGTCCGGCCGATGGAGCCGGCGAACAGGGTATCGCCCGTGATCAGGTGTCCCCCGTCCCGGATGTACAGGCAGATGCCGCCCGGCGTATGGCCCGGCGTGTGGAGCACCTGCAGTTCCAGCTTGCCCACCGTGATCGTTTCGCCGTCGGCGAGTAGCCGGTCCGGCGGCGGCGCCGTCACCAGCCCCCCGAACGCCGCGCTGCCGTTGCGCACCGGGTCGGTCAGCATCGGCGCGTCGGCGGTATGTACGAGCACGGGCGCACCGGTGAATTCCCGGACCCAGGCGACGCCGCCGATATGGTCCAGGTGCCCGTGGGTCAGAATGATCGCCACCGGCTTCAGCCCGTGGTCCGCTAGCGTCCGCTTCACCCAGGGGTCGGGTACCCCGGGGTCGATCACGGCGCAGGCGTTGGTCTGGGGGCAGGCGACGATGTAGCAGTTGGTGGCGAAATCCCCCAACTCGCGGGAGTAGATCTGAACAGTCATGAAAACACCCCTTGCGGCCGGTTGGGCCGCTCTGCTTGCTCTCCAGTATAACCGCCCGGCGGGCTGTATCCAAGTCGCTGGGGTCACGGCTCCTGGCGGGAAGGCGTCTGACGGACCCGGTACCAATACTGATACGCTTCCTTGAAGCCCAACTTGGCGTACAAGCGAAGCGCCGGCAGGTTATCCGCCACGACCTGCAGGTAGGCGGTGCTTGCCCCCCGCGCCTTCCCCCACGTGAGGAGATTGCGCACGAGTTGCGCTCCGAGCCCCTGGTTCCGGTAAGCCGGGCTGGTGACGATGTCGAAAAGTCCGAGATACTCGTCCTCCAGCACGCCCAGGCCGCAGGCGACGGCCTGCTGATCCTCCCTCAGCAACATGAAGCACGCCGGCGGAATCAGGTTCTGGAGCATTTGCGCCAACACCGGTCTGTTCCCGGCTTTGATCTGGTTCATCTCGGCAAACGCCCGAAGCCAGTGGTCGCTCACCCGCTCATAGACTGCCACACCAGTCGTCGCTGCCGGCTCCACGCTCTCCAGGTCCAGCAATTGCACGCTGGTAGGACTCTGCCGGGTGTAGCCCCTTTCGTCCAAGACGGTGTCGAGGTTAGCCGGCGATGAAAAGCGGGTCAGCTTGAAAACCACCGGGAGTCCCTGGTCGGCATACAACCGCTCACATTCCGCAACTTTCACTTCCAGGGGTAGTTGTGAGTCATACAGGGGGTTTATGGAATTGGCCCGCTTGGTGAACCCATTTGCGAATCGCAACAGCCAGCCATCGTAGACGAAGGTCTGAAGAGCCGGCAAGGCGTTTAACGAGCGCTCCTCAATCCGTCTGCGTGGATCCATGCTGCATCCCCCCTGCCCCACTTTGAACGTCTTCTCCGAGTCTACCAGGAGGGACCGCCAGGGAGGCTGCCGCTTCTGCCCACCTCCAGGCCAGGGGTGTAACGTTTCCGGTGAACACAGCATATACTGGCACCGGCCCCGTTTGTTGGTGTCATCGCAGAAAGGAGATGCAGCAATGGCCAAGCTCACCACCGGGATTTTCGAAGTTCCAGCCACCACAGTCGGCACCGACGGTTTCCCGAATATTGCATGCATTTCGCTGAATAACCGCACTGCCTTCACCAGGTCCGTAAGTGTCGTCGTCGTGCGGTGCCCTTTGGGCGCCGACGGTGAGCAGATCATCTTTTCCCAGCAGATCACTCTTGGCCCCCGGTCGTGCACGTTCCGCGGCGTTGACAGTTATTCTCCCCTGGACACCCTTCGCGTCGACTTTGCGGGTGATATCGACGAAGATGGCGAGACAGTGACGGCATCTGTCGTTGGTCGCCGGAGTAGCGACGGCAGCTTGGAACCGACGATGTTCTTCCGTCACGGAAACCTTGTCGAACTGTAACCAAACGGTGGCCATCTGCTGGAGGCAACATCCAGCAGATGGCCTCCTTTAGTATATGGGGTGTCGTCACATCTGGAAACCGTGATCGTTGTCGCTCATACACCCCGGTTGGGTCGGGGGCTGCTCCGCAATATTCAGAATAATTTCTCCGAGTCCACCAGAATCGTGACCGGCCCGTCGTTGACCAACTCCACCGACATGTGCGTTTGGAACTTGCCCGTCTCGACCGGCACGCCCAACTCCCTTAACCGCGCCACGAACCGCTCGTAGAGCGGCTCGGCCTGCTCCGGCCGGCCCGCCCGGTCGAAACCCGGCCGCCGGCCCCGGCGGACGTCGCCGTATAGCGTGAACTGGCTGATCGCCAAAACCGCCCCCCCGACCTCCAGGAGCGAGCGGTTCATTTTACCCTCCTCGTCCTCGAAGACCCGCAGGCCCGCCACCTTCTCGGCCAGGTAGTCGGCTGCCGCCGCGTCATCCTCCTTGGCAACACCCAAGAGTACTACATAGCCACGGCTGATCTGTCCGACTACTTCTCCCGCGACCCGCACGCAACCTCGCTCTACTCGCTGTACAACCGCCCGCATGTGCCAGCCCCCTCCCTTCTAGGATACACCGGCCGCGGGCGACTTCCTGCATACACCCTAGCCCCTTGATTAAGCCATTGGAGGGATGGTTTGAAAACGATTCTCAATGTACGATAAAATTGAGTACACTGAATCACTTCGGACACTAGCAAAATTTCAGGACAATCGAGGAGGATGAATATGACCGCCATTGCGGCTTATTTCAAGAGCGCCAAGGCGAGCTGGATCTGGCTCGTGCTGCGTCTCTATGTGGGGTATGAATGGCTTACCGCCGGCTGGGAGAAGGTCACGGGTGCCACACCGTTCGACGCTTCCGGATACCTGAAGGGCGCTGTTGCCAAGGCAACCGGTGCACACCCCGCCGTCCAGCCCTGGTGGGCCTCGTTCCTCAAGGGCGTCGCCATCCCGAACGTGGGGCTGTTCAATATCCTGGTTTCCTGGGGCGAGGTGCTAGTCGGCGTGGCACTGATCCTTGGCCTCGCGACGGTTTTCGCCATCTATATGGGCATGATCATGAACTTCGCCTACCTGCTCAGCGGCTCCGGCAGCACCAACCCGCAGCTGCTGATCCTGCAACTGATCATTCTGGGCCTCGGTGGCGCCTACGCCGGGTTCGTGGGTGTGGACTACTGGTTCCGGCCCTGGTTCCGCAGCATTCTCAAGCTGGACGGCGCCGGCGCCGCCACCCGAAGCGTGGCGTAGGTGAATACGTAAAAGAGCCTGCCGCCGGCAGGCTCTTTTCGTTTGCTCAGTTCACGGTTTTGGCGATCCGGCGCTCCCGGGTCACCCGCTCGACGGTCATCACGTCCCGGACCTTGCGCATTTTCTGGAGCACGTAGTCCAACTGCTGGGCGCTCCGGACTTCCAGCATCATGTCGATGGTGGCCAGCTTGTTCCGGTGGACCCGGCTGGCTGAGGAAATCAGGTTCATGCGTGCTTCGGCGACAATGGAGACCACGTCGGCCAGCAGGCCGGCCCGGTCCAGCGCCGTCAGCTGCACTTCGACCGGATGCGAGGCCTGGTAGTTCTCCTCCCAGGCGACTTCAATCAGCCGGTCCGGCTCCTTGGACAGGTCATCCATGTTCGGACAGTCCATCCGGTGGACCGTAACGCCCCGGCCTCGGGTGACGAAACCGATGACCTTATCGCCCGGCACCGGGCTGCAACAGCGGGAGAACCGGACTGCCAGGTCACCGATGCCCTTGACCCGGATGCCATGGCTGACCCGGCCGTAGCCGGCCCACTCCTTCGTGGCGATCTCCGGCGGGGGCGGCGGCTCGTTGGCCTTCTTTTCCCGCAGGTAGTACTCCTTCAGCCGGGAGACGACCGTGGCGGCGCCCAGTGTGCCAATGCCGATGGCGACGTAGAGGTCTTCTTCGTCCTTGACGTCGGAGCGTTTGTAGACCTCTTCCAGCCATTCTTCTTTCATGAGCTCGTGGGCTTCGATGCCGGTCTTCTGGATCTCGTACTTGAGGATATCCTTACCCCGAGCCAGGTTCTCATCGCGGCGTTCCCGCTTGAAGAACTGGCGGATCTTATTCTTGGCCGAGGCGGTTTTGACGACCTTGAGCCAATCGATCGACGGACCCGGCGACTGCTTGGAGGTCAGAATCTCCACCACGTCGCCGTTGTGCAACTCCGTGTCCAGCGGGGCGATTTTGCCGTTCACTTTGGCGCCGACGCACTTGAAGCCGATGTCGGAGTGGACGGCGAACGCAAAGTCCAGCGGCGTGGCATCGGCCGGCAAGTTAAAGACGTGGCCCTTGGGCGAGAAGACGAAGACCTGGTCCGCGAAGATGTCGACTTTGACCGACTCGACGAACTCCCGCGCGTCCCGCATCTCCTGGTGCCAATCGAGCAGGGACCGCAGCCACTGGAGCTTCCGGTCGAATTCCTTGTCGGCTTTCCCTTCCTTGTAGGCCCAGTGGGCGGCTACGCCGAACTCGCTGGTCCGGTGCATCTCCCACGTGCGAATCTGGATTTCGAAGGGCTCGCCGTGCGGTCCGATGACCGTCGTATGCAGCGACTGGTACATGTTCGCCTTTGGCGTCGCGATATAGTCCTTGAAGCGAAGCGGCAGCGGCTTCCACTGGGAGTGGATGACGCCCAGAGCGCCGTAGCAGTCTTTCACTTCGTCCACGATGACCCGAATGGCGATCAGGTCGTAGATCTGGGTGATGTCCTTGCCCTGCCGGTGAATCTTCTTGAAGATGCTATAAAAATGCTTCGGCCGGCCGGAGATGTCGGCGTTGATGCCGGACTCCTCCAGCTTTTGCCGCAGCTGGTTCATCAGGTCGTCGGTCAGCTCTTCCCGCTCCTGCCGCTTCCGGGCCACGAGTTGGCCGATCTCCTGGTACTGCTCCGGCTCCAGGTAGCGGAACGAGAGATCTTCCAGCTCCCACTTGATCTCGCTGACGCCGAGGCGATGCGCCAGCGGGGCATAAATGTCCATGGTCTCCGCGGCGATCCGTTGTTGGGATTCCGGTTTCTGGTGCTTCAGGGTCCGCATGTTGTGCAGCCGGTCGGCCAGCTTGATCAGAATCACGCGGAGGTCTTTCGCCATGGCCAGGAACATCTTGCGCAGGTTCTCCACCTGCGCCTCGTCCCGGGAGGAGAAGTTCAGCCGTTCCAGTTTGGTGACGCCTTCCACCAGGGAGCAAACCTCTTTGCCAAACTTGGCGGTCATCGTCTCCACCGAGACGTCGCAGTCTTCCAGGACGTCGTGAAGGAGTGCGGCGGCGATGGAGGCCAGATCCAACTGCATATCAGCCACAATCAGGGCTACCGCCAGCGGATGCGTGATATAGGGTTCGCCCGATTTGCGGAATTGGCCATCATGGGCTTTATCCGCGAAGGCGTACGCCGACTCAATCAGTTGGAGATCGGCATTGGGACTATACGTCCGAATCTTGGCAAACAGCGAATCCAGCGCAGCCACGGCGCCACCCCCTTTCTGCTATAGGTATGGGGGCGCCTTGCGCCCCCACGTTCACCGATTAATACTGGACGAGGGTCATGATATCATAGCCGGCCAGGCGCTTGCGCCCTTCCAGGAATGTAAGTTCAACCAGAAAGCCGACCCCTTCCACACTGACGCCGAAAGATTCCACCAGGTCGACGGTCGCCCGCATGGTGCCGCCGGTCGCGAGCAGGTCGTCGACTACCAGCACTTTCTGGCCGGGTTCAAAGGCGTCTTCGTGGACTTCCAGCGAGTCTTCGCCGTACTCCAGGGCGTATGAGATCTTACGGGTCTTGTACGGTAGCTTGCCGGGCTTGCGCACGGGCACGAAGCCGGCGCCGAGCCGGATGGCCAGGGCCGAGGCGAATATGTAACCACGGGCTTCAGGCCCGGTTACAACGTCGACGTGCTTGGATTCGTAGTGGCGGGCAATGGCCTCAATGGCTGCGTGGAATGCATCCTTGTCTTTGAGCAGCGTGGTGATGTCCTTAAAGGAAATACCAGGCTTGGGAAAGTTCTCAATCGTACGGATGTGCGCCTTAAAATCCATAGAGAAGGCCGCCTCCTTTGACACCATTATAGCCGTTCAGCACATGCAGGCCAATCATTTGCGCGTAGACGCTCCAGGGCGGCGCGCCCATCCAGGCCTTGTCGGAAGCGGGCACTCGCTTCCAGCTCAAACTTGACACCGTTGGTGGTGACCGGGCGGCCTTCAGGACCTACCAGGCGCAATTCCCGGAAGATGGCGATACCAGACTCCAGCCGCAGCCGGCTCCATACACCGGGCACTTCGCCCAGAACTCCGGCCAGTTGCGCCGGTGTGACTTCACCCCGTTTCAGGAGCTTGTACAGTTCCACAAGGGCCTCCCGCTTCGGGTACGGCCAGCCCAGGGCGGCCCCGGCCAGATCCCAGTCGCCCGCTTCCCAGAGCAAGTGCACGTTCCCGCCGGGTACCTGCCCCTCATGATATGGCGGATGGTACAGAACGGTGTGCGCATAGGTCCCCCCTGCGGCCATGCCATACGGTGCCACGGTGAGCAGCGACTCCCGGGGCTCCGGCCGGCCAGGCTGCCAGAGCTGCAGGTCGTCCCGCCGGTCCGGGAGCAGCGCCAGCAGTTCGTCGTAGAGTCGGGCCGCCGCCCACGGGCTGGCAGTCCAGACCAGAATTGGCCCCGCACCTAGGGCGGCGAGCGCTGCCAGGTATCGCAGCCGGGGCGGCTGGGCAACCGCGGGCGCGTCGTCGCTCTCGGTCGCGGCGGCCGCTTCCGGCTCCTGGAGCGGGTTCAGGGGGGCCAGGGCGCTCTCTACCCGGTCCCCCCGGGCGTCGGCCACGAAACGGGGCCGAACCGTTTTCGGCCTGCCCAGCCCGGCCAGGGGGTCCCACTTGAGGCAGGCATCCACGGGCAGTTCCGGCGGTGCGATGATTGCATCGGCGCCGGCGCCGCCCGCCTGCACGTCTTTCAGGGTCAGACGGAGCCGGTTGCGGCCCAGGTACGTGTCCCGCTCGGGGCAGAAGGCCACCTGGACCCGGGACCCAAGGCCCGGCCTGGCCGGCGCCATGTTCCAGCCCACGGCCTCCATCCGGGCGGCCCCGGCCGGCCCTTCGACCATGAGCTTCAGGTGCTGCTGCTCCCGCCCCATGGTCCGGGAATCGATCACGGCGACGTCGCGGGCGGCGAGCACCGGCGACGGGTTGCCGATGCCGTAGGGCTCCAGCCGTCCCAGCTCCTCCAGCAGCTTATCGCTCACCTGCTCAAGTTCAACGTAGGCGTCCACCATCAACTCCGGCACCAGGTCCTCCGGCCGGAGCCAGCGGGCGCCGATTTCGTTCAGCCGGGCCCGCAGGACGGCCACGTCTTCCCGGCGCTTGAGCGTCATGCCCGCCGCCATGGCGTGCCCGCCGAACTTGGCAAACAGGTCGGAGACCTGGGAGAGCGCCCGGAACATGTGAAAGCCGGGAATGGAGCGGGCCGAACCCCGCACGACGTCGCCGTCGATCGACAGCATGATCGATGGCCGGTAGTAGGCCTCCAGCACCCGCGACGCGCAGATGCCCACAACGCCGTGATGCCACCCCTCCCCCGCCAGCACCAGCACGTGGGACTTCTCGGCCGGTGTCAGCTGACTGGCCTGCGCCAGCGCCTCCTGCAAGATGGCCGCCTCAACTTCCTGGCGGCTCTTGTTCTCGTCGTCCAGGTGCTTGGCCAGGGTGCGGGCCCGGCCGGGGTCCTCGGTGGTCAGGAGTTCGACGGCCGCCATGGCGGAGCCCATGCGCCCCAGGGCGTTGATGCGCGGTCCGAGCAGGTAGCCGATGTGCGTCGCCGTCACCGGCTGCTGGACGCCGGAGACCTCCAGGAGCGCCACCAGCCCGGGCCGCCGGGTACCGGAGAGCGCGTTCAGCCCTTCCCGGACGATGGCCCGGTTCTCGCCCACCAGCGCGACCATATCGGCGATGGTCCCCAGCGTGACGATGTCCAGCAGGTTCCAGACGCCCGGCGTCTCCAGGGCCAGCGCCAGCTTGAAGGCGACGCCCACGCCGGAAAGTTCTTTGAAGGGGTAGGAGCAGTCGGCCCGCTTCGGATTGATGCAGGCCGGCACGTCCGGCAGCGCCGGCCCCGGCTCGTGGTGGTCGGAAATGATCAGCGTCATGCCCATTTCCCGGGCCGCCCGGGCTTCCTCGACGGCCGAGACGCCGGTGTCCACGGAGATGACGAAGTCGTGCCCCCGGCCTTTGATCTCCTGCAGGGCGGCCACGTTGAGGCCGTAGCCCTCATTAAACCGGTTGGGGATATAATAGTCGACGGTGGCGCCCAGCGCCCGGAGGGCCAGCACCAGAATCGTCGTGCCGGTGACGCCGTCCACGTCGTAGTCGCCGTAAATCATAATGGGCCGCCGCTCGGCGATGCGGGCGCGAATCAGCGCGACCGCCCGGTCCATGTCCTTCAGGCGGAAGGGGTCCAGAATCTGGTCCCGACCGGCGGTGAGAAAGGCGTGCGCCGGCGCCGGCAAAGTCAGGCCGCGGTTATAGAGCACCTGGGCCGCCACGGGCGAAACGCCCAGCTCGCTGGACAGCAGCCAGCAGGCAGCCGGGTCAGAAATCGCCAGGCGCCACCGCTTAGGCCGATACGGTTTGGCCAACCCTGTCACGCTCCATAACATGGTGTGCCCCCGCGTCCATTCCTGGGCGGGGGGCATAATTTACGATCGTAAGTTTTCGGGGAGACTTACGTAAATCCCTGCAACTTCGCGACAATGGGACGATCTGCCGGAGCAAACACATAGCGGCTCATGTCCGCCCGCGTGACCCAGGCGAAGTCGCCGACGTCAAGCGCTTCGGGCTGCGCATCGCCCAGCGGCGCACACCGGTAAACCAAAAGCAGAATATGCCGGTCGCCGTAGACGTGCGACTCCACGGCGAAGAGCGATCGGACGGCAATGGGCAGCCCGAGTTCCTCCTGGATTTCCCGCCGGAGTCCGTCCTCCGGCCGCTCGCCGAACCCGAGCTTGCCGCCGGGAAACTCCCAGAGCGACTCCAGGTGATCGCCGGGCTTGCGCTGTGCGATGAGAATCCGGTCCCCGTGCTCAATGAGGGCGGCCGTGACCGGAATGATGTTGCTCATAGGTGCCCCTTCCGACTGAGCTTGAACCGCTCGGCGTGTGCGATGGTCATGAGCGCCTCTTCCGCCAGTTCTTCGACCACGTGCAGAGTTCCCCCTGCCGTTTTCGTCAGCTCCTCCAAATAGCGCCTGCTAGGCTGCAGACCAATGCAGCCGAAAGGGATGCGCCGCTCGCCCACCAGGCGGGCGGCGGTCATGGCGTCGGCGGCGGCGTCCACCGTCCACATGGGCACCGTGGGGATGCCGTCGGTAATCAGGAGCAGCAGCGGGTGCCGGACCCGGGACTCCTTAATCAGGTGAAGCGACTGGGTCAGGCCGTGGGCCAGCGGCGTCAGCCCCATGGGCTGCAGCCGGGCCAACCCCTCCTCCACCAGGGTGTAGTCCCGGGTGAACGGGGCGTACACCTGCACGTCGCGCTCCTGAAAAGCGATCACGGCGATGCGGTCACGGGTGGAGACCAGCAGGTGACGGGCCAGGTGCTTGGCCGCCAGGATGCGCCGACCCGCCATGGAGGCGCTGGCGTCGACCAGAAGGCAGATGTTGAGCGGCTGCGCCGCCGACCGGAGATGGACATACACGTCGCTCCGGGTCAGCTGGAGGCCGGGCCGGGCCGGTTCGCCGGACTGGATGCGCTCCAGTTGGGTCCGGGTCAGGGCGGCCCGCACGGTTTCGGGCACCGCAATGTCGCCCAGCCAGGCGCCCGGCTGGGCGGGGGCGGCGCCGCGGATGGTGCCGTACCGGACGTCCGGCGACGGAACACCCGCCGGGGTGCCGGGGCCGGGCCGCCGGCGCCCCACCGCCCCGGGCATCCGCCGGATGAGCTTGCGAAACCGGAGCTTGACGTCGCGCAGGTGTGCGTCAAGGTAGGCCGCCAGCTCCCGGCCCGACTCGGTGAGCCTCAGACCCCGCAGTTCTCGCCGGACCAGTCCCTCGTCCTCCAGTTGTTTGGCGATGAACGGCGCCTGGGAGTTGACGCTCCCCGCCAGGCCGCCCCAGCTCTGCTCCCGTGCCAATTCGTCCAGCACCCGCTTGACTTCGTCCGGCGAACCCATTCGCCGGGCCAGGTCGAGCACGGCCTGCATCCGGCGTTCGTCCGCCAGGGCGTCCCAGCCGGTGGCGGGGCTCTGGCCCACCGCCCCGCCCTGGCCCGCCGCCCCGCTCTGGCCCGCCGCACCGCCCTGGCCCGCCGCCCCGCCCTGGCCCGCCGCCCCGCTCTGGCCCGCCGCACCGCCGCTCTGGCCCGCCGCACCGCCCTGGCCCGCCGCCCCGCTCTGGCCCGCCGCCCCGGCGGGGTTCTGGCCGGGGGTGTCCTTTCCCCGCTGCGGCCCATCGCCCCCTAGGTAGGAATCGGAATCGTCGTCGGCGTAGGCCGACAGGTCCAGGTCCTCGCCCGCGTTCCGGTCCCCGTTGGTCACCCGCTCCAACCGGCGGAGTTCCACGCCCTGGGCCACCAGTTCCCGCTCCACGGCCCCGACCAGCGGCAGCAGCAGCGGCAACTGGTCGTCCGACAGAAGTCCTGCCAGGTGGACGTGGTTGCGGTGAGCCACCCGCAGGGACTCCTTCCGAGCGCGATCAAGCGCCCCGGTCACCCGGCCGCCACCGGTGAGTGTCACCAGGTCGAAGTAGTCCAGGAGCCGCCGGCCGGGCGGCGCCTCTCCGGGTGGGGCCTCGTGGCCCAGGACTTGCAGCAGGGCCGCCGCCACCCGCCGGTGGTCCACGGCGGCCACTTCGTGGAAAACGTCGATATGAATGACCTCGCCCGCACGGGTCCGGTGGTAAAACCGCTGTCCGGCGTCGGTCAGGGAGTCAACGATGACGATTTCGGGCTCGCCGTGGTTCGCCAGGTGCATCTGCCGGCTGACGATGGTCGCCTCGCCCAGCCGGGCGCCCTGGCGGCGGGCCAGGGTCCGGCGGAGCTTCTCATGCCAGGGCAGAGGGGCCCTCCGGAAATGCGCCCACTTCACCGCCTGCCCAGCTCCCCTTCGGTCCGGATGTACTCTTGCGGTTTCAACTGTGCCAGCGGCCGGGCCGCGTGGGGCGGCGATACCGGCGGGTTCCGGAGCGGGTCAGGCCGGTTGCTCCGTCCCCCCTGCCCGGGTCCGGACAGCCCCAGGTTACGCTGCAGGGTGGCCAGGGTGCGGCTCAACCACCCCTCCTCCGGAGCTGCCGGGTCCACCCCGGCCGCGCTGTTCCAGCCAGGCGCAGTCACCCCCGCCTCCGGGGGCGGAGCGGCCGGCCTGTCCGGCGCCGGAACCGCCCCCGGACCCGGCGCAGGCGGCCTGGGAACTGCCGGGTCGGCCGGCGCCGCCATGAGCGCACCGCCAAAGCCGATATTGCCGAAGCGGTGCCGGGAAGCGGTCGCCGGCGGGGCGGCATCCGCCTCCGCCTTCGGGTTCAGCCCGCCGAGATGCGCTGTCACCTTCTTCATGGTCTCCTGGTCGATGCGGTGGCGAAGGGCCAGCGGCACCAGCCGGGCCAGGTCATCCATGGCCGCTTGCTCCCGCCCGTTCAGTGCCGCGGCCAGCCGCAGCCCCAGGTGCAGCGCCTGCACGGCCCGCAGGCTCTCCACGCTGAAGCGGGTGTAGATGTCCGCAATTTGCTGCCGCAAGGCATGCGGCACCTCCACAGACCGCAGGGCGGGCAGTCGGGTCAACAGCCGCGTCCGGTAGAGTTCCGCCCTGGTCTCCTCGACCGCCGTGTTCGTCCGGGGCCACGCCCCGCAGACGGTTCCGGCCAGAATCTGCTCGACTACGGCGCTTTCCGCGGGCCGGTCGGTGTAAATAGCGAAGTCGAACCGGTCGGAAAGCTGCCGGCGGATCTCCTCCAGCGGACCCGGGTCCTCGTCCGGGTTGGAGGCGGCCCAGACCGTCACCTGGACCGGCAGTTCCACCGGGGGCAGGCCGGTCTCTTCGATCTGAACCCGGCCGGGCTTGGTGCCCATGACGTCCAGCAAAATGTCTGCCAGTTCGGGGGACGTCTCCGCCAGCCGGTTGATCTCATCGACAAAGATGATACCCCGGTGGGCCTGCGGAATGGTACCCGGCAGCAGCGCGGCCTCCGGCCGGGTCGGGTTCACCAGCCGCCGGAGGTCGATGGAGCCCACCACCGTGCCGACTTTGGCTGAGTGCGAGATTTCGAGAAACGGCATGCCGACCCATTCTTCGCCCAGCCCGGCGACTTCCGCTGCCGTAAGGCCCCGGTGCTGTGGACAGTGAGGATGGGCCGGGTCGCAGTTGTATAGGCAGCCGTTGATGCGCCGAATCCGGGGCAGCACCCGCCGTGCGGCTCGCATGACGGTCGTTTTGCCGGTGCCCCGGAGTCCCTCAGCGTGCAGGTGCAGCGGCTGACCGGCCGCCGTGGCCAGCAGCGACATTTCAATGGCCTTGAACAGGCCTTCGTTTCCCCCGTGACGTACCAGCCCCAGCACAGAGTCCATGCCGATCCCCCCTTGGTTTCTCCTCCTAGTGTAACCAGGAGGTGGGAGAAAACTCTCGCAGGGCTTGGCGATGCGGGCGGGATTTCGATCGTCAAATTCCGCAATCTGTCATAGCGCCGCTAACCCGTTGAGCAGCAAGGACCGGCGCAGTTCCGCCCACCGGCGCAGCGCTCTGGTGTCGGCCGGAAAGCTGTCAGGCGTGCCGGTTTTGTGTCGATCTTGGTCGAGCCATGGCGAAATCGCTGCACGCATGTCGTCGACATGGTCGCCCACCGCTTCCGGTGCGAGCGGACCGGCCAGCGCCTCCAGGAAGATTGCCTTGTAAAGCCGCCGATACCGGGCGTGCTGGAACAACAGGTGGGTCAGCTTGTTCCAGCCCTGGAGCGGCACCCGGTCCAGCCGGGCCGGCCGGCCGTGGACGTCGATGCCCCAGGTGGCGTCGTAGTCCCAGGGGATGATGCGAAACTTCCGGTCCATGCTGTTCAGGTACAGCGCATAGTTGTGAACGAAGCCATCCCGGTTCCCCACGAAGACTGCCACGGCCAGCCAGCGGAGGTACTCCGGAACATCCAGCCACCGGTCCGCGACCCGGGGCAGTGCCCGGTCCGACGCGAGGTTCACGTCCATGATCATCTGGCGGAGCGGCGCTGCATCCGCCTTGTCGACCGGCTTGTAGCCCATCTCCAGCGGCTGCTTCAGCGTCCGGGAGAACGGGCTGATCAGCCCGAAGTTGGCATTCCGGTTGACCGCGTAGAAAATCGGCCCCGGCGCCCAGCCGCGGCGTCGGCAGAAGTCGCTGTCCACCGACTCCAGCGCCACGTACACCCCGGCGAACTCCCCGCTGACGGTCAGAGCGGCGTGCCGGCAACGGGGCCCCGGGACATTCAGGTCCTCAAACAGCCGGTAGCTGAGGGCCGAGCGCATCAGCGTCGGGTCGATGTAGTCTGCGTTCAGGTGGATCCGTCGCACGGTGTGCCCTGCGGGTGGCCCGTCCTCCAGCCGCTCCCGCGGCAAATCCACCTGCAGGCTCTTCTTGGGATACCGGCGGGAGTGGGCCCCGCGAATCCGGGCAGCCACCATGACCGGCCTGCCCCCGTTCCAGCGCATGGCGCCGTTCACATGGCCCAGCGAAAGCCGCTCCCACGGGTCATCCCCGAGGTCCAGGTCGCACTGCAGCATGGTATACTCCCTTTCCCCTTTTCTACACACATATGCGAACCCGCCGCAAAGGGATTACATAATGTGGGAACGGGCGCATGGTCCGGACCGCTTGACCACAGGCAAACGGAGGGAACGGCATGACCCAGGGTGAGGGATGGGAGAAGCGGCTCCAGGAGGTGGCGGACCGGGAACTCGGCGCGATGCACGTGCTGTATCAGGAGCAGCCCGCCCGTCTGCTGGCCCGCCGGGGCGATGACTCCTCCGGCTCCAGCTCCTCGGGGTCCATCGCATCGACCGGCTCGACCGGGGACGAGAGCGGCGACGACGACCTGGTGGATGAGTCCGACGGTGGCGGCAGCGACGACGACGACGCTGAAGCCTGATTTGCACCGGCAAACCAAAACCCCGGGGGCGTTCCCCCGGGGCCTACATCGAACTGGTTGCGGTCAGGCTTGCCCGGGCGCACAGCCCGGCACGTCACAGTCCTCCGGGCACGGCTCCGGATGGATCAGCACGTGCGCCTGCGGGAACTTCTCCCGCACCGCCGCCTCGATCTCGTCACAGACCTTGTGGACCTCCTCCAGCGTCCGGCTGCCGGGGAACGTCAGGTGGAAATCCACGTGCTGCTCCGAGCCGGACTGCCGGGTCCGAAGGTTGTGAAACTGGGCAAAGCCGCCCGTATGCTGCTCGATGACCCCGATAATCTCCTGCTCCTCCGCTTCCGGCAATTTCGCGTCCACCAGCGGGTGAAGTGCCTCCCGGCAGAGATCCAGGCCCGCTTTGGTGATCATCACTGCGACGGCAATGGCCACCACCGGGTCCAGCCAGGGAAAGCCGGTCAGCTTCACGAGAAAAAGCCCGAAAAAAACGCCCAGCGATGTCCAGACATCCGTCCGCAGGTGGACAGCATCCGCCAGGAGAGCCATGGAGCGCTCCTTCCGGGCTACCCTGAGCAGGTAGCCCGAGACGAAGAAGTTCAGCGCCGACGAGATGGCCATCACCAGCATGCCCAGCAGGACTTCCGGCGCGGCATGGGGCTGAAGTAGCTTGTGCAGGGCTTCGTAAACGATCCAGCCCGCGGCGACCAGAACCAGGACGCCTTCCACCAGCGCCGAAAGGTTCTCAACTTTGCCGTGCCCGTAGTGATGATCCTCGTCAGCCGGCTGGCTGGCGACCCGAACACTGAAAAGGGCGATGATGGCCGCCACCAGGTCGATGGCGGAATGAATCGCTTCGGACAGCACGCTGACCGACCCGCTCAAGAGACCGATAGCCAGCTTGGCGAAGACCAGGAACAGATTGCTGCCTACGGAGAAGCGGGCTGCGTAAACCTTCGCGTTCATTGAGGAGTCATCCCTTCACACGGTTCGCTCGGCAGTTTTGGTCTAAGGCAAGAATCTTTCCCGAGGGAAAGACCCCGCACAAGCCAAGAGACCCGCCGGGGCAGCATGCCCCGCGGGTCTCACCTGTTATACGCTACCAATCGTAACATGAATCGCCATTACCTGCAAGCCCCGCTTCAGGCCCGGGGCCGGAGCCCACCGTACATCGCCTCGCCCCAGCGGAGCAGCGCTACCAACGTGCGGGCGTCTACAATGTCGCCCCGGTGGACCGCCTCAATCGCTTCAGCGTAGGGCAAAAACTCCACCTGAATCTCCTCGGAGGCGTCAAACTGCATCTGCCCGGGAGCCATCTGCTCGGACGCGAAGCAGTGAACCTCTTCCGAAGAGTACCCGGGCGCCGGGTAAAAGATGCCCACCAACTTCAGGTCTTTCGGGCGGAGACCGGTTTCAGCCTCCATCTCCCGCAGGGCCGCGCCCTCCGGCGGCTCCCCGGACCGCCGCCGGCCCCCCGGCAGTTCCAGGCTCATCCGCCCGATGCCCGGGCGGTACTGCCGCACAAAGACGATGCGGTCCTCGGTGGTCAGCGCCAGCACACAGACCGACCCCGGATGATCCACAACGTCCCGGGTGAACTCCCGGCCCCGAACTGTCACCGTAACCTGACGAATCCCATACATCGCAGGCTTTCCCCTTCCTTGCACGAACGAAGCACGTACGAAGCACGCTACCAGGCAAACAACACGCTTGACTGTTTACATACGCGGAAACGTTCGGCGTCCCCTGCCCGCGCGCCTGCCGCTGACCTCCACAAGCACGCGCCATCCCTGTACGTTTTCATTTCTGTATGCTAATAATCTAGTATCCGCATGCAATTCTTACGCCATTCGTCCCCTGCTTAGATGCCGGTGCAACACACAAGGAGATGTCGGGTTTGGTGAAACCGTCCAAGTCGCCGCGGCTGCTGATGCTGATCATGGGCGCCAGCTTTCTGCTCAACCTTGCTTTTAACATCTACCGGTCCGTCTTCCAGAACTTCGCCGTGCAGGCCATCGGCATTACGGAAGTGCAGTACGGCTGGCTGGAAGGCATGCGGGAAGTGCCAGGACTCGTCTGCATGGGTCTGGTCTTCCTGCTTTCCTTCATGAAGGATGAGCGCCTCTACGCCGCCAGCATCGGCATGACCGGACTTGGCATCGGGCTATATGCGTCAGCCCATACGTATCCTGCCCTGATCGTCGCCACGATGGTCCAGTCCACCGGCTTTCATCTCTATTCGGTCATGCAGGACTCCATGGTCATCAAGTCGGTGACGCAGGGCGAGCGGGCCGGACAACTGGGGCGCATCAACAGCGTCTCGGCTGCCGCCACCCTGCTGGGGGTAGGCGTGGTGGCGGTGTCCAGCCTCTGGGTCTCCTTCCGGCCGTACTTCATCATCGCCGGCGTCTTCGGGATTCTCGGCGGGATTTTCGCGCTGTCGATCAAGCCTGGCGACTCCGGTCGGAAGGCCGGCTTCGTCTTCAATTGGCGCTACCGCTCCTACTATATTTTGACGCTGCTGCAGGGTGCCCGGCGGCACATCGTGCTCACGTTTGCCAGCTTTGCCCTGGTCAAGCTCTACGGGGCTTCTGTCACCACCATGTCGGTCCTGCTGGCGATTCACAGTGCGCTCTCCATCTGGACCCGGCCGATGATCGGCCGGATTATCGACCGCATGGGCGAGCAGCGGGCGCTGTCGCTGAACTATATCATCGTGGCCGCCGTGTTCGCGGCCTACGCGTTCGTCCGGCAGCCGTGGATCATTTACGCGCTCTTCATTCTGGACAACGTGATGTCCGGCTTCGACATCGCCGTCTCCACCCATGCCGGGCGAATCATTCCCCGGGCGCAACTCTCCTCCTCGATCGCTACGGGCACGACCATTAACCACATCTTCGGCGTCCTGGTGCCGATCGTCGGCGGCTTGCTCTGGGCCTGGTTCGGCCCTACGATTCCGTTCCTCATGGGCGTCGGCATCGTGCTGATCGCCATGATTTACTCCTGGAACCTGGACGCCCGGACGGCCGGGCTGGCGGTGCAGGCCGACGCAGAGGCAGCCGCCAGCCCGGCAAATTCCGTTTGAAACGAACTTGGCCTGGCCCGTTCATGGACGGGCTGGGCGACGACCGGTTACAGGGTGCCGGCGGACTATTGCTAGAGCCCGCACCCTTTCCGTGTAGACGGGTGGCGCATAAGTGCCAATTTGTCGCCATAGTGGCCCGAATGCGAGGGTGTGGACCGGCGGCGCAGAATCCTGTCTGATGCACAAGGAGGATTGGCCATGCCCACCAGACAGGTACTCCTCAGACGTTTGCCAAAGGAATGGCCCTACTGGGCCGGCGGTCTCTGCCTGGCCGCCGTCAACACAGTCGTCATGGCGTTGGAGGGTCGTCCCTGGGGCATCACCGGCACGCTGACCAACGCCGGCGGTCGCCTGCTGCAGTTCGTGGGGTTCCGTCCGCAGACCTGGCCCTACTTTCAGTCGCCCATCCAGGAGCGGTCGTGGAGCCAGTTTGGCTGGTGGGACGGCATGCTCTGGTTCAATCTGGGGATCGTCGCGGGCGTGGTCCTCTCCGGCATGGACGCCGGCGACCTGGCCCTGCGCCGGATCCGCTCCTGGCGCAAGGTGGCGCTCGCGCTGGGCGGCGGCCTGCTGATGGGCTACGGCGCCCGGATTTCTCTGGGCTGTACGGCCGGGAATCTGCTCGGCGGCATTCCGTCGTTTAGCTTGCAGGGCTGGATCTTTGGCGCAGCCACCTTCCTGGGTGTGCTGGCGGGCATTCGCCTGTTCCGGCGGGTACTCTGAGGAAAGGAATTTGTCATGACCAGACGGGCGCTTTTTGCACTTCTGGCCCCCTCCGGCGTCCTGGCGATCGGCTGGTGGCTGTACCAGATGAAGCCCCAGACTGCCGGCCTGTGGCTGGCCGGAATCGTTCTGGGCGTAGCCATGCACCGGTCGCGCTTGTGCATCGCCGCCGCATTCCGAGACTCGGTGCTCTTCCACGATACCGGCCCGGCCAAAGCCATACTGCTGGCTCTCGCCCTCTCCGCCGTCAGTTTCGGCTGGATGCAGCACCAGGCGCTGCAGCAGGGGCTGCGGCTTCCCGGCAACCTCTATCCGATCACCGCCGGCACCGTGGCAGGCGCCTTTCTCTTCGGCATGGGGATGATTCCGGCCGGAGGCTGCGCCTGCAGCACGTTGCTCCGGCTGGGCGAAGGGCATCTCCGGTTCTTATGGACCCTGCTCGGACTCACCGCCGGATCCCTGCTGGGCGCTTACCAGTACGGCTGGTGGGAGGCCGTGCTGGGCAAGACCGCTCCCGTCCATCTTCCCGCCCTTCTCGGCTGGCCGTTGGCGGCGGCCCTGGAGGCGGTCGTGTTCGTGGGTCTGTTCTGCTTGCTGCGCTGGTGGGAGCAAAGGGAGGAAGGCCTGTGAATACGCGAAGTCTGAACGTGCTCGGAGAGATCTGCCCGGTCCCGCTCATGCGGACACAGGAGGCCGTGGCCCAGCTCGCACCTGGCGACGAACTGGTGGTGGAGGTCGACTTCGTCCGGTCGGTGCGGAACATCATGCAATGGTGCACTCGTCATCACTATTCATACAAACTGGATGACCTCGGCCCCCTCTGGCGAATTACGATTTGTAAGCACTGATTCGCGGTGCGACAAAGGCCCGCTTCTTGCCTGGCAAGAGGCGGGCCTATTCGCGGCCAACCCGGCGGCAACCGCAGGTGGGCGGCCGAGTTGGCCGCCGGAGCGACCGGCAGACGTTTGCCGGTTACGTCGTCCAGCAAGATTCCAGTTCCTCTGGCGCCGCGATGAAGCGGACGAACCGGCGGGCGATCGGCTGCAACTGCTCCTCCCTGCAAACCAGATGGAAGGGGAGCGGCATGGTCAACCCTTCCGGTGTAATGTCCTTCAGTGCGCCCCGGCGCAACTCATTCTGCACGGCCATCCGGGTGCAAAGCAGGACGCCGCCGTGCGTCTCCAGGGCGGCCTTCATCCCCTCCAGTCCGCCTAGCTGGGTCTTCACGTGCAGGTCCTTCACATTGAGCCCGTACGACTGGAGCGTTTCCTCAAACACGACCCGCATCCCCATGCCTTTCCCGGGCAAGATCAGCGGCACCGAAGTCAGCGCCTCAAGGGTGAGCCGCCCCTTGTCCCACGGGCCTTTCGCCGGGGTAACAATCACCAGGTAATCCCCAGCAATGGCGCGACACTTGACGCCGACCACGCTGGTCACCCGCTCCGATACCGGTCCTTCGATGACGGCCATGTGGACGGTTCCGTCCAGCACCCGGTCGGACAGTTCGGAGCAACTGCTGACCTCCAGCCGGATGTTGGCCTTCGGGAACCGGTCCTTGAACGTCCAGAGGCTGCATGGCAAGGCAAAGTTTCCCGCCGTCGGCGTCGCCCCGATGACGGTCTCCAGTTCGTCGGCGTGGGTCAGGTCGTCGATCTCCCGCTCCATGCGATCATACTGGGACAGAATCTCCTTGGCATGGCGGTACAGAATCTCCCCGGCCGGCGTGGGCATAGCACCCTGGGGGTTCCGGGTCAACAGCGGCACTCCGAAGTAGGCTTCCAGACGCCGGATCTGATGGCTGACAGCGGGTTGCGTCAAGTTGAGCAGTTTTGCCGCGTTGGTTACTCGGCGCGTTTCAACTACAACAGTGAACATTTCGAGGAGAAACTTGTCCATGATTGCACCTGCCCAGCTTTCACTTTGAGCCATACTCGATCGGGCCTGAACTTGACCGCTTCTAGCTATGACGAAAAGTAATGGTCTATTCCAAATCGTTACCGCTTTTTCCCAGGAACTCGCCGCTTGTTAATCGAATCACATGCCCCGACATAACCAATCCAGCGAGGAGGGATTATTCGATGACGACACAAGCAATCCTGCAAGATATGTCACTCTGTATGGAATGCCAGAGTTGCCGAGTCGCCTGCCAAGTGCAGAACGGCCTGGCGCCAGAAGATGTCTACGTCAAGTTCCACTTCACCGAACTGGGCACCTTCCCAAAGGTGGCCAGCCACATCAGCCGGTTCGCCTGCCAGCACTGCAAGGAGGCTGCCTGCGTGAAGGTCTGCCCCACCGGGGCGGTCTTCAAGGGCGACACGGGCCTGACCCACTTTAACGCCGACAAGTGCAGCGGCTGTGGCTACTGCGCCGAAGAGTGCCCCTTCGGCATCCCGGAGATCAAGGGAAACCGGGCAGTCCGGTGCACCGGCTGCGAACCGCTCACGGAGAACGGCAAGCCGCCCATGTGCGTGCAAAACTGCATCGCCAATGCCCTCACCTTCGGACCCCGGGACGAGCTGCTCAAGAAGGCCGAGGCTCGGGTCGCCGCCCTGAAGAAACAGTGGCCGAACGCCCAGGTCTATTCGCCGGAAGGGGTCGGAACGACCAACCTGATCTGGGTGCTGCGGGACAAGCCCGAAGTGTACGGCCTGCCGGCACGGCCCGAGGTGGCCGCGAGCCTGGGCGTCTGGAAGGAAGCGGTCCAGCCGGCCAGCACCGTCGTCCTGGCTGCGGCGGCGGTGGTCGGCGGCCTCAGCTTCATCGTTGCCCGCCGGAACCATCTGGCCGAAGAACGCAACCATACCAACGATACCAAGGGGGAGGAATAGCCATGCAGGCCAAGCCGGAACTTGTCGCACGGTTCTCCCGGACGCAGCGGATCGCCCACTGGACGTTCACACTGGCGTTTGTCGCGCTCACGGTCACGGGCCTCTTCCTGATGGTCCGGGGGTTCTCCGCCCTCGCCGCCGGCGGCACCAGCCGTCTGCTGCACCGGGGCGCCGCCGTCCTGCTGCTGCTCGCCCCGGTCTACTACTTGCTGTCTGACTTCGCCGGCCTGAAGCGGCTGGTCTCAGACTCCTTCCACTACGACGCAGATGACCGGCGCTGGCTCAAGGCCATGCCGCGGTATGTCTTTGGCAAGGCCAAGGGGATGCCGTCCCAGGGGCGAATTAACGCCGGTGAGAAGCTACACCATGCGGCCATCATTCTCCTGTTTTTCGCCGTCGCCGTCTCCGGCCTGTTCCTCTGGCTGGGCCGGGCGGCCCTGGGTCGGGAACTCTTCGGCTGGATGCTCGTCGCTCACGACGTCTCCATGACGCTCATGGTCCTGCTCACCCTGGGCCATCTCTACTTCGTCTTCGTCTACGGTGCCTTGCGGGGCATGACCACCGGCTACGTCACCCGGGCCTACGCGAAGATGGAGCACGCCAAGTGGCTGGCCCAGGTGGACGCTGAAGGGAGGAAGAGCGCATGAAGGAGATTACCCGCCGCTCGCTGCTGAAAACCAGCCTCACCACCGGATCGCTTCTGGCCGCCTCGCCGCTGCTGGACTTCTCCAAGTGGGCAGCGGCCGCGGCCGAGGCCCCCGTGGAGGTCCGGCCCTCCCTCTGCAACGGTTGCTCCAGCCACTGCGGCATCCAGGTCCACGTGAAGAACGGGCGGGTCTGGAAAGTAACGGGCCACCCGGACCACGGCCGGGCCAAGGGCAAGATCTGCGCCCGGGCCAACGGCGTCATCGGCTGGCTGTATGACTCCGACCGGCTGACCCAGCCCCTGAAGCGGGTCGGCGACTCCTTCCAGCCCATCGCCTATGAGCAGGCCCTGGACGAAATCGCCGCCAAGCTGAAGGCCGTCCTGGCGAAGGACGGCCCGGGCGCCGTCTTCTACGAGCACAACCCCCGTGAGACGGCCACGTTCTATGCCAAGCGGTTCATGTGGGCCATCGGGGCGCCGACGGTCATGGCCCACGACGCCGCCTGCAAGATGGGCATGATGGTCGGCTTCACCAACATCGTCGGGGCGGTTCCCGGCTCCGACCTGGCCAACAGCAAGTACATCATGCTGATCGGCCGCAACCCGGCGGAAGGCATCCGGACATCTGTCGCCACCGCCCTTTCCACTGCGCTCCAGAAGGGTGCCAAGGTGGTCACCGTGGACCCGCGGCTCTCGGCCAGCGGCGCCCTCGCCGCCGAATGGGTGCCGATCCGTCCCGGCACCGACCTCGCCCTGGTGCTGGCCATGTGCAACGTGCTGGTCAGCGAAAAGCTGTACGACGCCGACTTTGTGGCCAAGAACTCCGTCGGGTTCGACAAGTTCGCCGCGGCCCTGGCTCCGTACACCCCGGCCTGGGCGGCGCCCATCACCGACATCCCGGCGGAGACGATCTCCCGGCTGGCCCGTGAACTGGCCGCCGCCAAGCCCAACTGCGTCGTCGACCCGTCCTGGAAGGGCGCGTTCGGCGCCAACTACAACAACTCCACCGAGACCGCCCGGGCGGTGGGCGCCCTGAACGCCCTGCTGGGCAACCTGGGCCAGCCCGGTGGCCTGACCTTTGACGCCGGGGCCAAGTTCGGCAGTCTGGACCCGGCCAAATACCCCGCCCCGAAGGAGCCGGAAATCCCCCGCACGGATGGGGCGGGCGTCCCCGGCGAGTATCCGCTGGCCCCCGAGGAAGGGCTGCCGCACGTTGTGGCCCAGAAGGCCATCGAAGGCAAGGTCAAGGCGGGCATCATCCGCCACCACAACCCGGTGAAGAACTTCCCGGACACCAAGCACATGACGGACGCCTACAAGGCCCTGGACCTGCTGGTGGTCATCGACACGCATTTGACGGAAACCGCCATGCTCGCCCACTACATCCTGCCCGAGCCGTCGTTCCTGGAGCGGGAAGAACTGGTGGAGACCATCGCGGGTGCGAAGCCCACGGTGGCCACCCGCACGGTGGTCGTGCCGAAGGTCAACGCCGACACCCACACCTTCCCCGAGATCATCGCCGGCCTGGCGAAGCGCCTGGGTCTGGAAAAGTACTTCAACTTCACCCTGGACGAACTGAACACCGCGCGGGTGGCCCCCCTGGGCCTCACCCTGGCCGACCTGAGGGCGAAGGGCTCGCTGATGCTGGATGTGCCGGCGGCCCCGCCCGGCATGCCCAAGCTGAAGACCGCATCAGGCAAGGTGGAGTTCACCAGCGCAAAGTTCGCCAAGGCGGGCTTTAGCGAAGTGCCGGGCTGGATTCCGCCCAAGGTCATGCCGGACCCCAAGAATCCGCAGTCGTTCCGGCTGATCTTCGGCAAGCAGGGCTACCAGAGCCATTCGGCCACGGCCAACCTGCCGTACCTGCTCCAGATTTCGAAGGACTACGCGGCCGACCGGCTGTGGATGAATGCCAAGCGGGCAGCCCAGCTCGGCATTGCCGACGGCGACTGGGTCGTCGTCAAGGCCACCACCGCCACCGGCAAGATTCAGGTCAAGGTAACCGAGCGGCTGCATCCCGATGCAGTCTACCTGCCGGGCGGTTACGGCAACTGGTCGCCGTACCTGACCCGTGCGAAGGGGTACGGCCTGAACGTCGGCTCGTTCGCCCCGTATCAGGCGGAACCGATGAGCGGCCACGCCATGACGATGGAGTCCATCGTCGAGATTCAGAAGGCATAAGCCAAGGAGGCATCCGCCATGGACGAGCGCACGGTGCGGGCTCAGCTATACTCCCTGCTGGCGGCCCGGCTTTACCAGCCGGATGATGCAGCCTGGCAGGCGATCTGCTCAGGCAAATGGGCTGGGGCGGTCCGCACATCGCTGGCCGCGCTGGAACTGAGCCTGGCCGTGCCGCTATCGCTGGGCGCCTGCCCCGAGGACGCCGCCAGACGGGACTACTGGCGTGCCTTCCTCGACCCGGCCCGCCGGGTGCGGCCGGTGGAGTCGCTCTTCAAGGTCTGGACCCAAGACCCTACGGCCGAACTGCCTCTGGCGGGGGAAAAAGGCTGGCTGGGCGGCGATCCGGCGGCTCATCTTCTGAGCCTGTACACTGCCCTCGGCATCGCCATCCCGCCGGAACTGGGCTACGCACCGGACCATCTGGCACTGGAACTGGAGTTCATGGGTTTGCTCGTCCGGCATGGGACGCCGGAGCAGCAGGAGCAGTTTCGCCGGCAGCACCTGGACTGGCTCCCCGACCTGGTCGAGGATGCCCGGCGCCGGGAGGCACCGCCCAGCTACATCGATCTGCTGACGCTCGTCAGTGCCGCTGTGGCTGCCCGTCTGTAGATCTGAAGGCCACCGCTGCAGCGGTGGCCTTCAATGCTGATCATCCCTCAAACTTATAGCCAATTCCCCAGATTGTCTTGACGTATTCGGGGTTGCCGGGCTCCTGCTCAATTTTTTCCCGCAGGCGCCGGACGCACACCGTAAGCGCAGCCTCGTCGCCGGTATAGTCGCTGTGCCAGACGCGCTGCAGGATCGCCTCGCGTGAGAAGACGTTGCCCGGGTGACTCGCCAGCAGCCAGAGCAGGTCGAACTCCTTGGGGGTCAGGTCCACCAGCTTGCTGCGAATGGAGACGGTCCGGGCCGCCCGGTTGATCTCCATGTCCCGGAAGCGGATGGGCCGGCCGTCGCCGTTGGTGCCCGGGCTCTGCGGGGTCGACCGGCGCAGAATCGCCCGGACCCGCAGCACCAGCTCCGACAGGCGGAATGGCTTGGTCATGTAGTCGTCGGCGCCCACGTTGAAGCCGACCACCTTGTCCATCTCCTCGGTCCGGGCGGAGAGAATCAGAACCGGCACGTTGCCCAGCGACCGGAGCTTGGCGCACACTTCAAAACCGTCCAGCTTCGGCAACATGATGTCCAGCACGATCAGGTCCGGCTCCATTTCATGAGCCACCTGCAAGGCGGCCTCGCCGTCCGCTGCGCGGTAAACCTCGTACCCTTCTTTGCGCAATGCCTGATCCAGCGCCTTCAGGATCTTTTGATCGTCATCTACAATCAGAATGCGTTTCTGAACCGTCGTCATGACGCACCCTCCCCTCGTTCCCGCATAAGGGCAGCGTAAAGTAGAAGGTCGAACCCCGGCCTAACTCACTCTCCAGCCAGATCCGGCCGCCGTGCAACCCCAACAAACTCTTGGCCAGGGCCAACCCAAGGCCGGACCCCTCCGGGCGCACCTTGCCGCTTTGGCGGAACGCCTCGAAGACCGCCTCATGCTCATCGGGCGCAATTCCGATCCCGGTATCCTTAACGGCGACCTGCAGGTAGCGACCATCTTCCCGCGCATCAATCCAAATGAAACCACCGCCGGGGGTGAACTTGATGGCGTTGCCCATCAGGTTCAGAAGCACCTGGGTGATCCGCAGGGCGTCGGCCCGCACCAGCGGGAGGCCGTCCGGCATCGTGACGTTGAGCGTCACGCCTTTCTTGTCCGCCAGCGGCCGGAGGGTCCGCTCAGCGTCCTTCACCAGGTCCTTTATGTCCAGGACTTCACAAAAGAGCTTGATCCGGCCCGCTTCCAGGCGGGAGAGATCCAGCAGGTCGTTGACCAAGGTCAGGAGGCGGCCGCTGGAATCCAGCACGTCCTCCAGGTACTCTTTCTGCTCCCGATTGATCTGGCCGGCCGCATCGTCCAGCAAGAGTTCGGTAAACGTGATGATGGAAGTCAGCGGCGTCTTGAAGTCGTGGCTGACCATGGCCAGGAATTCGGACTGTTGGTGGGATGCCCGCTCCAGGTCACGATTGGCCTCGGCCAACCCCTGGTTCGCCTTTTCCAGCTGGGCGGTCCGGTCCATCACTTTCTGCTCCAGCCCGGCGTACAGTTCCTGAAGCCGCCCGGACATGGACTCAAAGGCATCGGCCACGATCGCCGTCTCCCGGTTGGCCCGCAGGGGTTCCAGGGAAGTATGTTCCACCTGGATGTGGTCTCCGCCGACGGATTCGGCCACCGAGACCAGTTGCTGCAACGGCATGGAAACCTGCCGCCAGAGCATGAACCAGATGAGTCCGAGGGTGAGGCCTGCCAGGGCGAGTACACCCGCTGCCAGGCGGAACGATTCGGCCCGGGCGGACCCGAGGGCATCCGTCATGGGCAGGACGACGCTGATGGCGCCGGCCAGGTCCCCTTCTTTCATGCCTTCCTTGACGTGCCCGGTCAAATCCATTTCGCCGGCCGGCTCGCCGTGGCATTTCAGGCAGGACTCTTCCTCCCGCAGCGGCATGACGTACCGGAACACGGGACTGCCGTCCGTCCCGATGGTCCGGGCGAAGACGACAGGGCTGTCCGGGTTGTTTTCGAACGCTTTCAGGGCCTCCTGCTCGAACGGGTCCGGCGCATTCTCGTCGGCGCGCACCACCAGCCGGGTCTGCTTGGCCTGGGAGTTGGCCAGGTCAGCGAAAAGCTCGTCCACGCCCTTGCCAACTTCCGATGGGGACGGCGGCGTGTTCTTGTCGCCGTGCATCTTGCCCGGAACGCCGCCGGCGAGGAACTTCCGGGTCGCCAGTTGCTGCTTGGCCACCAGGTCGGCCTTGGCCAGGAGATCCTTGTCCAGTTGTCCCTGTTGGTACTGAAAGTCCCAGGCCAGCGAGAGGACAAGGACCGCGGCCACGATGCCGGTGATGCCCAACATGAACTTTATCACCAGGCTGCGTGTCAAACGCCTCCCCCCCTCGTTACCATCATACTGGCAGTTGACAATCCGTCCTAGCGCCCGCAGTAAGCAACCGGAGATGGGCCAAATAGCTATTCGCAGGTATCTAAAAGGACCCCGGAGCCATCACCAGGTCCGGGGTCCGGCAGTGCGTTCCCTATTCAGCGATCTCATCCTCGGGTCGGGCATACCGCTTCATGACCTGCCAGGCGCAGAAGCCCGCGGTGGTGGCAAACAGGCCGGGACCGACCAGCGGCACGAGCGCCAGCAGCCACCCAGGCAGCAGGAGCAGGAGGAGCACGCTGACCGCACCGCTCACGATTCCGCCCAACGCCCAGAACGGGTGGGCCGCCGCCAGGAAGAATGAGCGCTTGAGCAGTTTGGGCAGTGGCTGCGGGAACCAGGCCAGCAGCGGCCAGGCAAACAGGTTTACCATCAATGCCAGGGCGCCAAGCGAGCCCAACCCGAAGGCCGCCGCCTGCGCCCAGAGGGCACCCACGCCCCACAGAATCTGAATGTCGAGGTAGATCACGCCGCCCACTACCAGGTCCAGCAGGCCCAGCAGGAGCGCCGGGACGAGGCTGCGCCGGAACGCCCGCCAGAACCGGCCGAACAGCTCGCCTGAAGCGGGGGCAAAGAGCGGCGCCACCGCGGCAAACAGTGCGGCGAGTGCCGCCGGCAGCGTGACTACCAGGATGGAGAAAAGCCAGAACAGCAGCCCGCCAAGCACGATGAGGCTGATCCGGTCCGCTCCGGCCCACAGCCGGGGGAACCGGTCTTCTATGGGGTTCAACCCGCCACCTCCCGGAGCTTTATAAGTGCCGGACCCCGGCTTCGGTCACCAGGGCGAACATGAGCGGCCGGGGGGCCACCGGCTCCGCACAAATGGTGAACGCGTCCAGCAGCCGCTGCTGTACTTCCGCCAGCCGCCGGTCGTCGTTCACGTGCAGTTCGGCCAACCCTTCCCCGGCCTCTACCGGGTCGCCCACTTTTTTCTTGAGCACGACCCCGACCGCCAGGTCGATGACCGACTCCTTGGTCTCCCGCCCGGCGCCCAGCAGCATGGCCGCCACGCCGACCTCGAGCGCCTGGATGTTCTGGATGAAGCCGGTTTTTGGCGCCGCCAGGGGGACGATCCGCTGCGCCCGCGGCAGCTTCACGGGCTGCCGGACGTAGCTGGCGTCGCCGTCCTGGGCTTCGATCAGTTCGGTCAGCTTGGCCAGGGCGGCGCCCGAGCGGAGCGCCCGGGTCAGCAACTTGCGGGCCGCCTCTGCGTCCGGGGCCACCCCGGCCAGCCGCAGCATCTGGGAGCCCAGGTTGAGGCAAACCGTTTCCAAATCCTGCGGCCCGAAACCCCGCAGCGTCTCAATGGCCTCCGCCACTTCCAGTGCGTTGCCTACAGCGAAGCCGAGCGGCTGATCCATGTCGGAGACGAAGGCGGCCACTTCCCGGCCGGTCTCCTTGCCGATTTGCACCATGGCCTCGGCCAGCCGCAGGGAGTCGTCCAGGCTCTTCATAAAGGCGCCCGACCCGGTTTTCACATCCAGCACAATCGCGTCGGCGCCGCCGGCGATTTTCTTGGACATGATGGACGAAGCGATCAGCGGAATGGATTCCACCGTCGCGGTCACGTCCCGGAGGGCGTAGAGCTTTTTGTCGGCGGGGACCAGGTTCCCGCTCTGGCCCACCACGGCGCAGCCGATGCGGTTCACCTGCTCGATGAACTCCGCCGGCGTGCGCTCGATGCGCATGCCCGGGAAGGACTCCAGCTTATCCAGCGTTCCGCCGGTGTGGCCGAGACCCCGGCCCGACATTTTGGCCACCGGCGCCCCACAGGCAGCGACCAGCGGCACCAGTACCAGCGAGACCTTATCGCCGACGCCGCCGGTGGAGTGCTTATCCACCTTCTTACCTCGAATGGCCGAAAGGTCGATCATATCGCCCGAACGGGCCATGGCCAGGGTGAGGTCCGCCGTTTCCCGCGGTGTCATGCCCATGAGGCAGACCGCCATCGCCCAGGCCGACATCTGGTAGTCGGGCACTTCCCCGGCGACGAACCCGTCGACCAGGAATGCAATCTCCGCCCGGGTCAGTTCTCCGCCCGTCCGCTTTTTGTAGATAACGTCATAGGCGCGCATACGCATCCTCCTTGCCGCCGAAACACGAGCCACTTTTAGCAGTTCGGCCCTTGTGGGGATGGTTCCTTTCCGTGCATGAGAAAGTATGGGCTGGGGACGCGAAAAAGCCCCGGGTGGCGGGGTGGTCTGGCCCATTCGCGCTGATTTGCGCCAGGAAAAAGGCGAGGCGGTGCATTGGTATGCACCGCCGTTCGCCGGATGGAGTTTGTCGGGCTGTGGTCCTGGATGAGACCGGGCCGCGTACGTTTGCGGGATAGTTTACATATTGCACATCTATGTAGAGGACTACATCGGGTCTTGTACAGGTCTTGTACAGGTCACGCACCGGTCTTGTACAGGTCTTGTTCCGATCTTGTACCAGTCATGCTCAGGTCTTGTACAGGTCTTGTACAGGTCTTGTACAGGTCTTGTTCCGGTCATGTACAGGTCATGCTCAGGTCTTGACCAGGTCTTGTACAGGTCATGTACAGGTCTTGTTCAGGCCATGTACAGGTCTTGTTCAGGTCGTAATCCGGTCTTCGTCAGGCAACTGACAGGTCATCGTCGGGGGTCTTATTTGGCCTCGGTATTCGGGGCGCTCTCCCCCGCTGTGGAAGCACCCTGGTCCTCCGTGGCGTTGCGAAGCTTGCCCCGCCGGAAGTAAGCTGCCAGCGCCAGTCCCTCGTCGTCCTCCACCAGCTTGATGGGAACGTCCATGCACATTCCGTTGGGAATGCTGACCCCCTCAGGCCGCAGCGCCGCCAGGATGCTGACAGAGGGCCGGGCGACACCCTTGGGATACGACAGGCGGCGGGCCTTGGCTGCCGCAGGCAGCACGGCCCGGAACAGCATGGTCGCCTGCCCGGTCAGCCGGTCGACCCGAATGTGGCTGGGCGCCGGAAGTGTCCCCGTCGCAGCCAGGATCTTGTAGACATCGGCCGCAGTCCAGTCAACGTCGTCGGCATCGGTCAGTGCGGAAGCGGCGCTCTTGACCGCCGCAATCTGGGTAGCATCGGTCAGAGCCGTCACGCCCAACAGCCGGAGCGCCATGGTCTTGAAGAAGGCCCGTGCCGGATCGTACACCGCAATGCTCGGTGAATCGACGGAATGCCGAACATCCGCCTGCAAGTCGACCGTGACCTTGGTCCCTGTCAGCTTTTTCAGAGCCACTCGGATCGCCACCCTTCAAACTAATTTAACGTTAATATTATACACGCTGCATCCATTATCCTCTATTTGGAAATTAATACAGGACACGAAATAGCTGCCCAGCCTCTCGTCGAAAGAAGCGAAAACGGGAGATGTCCCGTTCTCGCTCCAGGTTTTCCGTCCGCTCCAGTGCTACTTTTGGCGCCGGCGTACGGCCGCCAGGAGTCCGCCTAGCGCCACGGCCCCGACCGGCACCGACACCAATGCCGGTATAAACGCCCGCTGCCAGGGTCACGCTCAGGCTCACCGCTGAGAACAGCACCGCTCTGATCCCTCTTTTCTATGGCCCTACCCAGAACCTACGGCCCCTTTCTTCCTGAAGGGTCCACAGGAACCGCGAAAGCGAAGGAGCCAGGTCAAAGACTCGATCCATAGGGCCGTCTGGCGCGAAGTAGACCGGGGATTCCTCTGCATCCACGTTCAGTAAGAATTTGTGCCCATGCGAAGCAGCAAAGGCCAGGTATCGACCGTCCCCAACCTGGTGAAGACAGCTTGAGGAGCTAAGGTACGAGGTATCCAGGACATGAACGTTCCACAGTTCCTGTCCGTCCTGGGATACACAGAAGAGGTCAGCACCATTCCACTTCGTCAGCAACGTTCGCAGCGGGCCGGGCAGACGAAAGCCCAGTGCAGTTTCAACGCGAGCTAGTTCTTCAGGTCTGGCTCCTGGTCCAAGGCGGTAGGTGACGGTCACCCGCCCGACATTCGGATACTGGGCCGGGTACGGTGCTTGGACGATCATCGAGTCCAAGACACCCAACACGTGCTGCATAAGGCCCGCTCGGTTATTGGGCAACCAGAACTCGCCGCCGTCCGAGTCAAGCAGCTTCTTCAGAAAGTCGGTGAAGGACTCGGCGACCCGGTTCCGCAGCCAGTCATGCGGCTTATCCAGTTCCCCGCCGCCAACGACGGCAGGGGCGGCCGTCCTGGTCGACAGGTCAAAGAGGTGGTACCGGTTGTCGGTCCGCCCGAACCACAGCAGCCCACGGTGGAAGTCTGAGGGCATCCATCCGCGGAGCCTGAGATTGCGGTAGACCAGTTCCTCGGTGCCGAACAGGTGGATAGTCTCATAGATACGCCTGTTCCCGTGCATGACTTGCCAGAGATGCCCACCGTTCCACCGTTCCAGAAAGGCACGATAGGGGGCGGGGAGCGTCAACCCCAACGCTCCCTCGCACTCCTCGATCTGGTGTGATGTTGCGGGATCGGCCATGCCCATGCTGGCCCAATCGACATCTGGGTCATGGGACGTGCTGATGACGAATTTGAACAGCCCGCCTGTCACCAGAGCGTCGAGCCTGTCAAGGGTCACTGCCAATTCCTCCTAAGCGTAGAAACTCCGCCACCAGATGCTAAACTCGTCGTGCAGAAAGCCAGGCAGGATGACGCAATTGGTGTACCCGTTCTGTGAGCCGCCGACCTCCAAGGGGTGGACATGGTGATGCTCGTATTGGTCTTCCCCCAGGGGCGGGAGTGCAATATCCCACCCGTTTGCGGCGTACAGGGCATCGCACTGGTCGTTGAACCGCCCCTGGTTGCGGTCATCAGCCATATTCGGCCACCAGGGGCCATCATAGTCCGGGAAGGGCACATAGCCAATCGGCGGCCACCAGACTTCAGGGTAGGGCAGCCCGTCACCGCGGAACACCCACTGGTTGGGGCCACGGGTGACTCCAACGCGAGGGAGACCTGCCACCACGATCACATCGTCCAGCCGGTACAGACGCGCCCGGTCCGACGTTGCCGTAAAGGGCATGCTGACGCTACAACTGAGCAAGGCCCTGAAGCATTCGTCGGATGTCTCACCCACTGCCACGAACTCGGCACCGGGCGCAAGATTCCTGGCCAGCAGCCGGACGGTGATCTTGATGTCACGGAAGTGGTCGGGAGTGCAGTACACCCGAACCGTTTCCGTACCACCAGGCACCCCCGTCTCGAAGGAGAGTGAACTCATGGACAAGCAGCCGACCGGGATGATGCTAAAGCCATCGGGAATGATCGCGCCATTCCTGGAATTAGTGGTGTTCCCCGCAATAGCCAGCATGTCAAACGTGGACTGCACGTGTTTGTCCAGGTCCAGGATGGCCGTCTTGGTAATGGCGTCCCAATCCACCACGAAGTTCAGGGCCTCGCCCACAAACCGCAAGGGCACGAAGATGCGCCCGCTGCAAATGTAGGCTTTCACCTCCATCAGGAGGTCGGGCGGCAGGTCCACCCCGTCGATGATCAGCTTGTTCGCTTCAGCCACTGCCGGCGGGAACGCGAAGACAACGGTCCTGCCGTGGCGCTCGAAGGTAGCTGCACGGACATTTTCATCCCAGGTGACCTTGGTGTCGGGAAGCTGTCGCATGATCAACCCAATGGGGATCATCGTGCGGCCCGCAGCCTTCACGATGAAGGGGGTCGGCTGACCAAACGCCGTCTCGGCCAGAACAGTCACCTTGCCACCCGTTCTGGTTGCCACTCGCACCGAGTCAGCAGTGCCAACAGTGGGCAAGCAGGCACCAGGATCGCCCTGCGTCTCTCCGAACCCCTTCCCCGTACCGAGCTGGGTTGCCAGCATGGTGACCAGGAAGATTCCAGAGAGCCACTTCAGATACATCTTCTTCCTCACTTGCTCATCTCCCTTCTGATATCACAACCGCCTCTTTTTCCGGGGAAATCCCCTGCGGTTTGGCGGCTTCTCCACCCTTACTCGTCAGCCCGTGGGCAGGATCGGGAGCATCGCTCCGCTGCCCGAACGGCACGCAAATGGCGGCGGGTTTCGATCGGCATCTACCCAGGGGGGAGGCCCGTCCACGAGCCAAAGACAGATGAACAGCGAATCGGTGTATTGAACAGGCAGGTAGCCCGCCAGCGAGAGGATGGTCACTACCCGTGCGGCAACCTGACGGCTCTCAGGGGTGTCTCCACGATGCACGATGGCCGTTTCGCACGCCAAGTCAGGCGATCCATCCAGTACCAACCGGGCACCGCTCACGTGACCGAACCAGTGTTGCCGGAGCCAAACGTTGTCGGTCAGCCAGTACCAGCCATCCGGCAATTGCAGGGTGCTAGTCGTCCAGGCCATCGTCATCCGCCTTCCTGAGCAGTGCGTACAGCATGGCTTGCTCTTCCCAGTCCCGCTCCTGCGCCCGGAGAAACCGGGCCAATCCCGCCGTCATGCGCCCTTCGGCCTCGGCGCGGCTGGACCCGTTCCGGGCGGCCAGGGTACCCCGTGCGAGAGCCTTAGCTGCCTGGGTCATTAACGAGGCACCCCCCTCATCTGCTGGAGACGATACGTCTCGTAGTGACTCACGTGCTCGATGCCGGCCCACACCTCCAGCCCGTCGCCGGCGGCCAGCTTCGGGGAAGGAGTGAACAGCGCCTTGCTGATCCAGGCCGCCAGGGCACTCACAGCCCGCTTGATCGTAGTGCCCACCGTTGCCAGAGGACGAATCCCCTCAGTGGCAGCCAGAACCTGAGCCCGCTCGACCTGTTCGGCCCGCACGTTGATCATCATCAGGCACCCCTCCATCTTGATGTGCTGCTTCCACCAACCTGTCCGCAGTCCCCGGATTTCGCTCACAGTCCAATTCCGGTGTCTTGACCGTCAACCTCAGTGAACTGTACAATCTAAAGAGATGGTCCCATTTTTTGGGATTGTTTTCCGAGGTGTACGACCGTGATTCAACGTTAACCCGAGCTAACACGCTTGTCTACCAAAAAATGGATATTAATCTCCTGGTGAAACGCGGGGTGTTGGCATTGCCGTTAAGCCGTGGTATGCGTCTCCAGCGACTCCGGGACGAAAAAGGGGTCAAGCTGCGCCATGCAGCGAAGGAGATCGACGTTTCGCCGGCATACCTTTCGCTTTTGGAACACGACCAGAAGGGGAAGGACCCTGAGCACATTCGGGGTACAATGGAGCGAGCCGCCCGGTACTACGGAGTGCTCCCCGCCTACTTGCTCGCTTCGACTCCCCAGGAGTACATGGCCGAGTGCGTGGTCCAGGTAGGGCTGAATAATTCTGACCTTACAACCGTCGGCAAACGCTTGCGGTGGGTTTTGGCAGAACTGAACTTGCGGTGGGGCGAGGAATTCTCCGAAAGTCAAGTGGCGGAAACCCTTGGTGTGAAGATAGACACGCTGCGCGGCTACCTGGACGATCGTGTTCCCATGAATGACAAGGTCGTCGATCAGATCACGGAGCTGACCGGGGTGCCGATTGACTTCTTCTTTCCTCGGCCCAAGATGATCAGCGAAGACGATCCGGCCATCCGCCGTGTGATTACGCTGGCTGTGCAAAGCGGAATTGCGGTGGACGAATTGGAGTACGTCATCCAAGCGTGGATGGTTGCGAGAAGCAATAAAAAGCCCTCGGTGTAACACCGAGGGCTTTTACTATTTCGACTGTCAGCCGTTCCGCTGTCAGCGACAACCAGGGCCAAAAAGGGGGCGGCTGTTCACTCCGGATAACGCCCAGCAACTACCAGTGGAAGTACATCCTGGTGTCCGGCGTCGGGCCGGGACCGATGAACCCTGCACTTGCCGTTCCCGCCAAGGCACACAGGGCCACGATCATGAGGAGCATAACCAAGGTCTTACGCATCACCACGAACCCCTCCTTGCTCCATGATCTCCTGGAGCCAATTGTTTGCCTCGTCAGCAAGAGCGAACAGGCGCTTCATTTCGGCATGAACGGCGGCGTGAAGGCCCCACGCTCCCGCGTGGTACCGATCACCCAACCCCCAGTAAATCTTGGACAACCAGATGTGCAGTTCAGTCAGAGGAATGGCCCACTCGTCTTCCTTGCCCTGAGCCAGTTCCTCCGCCTTCCTGGCTTCCGACAGCGCCTCATCGTACCGCCTCTGGAAGTACAGGACCACTGCACAGGTGGCGTGGTAGCCGAACACGCCCAGGGCGTTGAAGACCCCCTGATCAACTCGGGCGAGAGCCTCGTCACCCTTGTCCGGATGACCGCACAAAGCTTCGGCGTAGGCGAGGTCGCAGAGTGCGTCCGCCCGCTCCCTCGGAACCCAGTGCTTCTCCGCAGCCATACGGTAGTGGTAAGCGGCCTGCTGTGGGTCTCGCATCCTGTGATAGGCAAGCCCAACGGCGTGATGGACGAACGGCACCCACCGTTCGGCTCCCGGTGGCAACGAGTCGACGGCCTGGAGAAAGACCTCGCCGGCCTCAATCGCGTCCGGGTAGTGCCCATGATGGGCACACGCCGTGGCGCGGTTCACCAGGAGGTCACCCCACAGGGCGGTCCGGGGAGTTACCACCTTCAACCCGCGATACAGCAAAACGACAGCATCAGCGGTCTTCCACTTGCGCAGAGCCGCCTTGCCGCCGGCCAGACAGACTATCCCTGCGGGAGTGCCGTAGTCCCCAATGGCGAGAAGTCTCTTAGCAGCTTCGATGATGCGAATATCGTCATCCGATTTCAAATCAGCAATTAGCTGCGCCCGATCCTCGCTCTCTGTGTTCATCCAGACCCCCCTCGACCAATCGCTTATCTCCATCATATCTGATATTGGACATTATTTCCAGACGGAACCCTTCGACAGCAACCCCGAAGACATGTTCGCCACAAGATTACCCGCGTGGGTTCAGGCAATGCGAACCCCGAGGATGCGAGAAAGCCCGAAGGCTCGCGCCCCCGGGCTTGCCCGTTCCCCCTCGAAGCGAAGGGGTAGCATCCGAAGCGACGTTCGACGGGTTGCGTCCCTCGACCCGCAAGCCGTCGGGGAGCAAGGATGCTATCCCGTAGCGCCCCGTTCCCCCTCTGACGCGCAGACTTCGGATCCCACTAATCGTTGCTCACTTTCAGCTTGCCGACGCGCCTGCTGTCCAGCCGGCGGTTGATCAGGTACCGGTAGATCCGGTCCCACTGGTCGACCGCCTTTACCGTCGCACAGCCTGCGGAGGCGGAGCCGGTATGGAGATAGCGGCGGGAACCGGTCGGGTCCGGCATGCGGAACCAACTGGTGGCGAAGGTGGCATCATACCCATGTCCGCCTGGCTTGGGTTCGAAGGGAACCTCCAGGTCGAAGGTCTTGCCTGTAGGCAACGGGTCTTCGTACGGCTCCACCAACGGGAACTGGCCCAGACCCGGAACCTCAAGCTGCAGAGACTTTTTGTGGTAGACCATCGTTACGCCGGGTTCCCGGGTGAATGGGGCGCCTGACAGGTTCGAGACCCCGTTGTCCAGCTTGACGCTGCCCTTGCGCCCTTTGAGCCCCCGGGGCGGCGGTGCGCCCTCCATCACCTCAAAGTACTCCCGGCCGTTTTCCACCCTGGTCACCTTGACTTTGATTCCGTACGGGACACTGAGCGGGTCGGTGCCATCTTCGGGCTGCGCCGTCAACCAGCCCTTGGCCGTTCCGACCACGTACTTCACGCCCGGACCGCCATCCGCCAGGTATTCGGCCTCCAGTCCGATGGCGAACGTCGCCACCGGACCCGGTCCCTGCTTTCCCCGGTTTTCCTGTACCTGAACCATCAGCGGCTCAAGGCGCTGACGGCCGCCGGCCTTCTTGACGGTATACTCGGCGCTGTTGGAACCCGAATCGGGGTGGGCTTCCCGCCCCTCGGTGACGGTGGCCGAAACAGTGACCGTCACGTCGCCTTCAACCGCGACCTCCTGTTGAAACAGCACCCGGTCGAAGTTCCGGAACAGGCCGTTCGTCATGTCCGCCCGCACGGTCGTCTGCTTGGCGTTGACAGAGAGCGCAAACTCCGTGTCTGAGCCCACATTTCCCCCGCCGTAGTCAATTCCCGTCAATCGGACCATGACCCCCTGTTTCTCCACTTCCAACACCCCTTCCCTTGAGCACCACCACGTGCGATAGCTGTGTCCAGTGTAACGAAACCCTCACAGCGGAGGTACTCCCCCTGCGGGGAGGTTTTGCCGATCACAAACCCCGAGGGCGCGAAGAAGCCCGGAGGCTCGCGCCTCCGGGCCCCCCGTCCCCCTCGAAAGCGAAGGGGTAGCATCCGCAGCGACGTTCGACGGGTTGCCCCGGAGCGTTACTTCCAGCTACCGTCCAGCGTGTACGGGCCGCTGCCCTCGTACGCCTTCACCTGGATGTAGTACTTGCCCGGCTTCACCGCGCGGAAGTTGATGGTCTCCTGCCGGTCGGTGCCCTCCGACGAAGCCAGCTCATGGCCGGCGGCGTCGAAGAGGTACAGGTCCAGGTCGTAGTACCGGTCCATGGTGTCCGTCAGAATCAGCGTGGCGGCCAGCGGCCGGCTGGTGTCCGTCACGTCGACGTAGTACCAGTCTTCCGTGGCGTCGGCCAGGGTGTTCATGCCGGTCGCGTGGTTCACCATCGGGGCGACCTTGCCCGGCATGCCCATGACCTGCTGGAGCGCCTTCAAGGCGTCGACCCGGCCGTAGCCGTAGTCGCCGTCCTGGCCCTGGGTGCCCCAGTCGTCGGCAGTGGAGAACAGCGCTTCCTTGACGTCGTCCACCGTCAGGTACGGGTTCACGGCGAAGAGCAAGGCCGCCGTGCCGGCGATGAACGGGCTGGCCATGGAGGTGCCGCTGTACCGGACATACCGGTCGGTGGTGCCGGCCATGGGAGCGGAGATGCGGACACCCGGAGCGCAGATGTCGGGCTTCATCCGGCCGTCGGCCGTCGGACCCCGGCTCGAGAACGGCGCCAGGCTCCAGCCCAGCTCGCCCACGTCCCGCATGGCGCAGACGGCAATCGCCTTGTCGGCGGCGGCGGGAGCGCCGATGGTGTAGTTGTCCGGGCCTTCGTTGCCCGCCGCCACGACGGCGACGATGCCGGAGTCGACGGCGCTGTTGACCGCCTGGGACAGCTCGTCTTGACCGTCGGAGGAGCCCCCGGCGCCCAGCGACATGTTCAGCACCCGGATGTTGTACGTATCCTTGTGGTCGATGACCCACTCGATGCCCCCGATGACGCCCGAGAAGGTGCCCGAGCCGTCCTGGTCCAGCACCTTGACGCCGACCAGGGCAGCGCCGGGGGCCACGCCCTTCATCGCCGGGTTGACAATGCCGGCGCCGGCGGCGATACCGGAGACGTGCGTGCCATGGCCGTTGTCATCGTACGGGGCGGCCTTGCCGTTGATGAAGTCCTGCCAGCCGATGACCTTGCCGGCCAGGTCCTTGTGACCGGTATCGATGCCCGTGTCGATGATGGCGATGACCGAGTCCTGCTTGCTGTACCCCCTCTGCCAGCCGTCGCCATCGCCGGTGACGCCGTAGGTCTGGCGGGCCTGGGTGGCACCGGTCCACTTGGTGGCGCTGTCGATGGAGGCGTGAACCACTTCGTCAGACCCGATGGCGGCAATGTCCGGGTTCGCCCGCAACTGCCGGATCTGGTCGGCGGTCAGCTGGGCCGCGAAGCCGGTGATCGCCCGGTGATAGGTCTGCCCCATTTTCACACCCGGCAACTGCAGTTCGGACGGATCGACGTTGGTCGTGACGATCACATCGAACTTCTGGCCCGCCTGGCTGTTGGTTGCCAGCTGAGAGGCCAGTTTCGGCGCGATCTTGTCGGTGCGGGCCGGCTGGAGCGGACGAGGGCCGGCGTCAATGTGGGCGGGCTTGGCAGCCGGTGCGGTATTGGCCGTGCTCTTGGCAAACGGCACGTCCGCTTTGGCAATCGCCTTGAGGGTCCCGTTCGCCTTCACCCCGGTGCCACTGGCATCCGGGCCGGCCGAAGCCGATGAAACGACCAACCCGATCGCCAGCAACATGGCTACCAGCAAGGCAAGCAGCTTTCTGGTCACGATACGATCCCTTCCTTTCCCCGGTGGGCCGCCTGAGACGAGAGCGAGTCGCCCTCGATCGTAAGGAGAGGGATTCGGTGTCGGTTCCCCAATTCCTGGAAGTTTTTACTTGCCCTGATGTTTTAGTTCCGGGCGAAAAAGGCACCTCCCGCCTTTGGCTCCGCAAAAGTCTGCCGGCGACTGACGGAGTCAGTCGATAGGGTAGGCCAGCTTCCTCACGGAAACTGGCCCCCGCCCAAACCGGACGTGCGCTATTAACGCATCCGGCTTTCTCTACTGTTGCCCCATTTCAGGGAGTGCCTGTTCAAGCGAGCAGGGAGCACAAGGTCACGTGA
>DASXVX010000075.1:0-88671 GCA_036504075.1 Symbiobacteriaceae bacterium | reverse complement strand
TCACGTGACCTTGTGCTCCCTGCTCGCTTGAACAGGCACTCCCTGAAATGGGGCAACAGTAGAGAAAGCCGGATGCGTTAATAGCGCACGTCCGGTTTGGGCGGGGGCCAGTTTCCGTGAGGAAGCTGGCCTACCCTATCGCTGGGCTAGATTGTTGGGCCTTTATTTTTGGCCGCAGATGACGCAGATTTCGCAGATTCTAATACCATCGCGGATGGGTTCACCGCATTCTCTCATTCCCGACACAAAGAATAGATTTATATTGTGTTTGATGCCTTTATCCGCGGGTTTTTCCGGAAATCTGCGTCATCTGCGATATCTGCGGCCATAAAGACGCTCAAGCATCGACATGGATCTAGAGACGAACGACAATCTGCAATAACGATCCATCCTGGGTTCGAACCTTTCACAGAATCTCTACGTATTAAAGGATGAACACGCTACAGTTTAGTGTTTTGAGAGACTCGGCGTCCGAAAGGAGGCTGAATGAGCCCAAAGCCAACCTTGGAAAATTGTGTCGCCAGGATCACCGGTCGTTTTGTGGGCACGTGCGCAACTCAGGTATAATGGACGTAGTCGTTTCATACAGCACAGGGGGAAGCGTACGTGCGGATACTGTTCTTTGGTGATGTGGTCGGGCGTCCCGGGCGCGAAATCCTGGCGCGGCGGATGCCCGCTCTGCGCCGGTCCCTGGGGGCAGACATCACCATCGTCAACGGCGAGAACGCCGCCGGCGGGGCCGGCATTACGGCGCAGATCTGTCGGGAGCTATTCGACCAGGGTGCCGATGTCATCACCCTGGGGAACCATGCGTGGGATAAACGGGAGATCGCCACATACATTGATGAGGAGCCCAGGCTGATTCGGCCGATCAACTTCCCCCCCGGCACTCCGGGGTTTGGGTCCCGCATCATTAAACGGGGCGACCGGCCGGTGGCGGCCGTCGTTCAGGTTCATGGGCGGGTCTTTACCCCACTGCTCCTGGATGATCCATTTCGGGGGTTGGAGGAGGTGGTGGAACAGCTACGAACGATCACCCCAGTGATCCTGGTGGACGTACATGGGGAAGCGACGTCGGAAAAAGTCGCCCTGGGGTGGTACATGGATGGGCGTGTCAGCGCGGTCATCGGTACGCACACCCACGTGCAAACTTCGGATGAGGTCATTTTGCCGGGCGGCACCGCTTTCATGACGGATGTCGGCATGTGCGGACCCTGGATGTCGGTGATCGGAACGGACACGAACCTGGTGCTGGAGCGTTTTCTCACCCAAATGCCGGTTCGCTTAGAGGTAGCCCGTGGGCCGGCGATTCTGTCGGGGGCGGTAGTGGATGTAGATCCCGCTACTGGCCGGGCCACGGCAATTCAGCGCATTTTCGAACGCGAAATAGAAAATGTGGTGCTTGATGGGTTGCCTGGAAGCTGATAACATATGGCTCAGGGGAAAGCAACCGATGCCAATGGAGGGGACATTTGTAATGGAAGTGTTAAAAGTATCCGCTAAGTCGAGCCCAAACGCCGTTGCTGGTGCGCTCGCTGGATGCCTGCGGGAGCGGGGTGCTGCTGAGATTCAGGCGATCGGCGCGGGGGCGCTGAATCAAGCGGTCAAAGCGGTGGCCATTGCTCGTGGGTTCGTGGCGCCGAGCGGTATGGACTTGATCTGCATTCCGGCCTTTACGGACCTGCGGATTGACGGGGAGGAGCGTACCGCCATCAAATTGATCATAGAACCCCGCTAACCTGGTACATAAACCGCCCGGCACTGCCGGGCGGTTTTCGCGCAAGGAAAGACGACGGTTTGGAAGGTGTTTTTCGCTCCGGAATGGAAGAAAATGATTCAGTAAGCGAAGTAAATCGCCATCAAGGGCGAACCGAGTTCCCAGAGAGGGAGGGAGCCGGACCGCACACAGCGTCCGGCGAAACAGCGTGGATAATCTCGCAAAAGCGCTTGAGCTTCACCAGCGGTATCCGGTCGTGGACGGCCACGCCGATAGCATTCTCATGGTCCTGGACGGGAAGCGGACCCTGGCCGGGCGATCCGAACTGGGCCACATCGACTGGCCCCGGGCGCTGGAGGCCAGGTTGGCCTGCACCGTCCAGGTTGCCTGGCCGGCACCGGAATTGTACCCCGTGGCCCCCAGGCGGGTCGGTGAGTCCGTTGACGCCATTCTCCGGGAGATCGAGGCCGGCGGGTCCTCGGTCCGGCTGGCGCTCACCGCCCGGGACATCGCTGAGGCCCACGCCGCCGGCCAACTGGCCGTGCTGATCAACATTGAAGGGGCCGAGGGGATCCAGGGCTCTCTGGCGCTGCTCCGGAATTACTACCGCCTGGGTGTCCGGATGATGGGCCTCGTCTGGAGCCACCGCAACGAGGTGGCCGACGGCGCCTACGAAGAGGGCAGCGGCGGCGGACTCACGAAGTTCGGTCGTGAAGTTGTCAAAGAGATGAACCGGCTGGGGATGTTGATCGACCTGGCCCACATTACCGCGCCGGGCTTCTATGACGTCCTGGAACTCTCCGAACAGCCGGTGCTGTTCACCCACGGCAACTGCCGGGCGCTCTGGGACCATGCCCGGAACCTGACGGACGAACAGATCAAGGCGCTGGCGGCCAAGGGCGGCGTCTTCGGCATCTCCTTTGTCAACTCGTTCATGAACAAGGAGACGGCGACGCTCAAAACGGTGGCCGATCATATCGACCATGTGGTGCAACTGCTGGGCAACGCCGACTGTGTCGCCTACGGCTCGGACCTGGACGGCTGCACGCCGCCGCCGGGGCTGGAGGATGTGACCAAGGTGCCGGCCCTGACGGCGGAACTGCTGAGCCGTGGCTACAGCGAGCCGGACATGGCCAAGATCCTGGGCGGTAACTACCTGCGGGTCTTCAAGCAGGTCCTGCGATAACGCACACTCGTGCGGCGTCTTACATAAGGTCAGGAGGTCCTACTTTGAACGTAACTGTTAGCCATGATCCTGTTTCCCAGGTCCAGGCCGATGTCCTCATTATCCCCCAGTACGAAGGTGCACCCGGCCCGGCGGGCCTGGGCGAGGTTCTGAGCGAACTGATCAGCGGCGCCACCCAGGCGGGAGACTTTGCCGGCGAATTTGGCCAGACGGCGCTCTTCTACACCACCGGTCTGAAAGCCCGCAAGGTGCTGCTGGCCGGCCTCGGCAAGCCGGACAAGGTCGACTACCCGCGAATCCGCCGGTTTGCCGGCATGACCGCCCGGGCGGCCAGGCAGAGCGGCGCAAAAACGGTCGCCTTCGCCCTGCCGGCGGTCGCCGGCCTGGAAGCCGGGAAGGTCGCCCAGTTCGTGACGGAGGGCGCAATGCACGGGCTATACCGGTTCACGACCTTCAAGAGCGACAACCACCAGAAGCCGAACGTGGAGAGCCTTGTGTTCGTGGGCGGACCGGAGATTGACGCGGGCGTGAGCGCCGGCACCGTCCTCGGGGAAGCGACGAACGTGACCCGCGCCGTCAATTGGCTGCCGGGCAACCACCTGACTGCTGCCGTCTTCGCGGAGAAGGCGGTGTTGATGGCGCAGGCGGCGGGCAATATCGAGATCGAAGTTTTCGACAAGCATGGCTGCGAGCAGCTGGGCCTCGGGCTGCTGCTGGCGGTCAATCAGGGCTCGGTCGAAGAGCCCCGGTTCATCGTCATGAAGTACAAGGGCAACGGCGGCAACGGTCCCTGGCTCGGCCTCATCGGCAAGGGCCTCACCTTTGACTCGGGCGGCATCTCGATCAAGCCGAGCGACAGCATGTGGGACATGAAGTACGACATGTCCGGCGGCGGCGCCGTGCTCGGCGCCATGCAGGCGATCGCCCAGTTCAAGCCCAAGTGCGACGTGCTGGCGATTATCGGGGCGACGGACAACCTGCCGGACGGCAAGGCCTACAAACCCGGCGACGTGATCGTGGGCCTCTCCGGCAAGACCGTGGAAGTCCGCTCGACCGACGCCGAAGGCCGCCTGGTGCTGGCCGACTGCGTGGCTTACGCCGTCAATCAGGGCTGCGCAAAGTTGGTCACTGCGGCCACGCTCACCGGGGCGGCCAACATCGCCCTGGGACCGATTCGCATGGGCCTCGTCACCAACAACGACGACTGGGAGAGCGAAGTCTTCACGGCGGTGGACGAGGCCGGCGAAAGAGGTTGGCGGCTGCCGCACGACGAAGAGTACTACGATCTGTTCAAGAGTCCCATCGCCGACATGTCCAACACCGGCACAGCCCGGGCTGCGGGCACCGTGGTGGGTGGCCTCTTCCTCATGAAGCACGTGGGCAAGACGCCGCTGGTCCACCTGGACATCGCTGCGCAGGCCTGGAAGTCGGCCGAAGACAAGTACGAGGACGCCGGCGCCACGGGCGTGGCGGTCAAGTCTTTCGTTCGGATCGCACAACGTTTTGCGGAGGAGAATCGTTAGATGGTCCATATCCCGATGCCCGCCCCTCTGGGGCGGGCTGACCTTCATACCCACACCACGGCGTCAGACGGGACGCTGCCGCCGGCGGAGCATGTCCGGTGGGCAGCCGAAACGGGGCTGGCTGCGCTGGGCGTCACCGACCATGACACGATTCATGGGTGGGATGAGGCATTTGCGGCGGGGAAAGCGCTCTCGATCGAGATCGTGCCGGGGTGTGAGCTGTCCACCGAAGTCGGGACGACCGAAGTCCACATTCTCGCGTACTATTTTGACCGGGAAGAGCCGGAGATGGTCGAACTGCTGCACCGAATGCGTGGGGGGCGGCGGGCCCGGGCAGGGGAATCGGTGGCCAAGCTGCAGAGGCTGGGCTACACGGGCGTCTCCCTGGATCGGGTGCTGGAACTGGGCGGCGAAGCGGTGGGGCGGCCGCACATTGCCGCAGTCATGGTGGAGCAGGGTATCGTCCGGACGGTGAAGGACGCCTTCGACCGGTTTTTGGCCCGGGGGAAGCCGGCCTACGTGCCGCGCCCCAAGCTGACGCCGGAGGAGGCCATCGCCACGGTGAAGCGGGCGGGCGGCGTGCCGGTGGTGGCCCATCCGGGGTTGATTCGGGACGACAAGTGGGTGCGCCACTTCATCGCGGCGGGGGTCATGGGCATTGAGGCGTATCATTCCGACCACTCGGAGGATCAGCGGCAGTTCTACGCCCGCTGGGCCGCAGATGCGGGGCTGATCTGTACGGGGGGCAGCGACAGCCACGGACCCACAGGGCCGCGCACGGTGACACCCGGTTCGGTCAATGTCCCGCTCGACGTGGTCGCCCAGCTGAAAAAGGCGAGCCGTGCCTGCCAGGAGGGGCTTTTCCGCCATGTTCTCCCTGCCGAGGAATAGATCTGCTTGCGCTCAGGTACAATAAGGGCATGAGCGGAGGGCGAGTCACCGGCCAACAGGTCTGCGCCCGGTTGGCTGGGTGACGAGGCAAGAGGAGGAGGGCCTGGCGTGGACCAGTCGGATGAGTTCATCCAGCTGAAAAACCGCGTGCGCGTGCTCGAGGAGCGCATCCAGGGGCTCCGGGCCAGCCGCCGCATCCTGATGAATCTGATAGCGGCTCAGGAGCGCGAGAAGCGGGCTCGGATCGAGCGCCTGGAAGCAGAGAACAACCGGCTGCAGCAGCAGAGTTCCCGCTATGCGAAAGCGGTGCTGGAGCGCAACATCCGGATTTACCGGTTGGAGGAATCACTGCGGCGGTCCCACGAGGATATCTCATAAAGAGCGACCCCGGACCTTGCGGTCCGGGGTCAAAACGTATAGCAGCATTTATTTTCTAGTGCGGCGTTGTGAGGAGACCCCAGTTGGACTCGTGGGGCGGCTCAGGGACGCTTTCCCAGTCCATATAGGGATCCCCTGCGAACGCAGGCGGGTCACGGTGCCAGTCCATCGGAACCGCCTTCTGGAGGCTGAGGGGGGAGACCAGTCGTCTCAGGGCCTGCTCACGCCGGAGTTCCTCACGCCGGCTCTTTGCCTGGTTCTGCGTCATCTGGCACACCTCCTGTTCAGGACTGCAGCGGAAAGTCCGGTTCCTGACTCAATGGTACCACCAATCAGGGATGGGCGGGAAGTGTCCGCTGCTGATTTAGCGTTTGCTTTCCCTGATCGGTCCATGCAGGAAGATCGGATTCACGAAAGGAAACGTTACAAGCTATCCCGGATGTGAGAGCAAGGGGGATCTACATGGAGCGAAACGTGGCCGCAACTGCTGTCGCAGAGCGGGTTCTCGCCAACGTGGAAGAAGTGATCGTCGGCAAGCGGTCGACCATTGAACTGTTGCTGGCAGCCCTGGTGACGGGTGGCCATGTACTCCTGGAGGACGTGCCCGGGACGGGCAAAACCATGCTGGCGAAGTCACTCGCCCGGTCACTGGACGCCGCGTTCGGGCGGATTCAGTTTACGCCAGACCTGCTGCCGTCGGACGTTACCGGCGTCAGTTTCTACAATCAGAAAGCCGGTGAGTTTGAATACCGGCCGGGTCCGATTTTCGCCAATATCGTGCTGGCTGACGAAATTAACCGGGCGACGCCCCGCACGCAATCGGCCCTGCTGGAAGCCATGGAGGAGCGGCAAGTCACGGTGGAGGGCACCACCCGGGCGTTGCCCCGGCCGTTTCTGGTGATTGCGACCCAGAACCCGGTGGAGCAGGAAGGGACGTTCCCCTTGCCGGAAGCGCAGCTGGACCGGTTTCTGCTGAAGCTGCCGGTGGGCTACCCGGAAGCGACTGAGGAGATGGCGATCCTGGATCGGTTCCGGGAGCGGAATCCGTACGCAGCGCTTACGGCGGTGGCGACGGTGGCAGATGTGCTGGCCATGCAGGAGGCCGCACCGGCGGTCTTCGTCAGCCGGCCGGTGCAGCAGTATATGGTGGACCTGGTCCGGGCGACCCGGATTGCCGCGGGCGTGGAACTGGGGGTCAGCCCCCGGGGCACCCTGGCGCTGTTTAAGGCGGCTCAGGCGCTGGCGCTGATCGGGGGGCGCGACTACGTGCTGCCGGACGACGTGCAGCGGCTGGTCTACCCGGTGCTGGCCCATCGGATTATCGCCAGTTCGCAGTACCGGCTGCGGGGGCAGGGCAGCCGCGAGGTGGTGGCCCAGGTCCTCCGGGAGGTGCCGGTACCGGCTGAACCGGTGGGGGTCAGGCAGGAGGGAGGGGTCTCCTGGTGACGCGCATCGGCCGGGGAGACTTTTCGTTGTTTGGTTGGAGCCTGACCGGGACGCTCTTGTTGGCGTTCTGGCTCCGCAGCGGCCTCTTGCTGGCCGTCGGCCTGCTCCTGGGCGCCGTCGGTCTGGCGAGCACGGTCTGGGGCCGCTACGCGCTCTCCCGCATCACGTACCACCGCCAGTTTGCCCGGCACCGGGTGTTCGTGGGCGAAACGGTGGAACTTACGTTGGCACTCACGAACCGAAAAGTGCTGCCGGTGACCTACCTCCGGGTGGAAGATGCGATACCGGAGGAGCTGGAAATCCATTCTCGGCGGCTCCAGTTCTACCGGGTGGGCAAGGGCTTGCTCCAGATGCTCTACAGCCTGGCCTGGTATCAGAAAGTGATCCGTCACTACCAGGTGACGCCGCTCCGGCGGGGGTATTTCGTGCTCGGGCCGGCGTCGCTTTATGGGGGCGACCCGTTCGGCTATGTGATGAACACCGCCGAACTGCCCGAGACGGAGGCGCTGATCGTTTACCCGAAGATCATCGGGCTGCAGAGTCTGGGGATGCCGGTCCGGCGGCCTTTCGGCGACCTGAAGTCTAGCAACCGGCTCTTTGAAGATCCGCTGCGGTTCGCCGGGGTGCGGGAGTATCAGCCGGGCGACCCGTTGAACCGCATCCACTGGAAAGCTTCCGCCGTCGCCGGGCAGTGGCAGGTGAAGCTGCTGGACCCCAGCAGCAACCCGGGCATCTGCCTGTTTCTGAACACCTGGGCGTTCGACCGGGCCTGGCAGGGGGTGGATGGCCCGGCGTTCGAAGCGGCCTGCACGGTGGCGGCCTCCATTGCCAACTGGGCGCAGGAGAACGGCGCGCCCGCCGGGATTTTTGCCAACGGGCTGACCCGTGGCTGGGGGCTGAATCTGACGCTGCCGCCGGCCCGAGGTCCGCAGGTGCTGACAGCGATCCTCGAAGGACTGGCCCGCCTGGACATGCCCTCCCGCACGACGTTCAGCGACCTGCTGCTTGAGAACCTGCCCCGCCTGGGGTACGGCACCAGCGTGGTCGTGATCGCCACCCGGCAGGTGTCGGAGGATCTGGCAGGCGCGCTGCTCTCCGCGAACCAGTCGGGCCGCCCGGTGACGCTGGTGCTGGTGGGGGGGAATGGTACCGCCCTCCCGCCGCTGCCGGGGGTCCGCGTCTACCGGGTGTCCGGGGAGGAGGCGCTGCATGCAGCCGTTCTTGCGTAACTGGAAGCAGGCCTTTCCCTGGGTGCTGGCAGCGCTGGCGGAAACGGCGGTCGCCATTCCCTGGCTGGTGGTTCTATACAGCGCCGCCGGCGGACAACGCTGGCCGGATGCGCTGCCCGGCGCCTGGCTGCTCCTGGCCACCTACCTGGGGGCCGCCGTCTGGGAGTCGGGCACGCCCCGGAAAGCAGTAGGCGAGGCGACGCCCAAAAGCCGCCTCGTCGCCCTGTTGGTGGGCGTGGTGGTCACGTACGGGCTGGCTTACGCCGCTTTGCCGTCTGACCTGCGCCACGGGCTCCTGCAGCCGGGCCTGGCGCTGGCGTATGTGCCCATGGCCTGCTACCTGTGGTACCAGGGGACACTGATGTCGGCGGACGGTCTGGCGTATAACGTGGTCTTCGTCCATTTCCTCTGGCAGTGCGGCGGACTGGTGGCCGGCCTGGCCGGGCTGGTGCTCATGGGTTACGCCGCAGACCCGCGGATTTACCTGTTGCTGTTCTGGAGCGTGCCGCTGCTTTTTGCGTCCGGGTTGCTGCTGCTGGTGGTCAGCCGGGAGGCGAACCTGCGGCAAAGCCAGAAACGGATCGGTCAGGAAGGCGGACACTCGCCGGTGACGTCGCCGGTGCTCACGTTCGTGGTGGCGGGTCTGGTCGGGCTGACGATTCTGGTCTCCCAGGTGCTTTCGGTCGACCGGCTGCGGGCCTGGGGCCGGGCGGTCTGGCATCTCTTGGACGGACCGCTCACCTGGCTCTACAACGTGTTCGAGCTGATTCTCTACCGCTGGGTGATGCTGCTCTGGCTGGTAATCGGGCCGGCCTTTAACTGGCTCCGGGCGCGGGCGCTGCGCACGCAGCCGCAGGGGCCGCAGGAGCCAGTCCAGTCCACCGACCCGCTGGAGGAGTTCCGGAAGGCCACCGGCGACAAATTCGATCTCGCCTTGCCCTATCTCCGGGCGGCACTGCTGGCCGCGGTGGTGATTCTGGCGGCGGCACTCCTCATGCGTCGGCTCAAGGTGCTCCGGGAGAAGGAACGGGACGAAGAGGAAGAACGAATCAGCCTGGGCTTCTGGTCTAACCTCCTGGCGGACCAGAAGGCCCTGTTCGGGCTGCTCCGCCGCCACCCGGGAGCCGCCGACGGCGTTGCGGATGGAGGAGAACGTTTCAACCCCAAAGACCCCCGTGCACTTTTCCGGCGCCTGCAGTCCTACGGCGAGCGGGCCGGCCGGCCACGATCCGCGGCCGAGACGCCCAACACTTACCGGGACCGGCTGGCGGCCTTGCGGGCTGAAGCGGAGCCGGCGGCCACCGCCGTCACCGAAGTCTACAATCAGGCCCGCTACGGTGCGACGCCGCCGGCGCCGGCGGCCGTGGACCAGGCTGCTACGGCGCTCGCGGTTCTGCCGAAAGCGGCGGATCCGGCTCAGACACGTCGCGACCGGTGAACCTTCCCGGCAATTCTCCTTCGGACTTCACAACGTATAGGCTTCGTTCTATAATGAACAGGAAGGATAAACCGCGTTTCGATTCCGAAGGGGAATTATCGGAGGGATGAACGTGCTCCTGCAACACCTGATTACGTTCTGCCGGGTGGTGGAAGAGGGCTCTTTCACCCGGGCCGCGCAGGCTCAGAACATGACCCAGCCTTCGGTCACCAAGCAGATTGGCGCCCTGGAGGACCACCTGCAGATTCAACTGTTCACCCGCCAGGGCAAGCAGGTGCACCTCACCCCTGCTGGCGAGTTGGTTTATGGTTATGCCCGGCAGATACATCACCTGGTCGGTGAATGCGAATCGGCCGTTCGGGATCTGCGGTCGCCTGGTGGCGGGCACGTAACGGTCGGCTGCGTCCATACAATCGGCCTCTTTACGCTGCCGGATCTCCTGGCCGAGTTTGCCCGGGAGCATCCGAAAGTCAAAATCAACGTCAAGACCGGCAACAACATTGAGACGGTCTCCATGTTGCTGCACGGCGAAGTAGACCTGGGGCTGACCACGACGCCGCAGGTGCATGAACGGCTGGAGTCCCGGCCGCTGTTCGAAGACCCGCTGCTGGTAGTCGCCTCCCCGGAGTTTGCCGCCGGCCTGCCGCGGACGGTGTCGCTTGCCGATCTGGCCCGGCAGCCGATCGTCGCCTACGTGCGGGGGGCCCGGTTCCGGATTACCACCGACCTGCTGCTCGAGCAGGTGGGCGTCAGTCCGAACGTGGTGATGGAGTTCGACAATCACGAAGCGATCAAGACCATGGTCCGGCTGGGTTTCGGCATCGCGTTCGAGCCCGCCTCGGCCGTCGGCCACGATTTGGAATCCGGGCGTCTGATCGCCCTGAACGTACCGGAGCTGCCGGGCAGCAGCCGCACCGCATCGCTGATTCTGCGGCGGGACGAGCTTCGGCCGCCGGCGGTGAAGGCGTTCGTCGGTCTCCTGGAGCGCAGGTATCAGAAATAGCGGCAAGGCCAGGGGCGATTGCCCCTGGCCCTCCTTTCGTGTTGGCGGAAGCGAAGCGCCCTAAGGATGGAGCGCCGGGGGCTCCGCCTGTGTGACGCCGGTCGCGGAACCGATCGGGTCGCCGGCGGTGGCCACATTATGGCGCAGAAAGTGGAACAGGTCCCGGAACTGCCAGGAGCGGTGATTCATGGCTTCGCTGGATTGATAGAGCCTGCGCTCGCCTTCGTCCGTCACCACTTCGAGCCGGAACAGCGTACGGTCGTCGGCGCTCATGGGGGCGTTCAGCGTCTCCAGGGCCCAGTCGACTTTCTCGTACAGGCTGATTAGCTGGGCCAGGTCGCCTCTGGTGAGCGTGCCGTGGGCCTCCTCGACCGCCCGGCTTTCGTAAGCCCAGGCACCGTGTTCGTTTATGGTCAGTGTCCAGAGCAGGATCTCGGTGTCGATGCCGAGGGCTGTCAGCGTAAGCTGCAGGGCCATCTCCTCCTCGTAACATAAGACTGTGTGCAGAGCCTGTGGCTCTTTAGTGTGTAGCCGCGCGGCGACATCGATTCACGCAAGATGCAAACAAGCGCAGAGGGGCGATTTGCCCCTCTGCGCTGCTATTTGCGCTGGACCAGGTTTTCTAGCAGCGACTGGCCGCCTGCCACCGCCAGGAGCAGAATCAACGGGTTTCCCACCCGGGGCATGAAATCGCGGAGCAGGAGCAGCAGCCCGGAGATCCAGACGCCACAGCACCAGTAGCACGTGATCAGCTCGCCGATGAAGGGCTTCGCTTCAAATGGTTTCCGCAGCGGGGCGGTGATGGTGTCGAAGACCAACAGATGCGTTAGTCGGAAACTGGCCAGAATAATGAGCAGCAGATTTAACCAGTGCATGGCAAATCCTCCTGTAGTAGCAGCCAGGCATTGGGCTGCTATCAGCATACGAGTGATGCAGCGCAGAAGGACACACTAATGGCGTCAACTCGCACATCTATGAATTGCAGCAGGGAGGGGATGCGTCCATGCCTGGTAACAAGATCGGCAACCTGCGTCGGGGTCGGGGGCTTCGTCGGATCCTGGGCCAGCGCCGGGGAGGCTGGCGGGACCGCGCCGCCAGGGCCAACTACGAGATTGGCGCCGAACTGGAACCGGACCGTTCCAGCTACGACCGAGCCACCCGAAGCAGCCGCTGGAGCGGCTCCAACGGATAGGATAGGGATTGATTTTTGACTGGAAACAGCGTATCCTGTTTTTGGTTAGCTGTTTGGTGAGCGGTCTCGCTGGTTACCTCGGTTCAGGGTAGTCTCGCGGATCCTCCCCGACTGCGATCCAATACCATGACGATGGGAGAACGAGAGATATGACCAAGACCCTCTACTTTGGCAACCTTCCCTGGGCTGCTACCTCTGAGGATCTCTCCAAAGCTGTCTCTGAGCATTGTGAGGTTCTTAGTGCCCGAATCGCCACCGACCGCGAGACCGGTCGCAGCCGTGGCTTCGGGTTTGTAGAGGTGCCCGCCGATAAGGCTGAAGCCGTCATCACCGCGCTGAACGGTGCCGAGTGGGGCGGTCGGGCTCTCACCGTCAACGAGGCGCAGCCTCGTCCCGAGCGGCCGGGTGGTTTCCGCCGCTAAACCAGATCAAAAATGCTGCGCCCGGTGCTATGAGCACCGGGCGCTTTCCCTGCAAGAAACTCCTCCGGGAGCCGGTCCATCTCTCGTCTGGTTCTTCTGACTGTATCCCAATCCACTGTCCGCCCTTGTCCGGCTTTATACAAAGAGGTATACTACTCGGCGCGGACCTCTGGCTTCCCCAGCTGCCATTGTGCGTGTAATAGAGGTGAGTCTGTTTGCAGTACCCGCTTTCTCCCGATGTCAAGCCTGAGTTCTGCACGTCGGGCAGCTTCATGCGTCTGCCCGCTTCTCAGGATGGTGCCCGACTGGCTATTGTGGGCATGCCGTTCGATACAGCGGCTTCTTACCGGGTCGGCGCCCGGTTTGGCCCCCAGGCCATCCGGCAGGCTTCCATGCTGCTCTTTCCCTACAATCCGGTCCACCGGGCGTATCCGTTCGCGGAGACCAAAGCCATCGACATTGGGGACCTGGCCATCATTCCGCACAACATCCACCGCAGCTATGAGATCATCACCACCGCGGTGTCGGATCTGCTGCGTCGGGGCATTGTGCCGGTGGGCCTGGGCGGCGACCATTCGGTGACATTGGCCAGCCTCCGGGCTGCCGCGCGGGCTTTCGGACCCGTCGCGCTCATCCACTTCGACAGCCATACCGACACCTGGGATACGTACTACGGGGAGAAGTACTGGCACGGCTCGCCTTTCATCCGGGCGCACGAAGAAGGCCTCGTGGTGCCGGAGAAGGTCTTCCAGGTGGGCATCCGGGGGACGCTGAACCATCCCGGTGACGTGGATTCCAGTCTGGACCTCGGCTTCAATGTGATCACCACCCGGCAACTCAAGGAACGGGGCATCGAAGATGTCATCCGGGAGATCAAAGAGTGCATTGGTGGTACCCCGTGCTTCCTCACTTTCGACATCGATTTCGTCGATCCGGCGTTCGCACCGGGCACCGGGACCCCGGAGGTGGGCGGCTTCTCCAGTTACGAAACGCTGGAACTGGTCCGCGGCCTCGGCGACCTCAATTACATTGGCTTCGACATGGTCGAAGTGCTTCCGTCGCACGACCATGCCCAGATTACCGCCCTGCTCGCGGCCACGCTGGTCCACGAGTTTGCCAGCCACGTGGCCATGCAGGTGCGCCGCGGCAAGTTTATCCCGGTTTCGGACTGATCTCCCGCCCACTATGCGCATGACGGCCGGTCTCCGGGACATACCCGGGGACCGGCCGTTTCGCGCTTACTTTCAGATTTCTCTGGCGCCAACCGAACCCGGGCGGCTTCCCTGCCGTCACAAGGGATACCAGGGGGTTTTGCGGCATAGTCTTTCCGCCGAGGAGTTGAAACCATGCAGGTGACCGGCGATTTCCAGTTTGAGGGCCCCCGGCTTTCGGTCTGGGCCCTTCTGAACGATCCGATCGTCCTTGCCCGGTGCACACCCGGCTGCGAGGAACTGACCCCGGACGGGCCGGACCGGTACCAGGCAACGGTGAAGATCGGGCTGGCGGCGGTAAAGGGGACATACACCGGCGTTTTTCGGATTGCGGACAAGCAGGAGCCGGCCTCAACGACTCAGCCGGCCACAATGACGCTCCAGATCGAAATGAGCGGTTCTAGCGGTTTCGTAAACGTCGCCGGGCGGATGGAACTGGCCGACAACGGGCCGGTTACCCGCCTGCACTACGACTGGGACGTGCAGGTCGGCGGGCCCATCGCCATGGTGGGGCAGCGGGTGCTCGCCGGCGTAGCCCGGTGGATCATTGGCGACTTTTTCGGTGCCGCCGGTAAAGAACTGGCGGCCCGGCAACAGGCCGGCTGAGTACGATTGGGGGGAGCCGCGTGAAGCCTGCCCGGTTTGACTACTACGACCCCACCAGCGTGGATGAGGTTCTGGCGCTGCTGCAGCAGTATGGCGACGAGGCCAAGCTGCTGGCCGGCGGGCAGAGCCTAATTCCGATTCTGAACATGCGGCTGGCGAAGCCGGCTGTGTTGATCGACCTGAACCGGGTGGCGGGGCTCGCGTACATCCGGGAGCTGGATTCGCAGCTGCAGATCGGGGCGCTGACCCGGCACGCGGAGGTTGAGCGCTCGCCGCTGATCGCAACCCGTCAGCCGCTGCTTGCGGAGACGGTGCGGCAGATCGGGCACAGCCAGATTCGCAACCGGGGGACGATCGGCGGGAGCCTGGCCCATGCGGACCCCGCGGCGGAACTGCCGGCGGTGATGGTGGCGCTGGACGGGACGTTCTGCCTGCGGGGGCCGTCCGGGGTCCGGGAGGTGCCGGCCGGGGAGTTTTTCCTCATGTACTTTACGACCTGCATCCGGCCGGACGAGATCCTGACGGAGGTCCGGGTGCCGGTCCTGCCGCCGCGTACGGGCTACGCGTTCTTGGAGCTGTCCCGGCGGCACGGCGACTTTGCCCTGGCAGGCGTGGCCTGCACGCTGACGCTGGCGGCGGACGGGACCATGGCCGACTGCCGGCTGGGGCTGACGGGCGTGTCCATGACGCCCGTCCGGGCCACCGCGGCGGAAGCGCGGCTGCAAGAGGGGCGCCCGGAGCCGGGCCTGTTCGCGGAGGCCGCCGGGCTGGTCCGGGCGGCGGTGGCGCCGGAGTCGGACGTTCACGGCAGCGCCGAGTACCGGCGGCACCTGGCGGGCGTGCTGACCGAGCGGGCGTTGGCCACGGCACTGCAGCGGGCATCGGTTCTGCTTGAAACAGAACAGCTGGAAACGGAAGGGGGGCGGGAAGGATGAGGTCCATCACCGTGAACGTAAACGGCCGGGCCTACACCCGGACCGTGGAGCCCCGGCTCCTGCTCTCCGACTTCATCCGCCACGAACTGGGGCTGACCGGCACCCACGTGGGCTGTGAGCACGGGGTCTGCGGGGCCTGTACCGTGCTGGCCGACGGCCTGGCCATTCGCTCCTGCCTCACGCTGGCCGTCCAGATGGACGGCGCCTCGATCACCACCGTGGAAGGGCTGGCGGCCAAGGGCGGGGAGTTGCATCCCCTGCAGGCCGCCTTTCGGGAGGCTCACGGGCTGCAATGCGGTTTCTGCACGCCGGGCTTTCTCATGACGCTGGTGCCCTGGCTGGCGGAACATCCGCAACCGACCGACGCCGAGATCCGGGAGGCGCTCTCCGGCAATCTCTGCCGGTGCACCGGCTATCAGAACATCGTCCGGGCGGTCAAACTGGCGGCGGACGCCATGGCGGACCGGAAGGGAGGGGACGGCGCATGAGTTCCACCCTGGCGCAATCCCGGCGCAAGACCTTCGGCGAACGGGTCCGACGCATCGAGGACCCGCGCCTGCTGACCGGGCAGGGCTGCTTTGTCGACGACATCGACCGGCCCGACATGCTCCACGGGGCGGTGGTCCGGTCGCCCTACGCCCACGCCCGCATCCGCCGGATCGATGTCTCTCGGGCGCTGGCGCTCCCCGGCGTGGCACTGGTCCTGACGGCTGCCGACCTGGGTGAGCGAAACGGGCCGCTTCCCTTGCTGATTCCCCACGAAGACCTGCAGTACGGCCGGACGCAGTCGGCCCTCGCGGTGGATGAAGTGCGCCACGTGGGCGAGGCGGTGGCCTTTGTCGTCGCGTCCAGCCGGTACATCGCCGAAGATGCGGCCGACCTGATCGAGGTGGCGTATGAGCCGCTGCCGGTGGCCGCCGACTTGGAGGCCGCAGCCCGACCGGACGCCCCCCGGGTGCACGCCGATACGCCGCACAACATCGGCGGGCATTACGTTCGGCACGTGGGGGACTATGCCGCGGCCCGAGCCCGTGCCGACCTGATTCTGACGGAGCGCTTCCGCATCGACCGGGGGACGGCCTCGTCGCTGGAGACCCGCGGCATCGTCGCCATTCCGGAGGGCCCGGGGCTGACCATGTATGTCTCGACCCAGGCGCCGGTGGCCCTGCGGGCGGGGCTGGCCAACTGGTTCGGGCTGCCGGAGATGCACCTGCGGCTCATCGCCCCGGACGTGGGCGGCGGGTTCGGACCGAAAGTCATGATGTTCTACCCGGAAGAGGTGCTCATCCCGTTTGCGGCCATGCAGTTGAAGCGGCCGGTCAAGTGGATCGAGGACCGGCGGGAGAACTTCTTCGCCACGACCCAGGAGCGGGAGCAGATTCACGATGTGGAAGTCGCGGTGGCGTCCGATGGGACCCTGCTGGGGCTGAAGACCAACCTGCTGCACGACAGCGGGGCCTACACGCCGTATGGCATCCAGGTGCCGATCATCTCCGTGACGACGCTGCCGGGGCCGTACCGGCTGCGGAATTACGACGTGGAGTTCCGGGCGGTCTACACGAACAAGCCCACCGTGACACCGTACCGTGGGGCCGGGCGGCCGCACGGGGTTTTTGTCATGGAGCGGATGATGGACCGCATCGCCGAGGCGCTCGCGCTCGACCCGCTGGAAGTGCGCCGGCGGAACTTCATCCAGCCCGACGAGTTTCCCTGGGACACCGGCCTGATTTACCAGGACTGGGCCCCGTGCAAGTACGACAGCGGCAACTACCCCGAACTGGCCCGCCGGCTGGAGGCGCTGGCAGACCCGGCGGCGGTGCAGGTGGAACAGGAGCGGGCGCGCACCGCCGGCCGATACGTCGGGCTGGGCCGGGCGTTTTACGTGGAGGGCGCCGGGCCGGGGCCTTACGAGGGGGTCCGGGTCCGCATTGAGCCGTCGGGGAAAGTGGAGGTGGCCACCGGGGTCGGCACCCAGGGGCAGGGCCACTGCACGACCTTTGCCCAGGTGGTGGCGGACGAACTGGGCGTGGCGGTCACCGACGTCTACGTGACCACCGGCGATACCGCTGCCATGGGCTGGGGCATTGGCACCTTCGCCAGCCGGGCGGCAGTGCTGGTCGGCAACGCGGCTGCCCTGGCGGCGCAGGCGGTGGCGGAGAAAACCCGGCGGGTGGCGGCGCACTTGCTGGAATGCAGCCCGCTTGATGTGGAACTGGCGGATGGGCAGGCCCGGGTCAAGGCGGCGCCGGACCGGGCGCTGCCGCTGGGTACCGTGGCGGCCCGGGCCAATCCGCTCCGGGGCACGCTGGCCTTCGGCGAGCCGGGGCTGGAGGCCACCCGGTTCTTCAGCCCGCAGCAGTCCACCTTCCCCAGCGGCGCCCACGCGGCGGTGGTCGAGGTGGACCCGGAGACCGGCTTCGTCAAGATTCTCAAGTACTGCGTCGTCCACGACTGCGGCCCGATGATCAACCCGATGATCGTGGAAGGCCAGGTGCACGGCGGCGTCGCCCAGGGCCTGGGCGGAACGCTCTGGGAGAAGCTGGTCTACGACGAGCACGGGCAGTTGCTTACCACCACCTACGCTGATTACCTGCTGCCGACGGCCATGGATGTGCCGGAGATGCTGCTCGACCATATCGAGACGCCCTCGCCGCTCAATCCGCTGGGCATCAAGGGCGCCGGGGAGGCCGGCGTCATTCCCTGCGCGGCGGTCATGGCGGCCGCGATCGAAGATGCGCTCCGGCCGTTCGGCGTTCGCATCCGGGAGATGCCGCTCAGCCCGTCCCGGATTCGGGAGCTAATTGCGGGGGGTGGTGTCCGTGGATGATGTCTACCGGGCGCTGGCGGCCTTGCCCGGCCCGACGGCCCTGGCCACGGTGGTCCGGGCCGAGGGATCGGCCTACCGGCGGGAAGGCGCCAAGCTGCTGGTCCCCGCCGATGAACTGGCCGCCTCGCCCGGGATGATCTCCGGGGGCTGCCTGGAGGAGGATGTCCGGGAGCAGGCCCGCCGGGCGCTGGCCGAAGGGCGGCCCCGGCTGCTCACGTACGATATGCGGGCCGGGGACGACGGACTCTGGGGGCTGAACCTGGGCTGCAACGGGCTGGTGGAACTGCTGCTGGAGCCGGTGGACGGGGAGTTCTGGCGGGCGGTGGCCCGGGAGTGGCAGGCGGGGCGTCCGGTCGCCGCAGTGGCGGTGGTGAGCGACGGCCCGCTGCTGGGGCGGCGGTGGCTGCTGCTGACCGACGGGTCTTTTGGGGGGCAAGGCCCGGGGGACTCCGCTCCGGGGGATTCCGCCCTGGCGGACCCCGCCCTGGCGGCAGCCCGGGCGGCCCTCGAAGCGGGGCGGTCCCGCCGGGTCGAGCAGGACGGCCTGGCGCTGTTCATCGAGGTGATTCTGCCGCCGCCCGTGCTCTGGGTGGCCGGCGCCGGGCCGGACGTTCCCCCGCTGGTGGAGGCCGCCGCCCGGGCGGGCTGGCGGGTGCGGGTGGTCGATCGGCGCAAGTGGTACCTGGACCCGGCCCGCTTCCCCCTGGCAGACGGCCTGTTCGCCTACGAACCCGACGAACTGGCGGCACAGGTGGGGGCCGGGGGATACGCGCTCGTCATGCACCACCGGTTTGAATTCGACCGGGAGTATCTGCAGGCGCTACTCCGGACCCCGGTCCGCTATCTGGGCGTGCTCGGGCCCCGGCGCCGGACGGAGCAGTTGCTGGAAGGCGGGCCGTTCCCGGCCTGCGTCCGGTCCCCGGTGGGGCTGGACCTGGGCGGCGAGGGGCCGGCGGCGGTCGCGCTCAGCATCGTGGCCGAACTGCAGGCGGTCCGGCACGGCCGCAGTGGTGCGCCGCTCAGTGTGCGAAAGGAGCATGCATAGTGAGGCTTTACGATCTGTCGATTCCCACCGGTATTGGCACCCCGGCCTGGCCCAGCTACGAACCGCTGCAGGTCCAGTACTTCAAACGGCTTTCGTTCAACGGCGCCAACGGGCAGATTATCCGCTCTTCCAACCATGTGGGAACCCACCTGGACGGCCAGTGCCATTTCGTCACCGGCGGCATGGACATCGCATCGATCCCCCTGGACCGGCTCTATGGCCCCGGCGTGATCGCCGACCTCTCTGATATCGCCGGGGACTACGGGATCTACACCGCCCGGGATATCGAAGCCCGGGTAGAGGTCCGTCCGGACGACATCCTCTTCATCTACACCGGGTACAGCCGCTACGGCTGGGACCAGCCTGAGGCCGACGAGCAGCGCTACATGCTCCGCCACCCCGGTCCTACCCGGGAGTTCTGGCAGTGGTGCCTGGAGAAGCGAATCAAGCTGCTCGGCGTGGACTGCGGCTCACAGGACCACCCCATGAACACGAAAATCCGGGACTGGCGGCCCGACGAGGCGAAGAAGGCGGACGCCCGGCTCCGGGAGACACACGGCAAATCGCTGGCGGAGCTTTTCGCCCCGGATGACTATCAGGGCATGCATTTTGCGCTCTTCCCCCACGGGATTCTCCACGTGGAGTGCCTGGGCGGGGAAATTGCACAGGTACTTAACCGGCGGACGACGATTGGGGTCTTCCCCTGGAAGTTCAAAGACGGCGAAGCCGCCTTCTGCCGGGTGGTGGCGTTCGACGAAGCCTAAACAAACGTCCTCCCGGCCGGTGGTCGGGAGGACGTTTGTTATTTCACCCACGTGTGCTGGAGAATCTCCAGGAACACCGCCATGGCCGGTGAGACCCACTTATCCCGGTGGTACCCCAGCACGGTCGCCACCTTGATATCCGGCCCCTGCCAGGGCAACTGCACCAGGCTGCCCCGCTCGAACTCCGCCGTGCAGGTGATATACGGCAGCACTGCGAGACCGATGCCCGCCATGACGCACTGCTTTATCGCTTCGATCGAGTTGAACTCCATGACCGATCCCGGCTTGACGCCGACCGCCGCCAGCTCCACGTCGAACTGAATCCGGTAGGGGGACTGCGCCTCCGTGTGAATCAGCGGCTCGCCCGCCAGGTGCTCCGGCAACACCGCCGCGGCCGACGCCAGCGGGTGCCAGGGATAGGCCACCAGACTGATCGGCTCCTGGACCAGCGGTCGCATCACCAGGTCCGGCTCATCGTGGGGTTCGTCCAGGAAGAGCGCGAAGTCCAGCGTGCCGCGCCGGAGCGCCTCGCGCAGTTCGCTGCAGCCGCCGGCCTGCAGGTTCGTCTGGACCCGCGGGCAGCGGACCCGGAACTGCCGGAACACCGCCGGCAGCCGGAAGGCGCAGAGCGACTCGGCCGCCCCAATCCGCAGTTCGCCGCCCGCCGTTTCCGCCGCCTGCGTGGCGTCTACCGCCTCCCGCGCCAGCGACAGGATTTGCGTGGCGTAGGGCCGCAGCCGCCGGCCGGACTCGGTCAGCGCCACCCGCTTGCCCAGCCGCTCGAACAGCGGCTCGCCCACCGCGTCTTCCAGCGCGTGAATCTGGCCGGTGACGCTGGACTGGGCGTAGCCCAGCGACTCCGCGGCCCGGGTGAAATTCAGCAGGTCGGCCACCGTCGCGAAGGTCTGGAGCCAGCGGAGGTTCAGGTCCAACGCCAATCATCGCCTTATTCGATCGATGTAATCTGAAAGCACGTGATCTCCGATTGCGACTTCCATGATACACTACCGACATACCCAGCAACAGTCGCAATCTGGAGGAATATCCATGCAGAATACGGAGATCGCACCCGCCGGGTTGGCCCGGCAAATCCGCCTGCCGCAAGCCGTAGCGCTATACGTTGGGTCCGTGCTGGGCTCGGGCGTGCTCCTGATTCCCGGTTACGCCGCCGATGCCGCTGGTCCCGCATCTGTGCTGGTCTGGCTGTTCATGTCGGTGCTGGCGCTGCCCATGGCACTCACGCTGGGCGTGCTCTCCACCCGGTATCCGGACGCCGGCGGCGTCTCGGCCTTCGTGCGCCGGGTTTACGGGCCGTCGGCCGCGGCCGTGGCCGGCTGGCTCTTTCTGGCCGCCGTACCCATCGGGGCGCCGGTGGCAGCGCTGGCGGCCGCATCGTACGTGCAGGTGGTCTTCGGCCTCTCCCACTGGGGGATGATCGGGCTGGCGGGCCTGATTGTGGCGGCGGCCCTGCTCAACAACTACCTGGGCGTCGGCTTCCTCGGGCGCTCGCAGGTCGCGATCTCCGGGACGATTGTCGCCGTGCTGGCCCTCACCGTCGTTGTAGCGGCGCCGCACGTGGATATGGCCAACTTCCGGCCCCTTGCGCCGGCAGGCTTCGTGGGCATGGGTCGGGCTGCCTCGCTCATGTTCTGGTGCTTCATCGGCTGGGAAGCGGTGACCCACCTGTCGGAGGAGTTCACCGACCCCAAGCGGGACACCATTCGCGCCATTCTGGTCGCGGCGGCGGTGGTGGGGGTGTTCTACACCGCCGTCGGGCTGGTCACCGTCGGGACCCATGCCTACGGCCCCGGCCTCTCCAACGGCTCGCTGGCCGCGATCGTCGTCCGGTACCTGGGGCCGGCGGGCGGGGTCATCATCGCCCTCATGGCGGTCTTCGTCTGCCTGGGCACCATCAGCGCCTACGTGGGCGCCACCTCCCGGCTGGCCTACTCGCTGGCCCGCGAAGGCGTGGCCCCGGCGGCGCTGGCCCGCCTGCATCCGACCCGGCGGACGCCCACCGTCGCCCTGGGGACGCTGGGCGTCACCATGCTGGTGGTGTTAGCCCTGCAAGGGTTGGGGGGCGTGAGCCTGGGCTTTCTGCTCTCCTTGCCGAATGCGTCGTTCATTGGCACTTACGTCCTGGGTTCGCTGGCGGCGGTGCAACTACTGAAGGATGACCGGGCCATGTGGCTCCTGGCCTGGGTCTCGCTGGCGCTCTCCGTCGGGGTCTATCTCTTTTTGGGCTGGGCGGCGCTCTACGCACCGCTGGTGGCCGGGCTGGTGTGGCTGTATGTCCGGCGCCGGACGGCATGACAAACCTGAAGCGACGGCCCCGGCACGTAGCCGGGGCCGTCGCTTTTTCGCCTGTCAGATAGAACCTGATGGAACCCCGGCGGCAGCGGAATGGCCGTCAGACTTTGAACTGCGCAATCTGCTGTTGGAGGTCCCGGGCGAGGCCCGACAGGCTGCGGGCCGACTCCACCACTTCGGTGGACGAGGCCGTCAGGTGGCTGACGGCGGACGAAACTTGCTCCGCCACCCGGGCATTGTTCGTGGCCACCTGCGCGATCCGGTCCACCGCCTGCGTGACCGATTCGGCGCTGGCGGCCATCTCCTCGGTAGCCGCGGAATTCTCCTCTGCCACCGTTGCCACGGCGTGGAAGGTGCCGACCACGCTGCCGGCGTTTTGCTGCACCTCGCCGGCGGCGATCGCGATGGATTCGACTTCGGCTGCCGACTGCTGCACTACGGTCAGAATCTCCGCCAGCGCCTGCCCCGCTTCGCCGGCCCGGCTGCTCCCACCGTCGACCTCGGCCGTGCCTAGCTGCATGGCCTGCACGGCTTCAGCGGTCCGCTCCCCGATGGTTCCAATCAAGCCCGCGATTTCGCCGGCCGACTTGGCCGACCGCTGGGCTAACTTTCGCACTTCGTCGGCGACCACGCTGAACCCGCGGCCATGTTCGCCGGCCCGGGCGGCCTCAATCGCGGCGTTGAGCGCCAGCAGGTTGGTCTGGTCCGCAATGTCCGAGATCACCTGGGTAATGTGGCTCACCTGGGCCGAAAGCGTGGCCAGGTCCCGGATGCGCTCGGCAGAATGGTCTACCGCATCCTTGGCCCGGGCGATTCCGGCCACGGTTTCCTCGACGACCCGTGAGCCGCTCTGCGCCGTGAGGGCGGCCCGCTGGGACCCCTGAGCGACGCCGCGGGCGGCCTCCGCCGTGTGCCCCAACGCCGCGGCCATCTGGGAGAGCACGACGGTGGCTTTTTGGATCTCGTTGGCAGATTCGCAGGCCCCGGCCGCGATCTGTGTGATCGTCTGCTGGAGTTCATCCACGGCCTGCCGGACTTCGTGCACGACTTTGGCCTGTTCGTCGGCGCCTGCGGCCACCCCGACCACCGCCTGGGCGGCACTGTCGGTCGCCTCGGCCGACTGTTCCGAGGCCGCCGACAGCGTTTCGGATGATGCGGCCACCTGCTGGGCGCCGGCGGACACGTTTTGGACCAGCCGGCGCAGATTCGCGACCATCCGTTCAAAGGAGCGGGCCATGTCGCCCAGTTCATCTTGCGAACGGACCGAAAGCGTCCCGAGGGTAAGGTCGCCCCCGGCAACCCGTTCGGCTGCCGCGGAGAGGCGCTTGATCGGCACCATCATGATCCGGCTTAACCCCAGCGCCAGGAGCAGACAGACGAGGGTGATTCCCAGGCCTACTTCGCCCAGGCGGGTTAAGTTTTGCCGGGCATAGGTGTTTCCCGCCGCTTGGACCTCTGCCTCCGGCTTCTGCACCACGAGTCCCCAGCCGAGCCCCACCGGGCGGTAATCGGTCACCCATGTGACGTTTACGGCGTCCGTGTACCGCATCTGTCCGGTTTTGCCCTGCAGTGCCCGGGCCACCGGCTCCAAATCGGCGACCTTCTCCAGGAATAGCTTGGGGTCGGGGTGGGCCAGGACCTGCCCCTGTTCGTCGACCAGGAACGCATACCCCTGCTTGCCGACCTGTAGTTTCGACACCAGGGCGGAGACGTTATCCAGTCCCACCGCGAACTCCAGCACGCCCATCACTTTTTGGTCCGGGCCTTTCAGCGGTGTGGCAATGGCCAGGGCGGGCTTGCCGGTGGCCTTCGTGATCAGCGTCTGGGCGGTGATTGGGTTGCCTTTCATGGCGCCCTGGAACCACTGGCGGTCGGCGAAGTTCAGATACGCCTGATCGTTGGAATGCGCCACGTCGTCGCCGCCCGCATTGGCCACCCGGATGAACTGAAGTTCGGGATACGCCCCGGCTACGGCTTTGAGCCGTGCTTCAACCGCAGGGCGGTCCAGGACGGTGATTTCTGACCACTGCGCAGTCGTCTGCACACCCGCGACGACCTTGTCCACCCACCCCTGAATGATCTGGCTCTGGTCCCGGGCGATCAGCGTGATCTCTTCTTCGCTGCCCTTGTCCAACAGGTCGCTGCTTTTCACGACGATCGCGTGGCTCACGGCTCCGGTCGTAACCACGGGCAGCATGGCCACAAACAACATCATCAGAACGGTTTTGGCGCGCAGCGAAAAACGCATGGTAGATGTCTCCTCTGGCTTCTTGTAGGGTGATCTATGCAAGTGGGTCTGCCAACGTTGGCTTTGTGACGAGGGCGTTCTTGTCGCAATATAGCATGCGGGGATTAAGTTCTCAGGTGATTACCATGAAGAAATCTACTCCAGAGCACCCCCTGTAGCCCCAGATCAATCGGCATTATTCGACAGGAATCGACTTTTCCCTACTCCGGGGATTCTGGGTGCAGGATCTCCAACCGTTGGCGACGAATCTCGCCGGTCATGCCCATAGTTCAGGAGGGGAATTCCTTGGCTGGTCAGCGGCCGAAGCGACGCAGTGGATGTCTCATCTTCTTCCTGATGGTGCTCTTATTGATCCTGGCGGCAGTGGGCTGGGGCGCGTGGCGGTTCCGGCTGATCAAAGTCCCGGGCTGGGAGCCCATCAGTTCGCCGGCTCGGAAACTGCTGGATTCCCCGGTGGACCAGGTGGCCAGTGCAGTGGTCACGGAGGCGTTCAAGCAGGGCGGAGTCGGCGGCGCGTCGGTCGCGGTCGTGCCCATGCCGGATGGTGCCGGCAACGCCGCCATCGTGGTGATCGATCCGGCGACCGGCTTCAAACCGGCAAGCGGGGAGAACGGCAAGCGCCAGCAGGCGAAAGCGGTCATCAAGCAACTGGTGCAGTCGAACACCGAGAAAAAGCTGAATCTGCAACGGGTGGGACTGGACTACCAGGAGGGTGGCCGCGACCTGATCGCGTTGACCGCCCCGATGAGCGCCCTGAACGACTTTAACGCCGGCAAGATCAACGAACAGCAGTTCCTGGCCCGGGTGGACATCAAGGTCAAGGACGCCCAGTTCGTGCGCGATCTCATCAAGCTCGCCCAGTAGGGAGCACTCGGAGGTGGAACGGCGATGCGGCGCTTGGAGAATCGGATGCTGGTGCTCCTCCTGATCTCGGCGGTCTTCATGACCGGGTGCGACCGGCAGGATCTCATGGATATCCTGGACATTGGCCGGGGGTGGGCGCAGACCCACGGGCTGTTGGACGACGAGGGGAAACCGGAGTACTTCAACATCGGCATGCGCGCCATGGGCGGATCGACCGGGGACGACGCGGCGGATGCCGTGATCGATGGCGGCATGGTGGTCAATAATTTCGCCAAGGCCGAGGCGCTCCGGGATGAAGGATTCAAGAAGAAAGATATTAGCAAGGTGGACAAGGCCATTAACCTCCGGCCGAATGAATTTCGCTATCACAACGACCGCGCCAGCCTGCTGCTGGATGCCGGCAAGGCCAAGGAGGCGGAACAGGAGTTTGCGAATGCCCGTGAGATCGCCGGGCGGTACGGTACGGCCTCGCAAATCCGCAACGTCGATTCTCGGCTGGCGGTACTGAATGCGAACACCGAAGCGACGTTCCGGTATCGCATGGAAGCATATCGTGAGCGATACAACTACTCGAAGGAACCGTTGGACCTGGCCCAGGCCAACCGCATGGACGATGCCCTGAAGAAGGGCACCTGGAGCATGAAGTAGCGCAAGGCATCCCGTGCGGGGCAGTGTTGAAAGCCTCCCCCTAGGGGTAGTACCGGCGCGCACACGCCTCCCTTAGACTGGACCTGGAAGGTTCCAGGCCCATCACAAGGGAGGATCAGGTCATGTCACGCCGTCTGCTGCGTTGGATTGCGCTGCCGCTCCTCACGACGCTCATCCTGCTCACCGTTCCATCCGCTCCGCCCGCTCGGGCCGACAACACCCGTGCCTTCACGGTCGGCGCCCAGGTCATGAGCACGGCGTCCGACATTCTGAGTGCCATCGACCCCAGTGAAGAGACGCTCAAGCGGTTCGGCACCGGCCTGGGCAGCGCCGTGCTCGGCATCTCCATCGGGGAAGCGATCAGCGATGTCTACAACGGCGACATCACCAAAGGGCTGGAGACCTTTTCGTGGGCCGTCGGGGAGACGGTGGTCGGGCTGACCACCATGGGGCCGTTCTACGCCCTCGGCAAGCTGGTGACCTCCGGCTCGGGGTGGGCGATGGAGAAGTTCTACGCCTACATGACCGACGATTCCTACACCCAGTACAAAAAGCTCCGCACCGATACGCTCGCGCCGCTGATTGAAAACCCGAAGCGGGACCAGTTCGTCAACTGGGCCAAAAGCGGCCGCGGCACGTTCGACGGCTTCTGGTCCACCCTGTGGGCGGACAAGTTCGCCCGCGACCGCTTCATCGACCAGTACCGCGACGAATATCGGTCCAAGTTTAGCTGGACCGAGCGGACCGTCGGTTTCCGGCTCTTCTCCGTCGGTACCAAGCGGGCCCAGGACTACTTCAAGGTAATGAACGAGGTGCCCGACCAGGCCACGCTCAAGGACTTCGTCTTTCGCCGGTGGGAGGCCCAGGTGGTGACGGAAGGACTGCAGGAGGCGGCGGGAAAGATTCAAAGCCTGCAGAACGAGCGAAATAAAGGCATCCATCTGGTCCTGACCGGCAAGGTGCTGGATCAGGACGGCAAAGCCCTGCCGGCCGGCAGCGTCGGGGTACTGTCCCCCGACGGCATTTCGGCCTTTTCGGACCTGGGCGCGCTCACGCCCTCGGCTCTGAAAGCGGCGGGCCAGTTCGCACTGGGTGGCAACATGGCCTACCTGTCCAGTTTGAACCCGAACACGGCGGTTACCCTCGTCGTCGGCGGCGCGGTTGTCAGCCGGTTCACGCTGGCCACGCTGATGAAGTCGTCGGTGCCCGTCCTGAAAGAAGCCGGCGTCAGCTTCCTGATCATCGATCTGGGTACCATGCAGGTCAAACCGGACGGCACGGTGGTCAAGCTGTCGGTCCGGCTGAACGGCGCCCCGGCAGTCCAGGTAAAAGTGAAAAAGCTCGACCCGCGGGTGAACCAGGTGGGGGATCCGGCCGCCGGAACGCTCGATTTCGACCTGGACGCCGTGGCCGGCAAAACGGTGAAGCTGCTCGTAGAGGTCTGGGACAGCGCGGTCTCCGCCACCCGCGACGCGGTGGTGGAGGTAGCCGTGCCGTCGGCGCCGGGGCCGCTGCCGATCACGGTCGATGTGCCCGTGCCCGAAGTGCGGACCGCAGCCAGCGACGACGCCGCCATTGCCGCCCTGAAGCAGAACAACGACCTGCTGGTCGCGGGCAAAATCTCCCGCTCGGTCTACACCAGCGCCCGGAACGCTCTGGTAAGCGGCCATCGCTCCCTGGCGAACCTGGCCGATCAGTACGACAACCAGATTAATGGCCTGGTGGACCAGGAACTGCAGTCGCTGCGGGTCCAGGGCGAGTACTACACCGCCAAGACCGACGAACTCAAAGCGAAAGCGGCCAAAGTGGCAGATGGGGTCCAAAGCCCGGTGTTCAAGCTGATCGACTCCGATTTTCTGGACGGTCGCAGCGGCCGCCTCGACCAGTACAACCAGGCCCGGTCCCAGTACGCTTCCATGCTGGAGCAGGCGGCGAAGTACCAGCAGGAACTCGAAGGACTCCAGGAGGGGTATAACGCGGCGCTGGCGACTTCCCAGCAGCACTACGAACTCTACAAGGACCAACTGCGGGGGTTTGACATCACCGAGTTTCCGCCCGAGACCAACCGCTTCCGCGCCAACGCCGGCGAAATTGAGCGGCTGTTGGGGCCGTTCCTGGCCCAGAAGCAGAACGGCTACCTGGCCGAGTGCGATAAGGCGTCCAAACGCTTTGCCGCCAAGACCGACTGGCTGCTCGCCCGGTCGGCGGAAATGCAGACGCGCGTGAACGCCGCCCGCAGCCGCATTGCCAACGCGAAGTCAGCAGCGGCGCCGGTCGCAGCCCAGAACAAGGCACTCCAGGAAAAGGGCCTCTTCGACCTGACCTGGGGCATGGGCAACCTGTTCGAGACCATGAACGGCATCCTGGGCGAGGAGGCGAACCTCAAGGCCGGCAAGCCCGCCAACACGGCCTGGCTGTCCAGCTACAAGGCCCGGCTGCCCGAATTCTATGCCATGGCCGCGCAGATGTTGGAACAAATGTACCCGATTCTCGGGGTCAAGCACGAGACCAGCTTCCCGGCCGACACGTTCGAAGGGTTCATGGACCGGATGCAGCCGTGGCTGGACTTCGAGGCGCAGCAGTGGGACCGCCTGGCCGGTCCCCGGGCGCTGAACGAAGCGATGGTCGAGGCGAGCAGTCAAATGGCCGGCAACGGGTTTGGGCTCGACTTTGCCCTTGCCGGGGACCAGGAATGGATGGACCTGTACAACGCCTTCCCGCAGTCCGCGCAGGAGGCGATGCGAACCGAAGGGCGGGAGTTCCAGAACTCACTGGCCCTGGCCCTGGCGCACATTGGCGACCCGGCCGGCGACGCGAAGATGATCGACAAGTGGATCGAGTATCTCAAGTCGTCCGGCTATCAGCTCAAGACGGTCGCAGCAAAAACGCCCGGCCAGCCGGCCCCGCCTGAGCCGCCCGCCGGCCCGGTGCCGAACGACCCGAATATCGGGGCGGGGAAAATCACGTTCCAGGTGGGTAGCAATATCGCCTGGGTGAACGGCAAGCGGGTGGAAATGGCGGCCCCGGTCCCGCTGGTGAACGGGCGGGCCATGGTCCCGGTCCGGCTTATCGGGGAGGCGCTGGGTGCCAGCGTCACCTGGAACCCGGAGTACCAGGAGGTCGTGTACATCAAGGGGACGCTGTTCGTCAAGCTCCGGGTGGGCGACACCCTGGTGCGGGTGGACGGCGCCAACCAATCCAAACGGATCTTCGTCGACCCGGCGCCGCAAATCATTGAAGGCCGGACTTACGTGCCGGTCCGGGTGGTCGGCGAGGCCCTGGGGGCCTCGGTGAACTGGATCGCCGAGACGAAACAGATCGTGATTCTCATGCCGTAGGGACAAGAGGTCCTCCCTGCCCGACCGGGAACCCCGGCGGACTGGGAGGACCTCTTCGCGATCCGCCGGTTCAGTTGCGGTCAGCGGCGGAACGTCTCCGTCCGGAGGGTGTACTTCGGGAACCGGTCGAACGCCGGCGCAAAACCGATGCCGGGGCCGGTGGGCACGGGTATGATGCCGTCGGGACCCATGGTCACTTCCGGCGCGATAATGTCTTCCGCCCAGTAGCGGCGGGAGGGGGAGGTGTCGCCCGGCATGGTAAAGTTCGGCAGCGTGGTGATGGCAATATTGTGCGCCCGGCCGATGCCGCTCTCCAGCATGCCGCCGCACCAGACCGGCACCCCGTGTGCCTGGCAGAGGTCGTGGAGTTCCTTCGCCTCCTGCAAGCCGCCCACCCGGCCGACTTTGATGTTAATGATCCGGCAGGAGCCCAGTTCCAGCGCCTTGCGGGCGTCCTCCGGCGAGTGGATCGACTCATCCAGGCAGATCGGCGTCTGCAGTTCCCGCTGCACTTTGGCGTGATCGATGATATCGTCGTGGGCCAGCGGCTGCTCGATCATCATCAGGCCGAACTGGTCGAGTTCCTTGAGCATGGGCAGGTCGGCCAGCGAGTAGGCCGAATTGGCGTCGGCCATGAGCGGGATATTCCCGAACCGCTCCCGGATATTGCTGACCAGGCGGACGTCGTGGCCGGGCTTGATCTTCACCTTGATCCGGCGATAGCCGTCGGCCAGGAACGATTCAACGTTGCGGAGGGTGGTGGGAATATCGTCGATGCCGACGCTGACGCCGACTTCGATTGCGGTTTTCGTGCCGCCCAGCGCCCGGGCCAGCGGCATGTTGTTCGTCTTGGCCCACAGGTCCCAGATCGCCCCTTCCAGGCCGCTCTTGGCCATTTTGTTTCGGCGCACCGGTCGGAACCAGCCCGTGATTTCGGACGGATGGCTGAACTCGTGCTTCAGGGCGTACGGGATCAGAAACTCGGTCAGCATGTGCCAGCACGTACCGATCGTCTCTTCCGAGTAATACGGCGTGTAGTCGGCGACCACCTCGCCGTAGCCGGTCACTCCGCCGGCCTCGGCCTCCACAATAATGAAGTGGTTCTCGGTGTCCCGGCTGGCACTGGTCTCAAAGGCGTGCAACAAGGGCAATGCCATGTGGTGAAGCGTTACGCGTTCGAGTTTCATACGGTTGCGTCCTCTCGTTCCAGGATGTAGCAGTCGCCGGCAAAGCCGGTCACGGCGTAGCCGCGGGCGAAATAGTGCAGGCAGGCGGTGCGAATTCGCAGGCGCCAGGCCAACACGAATTCGTGGTCGCCGGCGGCGAAAGCCGGTCGGAAGTCCGGTGGAATGGCCAGGCGCACGGCCGGTGCCGTGAGGCTCAGGTCCGGTTCCCCGCCGCCGGGGTTGATCAGCGGTCCATCGGGTCTGGGCTTTTCGCGGCCCCGGGGGGCCACCAGATTGAGTTCCAATAGGTCGAGGTCCACCAGGAAGCGGTCGGTGGGCAGACCCCGGTTGAGGGTGTCGGTGAGCGGGCCGTAGCAGTCCACCAGGTACTCCCGGACCGTCCCCCCCAGCTTGGCGATATTGAGCCGTGCGTTGGGCGCTTCCAGCGGGTCGTAGGTCCAGGTCATGCGCCGGTACCCCAGACGCAGGGCCGCTTCCCCCTGCGCCTGTTTGAGCCGGGCGCCCAGGCCCTGGTTCCGGTAGGCCGGCAGGACCCCGAGCAGGTGGGAGTGGAGCCAGACCTCGCCGTCCTTGTAGGCCGGCCAGCCGTAGCAAAAGCCGGCCATGTCGTCTTCGTGGAAAGCGCCCAGGGCGATGCCCCCGAATTTGCAGGCGGAGAGCGTCTGGTCGGCGACAACGAAGGCGCCGGGTCCCCAGATTGCCTCCTGAGCGGCCTGGAGCCGGAAATGATCCGCCGGGGTTTCGAGGAGCCGGATGAGAATGCGGTCCGGCATAGGCTCACCACCTTACCTGAGATCGGGCTGGCGTTGTTACCCTGGAACATTAGTCCTCGGGAATTTTGGTTCCTGCTTACGCCCACAAAATTCTTGTCCGAACCCGTCACTGGTCTCTGGTTCTATCACTTCCGGCGTGCATAAAGCTTCCGGCTCAAAATCAGCGCAGCATACACAGAAGTGCGCAATCTCCGAGAGATTCCCTGAATCGGGACAAGGAGATTCGGCGTTCCTTGACGAATTCCAACGGCCTCCTCATTATTCGTCTAACAAGCGGGGTTATCGCCGTGTCACCGGAAGATCATCTGCGGGCGTCGGTTGAGAAGCTGGTTAACTATTTGGCGGGAACGTGGGACCTGACCCAAGACCTTCAACTGACCACCGGTGATCCACTGACTGATGCGCTGGACACCCACTGGCGCCGGTTTCGGAACGCAGCCCTCAAGACGCTGCAAGATCTGGAGCAGGTGGCGGGGCTGTCGGCCACGGCGGCCGCCCGCAACTCCGTGCGGACCCGCGATCTGCAGACCCGGATGACGGCGGTCGAGGTAGGGATGCGTGAGGCCGAAACCGTACTGGGTCAGGGCGTTACCGGCTCACAGGCCGCGGCCGGGGCTGTGGCAGATTCTGCCGAATTGGCAGAACAAACGCGGGAGGCGACGCACCAGAGTGTTGCGACTGCCTCCGCGATGGTCGATTCCATCAGCGAAATCTCAGAGGCATTGATGAACGCCTCAAAGCGGCTGGCGACACTGGGCGAACAGTCCAAGCAGATCGGCGAACTCAGCCTGGTGGTCAAGGGCATCGCCGGCCGGGTCAACCTCCTCGCCCTCAACGCCGCCATCGAAGCGGCGCGGGCCGGGGATCACGGTCGGGGATTTGCCGTCGTGGCGCAGGAGGTGCGCCGGCTGGCGGAGGGGTCTACCCGCCAGGCGCAGGAGATCGAATCCGTGGTCCGCCAGGTCGTCGGTCAGGTGGACGCGGCGGTATCCGGCATGGACGCTGGAATGACCCGCACCAACACCCTGGTCGGGCAGACCCGGTCTACCGCTTCCACGTTGACCGAGATCGACGACCTGGTAGCGCGGGTCTCTGCACCGTTCCAGGAGTTGAGCCACACCATGCGGGAGCATGCCGGCATGCTTTCCGGGGTGTCGGATTCCGTCAGCCGTATGGCCGGCGAGACCCGGAGCATGGCCGAACCGGTCGCCCTGGTTGCGCGGGAATCCAAGGACGTGCTCACGTACATACAGCGGTCGCAAGTCGGACTGAGCCGCTTCCATAAGGGTTCCTACACAGACCAGGTGCTGAAGGTCTGTTTCGCCATGGCTGCGGAGGCCGGTCAGCTCTTCGCGGACGCGATTGCCGGCGGGAAAGTCAGCCTGGAGGACGTGCTCGATCTTACATACACCGAGATCAAGGGCGCCCAGATCAAGGAACTGGCTCGCCTGTTCAACGTGGACCGGGTTCCCCTGTCAGGCTTTGACCCGCCCAAGTTCCGGACGGCTTATGACCGAGTGCTGGCCCAGCCGCTGGCGGAATTGCAGGACCGTTATCTGGCTGCTGTGCCCGATCTGCTCTACACCAACGTGCTGGATCTCAACGGGTACCAGGCCGCCGCCAATGCGAACACGAGCAAGGACTGGACCGGCGACTTCCGGGCCGACGCATTGGGCAACCGGCTCAAGCGGCTGACCACCGACCTGCCGCAGTTGAACGCAGCCCAACTGGGACTCAAGATCCCCACTTTTGACAGCCTGTCCGTCGGACCTTATGTCCGGGACCCCAAGACTGTGCTGACCCGTGCGCAGATTCTCAAACTGGGAAACACGCTGCGTCAGGCGGACGAGCCGGAAAGACAGTGCAGCCGTTACACCTTCGCCGGACTGTCCGGGAACGTGGCGACACTCTGCGCGGTGCCGGTTTATGTCCAGGGATGGCGCTACGGCGTCGCCGTAATCGGCTGGGTGCCGAAGTGAAATCGGATCGCTGAACAAACAGGTGCCGCCGATCGCGAAGGTCGGCGGCACTTTGCCGTACTCTGCCAGATAATAGAAAGGCGACAACCGCTCCCGGTGGGCGAAACCTCCGTAAGCCGAAACAGGAGGTGCTCCGTATGCCGCGATTTCGGCGATGGCCCTGGGTGAAGGCCGCTTCGTCATTGCTGATTCTGGTATCGCTCACGTTCGCAGTGCCGATGCTGGCCGATGGTGACGGTGAAAATGATCACAGGCCCCCAACTGTCTCGTACTCGCTTTCCGGAACCTTGAGCGGCTCGGGGTGGTACGCCAGCCAAGTCACCGCCACGCTCTCCTGCACGGACAACGGGCACAGGCCCACGACGCTGCGGACTTCCCTGGACGGCGGCGCCTACAGCACCTACACCGACCCGATCACCGTGTCCGCCTCGGGCACCCACACGCTGGCGTACCGCTGCACCGACCAGTCCGGCAACCTGGCGTCCGGCAGCATTCCCTTCAAGATCGATCTGACCGCGCCCCAGGTTACCATTAGCCCCGCCGGCCTACTTGGCAGCAATGGCTGGTACCGCTCCAGCGTATCCATCACCGGCTCTGCGACCGACACGGTCTCAGGCATCGACGCCACGCGTAACACGCACAGCGTGGACAACGCCCCGTTTACCAGCGGCTGGTCCACCTCGGTCAGCACGGACGGGGTTCACACCGTCCGGCTCCGGGCCACCGACCTGGCCGGAAACACCGGCGAAGCCGGTGCCACCGTCCGCATCGACCAGACGCCGCCGGCCACCGCCGCCAGCGTCAGCGGAAACCCGGCCCCCGGTGGCGCCTATTACGTCCCGGCGACGGTGACGCTCTCCGCCACCGACGCCACGTCGGGCGTGGCGGCCTCCGAGTACAGCCTGGACGGCGGCGCCTCCTGGCGTGCATACGGCGGCCCGTTTAGCGTCAGCGACGGCGGGTTGGCGACCATGCAATACCGCTCGCGGGACCAGGCCGGCAACCTGGAGCAGGTCGGGAGCGTCTCCTTCCAGGTCCGGACCTGCAGCCTCACGCCGGAACTGGCGTGGCAGGGTGGATTGGCCTCGGCCGCCCCGTATGCCATGCCGGCCGGCGGCACGCTGTCCATCCGCTTCACCTGGGAGACATGCAGTGGCTTCATCCACGACGAGTCGGTGGTCGTCCAGGTGGTGGACCTGGCCCAGCCGGCGTATCCCGTCACCGCCGGCGTCTACGGAAGCGACGTAAGCATCGATGATGCGACCGGGGAATACCGGATGGATTTCACACCGAGCTTCTATGGCGTGTTGCCTGGCACTAGCCTGGAAGTGCAGGTTTACCTGGGCGGCACGCTTGCAGGCACAGCGCAAGTCGTCGTCCAGCCGTAGCCCGGCCGTAGCCCGGCCGCCGGTCCGCCAACGGCTCGAATTGCTAATACCGGACAATGGGCGGTGCCTTTACCCTGCGGATCACGCGGCTTCATGTTTGCCGGCGTCCGCCTCGCGCTGCGGCTTGCGCACGAGCCAGTAAGTAGCGCCGGCAGTCGCCATGGCAAGACCAGCCAGCACCAGGTAGGAAAGCGTGCTGCTCGCCATCGCCCGGTACAGGGTGATGAACCCAAAGGCGACAAAAATCGCGGCGGACAGGTACTTCATCAATTGCGGCGACAGTTTTCGGTTGACAAAGTCACCGACCCAGACGCCCAGCCCATCGGCCACAACCATGCCCAAGGTGGTGCCGGTCAGCACGGGAATGGGGTCGCGGAATTCGGCGGCCAGGGCCACCGTCGCCAGTTGGGTCTTGTCGCCCATTTCGGCCAGAAAGAAGGCAATGGCCACGGTGAGGAGCGGCCCGAACTTGTTCCGGCGCTGGGCTTCGTCGCCTAAGGTATCGCCCGCTAGCGTCCAGAGGCCAAAGAGCAGAAACGACATGCCGGCCACGATACTTACGGCGCTCATGGGGATGAACCCGGCCATGTAGGTGCCAACCGCCACGGCCAGGGCATGGTTCAGGAGCGTGGCCAGGACAACACCGGTCATCACCTGCCAGGCCCGAAACCGCCCGACAAATGCCATGGCCAGCAGTTGGGTCTTATCGCCCATCTCTCCGAGGACGACCATGAGGAACGACGTGCTCAGGGCGTGCAATTTGGACTCCTCCCAAGTGCGATGCTGCATGTAGGGGAAACAAAAAGAGACTTCTCCACCGCTTTGCGGTGCAAAAGTCTCGCTACGCCTTGCTTGAAGGCTGGTGGAGCCAGGCCGAACGGCCAGTGTGTTGACTTCACCGAAATTAGCTACTCCCCTTCACATCGAAAATAGCGTAACCTTTGGCAATAGGCATGACAATAGATACTTCGGCTCAGTTTCCCGGCATGACTGCGAGCGGCGGTTCTGACATCAGAACCGCCGTCCGCATGGGTTAGCACCGCCGCGGATCTACGGGCAGGAATTGAAATCAATGAACTTGGAGTCTATCGTGCAAAGGTACCGGAACGTTTACGCCCGGAATGCCGGTGGGAACCAGGATGGTGGCCGATACGGTCGAATCACCGGCAAAGTTCACGGTCGTCGCCGTCCGACCGGCCGCTGCCGGCGGCTCCGGCGATCTACGCAAATAGACTTGCGAATATATCCTTTGATAGATATTCAGCCTCCCCGGTTGAGCCCTAGAATGGGGCTGAAATACCGAAAGGGAGGCTGAATTGTTTATGCAAGCGACTTCTGGGCTGACTGGGACCGCCGTGCGGGCCGCCGTGGCCTGAGGCCATGCGGTACGAAATCCGGTTGAACGGTCGCCTGCCCCGGGACTGGGCCGATTGGTTCGACGGGTTTAGCTGCACGCTGACCGAGACGGGCGAAACGGTGCTGACGGGCCCGGTTCCTGACCAGGCGGCGCTGCTCGGACTGCTGGGCAACGTTGGCCGTTTGAACCTGACGCTGCTGTCCGTAAAACGGCTCGACTAGCCGATGGCCGGGGCTGGAGCCGCAAGAAGGAGTTGAGAGCCAGGGAATCGCCAGTGGTCCTTATCACCGGGTGCTCCAGCGGCATCGGTCGCGATCTCGCCAGGCGGCTTGGGGGCGCCGGATATCGAGTGGTAGCCACCGATTGCCCGGCGAGGCCGGTAACAAAGGCGCCAAGACGCCGGGACGTCGGAGCACGATACAGGGAGGAAGAAAGGTGAGTGCTATGAAAGCTATCGTCGTGTACGAATCCCTCTGGGGGAACACCGCCGCCATCGCCCGTGCTATCGCGGCAGGCATCGGACCCGAGGCGCAAGCGCTATCAACCGCCCAGGCAGCAGGTGCGGCGATATCGGACGCCGACCTCATCGTGGCGGGTGCTCCGGTACTTGGCTTCGGTCTCCCGTCGGACACCATGCTCAAGAGCATTGGCGCGAATGCGGGCAAGGACCCGGTGGCGCTACGGCGGCGATCGCACGCGGGTTGGAGCGCGCCGGATACCGGCCGGTCGCCGAGGCTCGCCGCTTCATCGTGAATGGGAAGTACGGCCCGCTCCGCGACGGCGAACTGGAGCGAGCGCGGCGCTGGGGAGCGGAGCTCGCGCATGCGATGGGGGAACTGGCCGGCTCGAACACGTTAAGGAGGTAGCAGCATATGGATCAGTCTCATGCCGAAACCGTAGATTCACGCTGGAAGAGTCTGTACAAAGTTGGCGCAACGACCGCCCTGATTGTCGTACTGGTATCGCTGCTGGATGTCATCCTCACGTTCTTGCCAGGTAGCCGTAGCGTCATCGACTGGTTCACACTGTTTCAGCAAAATCGGTTCCTGGGACTCCGCGATCTTGGCCTCTTGAATGTGATTACCAACGCTTTTACAGTCCCGATGGTTTTCGCGCTCTATGTAGTCCACCGGCGCGCAAATCCCGCGTATGCAGCCCTTGCGGCGATCTTGTTCTTCATGGGCGCAACGATCTATATCGCAAATAACACGGCGTTTCCCATGCTTACGCTTAGCGATCAATACTCGGCTGCGACAATTGCGTCGCAAAAATCTCTGTTCGTCGCCGTAGGGCAGGCGCTGCTGGCTCGTGAAGACCTTACTGCGGGTGCATTCATGGGCTTCTTTTTCGGGGAAGTCGGCCAGATCATCTTGGCGGTGGTCATGCTTCGAAGCAGGATTTTCAGCAAATGGACCGCCTGGGCGGGTCTTGCCGGCTTTGGGCTCTTGCTGGTCTTCAATATCTGCGCCGCTTTCGCGCCGGCGATCTATGCTGTGGCGATGCTTCTTGGCGTGGGCGGCGGACTGTTGGTCATGGCCTATTACTGCCTGATCGCCCAAAGGCTCTTCCAGCCGATCAGGATGGAGGGTGTCCATCATGCCGGAACCGATGCCCCATACATATGCCGGTGACGCAGTGTTTTCCGCGTTGTTGACCGAAGTGCAATGCCCCATGCCGCTCCACCAGGTGAAGACGTTCGTTCTGGGCTGTCTTGCTGCCCCCGGCCGGGCTGCCGGACCCGGGCGCAACGCCCCCTGCCCCTGTGGGAGCAGAAAAAAGTACAAGCAGTGTTGCGGAACGCACTAGCGAAATCATGTGGACACGCCCTGGAACTGAGAAGGAGACAAAAAAGACGGGAGCGGATTACCGCTCCCGTTACGCCTGTCTGCGCTTGAGTACCCAGATCTCTTCGTCGTGCTCCATCCATTTGTCGCGGTAGTAATCCAGGCGCTGTTCGATCATGCTCAACCGGCGGTTGGTTTCCTCCATGTGATTCTCTACACCGCCCAGACGCTTGTCCATGCCATCTATCTTCGCTGACAGTTCTTCGAGCCGGAAAAGGACTGCTTTGAGCAGTTCTGTCGTCTCGTCCACCGTACTGTCCCTCCCCTGTGCGTTCAGTCTTTCACGTCATCTTCCCCGTTAAGCCTGTCCGCGCTGATCGACCATGGGCAAACGCTTGATGCCGTGCATTATTCAGCAAACACGTCATCCAGTGTGAGGGTCAGGTCCGGAAAGAGGGGGGAATGGAGGCCGGCGCCGGCCGCATACAGGCTGACGGTCTCAAGAAGGCCATCGCTGAGGCGCATCACTTCGACCGTGCGCTCCTGCGGATCGACCAGCCAATACTCCTGCACGCCGTAGCGACCGTACAGGCGCCGCTTGACGCCGCGGTCCCGGTGGGCGGTGGCGGGAGAGAGGACCTCCACCACGAGGTCGGGGGCGCCCCGTACCCCTTCGGGTTTGATGATCGACAGGTGTTCTTTCAGGATGACCAGCAGGTCGGGCTGCACCACTGAGTCCTCGTCCAGGATCACGTCCAGAGGCGCGAAGTAGACCCGGCCCAGGTCCCGCTGTTTCACGAAGGCGTTCATTGCGGAATGGAGGTTGGAAAGCACCTGTTGGTGCAGGAATCCGGGTGCAGGCACCATGCGCAGGTCCCCTTCCAGTACCTCGTACCGCTGCTCCTCAGGCATCTGCAGGTAATCCTGATAGGTGAGCTTCACCCGTGGGACCGACATGGCCGTCGCCTCCTCCCTTTTCATCATACCACGTTTACCAGCCTGCCTGCAGGAGCGGCTTTTTGCGGAGCGCCCCCATATGGTACACTACTGACAGTCACCATCGGAACACACCTGCGGATCTGAGGCCACCTTACCCGGAGCGTGAGCGAGTTGCCATACATATTGTTGCACGGGACCTGGAGCCCAACTGATTTCCGCTTTTTTCTCTGGGGCGAGGACGCATTCCGCGCCCGCCGCCAGCGCGCCCGCACGGCTCAGAAATCCATTCCCCGCCACCCGTTTCAGGCGCCCCTGGCGGAGCTGAGCCTGGTGGCGCCGGATGCCCGGGAACTGAACCGGGTGCTGCTTTTGCCGTCGGCCCCCGGCGCCGGTCCCGTCCCCGGGCCGGAACTCGATGAAAACGCGGCCCTGCCTGCCGGCGTAGCCCTGGCGCCCTGGATTGTCTCCGGCCTGAGTCTGGCGCCCGCCGAGGCGCTGGCCTGGCTGGCCTCGCTGCCGGACGACGCCGGCACGCCGGTACACGCCCGCGGCGAGGACCTGCGCGTCTGGTCCCGGGCCGCCCGGCTGGCGCTGGAGCTTTTGCTGCGGGAACGGTTCATCCCGACCTGCGACCCCGCGGGTCCGTACGGCCGCTGGCGGCTGACATTCGCCGAGCCTGGCGACCAACGGCGGCTGGAGATGCTGATCCACAGCCTGCCGGCGGTCAGCCGCGCCCTCGTGCCACACCGGACGGCCGTGCCGCCGGACTTCCAGCCGCCCGCGGCGGAGTCCCTGCTGACCGATTTCCTGCAGACGGCTGCCGACGCCCTGATCCGGACCTGGCTCGGCGGACCTTCCGCCGGGGAGCGTGCGGCTACCTATGTGGTGCACACCCACGCCGAAGAGTGGGTGGCGGCGCTGGCGGCGCCCACCCCGACCATGCTGGTGTTCGGCGATACCGCCCCCTTCGTTCGCGCCATCGGGGACTGGGCGGAGCCCGCCCTGACCGGCGGACCCGGGCCGGAACCGCCGGCCCCGTTCCGGACGTGTCTGCGCCTGGAGCCGCCGCCGGATGATGAAGATGGGCCGGACGCCCCCTGGCGGCTTTCGGTCATGCTCCAGGCCGCCGACGACCCCAGCCTGCTGGTGCCGGCGGAGGCGGTCTGGCGCGAGCGGGGCACCACGCTGCGCTACCTGAACCGCCGGTTTGACCATCCGCAGGAGCGGCTCCTGGCAGATCTCGGCATCGCCGCCCGCGCCTTTGGGCCTCTGGAGCCGCTGCTTCAGGAGTCTCGACCGAGCGCATGCACGCTATCGCTCGCAGCGGTATACGCACTGCTCACCGGAGCGGCGCTGCGGCTGGAGGAGTGCGGTCTCGGCGTGCTCCTGCCCGCCCAGTTGCAAGCCGAGACACAGGTCTCGGCCCGGGCGCGCGTCCGGAGCGGCCGAAAGGCGACTGATGCCGGGCTTGGCCTGGCACAAGTGCTGGAGGTGGACTGGGACCTGGCCCTGGGCGACCAGACCGTCACCCGGGCCGAGCTGAAGCGGCTGGCCAGGCTGAAGCTCCCGCTGGTCCGCCTGCGGGGCCGCTGGGTGCAACTCGACCAGGACCGGCTCGGGGCGCTTCTCACCGCCCTCGACCGGCGCGGGAACCAGATTACCGCGGCCGACGCCCTGCGGGTCACGAATGGGGTGGAGGAACTGGCGCCGGGGGTGCCGGCTGATGCCGTCACCATCGAAGGCCCGGCCCGGGACCTGCTGGGCCGGCTCACCGGGCAGCAGCGCATCGCGGAACTGTCACCGCCGGTTGGGCTGCAAGGTCAGTTGCGGCCGTACCAGGCCCGGGGCTTCGCCTGGCTGGCCTTTATGCGGGAGCATGGCATTGGCGCCTGTCTGGCGGACGACATGGGTTTGGGCAAGACCATCCAGGTCATCGCACTGCTCCTGCATGAGCAGGAAACCGGGCAGACCGCCGGCCCCGTCCTGCTCGTCTGCCCGACCTCGCTGGTGGGCAACTGGCAGCGGGAGTTGGAGCGGTTTGGGCCGTCACTCCGGTTGCTGGTGCACCACGGGTCGGAGCGTTTGCGCGGCGAGGACTTTGGCCGCTCGGCAGCCGGGCATGATGTGGTGATCAGCACGTACGCGCTCTCGCATCGGGACCGCGATGACCTGGCCGATGTGGCCTGGGCCGGTATCGTGCTGGACGAGGCTCAGGCGATCAAGAACGCCGAGACCCGCCAGAGCCAAAGCCTGCGGACGCTTACTGCCGGCTATCGCATCGCTCTGACCGGCACCCCGGTGGAAAACCGGCTCTCAGAGTTGTGGTCGCTGCTGGACTTCCTGAACCCGGGGTATCTCGGGTCGGCCGCCGGCTTTCACCGCCGCTTCGCCGTCCCGATCGAACGCCGCCACGATGAAGCTGCGGCGGCCCGGCTCCGCAGGCTGGTCGAACCCTTCGTCCTCCGGCGGGTGAAGACCGATCCGGCGGTGATTTCCGACCTGCCGGCGAAACTGGAGCAGCCGGTCTACGTGAACCTGACGCCCGAACAGGCCAGCCTGTATCAGGCCGTGACGGAGGACGTGCTGGCGAAAATCGCCGCCACCGAGGGCATCCAGCGCCGGGGCCTCGTTCTGTCGGCGCTGACCCGCCTCAAGCAACTTTGCAACCATCCGGCCCAGTTCCTCGGCGATCGAAGCGCCCTGCCGGGCCGGTCCGGGAAGCTGAACCGGCTCACGGAAATGCTGGAGGAGGCCCTGGCCGAAGGCGACCGGGCGCTCATTTTCACCCAGTACGCCGAAATGGGCCGCATGTTGCAGGGGTACCTTGCGAAATTGTTCGGGCGGGAGGTGCTGTTCCTGCACGGGGCGGTGACGGGCGACGAGCGCAGCCGCATGGTGGCACGGTTCCAGGAGGAGGCTGACGGCCCGCCGCTCTTCATTCTGACGCTGAAAGCCGGGGGGGTCGGGCTGAATCTGACGCGCGCCAGCCACGTCTTTCACTTCGACCGCTGGTGGAACCCGGCGGTCGAGAACCAGGCCACCGACCGGGCATTCCGCATTGGCCAGCGGCGGAACGTCATGGTGCACAAGCTGATCGCCGCCGGCACGGTGGAGGAGAAAATCGACGCCCTGATCTCAGGCAAGCGGCACCTGGCCGAACAAGTCGTCGGCACGGGCGAGACCTGGCTGACCGAGCTGTCTACCGATCAGTTGCGGACGTTGTTTACGCTCGAGCGGGAGTGAGGCAAGGCATGGCAAAGCGTCAATCTTTTGGCACGACCTGGTGGAGTGGGCGGTGGATTGCGGTGCTGGAGTCCTTTGGGTGGGCGAACCGCCTGCAGCGCGGCCGGACCTACGCCCGGACCGGGCATGTCCGGGAACTGCAGGTTGCGGCCGGCAAGGTGACCGCCCACGTGCAGGGGTCGAGGCCCCAGCCGTACCGGGTCACCATTCAGGTCGCACCGTTGTCACAGCGAGAGTGGAACGAGGTGACGGCCGCCATGGCGGCGCAGGCGGCCTTTGCGGCGCAACTGCTGTCCGGGGTGCTGCCGGCGGAGGCCGAGGCGGTGTTCGCCGCCGCACAGGTGCCGCTGCTCCCCCGCACCGCCCGCGACGTGACGACCAAATGCAATTGCCCCGACTGGGCCAACCCCTGCAAGCATGTGGCGGCCGTCTTCTATCAACTGGCCACCGCATTCGATGCCGATCCATTCCTGCTGTTGCAGTTCAGGGGCCGTGATCGGGAGATGGTCCTCGGCGAACTGCGGGCCCATAGGGCCGCGGCCGCTTTGCCTGTGCCCGAGGCCGAGCCGGGCGCATTACTGGGGGACTTGGCGCAGTTCTGGCGGGTGGCAGCCCCCGCTCCACACATCGATTTGCAGGTCCACGGCATGTCCGGGGGGCTGCCCAGGCAGTTTGGTGCACCGCCGGGCCTGACCGGACCCTTGACCGCCCAGTTGGCGGCGTATTATCACACCGTGAGCCAGCGGGCAGCAGCGTACGCAAACGCCCGGCCGGATGCGGGGCCGGGCAGGAACCGGGACGCTGCCAGGACGCCCGTTCCCACGGGAGACACGCCCTTGAACTGAAAAGGAGACAAAAAGGACGGGAGCGGATTACCGCTCCCGTTTCGCCTGCGGGTAGCAAACACGAGCTGCTTTGCGGTCGGGGCACTTTCCGCCCCGGCGGGCTGGCCGCCGCCGGCGTCCGTCTCCTTCGTCACAAGGACGGACCTGGTGTCACCGGGCCGGAGCTCGGGATACTGCTCGAAGATGGAGAGGAGGTGCATGCTGACTATCGGGCGACCGTTCCCCTACCGCGCCACTGCCTGCAGCACCTCCACCGTACCCAGCCCCCGTCGACCCGCACCCGATCGCCGGTGTGCAGGCGCATCGTGGCGTTGCCGCAGCCGACCACCGCGGGAATGCCAAGCTCGCGGGCGACGATCGCGGCGTGCGATAGCGGCGCACACCCGGTTTTCCGCGCCGCGCTCACGCAGGGGTGGCACGTTTTCCGATGTTCACGCTTGCGCGGCCACGGGCATGCAATTTCACGTCCGCACCCGAGTCGGCTGGGCCTGTGGTTCGATCCACGATGGCTGGCGCTGCAGTTGCGCGGTTGCCAAACGATCAGCCTGCGGACCCGCGGCCAACCTGATTTTCACGTTCCATACGGCAAGCCTCAACATTTGGCAGGATTTAAGTTACCTAAATTGAAACATTACAAACGATCACGCTTCTTAACCTAATAAAAAAACTACATACCCGTGAGTGTGGTTCGCGTCCCCCAAAACCCCTCGAAAACGGAGCTGATTGCAGTGATTGAGCATCCACAACGGCGAAGTGAGCAAACGCAGGGGGATGAATCCCTCACCGCTTGGTTCCTGGGACCGAAGGCCGAAAATGGACCAGCGTGGAACGAACTGCTGACCCACATCTTCCAAGATTACATCCACTGGCGCAGAAACTACTTCCCCAACGATCCGATCATCATTAGCCGGGACCGGCGCCATGACCAGGAGCGGTGGTGGGACCATCTGAATAATGAGCTTGATGGCGTGTTGAACGCCTTAAAGGCGCACTATCCGTTCTATTCTCCGCGCTATCTTGCGCACATGCTCTCCGAGCAATCCCTGCCAAGCGTGCTCGGCTATTTTGCCGGACTCCTTTATAACCCCAACAATGTCACCGATGAGGCTGCGCCAGTGACTGTGCGACTGGAGATTGAAGTCGGACGGTGGGTGGCAGAAATGCTCGGGTACAATCCGAAGAAGGCCTGGGCGCACCTGTCATCGGGTGGTACCAACGCAAATCTGGAGGCCCTCTGGGTAGCAAGAGCTACTCAGTTTGTCCCGCTGATGATTCGCGACTACTGCCGTATCGAGGCTCCTGAGTTTACCATCAAGACGCCGGATGGGACACAGCGCCCGATTACCGGTGTTGACGATTCGGTATTGATTAACCTCCGCCCGAATGAGGCCATCTTCATGGCGCGGAAACTGGCCCAATATGAGGTGTCCAAGCTCAAGCGTGACCCAAAAGGGGTTCTGTCACGAATCAACGAGGCCATGCGGTCAAGTCGGTACAATGTCCGAGTCGCCGGCTATTCAAACGTCGCGAGATTACTGAACCGGCAACCGGTGCTCTTCGTCTCAGCGGCGGCCCATTACTCGATCAAGAAAGCCGCCAACGTGCTGGGATACGGTGAGGCCGCAGTGCGCTTGATTCCCGTCACCTCGAAGTTCCGTATGGATGTCAGCGCCCTTTCTGACAGCATCCGCAGGTTGCGCCCGGACGAGTATGTCGCTGCGGTTATCGGAATCGTCGGAACCACCGAAGAGGGGGCAGTGGATGCGATTCACGAAATTGCAACGCTCCGGGATGAATTGTGCGCCAACGCGAACCGCTCTTTCTGGTTGCATGCCGATGCAGCTTGGGGAGGGTATTTCCGGAGTCTGTTTGCGGGACGGCCGGAGCTGAACGAAACCTCTCGCAACCTTGATGAACTGTGTGAGCGCTATCAAGTCGCCATCAATGCGCGTGCGATGGTTCGGCCCATGGCCGGGGGAGAGGAGCAGGAAGTCTCCTGGGATGACCCGTCGGTCTACAAGGCTTTCATCGCAATGGGTGAGGCGGAGTCGATCACGGTAGATCCGCACAAAATGGGTTATGTGCCCTACCCGGCGGGACTGGTAGCCTTCAAGAACGGCCTGGTGACGGAGTTGCTGACGCAGGAAGCCCAGTATATTTCCAGGCAGTCTGAGGGGATACAATCCATTGATGAACCGGGTGAAATCAAGGCGGTAGGTCCGTATATCCTGGAGGGCTCCAAGCCGGGGTTCGTGGCTACGGGATGCTGGCTTGCCCATAAGACCATACCCCTGGTCCCGTCCGGACACGGTCAACTGGTGAAGACTGCTGTACTGAACGCAAAGAAACTGCACCGCCATCTCGATCAGCACCGGAAGGTATTCCTGGCGATTGAGCGGGAATGCGGGTTTATCGACCCGACCAAGCCCCTTGAGACGCAGAAGTGTCCGAGACCGTTTACGTTCGTTCCGTTGAACTTTCCAGATACCAACGTCCTTTGCTTCATTGCGAGACCGATGAGTTGGAAAGACGGCAAGTTGGATGTCGTCGATACGTCGCTCAAGCAACTCAATGCGTTTAATGAGCGAATCCAGGCTGAGTTGGATATCCCTCAAGGGGAGCGAGGACGATGCATGCCGTACTCCAAGGAGTTCTTCGCTGCAAGCACCCGATTTAAGCGAGAGATGTATTCCTATTCATCGTTGAAACCGATCTTGGGTGCACTTGGCGTGGATGAGAAATCATACAACGAGGAAGGACTCGTGGTGTTGAGGTCGACGGTCATGAACCCTTTGTATTCGACGGCGGAAGGGGAGGGAATGGATTATCTCCGCATGTTCGTGCTTCACTTGCACCGAGTTGCACGAGACATTGCGACTGAACTCTGACGGTCAAGCCCGGTGAAACCACCGGGCTTTCCGATTCGATCCGGCATCCCGCGACGGACACCGTCATCAGCCTCAAACGACTGTGCCAGGCTGAACACTATGTCGAGACCTACGGCTGCCAGATGGCATGAAATCACACGACACATGCGGAAAAGTCCTCCCGATCACGCCCGATGAGCAATCCGTGTGACGGGAGGGCTTTGTTGTTCGTCACTTGCCGGCTCGGATCGGGGGGGTGTTCAAATCCTTGCATCCTGGCTGAAGGGTTTGCATGCAAAACCACGTCCAACGGTAATAGGCATTACCGAGGCGCCTGACGCCTGTGCGATTGGAGGAGATACGCTTGTGGCGAGTGCTCGGTCGGACCTGCTCAGCCCTATTCGCGGTACTCACCGTGCTTCTGATGAGTCAACTGCGGCTATCGAATGGTGGCGGAGGAGGTCCCGGACCGGAGTTCCTGCACCTGGCCCTGGCGGGCACGATGAAAGTTGCTTTGACGTACGTTCTGGTTCGCTGGCTTCATGTCACATGGGACAGGCGCTCCTGGAACGACCTGTCGCTGAATTGGGAGGTGCGGGCGCTCCTCCGGTTCGCTACTGGGATGGCGACGGGTGTGTTGTTGTACGGACTGATACAGGCAACGCTTTGGGCCACGGGGAGCATCATCTGGACTGGAGCGCTCTGGCAACTGACCAGTTGGAACTGGACGATGGCGAAGGTCGCCGGTGGAGCCATGAACTTGCTAGGTGGGGCATTCGTCGAAGAGTTGTTCTTCCGGGGATACCTGCTCCAACTCGTCCGGCGGCAGTACGGCTGGGGTTGGGCCGCTGCAATCACTTCTGTGCTTTTCAGCGCGATGCATCTCCTCAATCCCGCCTACCAGGGTCCGCTCGCGTTCCTCATGGCGTTCCTGCTTGGCTGTACGTTCGTGCTGATGGTAATCTACCATGGAAGCCTGTGGGTCCCCATCGGACTTCACTTTGCCTGGAACTACACGCAAATGCACCTCTGGCAGGTTGTTGACGGTCCGCTTGAACCTGCACAGGGCGTGCTCGTTTTCAGATCCGTCGGTGGGAGTTGGCTCAATACGGGGGCGTTTCAACCGGTCGGTTCTGCGGTGGAAGTGCTCGCTGTCCTGATTCTCTTCAGCGGTTATTTCTTTCTGTATTGGCGGGGCCGGCGCGCCGACTCCAGCCTACTCCAACCGACTTCGCTCCGACTCTAGCCGACTTCGCTCCGACTCCAGCCGACTTCGCACCCACTCCAGCCGACTTCGCACCCACTCTAGCCGACTTCGCACCCACTCTAGCCTACTCCAGCGGACTCCGAATCGACTGGGGCATAGATCTGACCCGATGCTGAGGAGTATAGCCGCGGCGAGCCGGGCCCGAAGATCTTGGTCGAGACCTTTAGCTGCCGGAGGAGTACCAAAAACACGACAAACATAAGAGTCCTCCCGGGCACGGCCGATCAGTTGTCGGTGTGGCGGGAGGACTTTTCATGCGTGAAACCATCATGCGCTTCTCTCTGGACCACCTGTCCAGTTGAGATGACGATCAAGGCTTTCGTTGACAACCTCAGCAATGACCGTCTCGAATGGCTCCAGATCCTGCCCCGCGCTGGCCTATTCCAGGGTTCCGAAGTGCCGGGCGAGGGCGGCGGCATCCCGCAGGTCGACCTTACCGTCGCCAGTCAGGTCGCAGGCGGCATCGCTACTGCCCCAGTGCGCCACCAATTGCTGCAGGTCGGCCAGGTTGATCCCTCCGTCCTGGTTCAAATCGCCCGGCGTCAGGACCAGCCGGAGCTCCACAGCTCCCCGGATGGTGACCGGCATGCTCCGCCGCAGGTGGGACGGGTGCGTGATGGTCAGGATGTAGTCGCCGCCGGGCAGCGGACCAAAGGTGTGCGTGCCGGACGCTCCGAGTTCTACGCTGGTTACGATTCCCTGACCGGCGAGGGATGCGGTGGTACCGTTGACGGGCGCCCCGCCTTCGAGCGTCACCGTCAGTTGCAGGCTCGGAGCGCCGCGCAACGCTGCCAGGTGGCCGAAGCTGTCCGTCACCAGCACGAACCCTTCGCCCGCCACGGGAGAGATGCCCCCGCCGCCCGCATAGGTCCAGACTACCTGGTGCATGGTCAGGTCGATGGCGGCCGCGTTGCCCAGGATGATAGCGGTGTCCGTGACCAGGGGCTGCCGCGACGAACCGGGAGGACTGGCCGGCACAGACCAGAGGGTGGTTCCGGTCTCGGGGTCCAGGGCGGTCAGTGCACCGCTGCGGTAAGTGTAAACCACCCCGTTGCTGATCGCCGGCGCCGAGCCGGGACCGGTCCAGCGGAGGACGCCAGCCGTGGTATACGCCCGGATCTGCGTGTCGTACCATCCCGGCCCCACCAGGAGAGTTTCGCCGGACAGGGCGACCGGGTAGCCCTCATATTGGGAGGAGCTGCTGCCGCCGTCCGCCATCCACGCAAGTGCGCCGGTTGCTTCGGCGAAGGCGTAGACCTTTGGTCCGGGGGCTGCCGTGTAGACCATGCCGTTGCCAACTGCCAGAGATCCGAACTTGCCCGCGGCGGTCTGCTTCCAGAGCAGGGTGCCCGTAGACGCATCCAGTGCCAGGACCGTGGTGCCGGTCGTCAGGAAGAGCCGGCCGCCTTTCTCGATCAGGCTGGTGGCGCCGGAGGCGGTGACGGTACTCTTCCACAACTGCAGGCCCGTACGGGCATCGAACGCGTACACGTACCCCCAGGAGCCTACCACAAACACCCTGCCCCCTGCGAATACGGGGGCAGTACTATCGCCGTAGAGGTCGTCGGGGCTCCAGAGCACACGGCCCGACGCCAGGTCGACCGCATAGAGTTTGCCATCACCACCCAACAGGAAGCTCTTGCCATCGGCGATCACCGGCTGGGAGCGCGGCGTAATCGCGTTGCTCCAGGCGGGCGTCAGCGGCAGGCGGACTGGGTCGGTGCTCCGGCCGGACCCACCAGGATCGCAGTGGCTGACTGGACAGTCACCGGCGGGCCCGGCGGTCAGGTAAATGTCGCGTACCACGGGTGCCTCAGGGGTCAGGGTTACCGGAACAAAGGCGGTGCGGTATCCATCGACCTGGGCGCGCAGGGTGTAGGCGCCCGGATAGGCCAGCAGCCGGTAGTCCGCGGCGTCACCCGTACTGAAAGCGGCAACGGTAGCATCTTCTTGCAGACTGACCTGGCCTTGCGTGAGGGGCAGCCCGGTGCGGGCGTCCTGGAGCCGGCCTGTTACCGTTGCCTGCGGCTGTGGCGTGAGCGACAGCACCACGGTGGCACTGCCCGATGCGGGGACCGTCACCGATGCGGAGCTGCTGTTCCAGTGCGCGGCGGTCGCCGTGACCGTGTAGGTGCCCGCCGGGAGGCGCAGGGCAAAGGCGCCATCGACAGGGCTGGCGGAGAGCATCCGCCCCGCCACCGTAACCTGGGCGGCGAGCGGCTGGTCCGCACTGCCGTTCCCCAGCACTTTGCCGGAAAGCGTGCCGGCCTTCACCGGCTGGCTTGGGGAGTACGCCACGAGGTTGCGGCTGCTGTCCACCGCCAGCACCTTGTCCTCAGCAACAATGACGTTGGTGCAGCCCGTGCAGACCGGACTGGTCGTCACACCGGTAGCGAAGGCGTACCCGGTCACCCCGTCGCCCCACAGGTATGCGCCGCCGGTCGAAAGCTGACCTTGCAGCGAGAGCTGCCGCAGTGCGACGCCGTCTGCAGCACGGATGGCCAGCGTACCCGTGGCGTTGGCAGCGTATATAACGCCGTCGACCACGGTCGGGGTTCCCTTGAGCCCCATCACCGTCCAGCGGGATCCCCCCGTGCTCAAGTCCGTTGCGGTCAAAATGCCCGATGGGTTCAGTTCGAAGAGCGTATCCCCGCTGATGACGGGGACAGGGGCGCTTCCGCCGACCCCGCCCGCACTGCGGTGCCAGAGTTGCCGCCCCGTCTTGAGGTCAAAGACGTAAGTCTCGTCCGACCGCCAGGAGACGACGACCCGATTCCCGGAGACGGCGGCAGTGGCGGGCCACGCCGGTCCACTGCCAAGCGCACGGCTCCACAAGACCTTGCCCGTTTCGCCGTCGAGGCTGGTGACGGTCGGGCCTTGGTACCAGTCCTTTACGACGATCACCTGGCCCCGGAAGGCGGTCAGCGCGCAGGAGATTGACCCGCTGCCGGCTGTGGTGACGGACCAGAGGAGATCGCCGCTGTCCGCCGAGTACGCAGTTACCAGTGAGCCGTCCGTGACGTAGACGGTATTACGGTCGTAGGCCGGCGATCGCGCACTGCGGGGCTGTGACCACAGCTCCTGCCCGGTGGTCAGGGCGAGGGCCCGTACCCAACCGTCAGCCGAGGAGAGGAAGACCTTGCCGTTGCCCACCACCGGACGGGTATCGGTTTTGAGACTCCAGCCGGTCGTGCGCCAGCTCTGGATGAGCGGCGGCGCCGCCAGGCTGTCCGCCATCCCCGTGTGTTCCGGCGGACCATATTCCGTCACCCAGTCGTCAGGACGGTCCGGCACGGGGGTCAGTGACATAGTAAGAACCGTTTCCGGTTCAGCCGTCAGCACTGCGGTGGCTTTGGCGTTGAAGTACCCTGACTTTCTCGCCTGGACGGTATATGAGCCGGCGTAAGCTTCGAGCCGGTACTCACCCTGGGCGCCGGTGACCATCTCAGGCACTCGTGAGTCCTCAAGCAGTTTGACACGGGCGCCCGGCAGAGGCAAGCCGGTGGCGGCATCCAGTACCTGCCCGGTCACCGCCCCGCGGGCCGCCGGGCGAAGGGCGAAATGATACCGGCTCGTAGCACCGGCAGTAATGGTCACGTCCTGCCGCAATTCTTCATATCCGTAGGCTCTGACCACGGCGGTGAATGCGCCGGCCGGCGCATTCACGCTGAACCAGCCGTCCGCGGCGGCGGCCGTGATGCGGGCGCCCGGCTCCAGCCTGACTTCCGCTCCTGCGATTGGGACGCCACCTGCCCCATGGACGGTGCCGGACATGGTGCCGCCATTTACGTGGGCCACCGGGCCAAGGGCGGTCACCTTGCCCTCTTCCAGGAAGACGAGTGTATCGTCACCGACGACGGGCGGAATGAGGCTGTAGTTACCGAAGGGAAGGGACCGTAACCAGACTTCTTGCATGGTCCGGGCATCAATGGCGCGCAGCCGATCGAAGCCGGTGTAGACGATGCCGTTGGCAATGGCCGGTTGAGCGGCCCCGCCGTTAAGACTATCTTGGACGCCCAGCACCAAGCTGCCGGTGACGGCGCCTTCATGTAGCTGTACCCGAGTCAGCATACTGATTCCGGGGGTTAGCCAGGTCGGCACATAGGCTGCGCCATCCCAGACGGCGGGGTCCGCGGTGGTGTGCTGAAGCCGCCAGAGGGACTGGCCCGTATTGGCATCCAGCGCGTACAGCACCCCCCCTGTGCTGTAGGCATACTCGCGCACAAGAATTCGATCACCGGCGATCACGGTCGGCCCGTAGTTCAGCGAACATTCGCACTGCCACGTCCAGCGCAGTGCGCCGCTTCCGCGGTCGTAAGCGGTTACGCTGTGCGAGTCGGTGACGACGATACTGGTCCCGTCTACGGCCAGGGTACCTTCGGGGACGCCCTCCTTGGACCAGACGATGGTCCCGTCCAGGTCCACAACGGACAGGACGTTTCCCTTTCGAATGTAGATTCGTCCGTCAACAACCGCCGGATCGGTGCCGGTGTATCTGAGCCGGCTCCACAAAATCTGGCCGGTTGCGGCATCCAGGGTTGTCAGGTCGCCTGCCTGGTTCGTCACGATCACGCGGCCGCCCGAATAGACAGGCTGGCGTGAATCGATATCGCTTCCTACAAGGGTGTTCCACAGAACTGCGCCGGAGGCCGCATCCAGGGCGTAGAGCCGGTCATCTCCGGACCAGACGAAGACCTTGCCGGCGGCGACCAGCAGCTTGACATAATTCGCATCCACCTGGTTCGGGAAGGACCAGAGCTTCTGCAGGGGCGTGGCCATCAGGCTGTTGTTGTACCCGGTGTGCGCCGGCCCGCCGCGCCATTGCGTCCAGTCGTCGACGCCCTCAGGGAGCGAGACCAGCGTGAAGTCTTGCGTGGTGGCACCGACCGGGCTGACGGTGACGGAAGCCACCACCGCGTCGTAACCGGTTGCTCGTACACGCACCGTATGAGCGCCCTCGAACACGCTCAGTGTATACCGTCCCGTCCCATCGGTGGTCACCGTTGCCACCAGGGGGTCATCATCGAGGGAGATGACGGCGCCGGCAAATGGGCTGCCGGCCCGATCGGTCACCCGCCCCGTCAGGGTGCCCTCGTTCAGCGCCGGAAGCGCCAGGTTCAGCGTAACCGTCGCACGGTTGGTGAGCGTCACGGGCTGCGTGACCGCAGCATGGCCGCGGGCGGAAGCAGTCAGGGTGTAGGCACCGGCAGGTGCCGACAGCGAGTATGTACCGTCAGCCCCGCTGCTGTCGGTCGTGGCGCCCAGCGGCTGGAGCGTAAGCGTGGCCTGAAGCGGCTGGTTCGTGCCAGCTTCTGTCACCCTGCCTGCCACTGTTCCGAGGGGGACGACCGCCAGAATGGCGCTCTGCGCGTTGACCAGCCCTGCGCCATACCCGTCGTTGGGCGAGGTCGGATACTCGGGGCTGGTGCGGGGCAGGGCGGTACTGGTGAGAGCCTGCTCGATTTGGGCGACGGTCAGCGCCGGCTCCAGACTGCGCAGCAGTGCCACGACACCGGTCACGTGCGGGGCGGCCATTGATGTGCCGCTACCGCTGCCATACAGCCCGCCTGGCAGTGTGGAGACGACGGAGACGCCGGGGGCGCTACTATTGGGCTTTTGTACACCGCCGTACGGACCCGGCCCTCGGCTCGAAAACCAGGCCAGCGCACCGGCCTTGTCGACTGCTGCCACGGCATACGACTCCGGATAGTTGGCGGGAGTGCCGATGGTCGCAGTTTCGGGTCCGTCGTTGCCGGCGGCGAAAACCGGGAAGATGTCTGCTGCCCGCCAGTTCTGTACCATGGCCCGGTAAAACTCGTCAAAGCCGGGGCCGCCGCCCCATGAGTTATTGATCACATCCGGCGCCCAATCTGGGTGAGGGGTACCACCAGCGTCAGTAGGGGCCAGAAACCACTGCCCGGCCCGCAGCAGCCAACTGTAGTACGCGCCCTCGGCGTCGAACGCTTTGACGGCGATCCATTTCGCATTGGGGGCGACGCCTGTGCGAATGCCGCTGAGCGGGTCGTAGCCTACTACCGTGCCGGTTACGTGGGTGCCGTGGCCCACGTCGTCGTATGGAGTTGCGATGCCGTTGACCACATCGAGCCAGTTGCCACTCGCGTCGGGCTGTGAAGGGTTGGCAGGATTGAACCCGCGGAAGGCGCGGGTTAGCGCCGGGTGGGACCAGTCCACGCCCGTGTCAAGAATACCCACGACCACCCCCGTGCCGGTACCGCCGAGCCGCCACGCCTCGGGGGCGCCCACCATGGTCAGGTTCCATGGCACGGTTCCGCTTACGGTGACGCCATCAACCTCACGCGGCGGTTCCACCAGTTGAACCCTTTCATCAACCTGTAGCGAAGCTACTTCAGGCCGTCCGGCCAGTTGCTGGACCGCGACCTGATCGCCATGGACGACCAGCGCGTTCACCACCCAAAGATTCTCCACGCTTTCAACGTGTCCCTCACTTTTTAGCCGGTCCAGCATGGCGGAGAGGTTTGCCTGCGCGTCCGCAGCGGTTCGCCGGAGGCTGTCGACGACCGCTTTCCGGACCTCGGTGGTGCGGGCACGCGGTTCAGCGCCGGCGGTCTGGATCCGGCTCGTCCGGGCTACGGCCAGCGTATCCGCCTGCTGTGTGAGGCGCACAACGAACCGGACCGGAGCGGTAGACCGATCGAGGGTGGCGGCCAGCGTGACGCCGATTTTCGTCTCAGGCGGTTTGTCACCCGTTTCGGCGGACGCTGGGTGTGAGGGAAGAAACGATGCGACCAGTAGCGGTACGGTGAGTAGTGCCGCCAGCCAGCGGTAGAAAGGGTGCATGGGAACAACTCCTTCGGTTCGGATCGACAGGCTGTTTCGCCTGCACTTAGTCAATTACTACATTGTTTCGCCTGATAGAATGTTTAACCTCCTCAAAAAGGTGAATGACCGGAAACGACGGCTGCGCTGGGGAGTCCCGCCCTTTTTACATAGCGCCCCCATGTGGTACACTACTGAGAGCAACTATCGGCAACACACCCACGTGGGGGAAGAACATACATGAGCGACGACAAGAAGCATCACCCCGAGCCCGACTTCAACACCATCCTCGACAAGGTCGAGGAAATGCTGAAGAGTGACCCGCAGTTCCGTCGGATGAACGGACTTGAGGCGAGAAAGGAACTGCGGGTCAAAGGCACCCTGGAGGAACTCCCCATGGTGGCCGCCCCCGGCGACGCCGCCGACCTGGTGCGCATCGCGATCGAGCAGGATGCGATGGGCGGGTTTGAGCACATCGACGACGAGCAGGCCGGCATGAAGCTCGACCCCGCCGCCGCCGAGCGGCTGCACGGCAAGCCGAACCCCAAAGTCTGGATCGAGACCTACGGCTGCCAGATGAACGAGCACGACTCCGAAATCATGTACGGCATTCTCGGGAAAATGGGCTACAAGCACGCCGCCGCGCCCGATGACGCCGACGTGCTGCTCTTCAACACCTGTGCCGTGCGTGAATCCGCCGTCGAGCACGCCTTCGGCCGCATCGGCCAGCTAAAGCCGCTCAAGTACACCAACCCCGACCTCGTCATCGGCGCCTGCGGCTGCGTGCCCCAGGTCGAGGGTCAGGTCGACCGGATGAAGCGGCTCTTTCCCTACCTCGACCTCATTTTCGGCACCCACAACATCCACCGGCTCCCCGAACTGATCGCCCGGGCCCGAAATGAGCGGGAGACCGTGGTCGACGTCTGGGAGTCCATGGGCGCGGATTTCCCCGAAGTGCTCCCCGCCGACCGGCAGGGGGACCTGAAGGCCTGGGTCACCATCATGTACGGCTGCGACAAGCAGTGTACCTACTGCATCGTGCCCACGACCCGCGGCGAGGAGCGGAGCCGTCCGCCCGAAGTCCTGCTGGCCGAAGTGCAGGAACTCGGGCGCCAGGGCTTCCGTGAGGTCACGCTGCTCGGCCAGAACGTGAACGCCTACGGCAAGGACCTCTTCGGCCAGCACGGTTCCGATGGGGGCTTCGATTTCGGCGACCTGCTGGCCATGCTGGACCAGAACACGCCCGGCATCGACCGCATCCGGTTCACCACCAACCATCCCAAGGACTTCAGCCGCAAAATGGTGGAGCAGATCGCCGCGGCCACCAAAGTCTGCGAGTGGTTCCACCTGCCGGCCCAGTCCGGGGCGGATTCGGTGCTGCGGCGCATGAAGCGCTCGTACAACCGCAGGCAGTACCTGCAGCTGATCGACTGGGTGCGGGAACTGATTCCCGACGCCGTCATCACCACCGATATCATCGTCGGCTTCCCCGGCGAAACGGAAGCGGAGTTCCAGGATACGCTGTCGCTCATGGAAACGGTCCGCTATGACGCCGCCTTCATGTTCATGTACTCCGAGCGGGCCGGCACGCCCGCCGCTGAAATGGAAGACCGGCTCTCCGTGCCGGAGAAGAAGGAGCGGCTGCAGCGGCTGATCGAACTGCAGAACCGCATCTCCCGGGCGAAGAACGAGGCCCGGGTCGGCACGCTGACGCCCATACTCGTCGAAGGACTCGACAAGGGCAAGCCCGACATGGTTTTCGGCCGGACCCGGGGCAACATTCTCGTGACCTTCCCCGGCGACGCGACGCTTCGCGGTCAGACCGTCCCCGTCCGGATTGTCAAGGCGGGTACCTGGACGCTGGAAGGCGAAATGCAGCCGGCCCCGGCGCTGTCACGGTAATTTATTGAGGAGGGACCGATTTACGTGAGTGTCGTGACCAGGCGGGACGTATGGGGGATCGCCCGCGAACTGGCGATGGCGATCGCCGACTCCCCGGAACTGCTAGATTACCGCCGGACCGAAGATGCCGTGCTGGCCGACGGTGAGGCCCTCGACCTGATTCGGGACTACGAAGAGTCCAAGCGGGCCGTAAAGTTCTCCAAGACGCAACCGCCCGCCGAACAGGTGGTGCTGATCGAACATTTCATGGCCGTGGAAGAGCAGTTCAACAGCCACGCGGTCATCCAGGCCCACTGGGCCGCCCGGGAGCGGCTGGACGCTTTCCTGGACCGCGTAAACGCCGTGGTGACCTACCCGATCACGGGCCATGAGGAGCCCAAGGCCAAAGGCGGGTGCGGCAGCAGCGGCGGTAGCTGCGGTTGCGGCGGATAATAAAACCAGCGACCCCGGGCGGGGTCGCTGGTCTAATTTCGCGACTGACTCCGTCAGTCGCCGAAGCGGCCGGCAGACTTTTGCGGAGCAAAAGGCGGGAGGCGACTAATTTTGAGGGACCTCAGTCCGGCGCGGCGGCGACCAATTCGGCTCCGGCGCTGACCACCTTGTCGCGGCCGCCGGTCTTTGCCTGGTAAAGCGCCTTATCGGCGGCGATCACCAGGTCGACCGACGAGATCGCATCCCGGGGATAGTTGGCCACGCCCAGGCTGGCGGTCAGGTACATGTCCAGCCGGTGGCCCTGGCGGGTCGTAAAGCGATGGCCGGCGATGCGCGCCCGGATCCGTTCCGCCACCCGGACCGCCATGTCGGCTTTAGCATCCGGCAGAATCACGGCGAACTCCTCGCCGCCGTACCGGAAGATCATGTCGCCCCCGCGGCAGGAGTCCCGCAACACCCGGGCCAGTTCCTGCAGCACTTCGTCGCCGGTGGGATGGCCGTACGTGTCGTTGCAGCGCTTGAAGTAGTCCAGGTCCAGCATGATCAGCGAACACGTGGAACCCGTCAGCTGGGCATCCCGGATGACACCGGTCACCTGGTCCTGGAAGTGCCGATAGTTGAAGAGGCCCGTGTGCGCATCGGTAATGGCCGCCTGCTGGGTCTGCTGGTAGAGCCGGGCGTTCCCGATATACGACGCCGCCTGCTCGGCCACCGTGGTGAGGAGGGCGATATCGGTCGGGCCGTAAGCGCCGGTCTGCCGGCTCTCCACGTTCAGCACCCCTATCGTTCGCCCGCGCCACTTCAGCGGCACCGCCAGTTCCGACCGGGCATCCTGGACGCCGGCGACATACCGCGGGTCCAGGGTGACGTCCACCACGCAGACCGGCTCTCCGGTGGCAACCACCGCCCCGACCAGGCCCGCGCCGGCCGGCTGGCGATAACCGACTTCCCGGGCATAACCGTGGGAGGCGGCCAACACCAGTTCCTCGTCGGCCTGGTCGTACAGCAGAATGGCGCCAAAGTCGTAGCCCCACAGCTTGCCGAGCTGCTCCAAAATGGTATCCAGCAGTGTGTTCACGTCCAGCGTCGCCGAGAGTGACAGGGCGATGGTGTGGAGCGCTGCCAGTCGCTGCTGTGCCTGCCGGAGATTCGCGTTGACATTCCCGAGGGTGCGGGCTTGCCGGGTGGCCGAACCGACGTATGCGCCCAGGGTGGTGGCGGCGACGCCCGCCCACATATACCCGCCGAACCCCTGCGGATTCCGGAGTCCGTCCACCCCAAAGAGACGCAGGAGTCCGAAGGCCATGAGCAGGCCCGAGACCAACGATGCGATCAGACCGCCCCGGACCTCCCAGGCCCGGGCGGCAAGGTAGATCGCCAGCCCCAACAATACGGCATGAAACTGCGACGGCCAGACCCACTGGAGCAGCAAATATAGCGTAAAGAGGCCGGGAACCAATGCCCTGTACCCGTGCCAATGAAGACTATTCACAGGCTGCCCCTTCTTAATAGATCAAGTTTCTTATGCGTTTGACGTAAACGGCCAAAATCCTGCAAGGGAATGGCTAGAGAGTCCGTCTGGGGCTGGATATTTTGGTTCTGTCCATCTTTCACTAGGACTTATTGTCATACCCCGGCACGAAGGAACGCCGGGGACCCTTGCCGAAGCCTTTCGTGTTAATCCTGTGTCGTTTTCCACATGTCTGATGTGCGCTGAGGAGGGTCTCTCCGTTATGGATGCCGCCGCAACAACGCCGATGTTTGCCCAGTATATTGAAATCAAACGCGGGCACCCGGATACCATCCTCTTTTACCGCCTGGGCGACTTCTACGAAACGTTTTTCGAAGACGCTGAAGTCGCGGCCCGCGAACTCGATCTTACGCTCACCGGCCGCGAGGGCGGCAAGGCCATGGGGCGGGTCCCCATGGCGGGCATCCCGTACCACGCGGCGGACGGCTATATTGCCAAGCTGATTGACCGGGGCTACAAGGTCGCAATCTGCGACCAGATGGAAGACCCGAAGGCCGCCAAGGGGCTGGTGAAGCGGGAAGTGACCCGCATTGTGACGCCCGGCACCCTGGTGGAGCCGAAGCTCCTGCAGGAGAAGCAGAACAACTTCCTCTGCGCCGTCTCGTACGGCAAGACCGGCTTCGGCCTCGCCGTGGCCGACCTGTCCACCGGCGAATTCGCCGCCTGCGAGCTGGCCGGCGGGGAGGCGCACCGGCGGCTGATTGACGAACTGGGACGGCTGGAGCCCGCCGAAGTGGTGCTGGAGCCCGGCCTGGAAGCAGAGCCCCGGCTGGCCGCGCTATTCAAGGCCTGGCGGACGCCCGTGACCAAGCTAGACCCCCGGTACTTCACCCACGCCGACGCCTATCGCCGGCTCACCGGCCATTTCGGCGTCAGCAGTCTGAACGGCTTTGGCTGCGAGGAACTGCATCTGGCGACCGGGGCGGCGGGGGCCGCGCTGGCCTACCTCGCCGAAACCCAGAAGACCAGCCTGGGCCACATCTCCGGCCTCGCCGTTTACTACCCGGGCGAATACATGACGCTGGACGCCGCCACCCGTCGCAACCTCGAACTGACCCGCGCCATCCGGGACGGAGCCCGGCGGGGCACACTGCTCTGGGTGATCGACAAGACCATCACCTCCATGGGCGGGCGAATGCTCAAGGGCTGGCTGGAGCGGCCGCTGCTGAAAATCGCCGACATCGCCGGCCGGCACGAAGCGGTGGGCGAGCTGGTCACCTGGCCGGGGCGGCGGGCCGACCTCCGCTCGCTGCTTTCCGACGTGCACGACCTGGAGCGGCTGGCGGGCCGGGTGGTCTACGGCACCGCCAACGCCCGGGACCTGATTGCGCTCAAGCATTCGCTCGTGTCGCTGCCGTCGCTGCGGGTCCTGCTGGAGGATTCAGCCGGCAGCCGTCTCGGTGCGCTGCGCGACGGTCTCGACATGCTGGACGACGTCCGGGACCTGATCGAAAAGGCGATCGAAGAGGAGCCGCCGGTCGCCATTACCGACGGGAACCTGATCAAGCGGGGCTACCATACCGAGGTTGATCGCCTGCGGACCGCGTCCGGGGAAGGCAAGGGCTGGATCGCGGCCCTCGAGGCCCGGGAGCGGGAGAAGACCGGCATCAAGTCGCTGAAGATCGGCTACAACAAGGTCTTCGGCTACTACCTCTCCGTCACGAACGCCAACAAGGGGCAGGTGCCGGATTCGTACATCCGCAAGCAGACGCTGGCCAACGAAGAGCGGTTCGTCACGCCGGAACTGAAAGAGATGGAAGAGACCGTACTCGGGGCCGACGAAAAGTTGATGACCCTGGAGTACGAGCTGTTCACCGACGTCCGGTCCCGGGTGGGCGCCGCCGTCGCCCGCATTCAGCAGTCCGCCCGGGCGGTGGCCGAGCTGGATGCACTCTCGGCTTTCGCCGAAGTGGCCTCCCTGTACGGGTACGTCCGGCCCAAGCTGGAGGCGTCCACCGTGCTCGAACTCAAGGATTGCCGCCACCCGGTGCTGGAGCGGGTGATGGCCGAAGGCTCCTTCGTGCCGAACGACCTCTACATGGATACCGAAGAGCACCGGGTGCTGCTGATCACCGGCCCCAACATGGGCGGCAAGTCCACCGTGATGCGGGCGGCGGCCCTGGCGACGATCCTCGCCCAGGCCGGCTCCTTCGTGCCGGCCTCCAGCGCCACCATCGGGCTGGTGGACCGGGTCTGGACCCGGGTGGGCGCCAGCGACGACCTGGCCACCGGCCAGTCCACGTTCATGGTGGAGATGACCGAAGTCAGCAACATTCTCCACGCGGCCACCAGCCGGTCGCTGGTCGTTCTGGACGAAGTGGGCCGGGGCACCGCCACGTTCGACGGCCTCTCCATCGCCTGGGCGATCACGGAGTACATCCACGAGCAGTTGGGCGCCCGGACGCTCTTTGCCACCCACTATCACGAGCTGTGCGAGCTGGAGTCGATGCTCTCGGGCGTCAAGAACTTCTCCATGGCCGTGCGGGAGAAAGGCGAAGAGATCGTCTTCCTGCGCAAGCTCGTCCGCGGGGGCGCCGATCGCTCTTACGGCATTCAGGTCGCCAAGCTGGCGGGCCTGCCGAAAGAGGTCGTCGAGCGGGCCCGGGACATCCTCCTGACGCTCGAGGAGCAGGAGGACCAGCGCAAGAGCCGGCGGGAGGTGGCCGCGTCCAAGCTGCGGATCAAGCCGGCGGTGCAGTTGTCGTTTTTCGAAGAGAAAAAGCACCCGGTGGTGGAGGAACTCCTGGGCCTGAACGTGCTGGCGCTCACACCGATCGACGCGCTCAACCTGCTCTACCAGCTTCAGGCCAAAGCGAAAGAGGGCCGGTAGTGCGCTGGATTTCTTTCCGTAGCGGAAAGACTTGCCTCGCTTTCGGGTTCATGCGACAATGCGAACGTGGGAAATCGCACTAGGGAGTTGACTTGACAGGTGCAAAGATATACGTGGCTTTATTGGACGCTCTCGGCGGTAGCCGGCGTTGGTCTCGGCGGTCTCGTCATGACGCAGACGAACTGGTGGAAGGTCCGCAAATATGCGATTGATATTAAGAGGGTCTTCGATAAGTACAAGCTTCAGGAAAAGGCGGAGGCCTTGCAAACCCTGGGCCAGAACCCCAACCCGGTGCTCGCCAAGAAGCCCCTGCGGGACATTATCGATACGTACAAGGGCCTGATCACCGACATGGAGAAGATCAAGGTCCCTAAGAAGATGGCCGAAATCCACGCCGACACGCTTGAAATGCACAAGGAGTCCATGGGCCTTTACCAGATGGCGATGGTGGGCGGCTTCCGCCAGAAGTCGATGGTGGACAAGCAGAAGAAGCTCCAGCAGATGGAGCGGAACCTGCAGGAGAAAATGGAGAAGGTCTACGGCAAGCCCAAGGAACCCAAGGCGAAGTAAACGCTCTCGAAGCGGCACCCTCTTGTTTTGAGAGTGCCGTTTCTTCATGCCAGGAATCCGTCCGGAATAAGGGGGAGATCACGTGCCCAGGATTCAAGTCCTCGATGAACGCACCGCCAACCAGATTGCCGCAGGCGAAGTGGTGGAGCGGCCGGCCAGCGTGGTCAAAGAACTGGTGGAGAATTCCCTGGACGCCGGCAGTACCCGCATTGTCGTCGAGGTGGAAGGCGGCGGCCGGGATCTGATCCGGGTGCTGGATGACGGCTCGGGCATGTCGCCCGAAGACGCCCGCCTCTCCCTGCAGCGCCATGCCACCTCCAAAATCCGCACCGCCGAGGACCTGCACCTGGTCGCGACCATGGGGTTCCGGGGCGAGGCGCTCCCGTCGATCGCCTCGGTCTCCCGTTTTGAGCTGATCACCCGGGAACGGGATCAACTGGCGGGCTACCGGATCTACGTGGAAGGCGGCACAGTGGCAGAAGAAGCCGAGCACGGCTGCCCGCCGGGCACCCGGATCACGGTCCGGGACCTCTTCTACAACACGCCGGCCCGCCTCAAGTATCTCAAGACCAGCGCCACGGAGATGGGCCAGGTCGGCGACATTCTCACCCGGCTGGCGATGGCCAACCCGGGCGTCTCGATTCGCTTTCACTCCGGCCAGACCCAGGTCTTCGCGACGCCGGGCACCGGGTCGCTGATGGACGCGGTCACCGGCCTGCTCGGCCGGGAGATGGCCAAAGAACTGATGCCGGTGGATTACCGCGACGGGGCCGCCCGGGTCTGGGGCTTCGTCGGTCGGCCCGGCGCTGCTCGGGCGGGGCGGAACCACCAGTACTTCTTCGTCAACCGGCGGGCCATCCGGACGATTCAAGTCCGGTATGCGCTGGAGGAAGCCTACGCCCACCTGCTCCCAACCGGCCGCTACCCGATCTGCGTGCTGTTTATTGAAGTCGACCCGGCGGAAGTGGACGTGAACGTCCACCCGACCAAGGCGGAGGTTCGGTTTGAGCGGGAGCGGGACGTGCGGGGCGCCGTCTACAAGGCGACCCGCCAGACGCTGGGCGCACACCTGCTGATTCCCGGTACGACCGTGAGTCCGGACGGCGAGGTCTCGGTGCCGGACCGGGCGGGAGAGAATGCCGCGGTGGCGGCCCGCCGGGCGGGGGTGCCGGAAATTGCGGTGCCCGGCCCGACCGCTGGAACGGATGGCCCAAGACAGGTATCGCTTTGGTCTTCCGGTGCGAACACTAACCAACGGGTGATGGAAGCGGTCACCCCGTTCACCTTGCCGCCCGGCGGGCTGCAGGCCGCCCTGGACCAGCGGTTTCGGGGGGGCGCCGCCGCCCCCGACGTTCCTGGTGACGAGCCGCCCCTGCCCGCCGCCGTGGGGCCGTCCACCAGAGACCTGATTCGGTCGCTGCGGCCCATGGGGCAGGTCCACCAGAGCTATATCATCTGCGACGGACCCGAAGGGCTTTACGTGGTCGACCAGCACGCCGCCCACGAGCGCATCAACTTTGAGAAGCTGCTGGCGGCGGCAGAAAGGGCTGCCGCACGTGTGCAGCCACTGCTCTTTCCGATTACGCTGGACCTGACACCGGCGCAGTTGGCCCTCTGGCAGGAGAACGCCAGCATCTTCGCCGAGTCCGGTTTCGATGCCAGGCCCTTCGGCGGGACGACGCTGCTGATCTCCGGCGTGCCGTCAAGCCTGGGGGAGGCCCATGTCGCCCGGCTGGTCTGCGATTTTCTCGACAAACTACAGGAAGACCGGGTGCCGCCCGGGACCGCCGTGCTGGATCGCCGGCGGCGCGTGCTTGCGGCCATGGCCGCCTGCAAGGCGTCTATCAAGGCTAAAGATGCGCTCCAACCGGAAGATGTGGCCGCGCTCATGAACGACCTGGCCGACTGTCAATCCCCGCACACTTGCCCGCATGGGCGGCCTACCATCATCTGCGTGACCATCGGCGAACTGGAGAAGAGGTTCAAGCGTTGAAACTGCCGCTGCTGGTTCTGGTTGGTCCCACGAACGTGGGCAAGACCGCCGTCTCCGTTGCGGTGGCCAGGTGCGTTGGTGGGGAGATCATCTCCGGGGATTCGATGCAGGTCTACCGGTCCATGGACGTCGGCACGGCCAAGATTACCCCGGCCGAAATGCAGGGCGTGCCGCACCACATGATCGATATCAAGGATCCGGATGAACCGTTCTCCGTGGCCGAGTTCCAGGCCCGGGTGGACGACCTGGTCCGGGATATCAGCCGCCGGGGTCATCTGCCGATTCTGGTCGGCGGTACCGGCCTGTACGTCCGGTCGGTGCTGCAAGCGTATACGTTCTCCGACCTGGAGACGGACCACGGCTTGCGGGAGCGGCTGGCCGCCGAGGAGGAGGCCCACGGGCCGGGATACCTGCACGGAAAGCTCCGGGCGGTGGACCCGGCGGCCGCGGCGAAACTTCACCCTCATGATCTGCGTCGTATTATTCGGGCGCTCGAAGTGTTTGCGACGACCGGGGTTCCCATCTCCCAGACGCAGACGGCGGCAGAGGCCGAACCCCGGTACGACGACCTGTTCATCGGGCTGACCATGGATCGGGAGTTGTTGTACAGCCGCATCGACCGGCGGGTGGACCTGATGTTGGCGGGCGGCTTCGTGGCGGAAGTCCGGGGGCTGCTCGGGCGGTATCCGCCCCGGCTGACGTCGATGCAGTCGCTAGGGTACCGGGAACTGGCGCTCTACCTGCGGGGACTGCTTACGCTGGACGAAGCCACTGCGCTAGTCAAGCGGAACACCCGGCGCTTCGCCAAGCGGCAGTATACATGGTTCCGGAAAGACGAACGGCTGCAGTGGCTTGACCTCACGCCACCGGCCACCGTGGAAAGCGTCGTGGAAGAAATTGTTAAGAGCGTAGAAGGAAAATGGCAAAATGACGGAGAACCGAAGTGTACCGACTAAAAGAGAGACGCGGGGGGCGGTCAGGTGACGAGAGTGCAAGTTAACCTACAGGATAGCTTTTTGAATCACGTCCGCAAAGAGAACATACCGGTGACGGTCTACCTGGTCAACGGCTACCAGCTGAAGGGCCAGATTAAAGGCTTCGATAACTTCACCGTCATCCTGGAGAACGACGGACGGCAGCAGCTTGTGTACAAGCACGCACTGTCTACAATCACGCCCATGCGCAACGTCAACCTCAACCTGTCCGCGCTTGGACGGGAGGAGGAGCCCGAAGCTTGATCCCCTGCGCCTGAAAAGGATCGAATGGGCCCGCCGGCAAGGCGGGCCTTTTCTTTGGTGTGTCTCGCAGTCACTTGAGTGGCCAAACATCCCGTCAGAACATGAAGCGAGACAAAGTCTCTCGGGACATGTTCATAAAGGACCGGGACATGTTCATAAACAACCGTACAAGGAACGCGTGATGTAGAGCGAGTGGGTCCGTCAGGGCGAAGAGCCACTTGAGCCAGAAGCTCGGGTGCCCACTGGCAGTAAGGGCTGGGAGTGCCCCCTCGGGGGTCCGGGGAATCCATGGCAGCAACCGGTCTACCAGCGGTCTGAACGGAACGGGGCGCTTCGGGACGAGGCATAGCCGGCGAAATACAGAACGTCCCCAGCGCCCGGTGGCCGCGAGGGGCGTGGGTGAAGGGCTGCAGGGTTTAGTAACACCTTGAGTAGGAAAGCGGGATACGCTTACCAGGATCATAAAGTCGCATGGGATACGCTCACCAGGATCATAAAGTCGCAAGGGATACGCTTACCAGGATCATAAAGTCGCATGGGATAAGCTCACCATGATCATAAAGTCGCCCGGGATACGCTCACCAGGATCGTAAAGTGACACTGGATACACGTGTCAGGAACGTAAAGTCAGAGTGGGATATGAGCATCAGGAGCAGACGCGCGGGGCGGGACCCGAGCAGTATAAGGCGCCTCGTTTGTGAGTTCTTCGTTTATTGTGCGGGTACAGGCCTTCGGGAGCGTATTCTTGTGCCACGAGGTGGCGCACGATGAAAGTAGCTTCGACACCGGCATCCAGCTTCTCGCAGATCATGGCCTGGCTACGACGGGGCCGGATTAGCCCGCCCCAGGCGGTGAAGATGGCCATGGACTTGCGGCGCCGGACAGCCAAGCCCACGTCTGCTCAGGCGGCCGCTGAAGTGGAGGCGCTGCGCCAGGCCCGGGTGAAAAGTGTGCTGGCCGAGTTGGATGGACTCATCGGGCTGGCGGGGGTGAAGCGCCACGTCCGCGAAATTTACGCCTTCCAGTCCATGGGACTGCGCCGGACGGCTCTGGGCCTGGCCCACGAGCAGGCGGGGCTGCATATGGTCTTCACCGGCAACCCCGGCACCGGCAAGACCACTGTGGCCCGCATCCTCGGGCGTCTCTTCAAGGAGATGGGGCTGGTTTCCCAGGGGCACATCGTGGAGGTGGAGCGGGCGGACCTGGTCGGCGAGTATATCGGCCACACGGCCCAAAAGACCCGGGAGGTCATCAAGCGGGCCACCGGCGGTCTGCTCTTTATCGACGAGGCCTATTCCCTGGCCCGCGGCGGTGAGAAGGACTTCGGCAAGGAGTCAATCGATTGCCTGGTTCGGGCCATGGAGGAGCAGCGGGGCCAGTTGGTGATGATTCTCGCCGGTTATCCGTGGGAGATGGCGGATTTTCTCAGCCAGAATCCCGGCCTCAAATCCCGGTTACCGCTGGTCATCAGCTTCCCGGACTACGTCCCCGAAGAACTGCTGGCGATTGCGGAGGGGATGTGGCGGGAGCGGGAGTATGAACTGGGGGCCGACGCCCGGGCCTACCTGCACAGCGTCATCTATGGTCCCCGCTGGTCGGCTCGGGGTGAGGAAGGGAACGCCCGGGCTATCCGCAACCTGGTGGAGCGATCGCTCCGGTGCCACGCCCTCCGGTTGGTGGGCCGGTCCGATCTGACCCGGGCCGAGTTGATCACCGTCTGCCGGAGCGATCTGGAGCAGACCGTCCGGGAGTGGAAGCGTGACCATTAGAGGAATCCGGCACCGTCGGGCGAAATATCTGCGGGACGTACCGTGGAAAAGGAGTGCAGCGGTTCATGCATTACGTCGCAGGCGTAGACCTGGGCGCCACGAAAATCATCGCAGCGATTGGTGATGCGGAGGGTAATGTACTGGCTCGGGCGCAGACGGATACCCTGGCGCACGAAGGCTCGGACGCAGGCGTGCGGCGAATCGCCCGCCTGATTGAGCAGGTTGCTTTCGTCGCCGGCGTGGACGCCCGCAAAGCGTCTGCCATTGGTGTCGGCTCGCCGGGGCCGCTGGACATCAAGCGGGGCATGATCCTGGATGCCCCCAACATGAAGTGGAAAGACGTGCCGCTCCGGGATCTCCTGGAAGCGCACTTTGGCGTTCCCGTGGCCGTTACCAACGACTGCAAGGCCGGCGGGCTGGGCGAGCACCGGTTCGGCAGCGGCCAGGGCACCCGGGAGATGGTCTACCTGGGCGTGGGGACCGGCATCGGCGGCTGCATCATCCAGAACGGGCAGGTGGTCTACGGGTCCACCGGCAACGCCGGCGAAATCGGTCACGTCGTAATCGACCTGGCCGGCCCGCGCTGCGGGTGTGGCGCGCAGGGGTGTCTGGAGTCCATCAGCAGCGGCAGCGGCATCGGCCGGGCCGGGCAGGAAGCGGCCCGCACGCCGGAAGGTGGTTTTCTGCGTGACCTGGCCGGAGGCGCTCCCGACCAGGTACATGGCGGGACCGTCGCCCAGGCGGCGGCGGCCGGCGACGCCGCGGCCCGGGCCATTTTGAGCCGGGCGGCGAAAGCGCTGGGCGTGGCCTGCTCCAACCTGATGAACCTGCTGGGTCCGGAAGTGGTCGTCCTGGGCGGCGGCGTCATGGCCAAGAACGGCCCGGCCTTCCTGGCCGAAATCGAGGCGGAAGCGAAGAAGCAGGTGCTGGCCGGCTGCTGGGCGCCGGTCAAACTGGCGGCCCTGGGCGAAGATTCGGCCCTGCGCGGGGCGCTGGCCCTTGCGCTGGACCGGGCGGGACTCATTTAGCCAGGATTGACGCCTGTTCGGACTTTCGTTATCATTAGAACCAAGATGCCCTTGGCCTTAACTACGGAGCCGCGGCCCTGACTGGGCTGCGGCTTTTGTGTCCGAAACGGAGGAAAACCCGATGACGCAAGCGACTTCGACGAACGGGCAGGCCCAGAAGGCCTTTATCGTAGGCCTGGAGCGAACTTCATCCCGCCACGCCGATGGCTGGACGGCCAATGAATCCCTGGATGAACTGGAGCGTCTGGTCGACACCGCCGGGGCCGTGGTGGTGGGCCGCACGACTCAGGCCCGGTCCACGCCTGACCCGGCCACTTTTGTCGGCAAGGGCAAGGTGGAAGAGATCGAAGAGGCCCGGCGGTACCAGGAATTTGAGTTGGTCATTTTCGACACCCAGCTGACCTATTCCCAACTGCGGAACCTGGAAGAGATCATCGGCTGTCCGGTGGTCGACCGGACGACCGTCATTCTGGACATTTTCGCCCAGCGGGCACGGACTCGGGAAGCGAAGCTGCAGGTGGAACTGGCCCAGTTGAACTACCGGCTGCCCAGGCTGACCGGCAACTACGTCGAACTGTCCCGGCTGGGCGGCGGCATTGGTACCCGCGGCCCCGGCGAAACGAAGCTGGAAGTAGACCGCCGGCGCATCCGGGAGCGGATTTCCCGGCTGGAGAGCGAACTGGCCGAAGTTTCCGCCCACCGGTCCCGTCTCCGGAGCGAGCGGACGCAGGGGGCCGTCCCGGTGGTCGCACTCACCGGTTATACCAACGCCGGCAAATCCACCTTGCACCGGGCGCTGGCCGGCTCCGATGTGCTGGCGGAAGACCGGCTGTTCGCCACCCTGGACGCCACCACCCGGCGGGTGGAACCGGCAGAAGGCGAGCCGTACTTGCTGGTCGACACGGTCGGCTTCATTCACAACCTGCCGACGTTCCTGGTCGCCGCTTTCCGGTCCACTTTGGAAGAGGTGAACGAGGCGGACCTGCTGCTGCATGTGGTGGACGCCTCGCATCCCAAGCGGGCCGAGCAGATGCAGACGGTGGTGGACGTTCTCCGGGAACTGCATGCCGACGACCGGCCGGCACTGGTGGTCTACAACAAGGCCGACCTCGTGGAGCCGGGCGAGCTGGACCACATGCTCCGGCACACACCGGGCTCGGTGGCCGTGGCCGCCGCCAGCGGCCAGAACCTGGACGGTCTGAGCCGCACCATTCAGGAGGCGCTGGCGAACCGGCGGGAAGTGGTCGAGGCGGTCATTCCGTACGCCCAGTCCAGTTGGCTCTCCCTGGCCCACGAGCACGGGCGGGTGCTGTTCGAGGAGCACCGGGGCGAGGGCACCTACATCAAGGTGGAGCTGGAGAAAGGCGTCGCCGGGCGTCTGCGGGCGGGTTTGAGAAAACTGGCACAGAACTGAAGGGTTCGGCCGAAGCGTGGCGTCAAACATACGAGAGCGCCCTGCCGTCTCGCCGGCGGCGGGCGCTCTCGTTCGATTTTGGCTAGTCGGCATGACCGGACTGCTGGACAGCGAACTCGGCGTTCTCCTGGTCGGGGGAGGTCGAGTCGTATCCAGTATTATGGAAATTCAGGATGGCCATACGTCCTCTCGGTCTCTATTTTGCGCCGGCACTCCGGGAATCGGCTTCGGCGTTCGGGGTGGGGGGCGGCGCGACCTGGGCAGTCGGAGCCTGCGCCAGATCGCTGTGCGGTGCTCCGTCTGGTCGCGGTTTCCTGGGAAAGGTTCATCTGCGGCCGGCGATCGCTGGGATTGGCGGCGATTGGATTTGATTGGCGACGATTGGCGACGTTTCCGTGTGGTCGCGCGGTCGGGGGAGACAGCGCCCAGGAAAGACAAATCCGGCGTCGAACATTGGCTGTATCCCCGATCTCAAAGGAATGTGAGCAGCTATGAGCCGCCCCTACCCCCAGGTTCCCACGCAAAACCATATTGCCGAACTTCGGACCCACCTGGAGTCCACCCTACCGGGCCTGGCCAGACTGCCGGGGATCGAGGGAGTCACGCTGAACGGCGGCATGAGCCGTGGATACGCCGACGGAATGTCCGAGATCGATTTGACGATTTATCTGGCCGACGAGACTTTCGGGCGCTGGAGCCAGGGCGCCGTTCCGCTGCTCTCCGGCATCGTGATGATCGCCGGCAGGTTATACGACATCAAGGTGTGTAATCTGGAAGCCGAGATGCAGAAGCCCTGGTCCGAGGTCGCGAAGTGGGACGTCTCGTACAGCCAGATCCTCTTCGACCCCCGGGGCAGGATCGCCGGGCTATACGCCGCGAAGTTGGCGGAGCCGCCTAGCCCGGCGGGGGTGGGACGGCACCTGTTTGATTGCTGGTGGCATTTTCACCTGTCCGGCGACATCTGGATTCATCGGGAGGACGGACTCCAGGCCCACCATATGCTCAACCGGGCGCTGGAGCCCCTCCTGGCGGCCCTCTTCGTTGCCAACGGGGAGTACGTTCCGCACGAGAAATGGCTGATTAACTTCAGCCGTTCCCTGAACTGGGTTCCACAGCAGTGGACGGAGCGGCTGACCGCGGCGATGACCATTCCGGCACCGACGGTGGAGGTCGCCGCCGCCCGCCGGCAGGTGATCGCAGGGCTCTGGCGGGAGATCGACCAGCACGTGGTGCAGACTCAGTTTCCGGGCTACCCCCTGAGCCTCATGCAGAAGCAATATTACGATCTGCTGAAGTGGCTTGTGGACAGCGGCGCCGTGCGCCTGGACGAGTGGACGGCGCGCAGTTCCGCAGCCAAGCTGTACGCGGCCCCGTTCCACGCCTGCGTCACGCTGGACGGCCAGACAGTTCGCCTGGACCGGAACCGGCTAAAGGCCATCCGACCCGAAGACATGTACGAATGGTTCTATGAGATTGTGGCCGCTGTACGGGCGGAACTGTAAAGCAAGAGCCTGAATCCGCACGGATTCAGGCTCTTTTCGCTACGCTTTTTCCACCGGGTTTCCCGGGTAGGTGCACCAGTCGCTCCAACTGCCGGGATAGAGGCGGGAATCGGGCAAGCCGGCGATCGCTATGGCCAGCAGGTTGGCGCAGGCGGTGACGCCGGAGCCGCACTGGTGGATGACCCGCTCGCCGGACGGCAGGTCGGCGAAGCGGGCCGCCTGCTCTTCCGGCGACTTCCAGGTGCCGTCGGGCCGCAGGCCTTCCTGCCAGAACCGGTTGACCGCCCCGGGAACGTGGCCGGGCCAGGGGTCAAGCGGGTTGGGCTCGCCGGCGAACCGCGCGGGCGAGCGGGCGTCGACCACAACCACATCGGCGGACCGGTCCCGGACGGTGAGCATGCCGGCGATCATGTCCGGTCGGGGGTGGGGCACACACTGCCGGGGCGCGGGCTGTGGCCGTTCGGCCGTCACCGGCAGGCCGGCCTCCACCCAGGCCTGGAAGCCGCCGTCGAGCACGGTCACCTGGTCGTGACCGAGCCAGCGCAGCAGCCACCAGAAGCGGGCGGCGAAGGCGCCGTTGTTGTCGTACGCCACCACCGGCACTCCGGGACCGAGGCCCGCCGCGCCCAGCTTGGCGGCCAGCATGGCCGGGTCCGGCAGCGGGTGGCGCCCGCCGTGTGGACCGATGGGTGCGGAGAGGTCCTCATCGAGGTGAAAGTAGACCGCCCCCGGAATGTGGGCGCGGAGATAGGCCTGCCGGCCCCAGCCAGGATTGGCCAGGTCGAACCGGCAGTCAGCCAGGACGACGGTCTCTGATTTTAGCGTGGCGGTGAGTTCAGCGGAGTTGATCAGCGGGAGCGGGAATTGCACAAGGGTTCCTCCCTCGTAACATGAGATTTGAGCCCTCTGATGGTTCAGGATATCAAGTTCCGTCAAAGGTATGTGCAATTCCTGCTAAACCACGCTATCGGGTCAGCCCGCGGGCCGAAACCGGCGCAACCCACCGCTCCAGCACGGCCAGGACGGCGCCGCCCAGCAGGGCGCCCGCCAGGGAACTGGAGCCGAAGGGAATGATGTAGAACGCGATCCCGGCGGACGCAGCCTTGGCATTGTTCAGAAGCACCACCGCCATCGGGTAGGCCACCAGGGCGGCAATCACGCCGGTGCCCACCACTTCGCCGGCCATGGCGGCAAGCCGGGAACGGGTCGCCTGGTACAGGAAGCCCGCCAGAAGGGCGCCGAACAGCGAGCCGGGAATGGCCAGCAGGCTGCCGGTGCCGAGTGTGATTCGGAGCGCGGCGATCATGAGTGCGGTCAGGGCGGCATACCAGGGGCCCAAAAGGGCGCCGGCCACCACATTAATGGCCGCCTGCGCGGGAAAGAGCCTGGCGCCGAACAGGGGGATGGCCATCATGTAGGAGGCCACGACTCCCAGGGCAACCAGAACGGCCATCCGAGTGAGCACTTGCAGCGACTTCATATGGGGGTCAACTCCTTCGCGTAAGAACAATTAGCGCACTTTGGCCTGGTTGACGGCGGCCAGCAGCGCCCGGGTGGCGGCGCCGGGGTCGGCAGCATTCACCACGGCCGAGATGACCGAGACCCCGCAGGCGCCGGCCTTGATCACGCTTGCCGCGTTCTCCAGCCCGATGCCGCCGATGCCCACCACGGGCAGAGCGGTGGCCGCCGCCACTTCGGTGATCGGACCGGTCCCGGTGGGCTCGCCGGCGTCGGCCTTGCTGGGCGTGGCGTAAACCGGACCGGTCCCGACGTAGTCGGCACCCTCCTGCGCGGCGATGCGGGCCAGCGCCCCCGTCTCGCAGGAGGCCCCGATGATCGCCTGCGGGCCCATGAGCCGGCGGGCGACGGCCACGGGCAGGTCATCCTGGCCTACGTGGACGCCGTCGGCACCGATCGCCAGCGCCAGGTCGACCCGGTCGTTGACCAGGAAGAGCGCACCGGCTTCCCGGCAGAGCGCTTGGACCGCTTTGGCGGCCTCGACCTGGGCGGGCAGCGGCAGGTGCTTCTCCCGGAACTGAATGGTGCCCGCACCCCCGGTCAGGGCGGCTTGCACGACAGCGAGCGGCGTCGTGCCGCTGACGATGACGTAGACCGCGAGCCGGTCCTCCAGCGGGGGGGCGATGCGGCCTTCGGGGAGCGCCGCAACGGTCGCCAGGGCGTCGAGATAAGCGGGGGTGAAGGAGCCCGGCCCCTTGGCCACGGCTGCCGCCACTTCGCCGGCATAGGCGCCGAAGAGCAGCGTTTCGGCCACCGTCAGCAACGGGTCATTCTGCTTCCCGGCGTCGCCCAGGCCGGCCGCGCCCAGGCCGGCCGCCACCAGGGCGGAGACCAGGCAGCCGGTGCCGGGCAGTTCGGTCATCAGGGGATGGCCGCCCCGGATGGCCAGGGTCCGGGTCCCGTCGGAAACCAGGTCGATTTCGCCGGTGGCGGCGGCCACGCAGTGATACTTGCGGGCCACCTGCCGGACTGCGGCGGCCACGGCGGAGAGACTCGCACCGGCGGTATCGACGCCGCGGACCAGCCCGGTAATGCCAGCAAGGGCGGCGATTTCGCCCGCGTTGCCCCGGATTGCGGTCACGGTGACCGCCTCCAGCAGTTCCAGGGCTTTTTCCGTGCGAATCGGCAGACCGCCGGCGCCCACTGGGTCGAAGACCACCGGAACGCCGGCCGCGTTGGCGGCCTTGCCGGCGACGACCATGCTCGCCATCATCTCGGGGCTCCAGGTGCCCATGTTCAGGTAGAGGGCGTTGGCGACCGAAGCCATCGTGCCGGCCTCCAGCTTGTCCAGGGCCATGACCGGCCGGGCGCCGGCCGCCAGGAGGCCGCGGGCGACCCAGTCCATGGAGACGTAGTTCGTAATGGCGTGGACCAGGGGCCGCTTCATGCGGAGCCGTTCCAGGATACGGTCGCTCATCGCTTCTCCTCCAGCCAGGCGAGATGATTGGTCGGGCCGTGGCCCCCGCCGAACCCGGGCGCCCGCCGGATGGCCAGGGTAATGAAGGACTTGGCCTGGGCCACGGCGTCCCGCAGGGGGAGTCCGTTGGCCAGCCCCGCCGCGATGGCGGCGCTGAACGTGCAGCCGGTGCCGTGGGTGTGCCGGGTCTCCACCCGCTCGGTTCGGAGCCATTCGGCGTAATCCGGGGTCACCAGGACGTCGTCGGCGGCGGACCCTTCCAGGTGGCCGCCTTTGATCACCACGGCCCGGGCGCCGAGGTCCAGCAGCCGCCGCCCGGCGGCCACCATGTCGTCCGGCGTCCGGATGGCGAGGCCGGTCAACGCTTCCGCTTCCGGCAGGTTGGGCGTCACGACGGCGGCCAGCGGGAGCAGTTCTTCCTTGAGCGCCTTCTGGGCCTGGGGCAGCAATAGCGGATGCCCGCCTTTGGCGATCATCACCGGGTCGACCACCAGGTTGGCGACGCCGTAATGGCGCAGCCGGTCAGCCACCACGTGGATGATGGGCGCATCGAACAGCATGCCCGTCTTGGCGGCATCGGTCCCGATGTCGGAGAGCACGGCGTCCATCTGCGCCCAAACCTGCTCCGGGGTGAGGGGGAAGACCCCATGGACTCCGAGCGTGTTCTGGGCCGTGATGGCGGTGAGTGCCGAGGTGCCAAAGACGCCGAGGGCGGTAAACGTCTTCAGGTCCGCCTGGATGCCGGCGCCGCCGCCGGAGTCGGAGCCGGCGATGGTCATGGCACGGGGCATGGGTTTCATACACTTCACTCCTTCGCGCTGCATCAGGTGGACGTATGTTTCGGCCTTACTTCGTGATGGAGACAAAGGCGTCGGCCGGGTTGATGGTGGCCTTGAGGGCGCCCTGGGCGGCCATCCAGGCGGCGACTTTCGTCCAGTCCTGCTGCGATTGAGCGCCGAACGGGACGCCGGGATCTTCCATGAGCTTGAGCAGAATCTGCAGGGACTGGGTTTCGACGTCGGCTTCCAGGGGGAAATCCTTGGACTGCTTGGCCACCAGCAGTTTGACGGCGGCGTCGGGATTTTTCTTCACCCAGTCCTGCCCCTTGGCCAGGGCCCGCCAGAACGCATCCACGGTGGCCCGGTCCTGCTTCACGGTCTGTTCGCCGGCAATCAGGACCAGTTCGTAGTAGTTGGGCACGCCGAAGTCGGTGGGCGCGAAGTAGGTCATGGGAATGCCCTGCTTCTCCAGCACCAGCTTTTCGTGGTTCAGGAAGCCGCCGGCGATGGCGGGGACCTGCTTGGTGGCGATGGCGGGAATCAGGTCGAAGGAGACATCGGTCAGGGTCACCTTGGCGGGGTCGCCGCCGTTGGTGGTCACCATGGTCTTCACCATGGATTCATTCAGGGGAATGCCGGGGTAGCCGACCTGCTTGCCCACGAGGTCCTTCGGGCTCTTGATGCCGCTGGCGGTGGGCACCATGATGCCGTTCAGCGGATGCCGGACGATGGCCGCCACGGAGACGATGGGGATCCCTTCGCCCCGGGCCAGGAGCACGTCCGGCTGGTAGTAGAGCGCAAAGGTCTCCTTGCCGGCGCCGACGAGTTTGATGCCGTCGGTGGGGTTCTCGGCGGGCATTTTGAGGTCGACGGTCAGCCCTTCAGCCTTGAAGAAGCCCTGTTCCTGGGCCGCCAGAATGAAAGCGTGGGCGGCGTTGGGGTACCAGTCGAGCACCAGGGAGACCGGCTTGAGTGCGGTCGGGGCTGGGGCGGGCGCCGGAGCCGGGGTGGCGGAGGCGGCGGGAGCGGGGGCAGCAGGCTTGCTGCAGGCGGTGAGCAGGGCGACGGCGAGGAGCAGCAGTGATAACTTGCGCATCAGCTTCATTGGTATCCTCCTATGGGGTCTTCCTATCGGTGTATGAGGCGAAGCGGCGCTCACACCAGGCGGCCAGTCCAAACAGGGCGATGCCCAGGAGCGAGAGCAGCAGGACTGAAGCAAATAACTCCGGCGACTTCAGGTTGTTGGCCGCCCGCCGACCGTAGACGCTGAGTCCGGCCTGCCCGCCGAGCCACTCCGCGATGACGGCGCCGGTGACGCTGACGGCGGCGGCGACCTTCAGCCCGGTGAAAAAGGCGGGGAGCGCCGCCGGCACTTCCACCATGCGCAGCATCTGGCGACGGGAGGCGCCCGCGGCCCGCATCCACTCCAGCAGTTCCGGGTCGGCGGAGCGGAGCCCGTCGCAGGTATTCACGACCACCGGGAAAAACGTGATCAGGATCACCACGGCCACTTTCTGGGTCAGGGTGTAGCCGAACCAAAAGAGAAAGACCGGGGAGATCGCGACGATGGGGATGGTCTGGGACGCGATGATCAGCGGGTAGAGCGCCCGGTTGAGCAAGGGCGAGAGGTGCATGGCTACCGCCATGGCGACGCCGGCCAGCACGCTGAACCCCAGCCCCAGCAGGATTTCCAGGGCGGTGACCGGCAGGTGTTCGAGGAAGAGCGGCCCGCGCCACTGCCAGAGCGCCGCCAGGGCCCGGCTGGGCGCCGGCAGAATATACGTGGGCACCGGGAGCCACCGGCAGAGCCCCTCCCATATAAGCAGCAATGCCAGGAGGAGCGTACCGGCGGCGCCGTACTGTCTCATAGGAGTCCCACCTCCCGCAAAATAGCGGCACGCCGCTCCAGCAGGGCCGGGTCGGTCACCATGCCGTACCGACGGGGCCGGGGCAGGTTAATGGGAATTTCCACCGCGTCGCCATGCAGGGCGTAGACCCGGTCGGAGAGCAGGGCGGCCTCTTCCGCGTCGTGCGTGATGAAAAGAACCGTCTTGCCCAGCCGTTCCCAGAGGGCGAGCAGCCACTGCTGCATCTGCGCCCGGGTCAGGGCATCCAGTGCCCCGAACGGCTCGTCCAGCAGCAGAACGGGATGGCCGCCCAGCACCGTCCGGAGGAAAGCGACACGCTGGCGCATGCCGCCGGACAGTTGATGCGGGAATTTCGCTTCGGACCCGGCCAGGCCGAAATCGGCGAAGAGTGCCCGGGCTTGGTCCCGGGCTTCCGCGGGGGTCACGCCTTGCACTTCGAGGCCGGCGGCGGCGTTCTCCACGGCGGTGCGCCAGGGCATCAGGCAGTCCCGCTGGGGCATGTAGCCCACCCGGCCGGGGGCCGGCGGCCCGCCCAGCACCCGGATGGACCCGGCGGCGGGCGCCAGGAGCCCGGTAATCAGCTTGAAGATGGTCGACTTGCCGCAGCCGCTCGGCCCCACCAGCGAGACGAACTCGCCGGGTAGAACGTGCAGCGTAAGCCCCCGGAGCACGCTTGCACCGGCGTAGGCATAATCGATCTGGTCGATTGAAATCATTGGACTGGAGATCACCGGACTGGAAATCACGGGCATCGCCTCCGGGCAGACTACAAGCAAAAACAGAAGGCCGCCTCACGCAGGGAATGCGGAGGCGGCCGAAAAGAGCGGGCCGGCGTCCACTTCCCTCCGCTGGTATTACCCAGTTCAGGTTCAAAGGGTTCAGGCCGATGCCTGATCTCAGCCCATAGTCGGGCTCCCCTAGTGGTAATCAGTCTCGATGAAGTTCTGGCATCAGCCTACCACCGTTGCCGGCTTTCGTCAACTGGGCTGGACGGTTCCCCCGGCAAGTTGTACGCTGGGGACGTGTGGCTGGGAAAGAAAGTGGAACCTGGGGGGAACATGATGCATCAGTTGGATCTATCCGTCCTGCTGGGGTTAAATGGCCTGGCAGGGCGCAGCCGTCTCTTCGACGAGTTGGCGTCGGGGCTGACCACATACGCGCCGCTCTTGTTTTTGCTGCTGTTTGGCAGCTACTTTCTGGCGGTGCGGGAGCTCAAAATGCGGCGGACCATCGTTTTGGCCGGGGTTTCCGGGCTGGCAGCCCTGGGGGTCGCCGTGGTGCTGAGTTCCATCTTCTACCGGGCGCGGCCGTTTGCGGCCTTGCCGCCGGGGCAGATTCGCCTGCTGGTGGCCCACACGTTGGATTCGTCGTTCCCCAGCGACCATGCGACCGGCAGTGCGGCTTTCGCGGCCGGCATGTGGCATGCGCCGGGGCGGAGTGCGAAGTGGGTCTTTGCCGGGTTGGCGTTGCTGACTGGCGTTTCCCGGCTGGTGGCCGGCGTTCACTGGCCCAGCGATGTGCTGGGCTCGTTCATACTGGGTGCGCTGGTGGCCTGGGGGCTGATCCGGCTTTCACGCCCGATGTGGCCCGCCCTGGACCGGGTGCTGTTCTGGTTTTCCGGCATTGAGTCACGCCTTCGCGGGCATTAAGGAGCGCGATCCGGATGGAGCAAGAGATTTTGACTCTGGCCCGTGGGGCGGCGGAGCGGGCGGTGCAGTTCCGCCGGGAGATTCACCGGCACCCCGAACTGGCCTATACCGAATTCCGCACGGCCGCGCTGGTAGCCCGGCGCCTGCATGACCTGGGGTTTGAGCTAAAGCTGGGGCCGGCGGCTATGAAAGCCGAGGCCCGGCTGGGCCTGCCGGCGGAGTCCGAACTGGAGGCGGCCTACCGCCGGGCGGAGGCCGAAGGGGCCGACCCGGAGTTTTTGCCGGCCTTTCGGGGCGGCTTTCCGGCGGTGGTGGCGGAACTCCGGGGCGAACACCCCGGCCCGGTGGTGGCCCTGCGGGTCGACATGGACGCGTTGCCCATTATCGAAGCGGAGTCGCCGGAACACCTGCCCGCCCGGGCGGGGTTCGCATCGGCTCACCCGGGCATCATGCACGCCTGCGGGCACGACGGCCACACGGCCATTGGCCTGGCGGTGGCGGAGGTGCTCGCGGGGCTGAAGGCCCGACCGGCGGGGGCAAGCGGGGTGGCGGGGACGTACCGGCTGATTTTCCAGCCGGGCGAGGAAGGCGGCAAGGGCGCCGTACCCATGGTGGAGGCGGGCGCCGTGGACGGTGTCCAGTACTTCCTGGCATGCCACCTGGGGCTGGAGGCGCCGTCCGGGACGATCTATCCCATGGTGGGAGACTTTTTGGCCTCCACCAAGCTCGACGTGACGTTACGGGGCGCCTCGGCCCACGCCGCCGGCCGTCCGGAAGACGGGCGGAACGCCCTGCTGGGCGCCGCACAGGCGGCCCAGGGGCTTTACGCCATCTCCCGGCACAGCGAGGGCGCCTCTCGGGTCAACGTCGGCGTGCTCCGGGCGGGCAGCGGGCGGAACGTAATTCCGGATCATGCATTCCTGCAGTTGGAGGTGCGCGGGTCGAACGACGCCGTGGAAGCCTACATGTTGCGGCGGACCCGGGCCGTGCTGGAAGGCGCCGCTCTGGCGCACGAACTGGACCTGGAAATCGCCTACGCCGGCCGGACGGCGACTGCGGTCGCCGACGCAGCGCTGGGGGCTTTCGTGGGGGCGGCTGCCGCCGGGGTGCCGGGGGTGCGGGTTGCGGCGGAGGCCCTATCCTGTGGCGGCAGCGAGGACGCCACGTTCATGATGCGCCGGGTTCAGGAGCAGGGCGGGCTGGCGACATATATCGGCATCGGCTCCGACCTGCCGTCGGGCCACCACACGCCCCAGTTCGACATCCAGGAATCCGACCTGTTTGGCGGCATCGCCACACTTGCGCTGGCCATGACCCGGCTGGGCGCCGGCGCGGGCGAGCCCCTTTCGCCGTTGGGCACAAACCGGTAGAATAACCAGGGACTATGTTCGTACGACATATACGAGGTGACCTTGTCCATGATCTGGCATCGTCTAATGAAAGATTGCCCCGATACGCTTGCTGCCGCGGCCACCTCTGCCCTGGCGAAAGTGAAACCGTTCTGGGAAGCGGCCGATGAACTGGTGCTGCTCAACCAGGCCAAAGTGCTGTCCGCTTTTCAGGCTGCCCAGGTCTCGGACATCCACTTCGCCGCGTCGTCCGGCTACGCATACGGCGACCTCGGCCGGGAGAAGATTGAGCAGGTCTTCGCCCATGTCTTCCACACGGAGGCGGCGCTGGTGCGCCAGCAGTTTGCCTCCGGCACCCACGCCATCGCCTGCGGCCTGTTCGGCTCGCTAAAGGCCGGCGACCGGCTGATCGCCGCCGCCGGGACGCCGTACGATACGCTCCGGCAGGTGATTTCCGGGGCGCCGGGTTCGCTGGCGGAGTGGGGCGTGGCGTACGAAGAGGCGCCGCTGCTGCCTGACGGGTCGGTCGATCTGGACCTGGTGGCCCGTCTGGCGACGAAGCCCGACGCCCGGGTCGTCTTCATTCAGCGTTCGCGCGGGTACTCGCTCCGGCCGTCGCTCTCGGTGGCGGCCATCGGGCGTATCATCCGGGCGGTCAAGGCGGCCAACCCGGACGTAATCTGCGTGGTGGACAACTGCTACGGCGAGTTCACCACGCTGGAAGAGCCGTCGGAGGTGGGAGCGGACCTGGTCTGCGGGTCGCTGATCAAGAACCCCGGCGGCGGGCTGGCGCCCACCGGCGGGTATGTGGTCGGGCGGGCGGACCTGGTGGAGCGGGTCGGGGCCCGGCTATACGCCCCCGGCATCGGGTCAGAGGTGGGGGCCAACCTGGGCGTGAACCGGCTGATCCTGCAGGGACTCTTTCTGGCGCCGCACGTCACCGGCGAGGCGCTCCGGGGGGCCAGGTTCACGGCGGCGCTCTTTGCCGAACTGGGCTTTGGCGTCCGGCCGGCGTACGACGCCGAGCGGTACGACCTGGTCCAGGCGGTGGAACTGGGTTCGCCCGAAGGGTTGACCGCCTTTTGCCAGGCGGTCCAGAAGGCCAGTCCGGTCGACGCCCACGTGCGGCCGGAACCCTGGGATATGCCGGGTTACGCCGACCGGGTGATCATGGCGGCCGGGACGTTCGTGGCGGGTTCTTCGATCGAGCTTTCCGCCGACGGTCCCATGCGGGCGCCGTACGCCGCCTATTTCCAGGGCGGCCTCACCCGTGAGCATGTCATGTTGGCGGCCATGAATGCCGCGCACCATTTGATCACCCGCGGCATCCTTCAAGCGGGATGACCTGACAAGCAGGCAGGGAAAACCCCCCTGCTCCCGTACATAATAAGGGGTGATCAAGTGTCGCAAACGGTCGTGCTCTTATTGGCGTTCCTGGTGATGGGCCTGGGCCTGATCGGGACGCTGATTCCCGCACTGCCGGGGCTGTCGCTGGTCTGGGTGGCCATGGCGGGCTACGGCTGGGTTGAGGGCTTCCGGCATCTGACCTGGTCGTTCTTGCTGTCGGCACTGGGCGTTGTCATTTTGGCGCAGGTGGCCGAGCAGTACGCTCGGGCGTGGGGGGCGAAGCGGTTCGGCGCCGGCCGGGCCGGGGCCTGGGGGGCCGTCATCGGCTCCATTCTCGGCCTCTTCTTCATGCCGGTGGGCCTCTTGCTGGGGCCGTTCCTGGGTGCCCTGGTCGCTGAACTCATGGTCGGGCGCCCGACCCACGAGGCGTTACGGGCGGGCTGGGGCGGGTTGGTGGGCGTCCTCGGCTCCGTGGCGGTCAATTTCGTGATGGCCCTGATGCTGATCGCCGCTTTCGTTCTGAAACTGATTTTCTAACCTGTTAGGAGGGGAAGCCGTGCCGAACCGTCCCAAAACCAAAGCAGATGTGATGGATCGAGTCCGGGAACTGGACGTGCGCTTTATCCGGCTGCAGTTCACCGACATCCTCGGGATCACGAAAAACGTGGACATTCCGGCGGAACAGTTGCCGAAGGCGATGGACGGGCAACTGCTGTTCGACGGCGCTTCCATTGAGGGCTTCGTTCGGATTGAGGAATCGGACATGTTGCTGAAGCCCGACCCGGAGACCTTTGCCGTTTTCCCGTGGCAGGAGCAGGGCGAAGGGGCCACGGCCCGCCTGATTTGCGATGTGCTCAACGCTGACGGCACGCCGTTCCTGGGCGACCCGCGGGGGATGCTGAAGCAGGTGATGCAGGAGGCCAAGGCGCTGGGCTACACCATGATGGTCGGCCCGGAGCCGGAGTTCTTCCTCTTCCAGCGGGAGCCGGACGGCAAGCCGACCACCCGGACCAACGACCAGGCCTCGTACTTCGACCTGGGGCCGGTGGATCGGGGCGAAGAGTGCCGGCGGGACTGCGTGCTGGCACTGCAGAAAATGGGCTTTGAAATTGAGGCGTCGCATCACGAAGTGGCACCGGGGCAGCACGAAATCGACTTCAAGTACGCCGACGCCCTGCAGACGGCGGACAATGTCGCCACGTTCCGATTCGTCGTCCGGACCATTGCGCTGCAGCACGGGCTGCACGCCTCGTTCATGCCCAAGCCGATCATGGGGGTGAACGGTTCGGGCATGCATCTGCACCAGTCGCTGTTCCGGGAGACCAAGAACGCGTTTTTCGACGCAAACGTGCCAGGCGGCGTCTCCGAAACCTGCATGCAGTACATCGCCGGCCTGTTGGAGCATGCCAAAGCGTTCACCGCGATCTGCAACCCGCTCGTCAACTCGTACAAGCGGCTCGTGCCGGGGTACGAGGCGCCGGTTTATCTCGCCTGGTCGGAGCGGAACCGGTCGCCGCTGATCCGCATCCCGGCCCGCCGGGGCAACTCCACTCGCATCGAACTGCGCAGCCCGGATCCCTCCTGCAATCCGTATCTTGCTCTGGCGGTGACGCTGGCGGCGGGGCTGGACGGCATCCGGCGCAAGCTGACGCCGCCGGAGCCGGTCAACCGGAACGTCTACCTGATGACGGACGAGGAGCGGGCGGCGGAGGGCATCCAGGTGCTGCCGTGGAACCTGCGGGAAGCGCTGCGGGAGCTGGAAAGCGACGAGGTCATGCGGGACGCTCTGGGTCCGCACATTGTCGCCAACTTCGTGGAAGCGAAGCTGATCGAGTGGGATATCTACCGGACGCAGGTCCACCAGTGGGAACTGGACCAGTACCTGGCCATTTTCTAGGTCTCTCCTCACCCAAAAACCCCGGACTGCACCAGCAGCCCGGGGTTTTTGATAAAAAAGTTGGCCCGGTGCGAGGAGTCTCGCACCGGGCCTGCGACTGTACAGATGTGAGCTAGTCCATACGGCGGATGAGGCCGATGACCTTGCCGAGAATCTGGGCGCTGGGGACGATGATTGGGTCCATGAACCGGTTCTCCGGCTGCAGCCGGATGCGGCCCTGCTCCTTGAAGAAGCGCTTGACCGTTGCTTCATCTTCAATGAGCGCCACGACGATATCGCCGTTGTTGGCGGTAGACTGGCGCCGCACCAGGACGTAGTCGCCGTCGAGAATGCCGGCTTCAATCATGGATTCGCCCTGAACGGTCAGGAAGAACAACTCGGATTCATCGGCCCGGACGAAGTCGGCGGGGAGCGGGAAGTGATCTTCGATGTTCTGTTCGGCGAAGATCGGCAGACCGGCAGTAACCCGGCCCACCATGGGCACGGAGACCGTCCGGCGCCTCGGCGAGGAGATGTCCTCATCGAGCACTTCGATGGCACGGGGTTTGGTCGGGTCCCGGCGGATGTAGCCTTTCTCCTCCAGGCGGGCCATGTGACCGTGCACCGTGGAACTGGAGCTGAGCCCGATGGCTTCACCGATCTCCCGCACGGACGGGGGGTAGCCCTTGTGACGAATCTCATCCTTGATGAACTGCAGCACCTGGCGCTGACGTTCAGTAAGACCGTCGGGCATGCAGCGGCACCTCCCAGTGCGTGGGCAATAATTGGAACCGGTCCAAAACCTGGGTTCTGACTGTAACGATTATAACATAGGGGCCGCGGGCTGCAAACGCCTGTTCGAAAGATTTAACAGAACCCGCTTGACTCGAACGAACATTCCGTGGTAAATTGAGTACGAACACACGTTTGGTTGCCGGTACGAAGGGGGACTTACCATGCAAGCATCCGTCATGCATCCCTGCACGGCCTTTCCGGCCCAGCCCCACCCGGTGGCCCGGCGGCGCCCTTCAGCCCGGCGGCGGCGCCGGATGTTGACGCTGGCTCTGCTGTTCGTCGTGCTGGTAGCATCGGTGGTGCTGGTAATGGCCCAGCGGAAAGCGGAAACCCTGCCCCGCACGGAAGCGCCGGGGGTGATTACATACACGGTCGCTACCGGCGACACGCTCTGGGCGATTGCTGCGACATACAGCAACGGGCAGGACATCCGCCACGTGATCGACGCCATCAAGCAGACCAATCACCTGCAAACGGCCACCGTGCAGCCGGGGCAAGCGCTCCTGATTCCCGTCCCCAAACATTGATTCGGTAACCGTGAATTCGGCAGACGCACACGCCGCGACTGACTCCGTCAGTCGCGGGAGACGCTGACTGCAGAGGAGGGCATGCACCATGGCCGCTCAGCCGGAAATCCTACAGTCCACCCTGCCTCTGGACCTGTTTGATCGGCTCCACCGGGTGCGGGCCCGGTACGCGGCAGCGCTTAAGGCGGCGGCCGTCGGCGACTTCTCGCATGAAGCCGACTTGCAAACGGTCACCCGCCTGGTAGGCCGGCTGCTGGCCCGGGAAGCCAGGAAACGGCCGGAGGACCGGGGCGGCCTGCGCATGCTGGATATCTCGTTGGCGGTGGACAAGCTCTGTCCCGAACTGCGGGGCTGGACCCGATACGAGATTGCGCGCCGGGAGCGGCAGCGGGTGTTGAGCGTGCGCGTTCCGCCTGGGAGCACGCTGAACCGGAACTCGGGCAAGGCTTCCTAGCCGCGACTGACTCCGTCAGTTGCGGAAATTGGTTGCCTCCCGCCTTTTGCGCCGCAAAAGTCTGCCGGCGGCTCCGGCGACTGACTCCGTCAGTCGCGGAAACTAGGGTTCGTGGCTTATTTTAGCCACGGCCCTTTTTCACTTGGGTCCCTAACCTAGGTTCTGCGACGGTTGACCTGCTGCCAAGGCGCTTTGGTATAATGGAACGGGCTCCCTCGTCCCACGAAGGAACAGGAGGTGAGGGCATGACCTGTCCGGAGTGCGGCACGGCCCTGGGGCCGGACGCACGTTTTTGTCAGACATGCGGTCGGGAGGCGGGAGCGACAACGGCGGAGCCGAAGCGGTCCGCTTACCCGAGTTGGAAACGCTGGTCTGTCGCCGTCACCATGGGGTTTGCGGCGGCGCTCATGCTCTGGCTCCTGCTGATCCCCCGGGCGGACACCGACACATCGCTGATCGCAGGGCAGGCGGCGCCGAACTTTGATTTGCAGACGGCGGACGGCAGCCGGGTACGGCTCGCCGACTTGAAAGGGAAGCCGGTGGTGCTGAACTTCTGGGCCACCTGGTGCACCCCGTGCCGTAAGGAGATGCCGGACTTCCAGGCGGTCTACGACAAGTACCACGCCCAGGGCCTGGAGATTTACGGCATTAACGTCGGGGAGTCCAAAGTGGCCGTAACGGATTTCCGTAACCGGGTCGGCGTCACTTTCCCGGCGCTGCTGGATCCGGAAGATAAGGCGCAGACCGCCTATAAGATTCTGCCGCTGCCCGCCACGTTCTTCGTGGATCGGGGAGGCGTCATTCGGGGGGTCTACCAATATCAGATGTCGCGGGCGCAAATGGAGGCGGAAGTGCAGCGGCTCATCGCCCGTTAACGTTACATTGCATCCGGTCACCATGCTACAATGCACCCGGCTACCTTGCACCCGGCTACCTGCACCCGGCTACCTGCACCCGGCTACCGTGCACCCACTTACAGTGCACACTGCTATAAGGCCCCCGACAGGAGACGTGCCCTCTATGGAAACTCCGAGTCTATTTCTTGCATTTGGCGCCGGCGTGCTCTCTTTTATGACCCCGTGCTGCCTGCCCATTTACCCATCGTTCCTGAGCTACGTGACCGGGGTCTCCATCGATGAACTGACGGCCGGCACGAAAGCTGCCCGGACGCGAATGCTTCAGCACAGCCTGGCGTTTTTCGTCGGCTTCTCGGTCATTTACGTCTCCCTGGGCCTCGCCGCCAGTGCGCTGGGCTCCTTCTTTTATGAGGGACGCTCCTGGCTGCCCATCGTGGGCGGCATCTGGGTGGCGCTCATGGGGCTGACGCTGCTGGGCGTCATCAAGCTGCCGTTCCTCATGCGGGAGCAGCGGGTGCAGTTCGCCAGCAAGCCCCAGGGCTATGTGGGCTCCGTGCTGGTCGGGCTGGCGTTTGCGGCGGGCTGGACGCCCTGCATCGGGCCGATTCTCGGCGCCGTGCTGGCCATGGCAGCCACGAACCCCGGCATGGGGGGCATACTGCTGCTGGCGTACTCCATCGGCTTCGCCATTCCGTTCGTCGCCCTGGCGTACTTCCTCGGCTCGGTCCGGTGGCTGACCCGGTACACGCTGGTCATTGAGCGCATCGGCGGGGGCCTGATGCTGTTCATGGGCGTACTGCTGGCCACCGGGTATATGGAAAAAATGTCGGCCTGGTTGCTGCGCGTGACCGGGTTCTCTGGATTCTAGAGAGGGGGATTGGGGTGGCGGTCTCACAGTGTCCGAACTGCGGCACCGCCGCGCCTGAGGGTGGGCACTTCTGTCCGGATTGCGGGCGGGCACTTGGTGCTGCGGAGCGCCCCCGCCCGACTCCGGCCGCTGGGGGCGGCTGGGGCGAGTTTCTGGACCGTTGCTGGGACTTCTTTGCCTCCACCCGGGTTGCGGTGCTGCTGATCGTGCTGATCGCGGTGGCCTCCATAGCGGGTTCCCTGATCGAACAGGAGAACCTCTACCAGGACTGGCGACCGCCTTACTTGTACTATCCGGCCCGATATGGCCCCTTCTGGGGCAACCTCCTCATGCGGCTGGGTCTGACCCACGCATACTCGTCGCTCTGGTATGCCTCGCTGGTGCTCCTGGTGGTCACCAGCCTGATTATCTGCTCCCTGCACCGGCTGGTGCCCCTGCACCGGATGCTCGTCCGCCCGCAGGTCTGGAAGCTGCCGCACTTTCTCAGCCGGCAGCCAATTACTGCCGAACTCGCTGGCGATCTGGACGGCCTGGCGGTACAGTTGAAAAAGCGTGGGTTCAAGATCTGGCGGGACCGGGAGTGTCTGTATGCCGAACGGGGTCGTCTCAGCCGGTATGGGCCGTATATCATCCACATCGGCCTCTTGTTCGTCGCTTTTGCGGCGTTCGCCAAAGGGATTCCCGGCTGGGACCTGAGCCGGGACGTCTGGATTCCCGACGGCCAGACGGTAAAAGTTCCGGACACGAACTTTGCCATTACGAGCCACAAGTTCACCATGGAACTCTACCCGAACGGGATGCCGTCCCGGTTCGTCACTGACGCCGGCATCGTCCAGGACGGGAAGGAAGTCTTCCGGCAGACCCTGGAAGTGAACCATCCCCTGCCGTACGGGGGCTGGGACATTTACCAGGCCTCGTTCAGGCAGGAGCCCGGGGTGGCGCATCTCCGGGTCATGGGTGCGGACGGCGCACCGGTGACCCGGCTGGACGTCGACCTCAGGCAGCCGGAGACGGAGTACGCGCTTTCGGATCAGGTGAAAATGGTGGTCACGGCGTACTACCACGATTTCGTGCTGGACCCGGCCACCAAAGAGCCTACCAACGCCAGCTTCGAAGTCAAGAATCCGGTCTTCATGGTTGAATTTGTGGACCGGGCGACTGCGACCGTGCTGGGGCGGTCTGCGCTCCTGGTGCTGGGCAACGCGAAGCCGTTCTACCAGGGCCCGCTCTACCTGGAAGTTGAGAAGGTTGATCCGCGTTGGTATACGGCGCTCAAACTGCACAAGGACTTGACGACGCCGTACATGTTTTTTGGTCTCGGCATCGTGTTTCTGGGCATGCTGATTACGTTTTTCCTGTTTCACTGGCAACTCTGGGTCCGGGAGGAGAGTGGGAGGCTCCTTCTGGGTGCCCATGCCCATAAAAACAAGTTCGGCCTTAAGCAGGAAGTCAAACGCCTGCCGGGGACGCCTATTGGGGAGGGGAACGTCTCGTGACACCGCCAAATCCGGCCCTGGTGACTGCCGCGGCCTGGTTGCTGTTCGGCGCCTTTGCGGGCTATGTTTCCGCTACGATTCTGTACCTTTCCGGGTTTATTGGCACGCGCATTTCGCAGGGGGCCAAGTTTGCCAAATCGGGCGCCTGGGCGACCAACGCCCACGCCGCCGGCGTCGTGTTGCACGCACTCGCCATTTTGGCTCGTTGGCAGGGGGCCGGCCATTGGCCGACCTCCAATATGTATGAGTTCATCGGGTTCATGGCGTTCACCAGCATGCTGGCGTTCCAGGTGATCAACCGGATGTACCGGATGGATCTCTTGGGGGGCCTGGTCTCGCCGATTGGGGTCTTTCTCCTTGCTTACTCCTATGTTTTCCCGCCGAAAGTGGCGCCGCTGGTGCCGGCGCTCAAGAGTTACTGGTTGCCCATGCATGTGTCCACGGCAGCCCTGGCGGAAGGTTTCTTCGCAGTCGCGTTCGGCGCGGCGCTGATGTACCTGTTGCGTGTGCGGGGGCTGGAACTGGCGGCGGAGGCCGGCGGGGCGCCGGCGCCGGAAGTGCCGGCCGCCACGGCTGCGTGGGAGCGGAACTGGGGCCAGCGGGGGCTCGAAGCGCTCTTCTATCTCGTGCTGGTCATGGTGGGCTTCATGCTGCTGGCACTGCCGCTGCGCTATCTGGGCTACCAGTGGGTCTTCAATACGACGACCTACCACCTGCCGCCGGTCATCGGCCCGTTTGGCGCGGCGGTGGGCACCAAGGGGCACCTCTTCGGGTTCATTCCCATGCCGCTGGTTGCGGCGCCCTGGACCTGGCGGGGCAAAAACTGGAACACCCTGCTCTACTCGCTGCTCGTGGGTTGGCTCCTGTACTGGCTGGTCCGGCGGTACCTGGCGAAGGAACCGCTCGGCGACTGGCTGGCCCGGAAAGTCGCCGGCGACCCGGAGACGCTGGATGAGATCAGCTACCGGGCGGTGGCCATCGGTTACCCGCTCTTTACGCTCGGTGGCCTGATTTTTGCCATGATCTGGGCGAAGGAGGCCTGGGGCCGCTACTGGTTTTTCGACCCGAAGGAGACCTGGGCGTTGATCGCCTGGCTGGTCTACTCGGCCTACCTACACCTGCGCATTACCCATGGGTGGGAAGGGCGGCGCTCGGCCTGGGTGGCGGTGATCGGCTTCGGTGTGATTCTCTTTACGCTGATCGGCGTAAATCTCCTGATCGTCGGCCTGCACAGCTATGCCGGCGGCGACATGTAAGCAGACAGATCGCGCATGCAAAACCCCCTGCCGACGCCGGCAGAGGGTTTTTCGCGTGCCGCGGCCGTTCTGCATACTGCTTGCTAAACGTTGCAAAAACTAGGGGACGGAGGTGCGCCATGGTCAAGGTGAAGCAGGGAGCCTCGCACGAATCGCAGCAAGACGCTTACACCGTGATGGTGAAAAAGGCGGAACCGAAGCCCCCCCGGCTCCGCAACGCACTCATGGCTTTCTTCGTCGGGGGCCTGGTCTGTCTGATTGGGGAAGGGATTACGGACTTCTGGGAGTCAGTGATGCACATCTCCCACAAGCGGGCCGGGGATCCCACCGTGGCGACCATGGTCTTCCTGGGGGCGCTGCTGACGGGGCTGGGCGTCTTTGACAAGCTGGCCCGGTACGCTGGTGCGGGCCTGGCTGTTCCGGTGACCGGCTTTGCCAACTCCATGGCCGCCTCGGCCATGGAGTTCAAGCGGGAAGGGCTGGTCTACGGGGTCGGCGGGCGCATGTTCCAACTGGCCGGGTCGGTGATCGTGTTCGGAGTGGTGACCGCGTTCGTCGTCGGGGTTGTGGCCGCAGTGGCAAACATGTTCCGCTAGGCCTGCATTTCGCACATGCGCGTAAAAGCAACTGATTTCGGTCATTTGTTTCAGGAAGAGAATGGCATCGGGATGGCGAGAATCTGATGTAGCATGCGTTGAATCGGCGTCAGCTCCGGTAGTACGATCTCCCCTTGTTTCGTGCCAGGGGGCGAGAGGACC
>DASXVX010000074.1:0-39072 GCA_036504075.1 Symbiobacteriaceae bacterium | reverse complement strand
AAGCCATTCTGGAGGCCCATGAGCGCGATTATTGTCGATTTTCGTCGAGCGAAAGTTCCTTTATGCCCTAGATGATCCTCTATGCGCGAGTTACTCCCAGATGTTACCATGTCTCTCGATAGCAGAAAATGGAGGACGTGGAGGTGGAATGCGTGAGCTATAGGCGAATGCGGAATCCGGTCGCTTGGATGATGATGGCAGTGCTGGCGATCGGATCTACCTTGCTAGCCAGCACACAGGCTAGGGCGGACGTCGGACAGGCATGTTCCGCCCAGTTCAAACTCAACGGTGTGGAGGTGTGCACGGACGCCAATCTTCCTTCGGGTTACCCCGTCCCCGTCTATGACGACCAGGGCAGGTACGTCGGCGACCGGTGGATGTACTCTCTACGGGCAGTCGGCGAGGGACTAGGCGCCATGGTAGACTACGAGCAGTGGACCGACTCCGACGGCGCGATTAAGCGGGTCGTTTGGCTTCAGAACCGCCACAACCTGGTACGCATGGACGTCGGTAGCGGTTCTTATGACAAGTGGATTGAGGACGCCGGTACCGGGGACGTCCGGCACCACACAGGATATCTGGACGTCCCTCCGCAGTTCAAGGGCGATTACCTGTTCCTGCCTATTCGGCACGTTGCCACCTTGCTTGGCGGCATCGTTTCCTGGGACAGTAACCGTATCAACATCGTCCTACAGGAATCCCCCGGTCCCCACGACTTCGCTCGATTCGATCGGTTTGTCTCCAATGGCCAAAGCCTTTACAAGCAAGGCGTTTACTCGGCCGACGACGTGTTCTTCCTCGGCGACTACGCCCTTTACATGGATGCCCAGGAGCGCCAGGGCAACCTGGGATGGGTTCACGCCAATCCCTTCGACTTCGTCCGCTACAGTTACCTCAAACTGGTGAGCGAGAAAGGCAGCGAGCTCAGCAGCGACTCGGATTACTCCCGATTTGCGCAGATGGTCTTCGTCGGACTCGGTGTCACGTTTACGTCGGCTGAACTGCGGCAGATTGGCCGGGACGCCGAACAGAACGCTGAGATCGTCTCCAAGAAGATCGGCCTGGTGGAGCAAGAGGGAGACCTGATACTTCGGGACAGGTCCGGAAACGAAGTCGCCCGCTTCACCATCCCTTCTACTGAAGGCTTCAACGACTACAAGCGGGAGAAGATCAGCCGGCCGGGGCCGGACAGGATCTATGTTTATCCCACCGATGCCGGTGAGATAAAACACATCATCTTCATCGAATCCAAGGGCCGTCTTCGGAAAATCGTTCCGTCTGACTGGGAGGGCAATGCTCCTCTTGATAACCAGTTGGAACGTCTTTCGAGGAGCCGTACCTCGGACATCGCCGAAATCGCCCAGCTCATCGAGAAGGCTCGCACAAGGGCGTACGAGATGGTTGAGAACGGACAGATGTCGCCGGAGGAATTTGAGAGCATCTTTGCGAACCTGAACATCGGCATGACGCGGTCCAGTGCGACCTCTCCGGCCATGAAAAATATGGACATACCCACGGTGATTACGAAGTCGGACGGCGAGATCATCCAAACCATAGGGAGACTTCCGGGCGATATCCCCTGGCCTACTCCCAACGAAGACAAATAGGAAGAAGGAGGCGAGATAGTGGCCGACTACCCGAAGGTTAGAGAGGTCAACCCCGATACCGGGGTGGAGGTCGGGCTCACCTTCGTCCCTCGGAAACACGTCCACATGACAGTGCTCGACCGGCCGAACCGTCATTTCAGCGATGGCTACATTGCGTGGGCCGATATCGAGCGGCTCGCCGAATCGCCCCAGATCTTTGTCTGGCCCCGAGAGTCTGAACAGGAGGGGACTACTCTTCGGGTACTGGGGTTTCCGGCCCGAACCGGGTCGAACCTCACCGACGAGTACGCTATGGTGTTCTACGACACGCGCTCTGTTCGAGATAAGAAGGTCCCCGGCGTCGTCCTGCCCCTCCGTCGGGTTGCGGAACTTCTTGAAAGCGCCAAAGCCTGAGTCCTCGGCGGGACCACTTCTAAAGCTCAAGGCCAGGAAGCCTCCTGGCCTTGAGCTTTCCGCAACTTCTTAGCTGGAGTCGTGGAATAGTCCGGGTGCGGACAGCTCGGGCATGTTTCTCGCCGTCAAAGGAACATTTGAACTTCCAATACAAAGAAATCCCCGCCCGGCAGTCCGGGCGGGGATTGAGCTTACCGATGGAAGCTGAGGGATTCGATTGTAGCGCCACCGTTGGCCTGAGCGCTCGCCGTGCCCATGGTGACCATCACGCAGGCTCCTACCAGCAGGGCAAACACCATCAGGGAACCCAGGATACGCCGCATAATCGGTACCACCCCTTTCATGCCTGTCCACTAGCGGAGACGGTTTCCGCCCCGCCCTGGTTTGCCTTGACTCAACCTTTTAGCCGGCAGGTGCACCGGCCGAAGCCTGGACTGGATTGGCGTCATTTTCGCTCCCAGCGAAACGGCGATTTGTTGAGAGGCGGCAGAGGTGGTCTGCCGCGCCCCATGTTTAGCCGGCTGCCGTGTCTCCCGGCGCCAATAGCTTTCGGCGAGTGTCGTTAACGTAGTTCATAATTCGGCTATCCACCGCCTCGATGGCTAGCTGGTTGGCCAGGTTGACCAGTGTCCACGCGTTCTCTTTGTCTCCCATCTGAAGAGCGGCTTCGGAAGCAACCCAGGTGGCCAACGCCCGTTGGGCGACAGTGGCGCCAGAACCCTCGGTAACGACTTCCTGACACAGTCGGGCGGCTTCTGCAGGTTGCTGAAGGTGGAGGAGTACATAGCCGCGGACATAGAGATGGGTTAGACGTACGTCTCTGGCGTCATGCGATTCGGGAAGTTCAGTGATCGCAGCATCAATCTGGGATAGGTAGCCAGTAGCGCGAGTATGCTGGCCGTCTTCGCATAGCACCCAGCAAAGGTTCTCCTGCGCCCGGATCATCCAGACCGAATCGCCGACCGCCCGGAGCAGTTGCTCGGCCTGCTCGTAGTGATGGATGCTAGTTGCGAAGTTGCGCCGCTGCCGGTGAATTAACCCCAGGTTGTAGTGAGCCAGCCCGCGAACCCGCTCCCACTCCGGGTACCGGTCCAGGTCGGACAAAAAGAGGTCGGTCCATTGCTGGGCCTCACTGACCTGACCGGCCCGCCGGTAGATTTCCCCCGCCTGAAAGCGGATTTTCCCCGTAAGGCCCCAATCGCCGCGGGCGTGGACTTCTTCGAGCGCTTTCGCGACAAGCGAAACGGCCGGAAGCAACTGGTCGAGCCGGTAGTGTGCCATTGCGCCGTAGTAGTAGGCTTCAGCGGCCGCTTCGGCATACTCCCATGGTAGACCTTCCCGGAGGCGTTCCAGCTCCCGGATGACAGCGGCGTACTGCCCCCTCCTGTACAGTTCCGCCAGCGCAGATGTGGACACCGTGCCACCTCCCTGGATTCCTGCATCCATAGTTTACCAAATGAGGAAGCGTAAGGACAAGTATTGACTTGCGGAGCGATTTGTGCTTAAGCTTCCAGCGAACAGTGCGCTAGAAGTTGGCAACTCCCGGAAATCCGTGCTACCAAACTCTCGCAAATTCCGGTAACATAAGCGGGTGGACAGGCGAAACCCCGGAGGCGAGTGCGTGAAAAGACCCTGGTACGACCGTCCTGCGACGGCAGTTATGCTACTCATTGGGTTTACCATCATCTACGAGATCACCAAAGTCGGCAAATGGGACCCGAAGCTCATGGTCGTCCTGCTGCTGCTCTGCATGGACGCCTACAAAGATCAAACCGACCGGACCTGGCTCCAGTTTCTGCCGGGCGGTCTGGTGCTGCTGTTTATTCCCTTCATCATTTACTACAAGGCCGATGCATACTGGTGGAAAGTGGCCGACTGGCAAATGACCGCCATTCGCCACATCTGGAACTGGGATGCAGCCTTTTCCCGGATTCCTCTGAACGACCCCGGCTGGATTCACGCCCTGCTCCCCAGCCAGTGGCTGACGGACAAGCTCTCCTGGGTATACAACTACGGCTTCCCGTTCGCCGTCTTCGGGGCGACCATCCGGTCGTTCCTGACGAAAGACTGGAAGAAGGTGCTCCAGTACCCGCTCGCCGGCCACATTCTCCAGACGCCGCTGATCATTCCGTTTTACAACACCATCGAACTGCACGAAGTCTGGTGGGTGAAGAAACTGCCCGACCTGCTGGGCCGGACCGTCTGGATGGACGCCTACCACCTGCAGTTGAACGCCCAGAACTGCTTCCCCAGCATGCACACCTCCGTCGGCTTTGCCGTCATGCTGCTGGCGCTGCGGGAGAAAGGGCCGGTCTTCAAGTGGGGCATGGTGGCGTATACCGGGACGCTGATATTCTCGACGCTCTACCTGCGCATTCACTGGACCATCGACGTGCTCGCCGGCCTGCTCTTTGGCTACCTCGTGGTGAAGCTGACGGACTGGCTGTTTGCCAAAGTCTCGCCGCCTGCATGGCTGAAGCGCCGGCAGGCGCCGGCGGGATAGGCGGGAGGTTGACCGGACATGATCATGAGCATCGACAGCTTTACAGACCTGGCGGATTTCTACCTGGCGCGTATTCCCGGGCGCTTCCTGCTGGATCCCGACGGTGAGCCCATCCCGGTCATGGTGGAACCGAACGCGCTGCGCCATAAAAGCGATCCCCCCGGCGTGTACATTATGGGCGAGTATATTACCGATACCTACCTGCCGCCGCGGATCGCCATTTACCACGGCTCCTTCGTAAAACTCCTCCGCGATGAGCCGGAAGAGGTCTGGGAGGACGAATTGTGGGAGACCATGTTGCATGAGCTTCGCCACCACATTGAGGAGATGGCGGGTGTCTCCGACCTCGACCTGGAGGACCTGCTCGACCTGCAGCAAATGTGGCAGGAGGAGGAGGCCCGGCAGCAGCGGCGGAAGCGCCGGTAAGGTCATAAAGTCGCCCGGAAGGCTTCCCTTGCCTTCCGGGCTTTGTTTTGGCGGCCTTATTGATTCGCCCAGTCTGCCGGATAGGTGCAGTAGAGGAACAGGGCCCGGTCGGGGCTGCTGAACTGAATGTGGGTGCCTTTGGGGATGTAAATCGCATCGCCCTTGTAGCCACGAATCGTCTTCCCGTCGGCGATAATGTCCAGCGTGCCTTCCAGCACGTATTCGATCTCTTCGTAGTTCAGGGTCCAGTCGAAGGTGCACTCCCGCACTTCCATCAGTCCAACGGCCATGGATGCGCCGTGGTCGGCGTTCACAAGGTCGGTCAGCCGAGCATTAACGCCGGGGACGGGCTCGAACTTTTGCAGGCCGGTCTCGGTGCCCCGGACCAGTATGACCTCCCGCCCGCCCGCTGCCTGCTCGGTAGCCGGAGACGCCACGACTTCAATCCGGGACTTGGCCAACACTTCGTAGACTGTCTTCCGGACTGCCTCTTCCAACGCCTGCCTGTCCATCTGCAAAAAGCCCCCTTGGTTGGCGGGGGAGTGTGCTTGAACGCCCCTGCTCCTTGCACGAAAATTCTACGGGGGGCGGACAGTTCCTCCTAAACAATGCGAGTGATTTCACAAAAAGCAGACCGGACGCCGCGCGGGCGTCCGGTCTGCTCGTTCGTGACAGTGGTGCGGTTTAACGGCCGCCCGCCGTCGGGTTGCCGCCGGCCCCGGTGGTGCGCCCGGCATTCTGCCCGGCCCGGTTGGCCTGACCGCCGGTGACGTTCCCGGTGGCCTGGGTGTTCTCCACGGCCTCGTCGGCCAGGGCGCCACCGGCGATGGCGCCGGCCACCGTTCCCAGCGGGCCCAGTGCGGAGCCGATGGCGGCGCCGGCGGCGCCGCCGCCTACCCAGGCAGCTCCTTCAGCCATATCGGCGCCCTTCTCCCGGCCCTGGTTCTGGCCCGCCTGGTTCCGGGAAGCGCCCGGGTTAGCGGTATTGTTCTGATCGGCCATATTTGTTCAGCCCCCTTGCTAGGTTGGGACGGTATTAGCGTGCGCCATACGAGCGGCAAGTATCCCTACTCGCCCGGCTCCGGCACGCCGCCTGCAAAAGTGCCGTCCAGCGGGTTCCGGTTGCCCACGTTCTCGGTGGAAGCCGCCCGCCCGGCCAGCGCTCCGCCCGCCGTGACGTCAGCGCCCTGGGTCCCGGTGGCCCCGGCCTGGCCGGTCGCCTGAGCGGTTCCCGTCGCGCCGGCCTGATCCGCGAACGCCCCCGTCGCATTCTGCTGATTTTTGTTATCGGCCATCTGCATTCATCCCCCTGATGCTGAGTTCAAACGCACTTAGCGTGCGCCGGTCAGCAGGCGGGTATGCTTACTCGACAATGAGCCAGCCTTTTTGCTTGCCATCGTGGCCCATAATGACATAGCGACCGGGCTGGGTGGGCGTGAACTCCGTAATACCGGTGTGGTCCGGACCGACCGCGATCATCACCGGGTTGGGTGACGTGCGCATGTCGTCCACCTGATCGATCCGCAGCATCTTCAGAAAGCGGAACGGAACTGCCTCGATATAGAATTCATGCAGCTTCGTATCGTGGTTCATGACCTCCATGCGGAGTTGCTGGCCGGTCTTCACGTGGATCTCGCCGAAGGCGACTTTGCCGGGGCTGAGATGGGTGACCGTCTTCACGGTATTGAACGGCTGGGCGTAGAAGAATGCCAGCCAGATCGCCGCCGCCATCGCCGCGATGCCCAGGGCCTTGAAGACCAGGGCACCCCGGATGGTCTCGTGCCGGCGGGGGTCATAGCGCTTGAGCAGCAGCGAGTTCGAGACCACCGAGACCGAACTGAAGGCCATGGCGCCGCCGGCGATCATGGGATTGAGCAGGCCGAAGGCGGCCATGGGGATGCCGATGATGTTGTAGATAAACGCCCAGAAGAGATTCTCCTTGATCGTCCGCATGGTCTGGCGGCTGAGCCGGAAGGCGGTGGCGATCCCCCGCAGATCGCCGTTCATGAGCGTGACCGAAGCGGTCTCGATGGCGATATCGGTGCCGGTCCCGATGGCCATGCCGAGGTCGGCAGTCGCCAGCGCCGGGGCATCGTTGATGCCGTCGCCTACCATGGCCACCACGTGCTTGCCGCCATCCTTGAGCCGCTCCACGTGCGAAGCCTTGTCGCCGGGCAGCACTTCCGACAGCACCTGATCGACGCCTACCTGCCGGCCGATGGCGTCAGCGGTCCGCCGGTTATCGCCGGTGATCATGACCACCCGCAGCCCCAACGCCCGCAGTTCGGCGATCGCTTCGGCCGACGTCGGCTTCACCGTGTCGGCCACGGCGACGATGCCGGCCAGGCGGCCGTCCACCGCGATCAGCATGGCGGTCTTGCCGGCGGATTCCAGCGCCACCATTTGCGCTTCGGCGGCGGCAGTGTCGATCCCCTTTCCGGACATCAGTTTCCGGGTGCCGATGGCGACTTGCCGCCCGGCCACTTCTGCCTCAAGCCCGGAGCCGGGAATGGCGGTGAAGTGCTCCGGGGCCGGCAGGGCCAGCCCCCGTTCCTGGGCGCCTTTGACGATGGCCACGCCAAGCGGATGCTCCGACCGGCTCTCAGCGGCTGCCGCCAGCATGAGCAGTTCGGCTTCGGTAATCCCGGCCGCCGGGCCCGCTCCGGCAGCGCCGGCCAGCGGACGCACGTCGGTCAGTTCCGGCTTGCCCCAGGTGATGGTGCCGGTCTTGTCGAGCACGACCACGCTCACCCGGTGCGCCCGCTCCAAATGCTCGCCGCCCTTGAAGAGGATGCCGGTCTGGGCGCCCTTGCCGGTCCCTACCATGACGGCGGTGGGGGTGGCAAGGCCCAGGGCGCACGGGCAGGCAATGACCAGCACGGCGATGCCGGCGTGAATGGCGGAGGTCCAGTCTCCGGTGATGAGGCCCCAGGCCAGGAACGTTATGAGCGCAAGTGCGACGACCACCGGCACGAACACGCCGGAAATCTGGTCCGCAAGCTTCTGAATCGGCGCTTTGGAGCCCTGCGCATCTTCCACCATTTTGACGATCTGCGCCAGGGCGGTCTCCTTGCCGACCCGGGTCGCCTCGACGGTGAGCGAACCGTTCTTGTTGATCGTCGCGCCGGTCACTTTGTCGCCGGCCTGCTTGTCGACCGGCAGCGATTCGCCCGTCAGCATCGATTCATCGACCGCCGAGGCGCCGGCGAGTACGAGACCGTCCACCGGAATCCGCTCGCCGGGCCGGACGACAACCTGGTCGCCCACCTGGACATCGGCCACGGAAATTTCGGTTTCGATGCCCTCCCGGAGTACCCGGGCGGTTTTGGGCTGCAAGCCCAGCAGCTTCTTGATCGCCTCGGAGGTCCGTCCCTTGGCGATCGCCTCGAACGTCTTACCAAGGAGAATCAGCGTCAGGATGGTGGTGGAGGCTTCGAAGTAGTTCTCCCCGCCCAGCCAGAACGTGAGCACCACGCTGTAGATGTAGGCGGCCGTCGTGCCCAGGGCCACCAGCACGTCCATGTTGGCGCTGCCTTCCCGGAGGTTCATCCAGGCGCCCCGGTAGAACTTGGCGCCCACGATCACCTGCACCAGGGTGGCCAGAGTGAACTGGGTCCACTTGCTAAAGAGGAACGCCGACGGGATGCGCAGCGGCATCAGAATCATGTTGGCGATGATGAGCGGCACCGTACCGATGAGGCTGAAAATGAAGAGGCCGATCATTTTCTGCATTTCCACCCGGCGCCGTTCGGCGTCCGCATCCTGGTTGTCGGCGGAGACTTTGGCCCCGTAACCCAGGTCCGCGATCACCTTGACCAGGTCTTCCGGCTGTACGCCGATAAACTCCACCACGGCCTTTTCGGTGGTCAGGTTGACCGTGGCGAGGGTGACGCCGGGGAGCTTGTTCAGCTTCTTTTCGATGTTGGTGGAGCAGGAGGCGCAGGTCATGCCGCTGATGTCCAGGGTGACTTTCTCCTTGATCACGCCGTAGCCGAGGTCTTTGACCAGGTCCAACAGGTTTTCGGGACTCACCTGGGCCGGATCGAACAAGACCGTGGCCTTCTCGGTGGTCAGGTTGACGTTGGCGTCCGCGACGCCGGGAGTCTTTGCGAGGCGCTTCTGAATGCGACTGGAGCAGGCAGCGCAGGTCATGCCGGTCACGCCGAAATCCAGCTTGATGGGTTCGCTCATGATATCTTCCTCCAAGCGATCGATTTCTTCTATTTGATACCCGTAGGGGGTATCGGTTTCATACTCAATCTACGCTTCCATTTGCTTTCCGTCAATAGCCGCTGGAACGTTGGTTCGAGGGCCGGAGTCATAAAAATTTATCTGTACGTTTAAACTTTAGCAACGTTCGCGGGTTATCATGGGACCAACGCTGTGGGAGGTGAAGAGCAATGGCAGAGGCCGCAAAGTTGCGCCATCTGTTCCGGCGGGCGGGGTTCGGCGCCCGCCCGGTGGAGATTGCGGCGTACCGTGACCAGGATTTGCCGGCGGTGGTGGCGGATTTGCTCGACGTCCCGGCCGAACCGGAAACGATCGCACCGCCGGTGCTTTCGAAACCCGAGTTCAACCCGGAGCGGTTGGCTGACATGCAGGCGATCTGGCTGCACCGGATGGCCACGACCCGGTACCCGCTGGTCGAGAAAATGACCCTGTTCTGGCACGGTCACTTTGCCACCGGCATCAAGAAAGTAGGCAAGGCGGTGCTGATGCAGACACAGAACGACCTGCTGCGCCGCCACTCCCTGGGGTCTTTCGGAGCGCTCTTGCAGGCGATGGGCACCGACCCGGCCATGCTGATCTGGCTGGACGGCAACGGTTCCACCCGGCGGGCGCCAAACGAGAACTACGCCCGGGAGGTCATGGAACTGTTCACCACCGGGCCGGGGCCGTACACCGAGGCCGATGTCAAAGCCGCGGCGCGGGCCCTTACGGGCTGGCGGGTGGACAAGGATACCTTCGATGGTACCTTCAAAGTGACATTCAGCGCGCAGGCGTTCGACCCCGGGGTGAAGCAGTTCCTGGGCCAGTCGGGCAAATTTACGGCGGCTGATATCGCCGGGATTCTCGCCCGCCGCCCGGAGACGGCGAAATTCCTCGCTGCCAAGCTATGGCGGTTTTTCGCCTCGCCGGTGCCGGACGCTGCGACGGTTGACGCCATGGCGGACGCCTACCTCCGGAGCGGGGGCGAGATCAAGGAAGTGCTGAAGACGCTGTTTCTCGCCGATGCTTTCTACAGCGACAGCGTCGTGAACAGCCAGGTAAAGAGCCCGGCGGAGTTCGTGGCGGGGAGCCTGCGGCTGCTGGGGCTGCCCGGCAGCCGAGAGGCGGCCTCCCTATGCACCCGCATGGGCCAGACGCTTTACGACCCGCCCAACGTGGCGGGATGGCAAGGCGGGGCGGCGTGGCTGGGGGCCTCGTCGCTGCTTACCCGCTGGAACTTCGGGGAGGCGGTCCGGCTTTGGCTGGGCGCAGTGCCCCGGGCAGACCTGCCGGCCACAGCGGCATCTCCGACGGAACTGGTGGACGCCTGGCTGGCGCAGTTCGGCATCAACCCGGTGAGCCACACGACCCGGGAGGCGCTGTTGAAGCTGGTCGGGGACCGGGTCCCGGCGGATGGACGGGCCCGCTGGGAAGTCGCCCGGACGCTGGCCCGGACCGTAGTGGCGGCCCCGGAGTACCAATTTGCCTGAGAGGAGGGCGGGCCATGTTTTTGGGCAGACGGGAATTTCTGACGGTGGCCGGCGGCGTCCTCGTGGGGTTGGGGGCGCTGGGGGGGCGGGCCTGGGGCGGGGCTGTGGGATCGGCTGGGGCGACGGGGTCTTCCGGGGCCGCGGGGGCGGCGGGGAAGCGCCTGGTGGTCATTTACCTGGCCGGCGGTAACGACGGGCTGAACACCGTGGCGCCGTATGGCATGGGCCCGTACTACGACCTGCGGCCCCGCCTGGCCATCAAGGAGGCGGAGGCACTGCCGCTGGCGGGCAAGCTGGGGCTGCACCCCAATCTGAAGGCCATGAAAGGATTCTACGACGCCGGTCGCCTGACCATCGTGCAAGGGGTAGGCTACCCGAACCCGGACCGCTCCCACTTCCGGTCGTACGACATCTGGGCGACCGGGCAGACCAAAGGCGTCAGCCCGGTGGGCTGGCTGGGTCGCTACCTCGACCTCTCGGCCGCCGCCGGCGCAGGCCCGCTCCGGGCGGTGGCCGTGGGCGCTTCGGTGCCCAAGCCGCTGGTGGGCGGCAGCGGGGCGGCGGTGGCGATTGAATCGCTGAACGAGATGAAGCTGAAGGGGACACCGGCCGCGACCGCCGCCATCCGCGAGATGTACGGCCTGGGCAGCGGCCCGTTGGCCCTGGTTCGGGGGCGGGGGGAGGCGGCTTTGGCGGCGGCGGACGCTCTGCAGCGCATGGCGTCGGGCTACAAGGCTGGGGCGTCGTATCCCAAAGGAAACCCGCTGGGCAACAGCCTCCAACTGATCGTAAAGCTGCTGGCGGGCGGCGGCGGCACGCAGGTGCTCTTTACCACCTTTGGCGCGTTCGACGAGCACGCCGGCGAGAAGGCCCACCACGATAACCTGATGCTGCAGTTCGACCAGGCGGTCGCCGCCTATCAGCAGGACCTGGCGGCCAACGGTCTCGGCGGGAGCGTACTGACGCTTGTTTACTCCGAGTTCGGGCGGCGGGCGAAGGAGAACGGCAGCGGCGGCACCGACCACGGCACGGCGGCGCCGGTCTTCCTCCTGGGCGACGGCCTGCGGGGCGGGCTGGTGGGGGAGCACCCCAGCCTGACCGACCTGCAGGATTTCGACCTGAAGCTGGGCATCGACTTCCGCTCCATTTACGCCACGCTCCTGGCGGGGTGGCTGGGGCAGGAGCCGGATGCCGTGCTCGGGCAGCGGTACGAGCGGCTGCCGCTGCTGAAGACATAGGCATGCGGTGCCGGCAATCGCCGGCACCGCATTTCTGTCGGCGATAAGTAACCTTGGCGTTGAAAATGTCGTCTTAATGGAAGTGGCGAGAGAGGGGAGTCCGGCCTGTGGAACTGGATATGTGGAAGCCGATGCTTCAGGGGATGCGTGACGAAATGACCCGCATGGGTTTTGTGGAGCTGACGACGGCGGCGGAAGTGGCGGCGGCGCTGCCCGCTGCCGCCGGGACGACGGTGGTCTTTGTGAATTCCGTGTGCGGCTGCGCCGGCGGCACCGCCCGCCCGGGCATGGCACTGGCTTTGCAGCAGGGGGCGGGGGTCGACAACCTCTACACCGTCTTTGCCGGCCAGGACAAGGAAGCGACGGCGAATGCCCGCACGTACTTTGCGCCCTACCCGCCGTCCTCGCCGTCGATTGCCATCCTGAAGGATGGCAGGATCGCCGGCATGGTGGAGCGGAGCCAGATCGAGGGCACCAGCCCGCAGGCGGTTGCAGCCAAGATCCTGGCGGCGCTGCAGTAACCCTGAACAGGTAAACAGCGCCCGCGTTTCCCTCTCCGAAGGGTGACGCGGGCGCTGTTGCCGCGACTACCCGCGCTGCACCCGGATGGGACCTTCGATGACATGCCGCCGTGGGTATGTTCCGCTCGCCCTGTGATTCCACCATGTGGTTAACTAGAGACGAGCGGCTACGTGGGAGGGATTGAGCGATGCAGGTCTTCCTGGAAACCGACCGATTGGTGCTGCGTCGGTTCACCGCGGCCGATGTGGACAACCTGTTCGACCTTGACAGCGATCCCGACGTCATGCGCTTCCTCAACGGCGGCAAACCGACCAGTCGTGACGTGATCCAGAACGAGATCCTGCCCGGGTTTCTTCAGTACTACGAGCGTTTCGCCGGGTATGGCTTCTGGGCAGCCATCGAGAAGTCCACGGGGGAACTGCTGGGGTGGTTCCACTTCCGGCCGGCGGAAGGCGGCAGCCCCGACGAAGCCGAACTTGGCTACCGGCTGCGCAAATCAGCCTGGGGCAAGGGCTTCACCGAACTTGGGGTGCAGCGCGTGGTCGCATCGACCATGGCGGTCAACATCGCCTCCCGACGCGTCATGGAGAAGGCAGGCCTCACCCTGGTGCGGACTTTTCACCAGGCGTGGCCGGACCTCATCGAGGGCGCGGAGCAAGGGGACGTGGAGTATGCCCTGTGTCAGGCCGACTGGGAGCAGCAGGAAGCTGCCGGCCGGCGGCCACAAAATCGCCATCGGTAAGAAATTATCCCTGTTTCTTGAAGGATAATGAGAATCGTTACCGAACAATGGCCCGGGAACGGAAAAATTAGCTTGAAGAAGGGCAAACTTGACCAGCCGTGCGGCGACGGAAAAGCCCAACGCGGCCATCAAAGTCAGATGAGAGGGAGCGGAGGGAGCAGGCGATGAACACGGGCGGATTGTCCAAGGCGCGGCTCGGCCGCATGCACGACGTCATGGCCGGCCATGTCGACCGCGGCGAAGTGCCCGGTATCGTCACGCTGGTCAGCCGGCGTGGCGAGGTTCATGTCGATGCGATCGGCGTGAAGGCGGTCGGCGGCGACCCGATCCGGCGCGACACGATCCTTCGGATCTCGTCCATGACCAAGCCAATCACGGCCGCGGCGACCATGATCCTGGTGGAGGAATGCCAGGTGCGGCTGGACGAGCCGGTGGACCGGCTGCTGCCCGAACTGGCCGGCCGCAGGGTCCTGAAGCGGCTCGACGGGCCGCTCGACGACACCGCGCCTGCGAGCCGGCCGATCTCGGTGCGCGACCTGCTGACCTTCCGTATGGGCATGGGCATCGTCATGGCGCCGCCGGATACATATCCGATCCAAACGGCCATGGACGAACAGCGCCTCGGCCAGGGGCCGCCGAGCCCGCAGACGCCGCCTGCGCCGGATGAATGGATCCGGCGCGTAGGCGAGTTGCCGCTCATGCACCAGCCGGGCGAGAAGTGGCTGTACAATACGGGGTCCGACGTCCTGGGCGTGCTGATCGCGCGCGCCTCGGGCCAGCCGCTCGAGACGTTCTTGCGCGAACGCCTCTTCGAGCCGCTCGGCATGAAGGACACCGGTTTCAGCGTGCCCGCGGCCTCGCTCGACCGGCTCGCGACCAGCTACTGGACCCATCCCGAAACCGGGGCGCTGGCGCTCTATGACGAGGCTGAGGGCGGCCAATGGAGCCGCCCGCCCGCATTTCCGTCCGGCGGCGCCGGTCTGGTCTCCACCATCGACGACTACCTGGCCTTCGGTCAGATGCTGCTGAACAAGGGCAAACACGGCGGCGTGCGCGTCCTGTCCAGGCCTTCGGTCGAGGCGATGACGACCGATCAGCTGACGCCCGGGCAGAAGGCGGTGTCGGGTTTAATCCCTGGCTACTTTGACAGCCACGGTTGGGGGTTCGGCGTCTCCATCGTCACCAGGCGCGAAGACGTGGCGGGGACCGTCGGCAAGTTCGGCTGGGACGGCGGCCTGGGGACCTCGTGGTATTCGGACCCCCGGGAGGAAATGGTCACCATCCTGATGAGCCAGAGCGCCTGGACTTCCGCCAGTCCGCCGGGAGTCTGTCGCGATTTCTGGACCTCGGCTTACCAGGCGATCGACGACTGAGAAAAAAGATCGCGCGACTTGTCGATTTCGCGGATCCTTATTCGTCGTGTAAGTAGAGCCTGAGTTGAGTCGGTCGGAACCGTCCGAAGGCCCGGCTCCGAATTCGAAACCAAAAGGAGATAATACCATGCGATTCATGATGATTGTGAAGGCCAGCGAGGACTCAGAGGCGGCCGTCATGCCCAGCCAGGAGCTCATGAATGCGATGATGACATACAACGAGGAACTGGTGAAAGCCGGCGTGCTGCTCGCGGGCGAGGGACTCCACCCCAGTTCGGGCGGCGTTCGCATCTCGTACCCGACCCCCGGCGGGAAGCCCAAGGTGACGGACGGCCCGTTCGCCGAGACGAAGGAGTTGATCGCCGGCTTCTGGCTGATCCAGGTCAAGTCGCGGGAAGAGGCGATCGAATGGGCGATGCGCGCACCGGACCCCCACGGTGGCGGGGAAGGCCAGATCGAGCTTCGCCAGGTGTTCGACGCATCGGACCTGACGCAGGACCCTGAGGCCCTGGCCAGAGAGGCCGACCTGCGCGTGCAGGCCGCGAAGCTCCGGAAGCCGTGACTGCTTCTGATGCACATCGCGCGATCGACGCGGTTTGGCGGATCGAGTCGGCCAGGATCATCGCCGGTCTCGCGCGCATTGTGCGCGACGTCGGTCTTGCCGAGGAACTCGCGCAGGACGCGCTCGTCGTCGCACTGGAACGGTGGCCGGAGTCGGGCGTCCCGGACAACCCGGGCGCCTGGCTCATGGCCACCGCCAAGCATCGTGCCATCGACCTGCTGCGTCGGCGGACGCTGCTCGTGCGCAAGCACGAAGCGCTCGGTCGTGAGATCGAGGCCCTGCATGAGCCGGCTGCGCCGGACGTCGACGCCGCGCTGGACGATGACGTCGGCGACGACCTCCTGCGCCTCATGTTCTCGGCCTGTCATCCGGTGCTCTCGTCCGAGGCGCGCGTTGCGCTGACGCTGCGTCTGCTCGGCGGTCTGACGACCGAGGAGATCGCGCGGGCCTTCCTCGTCCCGGAGCCGACCGTCGCCCAGCGCATCGTCCGGGCCAAACGGACCCTCGCTGCGGCGCGCGTCCCCTTCGAGGTCCCCCGGGGGGCCGAACTCGCCGCCCGTTTGTCGTCGGTGCTCGCAGTCATCTACCTTGTGTTCAACGAGGGCTACTCGGCGACTGCCGGCGACGACTGGATGCGCCCAGCGCTCTGCGAGGAAGCGCTCCGGCTCGGCCGAATCCTGGCCGAGCTTGCGCCGGAGGAGCCGGAGGTCCACGGCCTCGTGGCGCTCATGGAGATCCAGGCGTCACGCACAAGGGCGCGCACCGGCCCGTCGGGAGAGCCCGTGCTGTTACTCGACCAAAACCGGGCGCGCTGGGATCAACTCCTCATCCGGCGTGGTCTCGCAGCGCTCGAGCGCGCAGAGAAGCTCGGCGGCGCATATGGCCCGTACGCGCTCCAGGCCGCGATCGCTGCCTGCCACGCCCGCGCCCGCACCGCGTCGGAGACGGACTGGGCGCGCATCGCGGCGCTCTACGATGCGCTCGCCCAGCTCGCACCGTCGCCCGTCGTGGAGTTGAACCGTGCGGTCGCCCTTGCGATGGCGTTCGGACCAGCCGCGGGCCTGGAGCTTGTGGATGCACTGACGTCGGAGCCGTCGCTCAAGCGCTACCACCTCTTGCCGAGCGTGCGCGGCGACCTGCTGGCAAAACTCGGCCGCTTCGACGAGGCCCGTGCGGAGTGCGCGCGCGCGGCAGCGCTCACGCACAACGCCCGGGAGCGCGACCTGCTGCTCGAGCGCGCCGCTTCTTGTGCCCGAGCCGCTCGAACCAATTTGAATCAGAAGGAGAGATGACGATGCGATTCTTGCTCATCCCCGCACCCGGTCCGAAAGACGCTAAGGGAGAGGCGGATCAGCCCATCGACGAGCAGGTCTTTGCCGCGTACATGAAATACAACGAGGAGATGCAGAAGGCCGGCGTGCTGATCGCGTCCGAGGGGCTCCAACCGGGCGCGACCGGCGCTCACGTCTTGTTCTCTGGCGGGAAGCGCACGGTTGTCGACGGGCCTTTCGCCGAGACGAAGGAGCTGATCGCCGGCTTCTGGCTGATTGAGGTGAAGTCGAAGGAAGAGGCGATCGAATGGGCGTTGCGCTGCCCCGTTGCGCCGGGGAGCGACGAGGTGCTGGAGATTCGGCAGTTGACGGGGGCTGGGGACATCCCGGCGGAGCTCAGAGCGATCATCGCGGCGGTGGCGCCGGCGTGGAGCGAGACGTTTCGGTAGGCCACGGCAACGGAAACCATCGAGGGTCGCCCGGTGATCGAGGCGTCGGACTCCGTTCCCGCAACTTGTTCTTCCTTTTCCCAGCGTGATCCTGTCTGCGACATTGTGAACCTGTCTGTCTCGTTGTTTTTTGTCGTTTTCTATCGTGATCTATTCTTTTCCATCGATTTCTTGGCTGTCCCGTCGTGTCGCCGGCAGTCCCCGCATCCCGTGGCAAATCTCGTCATCTTCCGCTGAAACCCGCTCCCACCTATGCACGCGAGGTCATTCGGTCAGCCTTACGGCGGTCTTGTCTGCGGTGCGTCGCTCCATCGTGATCTATCGTGTCCCATCGTTTTCTGTTCTTTTCGATGGTTTTCTGATCTTTTCCGTCGTGTTCCTGGTTTTCGCAACCCCGACCAGCTTGTCGTCAAGTGCACCATGAAATCGAACGGGTATCACTGCTGAACGCAAAAGCAGACCGCCGGGGCACAGCCACCCGGCGGTCTTTTCTACTGCTTCTTCCCGGCGATGACGCGGGCGGCATGGCGGCAGAGGTTCGTAAAGGCCTGCGCTTCCGCCGCTCGGGGCGCCGCCCGCAGGAGGAGCGCCCGGAGGCGGCTCAGGGCGCCGGTGAGCCGGGGGCCGCCGGTATCGGGGTAGAGCGTCGTCAGCAGCGATTCCAGGGCGGCGAACATCGCCTCCCGCTGGGGGCCGGCGGCCAGGTCGGGGGCGGGGGCGAAGCCGGGAGCGGCGGCCAGGTCGGGGTCGGCGGCGGAAGGGCCGGAGGCGGCCAGCCACAGTTCGTAGGCTAGCACCAGCGCGGCCTGCGCCAGGTTGAGCGAGCGGTTTTCGGGATGGGTGGAAATGGCGGCGATGCCGTGGCACAGGTCCAGGGCTTCGTTCGGCAGGCCGTCCTGCTCCCGCCCGAACAACAGGGCCGCTTTTCGCCCGGGGTTGGCCGCCGCAGCCGAAAGCAGCAACGGCGCCGCCTGCCGGGGCGCAAAGATCGGGCGCTCCACCTCCCGGGTACGGCCGGTGGTGCCAAGCAGGTAGGCGCAGTCGGCCACGGCCTCCGCCAGGGTCCCGTATCGTGCCGTCGCCGCCACCAGCGCATCGGTATGGTGCGCGATGCCCAGCAGCCGGAACGGGTCGTAAGCGGCGGGCTCCACCAGCCGCAAGTGGCGCAGGCCGAAGTTGGACATCACGCGGATGACCCCGGCGACGTTGACGATATCCTGCGGCTGATAGAGTACAACCACGATTGAATCCAGCACGTGTTCCATGGCGCCTCCCGGATTAGTCAGGGTCACCGCAGCGGCCGCATCAACGTCACGGCGGCGACGTCGTAGCCGATTTTCCGGTAAAAGCTGATCGCCTCGTCGTTCCAGGCGAACGCTTCCACTTTCAGCCGCCCTACGCCCACCTGGCGGAACCAGGCGTTGGCCGCGAGTGACAGGGCCGTGCCGGTGCCCCGGCCCCGGGCGCCTTCCTCCACATAGAGTTCGGCGATGACGCCGGTCAGCATGGTGCCGTTGGTGGCGGCGGGGCCGGGCTGGTAGACCGTGGCCCAGAGGTACCCGAGCAGGGCGCCCTGCGGGTCGGTCGCCAGGAATGTACGGGAGGCCGGTCGCGGTTCGATCACGACCCGTGCATCTTCGGCCCGGGCCCTCAGCACCGCCTGAAAGTCGTCGTCCTGCGGGTGATGGCTGCGGTTGTACCGAGCGAGGCCCAGGAAGAGGGGCACGAAGCGCTCGATATCATCCGGCGTCGCCACTCGAATCGTTGCGGGCATGAGGCTCATCTCCTGCTGGGTATGGCGGACACGCGTTCTACAATACGCCTGGCTGTCCGCCATTTCCTGCGGACGGCGGGGCAAAGCGGGAGAGCCGCAGCGCTTCCTCCGGGGAGAGGGTGGGCTGCGCCATGAAGTGCACGGCGCGCCAGCGGGGCTGGGCGGCCGCAATCTCGCCGGCGAGGCCCGCCAGCGCTGCCAGGCTCTGCTCCGGTTCACCCAGTTCAGCCACTGGTAAGAGCCGGAGCAGGTTGTAAAGCTCCCCGCCCGGCTCCGAGTCCGGCACGGCGGACGGAATCTCCTGCACTTCGAAGTAGAACGGCTTGAACCCGGCACTGGCGAGCGTCCCTTCGATGGAGCGCCGGTTGGGCAGCCGGTCCACGTCGCCGATGGCCCGGGGTACGCGGCCCTGCTTGTGAAGCGCCCGCATGAAGGCCCACTGGGGCGAAACGACTTCGCCGCCGGTGTTGAAGAAGGTGCCTGAGAGTGTGAACAGCAGCCGGCCCGTGGGCTTCATCGCCAGGCGGACCTGCTCCAGCACTTTCGTGGGGTCGGGGAAGTACCAGAGCGACATATTGCAGAGTACCCGGTCGAGTTTAGCCGGGATCAGCGCGGCCGCCTCGCCGGCGTCGGCGGTGAAGTAAGCGGCGGCCCGGTCGCCGACGTTTCGCCTGGCCGCGTCGATCATGGCGGGGCTGCGATCCAGCAGATAGAGCTTGAGTCCTTCCGGCACTTGCGCCAGCGCCGCGAGGGATGTCAGGCCGCTCCCGCAGGCCAGGTCCAGCACGGCGTGGCCGGGGCGGAGTTCCGCCAGTTCGGCCATGCGCCGGTTGGTCTGCCGGTAGAGGGCCATTTGCGCGGCAATGGCGTGATAATGCTCGCCGTAGCCCATGGCGCTGCCTCCTTTGCCTTTCGTGCTCCATCATTGGTAGCCGTATCATTGGTAGCCATATCATTGTAGCCGTGCCGCGCATTTGCCGCAACTCTGGCGGGCGTCTACGGGAAACGGTTATGGCATACCTTATGGAGAGTTGGAGGGATGCGTTTGGCGATGGCGGAAGCGGTCCCGGGGCCGGAGCGAGCTGTGACAGCCCTACCGGAGGAAGAGGCGCTGCGTTTGGCGCGCCGGGCGGCGGGCCGGCGGGGGCTGACCTGGCCGGATGTGGCGTCCGCCGGGCACGGCGTGGGCGGATTTACTTTGGATATGACTCATCACCCCGGCCCGGAGACGGTGGTCTGGGCCACTTTGGGAAAACAGGACGGGGTGCTGGCGCTGTTCGCCGGCCCCAAGTTGCTGGCAACCGCCGACAGCAGCCTCGGCGAGGTGCTCCGGGTTCAGCCCGTGGACCTGCCGGGACTCCCACACTCGGCGTTGATGGTGGACGACCGGGTCGACCAGATGGCCGGGGCGTTCTATCGGGAGGAGCGGCGGCGGATTTACGTGTGGGACGGGCACGGGCTGCGGCAGGTCTTCACCGCGCCGCTGCTCCGGGAACAGGTCCGGCACGCCCGGTGGGAGAACCCGCGCGCCCGGGCGGCCTGGCTGCTGGACCGGACGGTGGGCGACGTCGCCCTGACGGACGGATTCCTCACGGAGACGCTCCGGCAAGAGCGGCTGGAGGCGCCTGGCACGCAGCGTGACCCGGTGCCCCCGCCGGGCGCTTTTCGCCGGCTGGAGCAGCAGACGGAGGTGAAGCGATACCGCTGGAACAACCGGCTCCGCCGGTTCGACCCGGCGTGACCGGGGCTCGAACGGAACCTCGGCCCCGACCCGGCGTGACCGGGGCTCGGGCGAATCGCGGGGTGGCCCGCGCAAAGCCCGGACTCGCCGGAGTCCGGGCTTTGGCCGATCAGCGCTTCTTGTGCAGTTCCTTCTGTTCGGTCCCCTCGGCGTCTCCGCCGTAGTGCTTGCCTTCCGGCTTCGTCAAGGGCTCCGCTACCACGTGTCCCTCGACCCCGCCCGTCACGGCGCCGGTGGCGCCGTGCGTGTGGCCGATGGTGTTCCGCAAATCGCCCGCCTTCCAGCGGTCGGCTTTCGACGGCATCGCGTGGCCTCCTTTCTCGGCGTGATGCTCTAGTCTCCCCGTACTCTGCCCGATCGGATTCTGCGGCGTTCGTGCCGAAATTGCGCACAGCGTGCGATTTCCGTAAGGACTGGTGGCAGGCCGATACCTGTCTGTGCGAGCCACTTTCCGAGTATAATGAAGGAACGCCCACCTACGTGGAACTGCGGGCGGGAAGGCCCTCGTACTGCTCCCACGACGGGCTGGCCATCCGGCCGCGGAGAGAGAACGAAAACTCGTCTATAGCAGGGATGGGAAACACATGCAAGTATTTGTACCTGTCATTGTCGCACTGATCGCCGTCATCGTCGTTCTGAACGCCCGCCGCAAGCGGGACCGGGAACTCCTGATCGCTCGGATCGCCGGACGGGGCGGGGCTGTGCTGCGGGTGGCCCGCGTGAAGAACGGACATCCCTTTTCCGACAGCGGCCGGGGCTGGTGGGTCTGGCAGATCCTGTGGCGGGACGGCGCCGGGGAACACACGTCCTGGGGCCTGACGACCCGGGATGGAATCAAGGAGTGGAGGGACTGAGTTGCTGAGAGCCTCACAGGTGGAGATTCTCTTCACCGCCGATGACCTGCTCGCAGCCTTGCAGGAGTTCAGCGCCGGCAAGGTGGAGAATCTCCAGATCCTTCTGGAGGCAGGGGCGGTCTTGGTTCGGATGAAAGTGACCGACAAGTTGCCGGTGGCCGTGCCGGTGGAACTTCGGTTTGCGGTACGCCGGGCGGAGCAGACGCTGGTGGAAGCCGGGGTCACCTGGTCGAACATGCCGCTCCTCCCCGGCTTTCTCAAGGAACTGGCCCTGGCAAAAGCTTTTGAGGCGCTGCCGGGTGAGTACAAGGACGGCATCTTCACGATGGACGTGGCCGACCTCCTGGAGGAGACGCCGGTCGGCTTTCGCATCGGCGGGGTTCACGTAGACCCGGGCGGTCTCCGGGTGGCGCTGCTGGACGTGAACATCTTCCCGGTGGAACCCTTCGCCCTGGTGGAAGTGTTGCCGGCGTTGGTGCCGGCGCCCAGCCGGGGCGCGGCGGACCTGCCGGAGCACCAGGACTATTATCAGAAGCTGCGGGAGCGGGTGGCCCGCTTCGCGGCCGCCAAGGCGCCCCGGTGGGCGCAGCCGCTGGTGCCCTGGGTGCTGGCGGTGCCGGACTTTTTCGTGCTCATGGTCCGCCTGGCCCGCGACCCGCGGGTCCCCCCGATCGCCAAAGTGATCGCAGGGGTGGCGGTGGCGTACATTATTGCACCGGTGGACCTGATTCCCGATGTGATTCCCTTGATCGGCGAAGCGGACGACGTCGCAGTGGCGCTCTTTGCCGTGGAGCAAATCGCCACCCGGGTGCCCGCACATGTGGTCCAGGAGAACTGGCCCGGCCAGGGGCAGGTGCTCGACCTGGTGAAGGAAGGCACCAATCTTTTCACCCAGGCCATGCCGGCCAAAATGCTGGTGGCCATCCGCCGCCTGTTGAGCCGGGAGAAATAACCTTAGCCCGGGCGATGCCCGGGCTTTTCAGATGGCGCGCAGCCGCCCCGGGGATGACCCCGGGGCGGTTGGCCTTTACTTGGTTTTCTTCTCTCCGCCCGCCTGCCGGCTGGCGATGCTTTGGCCGCCGGCCAGATTAAGCACGGCGCCTTCCGGTCCGCTTTCCACCTGTCCGCCGATCTCCAGCCAGCGGAGCGCGTCCTGCACGGCCTTCGCATCTTCCGGCGTTTCGGCGTAGAAGGCCAGGACTTCTTTGGTGGCCTTGCTGGCCGCGAGGAGCAGCGCCCACCCGTTCCCGGCCCGGCGGGTCAGCCGGTAGGTCTCCGGCGGCGCATCCGGATTCGGATGGCGGAAGGCCCAGTAGTAGAGCTTTTCGCTGGAGCCGGTGTACATGGCGTGCTCCAGGGCATGAATCACGGGTGAAGCCATCGGATACAACCTCCCCACTTCGGCCTTGGTTCGTCCTCTGCTTTCACTTTAGCAAATTCGTGGAACCTGGGGAAGTGTCGTACCCGATTGCCGCCTATCCTGAACTACTGCGTGCCACCTGGGTTTGCGCCCATGGGGTTGAAGCCGGGAGCGCTGAAGCCGCCGAAGCCCGGCGCCCCGAGACCGCCGAAACCGGGCATGCCGAACCCACCGAAGCCGGGTCCACCCCCGAAGCCCGCCGCTCCCGCTCCGGGGAAGCCAGGGAAGCCCGCCGCTCCCGGTCCGGGGAAGCCAGGGAATCCCGCCGCTCCCGCTCCGGGAAAGCCAGGAAAGCCCGCCGCTCCCGCTCCGGGGAAGCCAGGGAAGCCCGCCGGCCCGCCGCCGGGGAAGCCAGGAAAGCCCGCCGGCCCGCCGCCGGGGAAGCCAGGAAAGCCCGCCGCTCCGGCTCCGGGGAAGCCAGGAAAGCCCGCCGCTCCGGCTCCAGCGAAGCCCGCTCCACCGGCGCCCGCCCCGCCCGCCGAAGCGAAGCCGACAGAGCCGGCCGTCGGGCCGGCGCCACCCAGACCCGCGTACTCACCCGCGCCGAACATGCCGGGCATTCCGCCCCCGAAGAAGCCGGGCACGTTCGCCCCGCCAAACATGCCGGGCATACCGCCCCCAAATCCGGCCGCTCCGGGGAACATGCCGGGGAAACCGCCACCCATCATGCTCATACCCATGCCCTTGCCCATGGGGCCGCCCATGCCCTTGCCCATGGGGCCGTCCATACCCATGCCCATGGGGCCGCCGCCCATGCCCATCGTCATCGGGTTAGGGAAGCCCAGGCGGGCCAGCGCTCGCATCAGTCCGGCAAAGCCCGAGGGACGGCTGCCCATAATATCCGGTGTCCCTGCAAATGGGCCGGCCTGGCCAAAGAACGGTTCGGCGGCTTGCGGCGTGGCAAACGGGTTTCCGCCCGTTTGGGTCGTCGAGAGGGGGTTCATCGACACATATGTTCACTCCCATGGTCGGAGCCCTGTGCTCCGGCTGATTTGCACGCCATGGTATGCACGCGGAGAGCGGTTTGACAGCACTGGTACCCTATAGGATAATTATGCCGTCTTAAGGTGCAGGAAGGGAGACCGTCAGCCATGGGCGTTCAGGACCACAAGGAGGCGGCGGCAGGTCTGGAAAACCTCAGCGGCGCCGTACTTACCATCAGCGATTCGCGGACCGAAGCGACAGATGAATCCGGCAAACTTCTCCAGGAACTGATCCTGGCCGCAGGCTTTCAGGTGGGAGCGTACCGGCTGGTCAAGAACGAGCCGGAGGCGGTGCAGGCGCTGGTCTCGGAACTGGCCGGCCAGGTGGATTTCATGATCACGACCGGCGGCACCGGCATGAGTCCGCGGGATCTGACGATCGAGACCCTGCGCCCGCTGTTCACCAAGGAGTTGGAGGGCTTCGGCGACGTCTTCCGGCTGCTCTCCTTCCAGGAGATCGGCTCGGCCGCCATTCTCTCACGGGCGACCGGCGGCTCCGTTGGCCGGTCGCTGGTCTTCTGTCTCCCCGGTTCCAAGGCGGCTTGCCGGCTGGCGACGGAAAAACTGATCCTGCCGGAAGTCAAACATCTGATTGCCCAGGTTCGCAAAGTTTGACCGCGGTTCCTAAATGAAATTTGGACACAGACCCGGATTTGAGGAGGCACGATTCCATGGCAGATGTCCCGGGAACGTTAGAGGGCTGGTACGCCCTACACGATTTCCGCCGGTTTGACTGGACACAGTGGAAGCAGGTCCCGCAAGGCGAACAGGAAGCGATTCTGGCGGAAGCGGCCGGGTTTTTGGCGAGCGCGGAAAAAGGCGCTGACGCACCGGAAGGCAACAGCGCCTGCTATTCCGTTCTGGGCCACAAAGCCGACCTGCTCCTGCTGCACCTGCGGCCCCAGGTGGAACAGCTCGCCGCCCTGGAGCGGGCGTTCGCCCGGACCCGGCTGGCTGACTTCACCACCCAGTCCTATTCATATCTGTCAGTGACGGAACTGAGCCTTTACGAAGCCGCCGCCCGCGGCGGCACCGACGACCCGGCGGAGCTCATGAAAAGTCCCTTCGTCCAGCGCCGGCTGAAGCCGCAGATTCCGGACATGCCGTACGTCTCGTTCTACCCCATGAACAAGCGGCGGGGGGAAAGCGTGAACTGGTACACCGCCGACTACGAGGAACGGCGCCGGCTCATGCGCGAGCATGGCACCACCGGTCGCCGGTATGAAGGAAAAATCGTCCAGATGATCACCGGTTCCACTGGCCTCGACGACTGGGAATGGGGCGTCACGCTATTTGGGGCCGACCCGCTTTCGATAAAGAAGCTGGTCTACGAGATGCGCTTCGACGAAGTGAGCGCCAAGTACGCCGATTTCGGCCCGTTCCAGGTGGGCGTCCGGGTCACCCCGGAAAAGCTCCAGGAGCTCTTTGCCCGCTAAAGTCCCAGGCATGACAAAGGGCCACCGCCCAACACAGCGGTGGCCCTTGCGCGCATCCGGGACGTCAGAACAGGCGGGCCAGCCAGCGCATGCGCCGGCGATGCGGCTGGCCGGGGTGCAGCGGCGGAACGGTTGCGGCCAGCGCTTCCGCCATGCGGGCGAGCATGGCGGCCTGGCTTTCGCCCGGCAGGGGCTCCAAGAGGGGACCTACCCGCAGGCGAATCCACCGGCGATAACAGAGTTCCAGCGTACCGGACAGCGCCACCACCTGCACCAAGCTTCCGGTCCGGGCGGCGAAGCTGGCAGCGCCCTCCTTGAACGGCAGCAACTGCCCTTCGGCCTCCCCGGTGCGGCCCTCCGGGAAAATCCCCAGCACGCCGCCGCCCTTGAGCACCCTGAGCGCCTGCACCACGGCCGCCCGGTCGCCTTTGTGGCTCTGGCGGTCGACCGGGATGACCCCGCCCACCAGCCGCACGAGCAGCCGCATCGGCCAGGGCCCGGCAACCGTGTACTCCGCCGCTGCCAGGAGGTGAATGCGGGGCTCGGCCGGCAAGCTTGCCAGCACGACCAGCCCGTCGATCCAGGAGAGATGGTTGCAAATGAGCACATAGCCGCCGGCGGCGGGCAGCCGGTCCAGTCCCTCCACGTCCAGGCGAAAGAGCGCCAGAAGCAGGCTGCGCCCGATCCACCGAGCCACGCGAAACCACCGGCCAGCCCCGGCGACGGCAGGCTCCGAGTGCGTTTGCGCCATCCCTCTTGCCTCCTTGCGCGGATCACCGAGCGGATCATCCGCACAGGCGGTTACGCACCTGCCGGCAATGCAGCATTATGCCGGGTGACCGGCCGACGTGTCAACGGAACCTCGGCCAAACTCGCTCAGGGCTTCTGCTTCTGATTCACCCGGGCCAGGAACTTGTCCATGGTCACGATGTACCGCTCGTGGGTGCCTTGACCGATTTTCTCCGTTTCGTCGAAGGCCTCCACCGTAAAGACCAGCCGCTTGCCGGCCACGGTTTCGAGCCGGGCCACCGCCCGCACCTGTTGGCCCAGGGGCGTTGCCGCCAGATGGGACACGTTGACCAACGTGCCCACGGTGGTGTCGCCGGGGTTCAGGTAGGGCTGCACCGCGTTCAGGGATGCCATTTCCATGAGGGCGATCATCATCGGGGTCGAGAAGACGTGGACGCCACCGCTGCCCACGGCTGCGGCGGTATTGGCATCGGTCACGGTGGTGGTCGCTTCGTAGGTCAATCCAGGGGCCAGGCTCATGTGCGTCGCCTCCTTCACTTTGTGTCTCACATTTTCGTTCTTTTGATACCGCGATTCCTGCCCCGATCGGGCGGATCGCGGAGCGCCTGTAGACCCGAGATAGTCCCTAGTTGCTCTGTAAACTCGCTACCATATGGGGTTCGGCAGGAAGATGCAAACCGCTAAAATTATCTCTGTAAGTATTCGGACAGGTTTTTTCTAAGCTTCTACTCTTACAAGGCATTCGGAGGGATTCGACTATGGTAGGACATCCCGGTGGACATCCCGGCGGACACCCGGCAACTGCCACGGCGATGATGCATCCCGGCGGCGGGCCGAAGGGAAAAGACGTGCCGCGCCTCATTTTCTGGGAGCTGACCCAGGGCTGCAACCTGGCCTGCAAGCACTGCCGGGCCGAAGCCCAGCCGCAGCGGGCCGACGACGAACTCTCTACCGAGCAAATCCGGGCCGTCATCGACGATATCACCAAGGACTACAAGCCGGTGCTGATTCTGACCGGCGGCGAGCCGCTCTACCGGCCCGACCTTTACGAAATTGCCAGCTACGCCAACGAGAAGGGCTGCCGGGTCTGCCTGGCCTCCAACGGCACCCTGGTGGATGACGCCATCGCCCAGAAGCTGAAGGCCATTGGCATCCAGCGGGTGGCCATCTCGCTCGACGGCGCGACGCCCGATGTCCACGACAGCTTCCGTGGCATTCCCGGCGCCTGGGAAGCAGCCCTGAATGGCGCCGACGCCATTATGCGGGCGGGCATCGAAGTCCAGTTCAATATCAGCGTTGCCCAGCACAACAAGCACCAGATTCCGGCCATCGTCCGGCTCGGCGAAGAGCGGGGCGCGGTCGCCTGCCACCTGTTCGTGCTGGTGCCCGTTGGCTGTGGCGTCGAGATCGCCGGCCGCGAGATGCTGCCCGCCGACGAAGTCGAGGCGATGCTGGAATGGCTGTACAGCGTCTCCGAGCGGACCAGCATCGAAGTCCGGGCCACCTGCGCGCCGCAGTACCACCGGATCATGCGGCAGCAGGGCGGCGCGGGCGCCATCCAGCGCTCCCGGGTTTCCGCCGAGGCCGCCCTGGGCAACAAGCATCCCGGCACGATTCCCGGCAACCGGGCCGCCGGCTCCCGCGGTTGCCTGGCCGGCAGCGGCGTCTGCTTCATCTCCCATAAGGGCAACGTCCAGCCCTGCGGCTACCTGCCGGTCTTCGCCGGCAACGTCCTGCGCCAGCCGTTCAAGGAGATCTGGGAGGAGTCCCAGCTTTTCCAGGAGCTCCGTGATCCCGACCTGCTCGGGGGCAAGTGCGGCGAGTGCGAGTACCGGGTCTCCTGCGGCGGCTGCCGGGCCCGTGCCTACTACGAGCACAAGCACTACCTGGCCGAGGAGCCCTACTGCCCGTACGAGCCGGGTCACCCAACCAAGGCTTAGTCCAGCCTGCAACAAAAACCCCCGTGGCCGGCGCCACGGGGGTATTCTATAGGTAACGAGAGGGGGAGGGGCATGGCGGAACAGCGGCTCGATGTGGCGCTGGTGCAGCGGGGACTGACGCCCTCCCGGGAGCGGGCCCAGGAGGCGATTGCCGCGGGCCTCGTCCTGGTGAATGGCAAGCCCGGGGCGAAGCCCGCCCTGAAAGTGACCGAGGCGGACGAGTTGGCGGTTACCGGCGACCCCATCGGGTACGTGGGGCGGGGCGGCCTCAAGCTCGAAGGGGCGCTGGAGCGGTTCGCGATCGACCCGGCGGGCCTCATTTGCATGGATGTGGGCGCCTCCACCGGCGGCTTCACGGACTGCCTGCTCCAGCGGGGAGCCCGGCTCGTCTACGCGGTGGACGTGGGCCGGGACCAACTGCACCCGGACCTCCGGAAAGACCCCCGGGTGGTGGTCATGGAAGCGACCGACATCCGCAAGGTGGACGGGCTGCCCGAGCCGCCGGCGCTCTGTGCGGTGGATGTCTCGTTCATTTCGCTGACGCTGGTGCTGCCCGCCGTCGTTCGGCTGGCGGCGCCCGGCGGGCTGATTGTGGCGCTGATCAAGCCCCAGTTCGAAGTGGGGCCGGGGGGTGTCGGCAAGAAAGGGATCGTCCGCGATCCACGGGAGCACCGCAAAGCGGTCGATAAAGTCCTGGGAGCGGCCACTGCACTGGGGCTCGCGACTGGCCTGGTCATCGATTCGCCGGTGCTGGGCACGGAAGGCAACCGGGAGTTTCTCACCACGTTCCGGCTGGGTGGGTGACAACACGTTTAGCCTCGCCTCCGCATACAGCAAGGCGGCTGCCACCCCAATCCGGGTGCGCAGCCGCCTTTTTCGTAGCGAATCGATATGATCTGGTTTAGCCCGATGTGACTATGCCGTAGCCCTGGACTGCTCGACGACGCCGGCGGCAGCTTCCACCTCCATGCGTACTCGGGTTGCGCACTCCTGGCACACAAACGCAATCTGTCTCACCGTGTGGGCCTTTCTGTGTTCCTCGGACACGGGCTGCACGGCCCACGGCTGTCCGCACAGCGCACAGGAACGAATGACCGGAGCGTGGAAGCCGGAGCGCGGGCGGTTCTTCGTTACCAAAGACGGCCCCTCCCTTTACTGGTAAGAGTATTGGAGGAAGGACCTGGCTCCGTGAAACAAAAATAGACGACCACAAGGGGTCGTCCAGTGATGCTCCACTGAGCGGCTCCTTCGACCTGCGCTTACGAGGTTAGCTGTCGGATTCGGGCGGTCAAAGTTGCCCTACCCGCCATGATCGGCGGGATTCACCCCAAAGTTGGTTCCCCCGTTCCCGGTTTCGGGATTCAGCGTTCGCTATCATAATACGCCACCGGGGCAAATCTGTAAACATGGGAATCCAAGGAAATGACAGGAGCCTGTGACCCGAAAGACAGGAGCCTCGCGGGAGTCCAAAGCCCTCTGTGACCCGAAAGACAGGAGCCTCGCGGGAGTCCAAAGCCCCATCGGGGCGACTGGATTTGTAGCAGAGGACCTCTGGCAAAAGGTCATGTCCGACTTCGGTACGCATGTAAATGAGGAGAACCTAGAACCATACTATCAGGATTTGGGAGACAAATCCCTCTCCAACGGGAACCTGGTGGAGCGCGTTCTGAAGATCGTGGCCAAGTTAGCATCGCCCTAAAGGAGGATTAGACTTGGTGAGGCGGATCTTTTTTAGCTTTCACTACGCAAATGATATATGGCGCGTCAACCAAGTACGAAACTGCTGGTTGGCGAAGCGGGGCAGTTCTGGCCGATTGTTCGAAGACGGCTCCCTTTGGGAGAAGGCGGCAACTCGGGACGACTGCGCACTGAGGCGGATGATCGAGAACGCACTCAACGAGACCTCTGTTACGGTGGTCCTGATAGGCGCAGAGACCGCAGGTCGCAAGTTCGTGATGTACGAAATTGAGCAAAGTCTGTTGAGAGGAAACGGATTGCTTGGCGTCTACATTCACCAGTTGCGAGACGCCTTCGGACAGACGACTAAGAAAGGACCAAATCCGTTGGACAAGCTTACAATCCCCGGGACCAGCCAGGCGCTCTCAACGGTTTTCGAGACATACGATTGGGTAGACGATGATGGACACATCAACCTGAGCCGTTGGGTCGATGCAGCAGCAGGCAGTCAACTCCCCTTCTTTTGGACAAGCCCAGAAGGCCAGAGGCACGGCCATCCTGCTCGACCTGCGGGGCAGCGAACTGCATCCGACGCCCGTTCGTAATCGCCGCAAGAAGGCTGTACGGCCCGCAGGGTAAGCCTGCGGGCCGCACGATTCGATTTTGTTATCAGTACTCGGCGAAACTTTCATTAAGCGATTGCCTGGAAACGGCGTGAACATAATTGACAATTGTTTTCCTCGGCTGGTATACTCCGTTCAAACCTCTAGAAGTGCGCCTCAGGGTTCCGCTCCTGCAGCGGCCGGTCTCGGCCGGAAACAGGAGGGCAGTGACCGAGCGGCGCAACCTTGCATAAGGTGCTGAATAAGCTATTCCTTAGCAGCACAGCAAGGGACACCGTGGGTAGAAAAAACCAGGCGGGTAAGTTCTTAGAGCGCGGTACTGGGGCCGGGCTCCTTTTTTATATCCGAAAATGGCATGCCCGTAAGGACAGGGGGGACCTTCCGTGACACCGAATTCCATGCATGAAGCGCCCAAGGCGACGATGGCCCGAAAACCGGCGAACCCGTGTGCCGGCACGGCGGTCGGGTCCCTCGGCGGATACCAATTCCGCAAAGTCAAGTCGAACGGGAGGGTGCAACCATGACGGAATCGCTACGCTATGAACAGGAAATTCGCGATTATTTGCAGCGCCACGAGCATGACGCCTGCGCCTTGATGGCCGCCGTCAAGAAAGACGGCCGGCCTTCCCACGATATCGTGGAAGCGTCCGTGGAAGCGCTGGCCAAAATGGTGCACCGCTCCGGCGACGTGGACGGCGAGGGCGACGGCTGCGGCATGCTCATCGACCTGCCGCGCGACCTCTGGAGCCGGCTGCTCACCGATGCGGGACAGGACGGCGCCCTGGCTTACCGGCAGAACTTTGCCGTGGCCCACTTCTTCATCCCGAAAACGGAAGCCTACTGGTCCAGGACCCTGAAGGAGCAACTCTGCATCCGGATGGAAGCCGAGTCCTTCCAGGTGGTGCTGCAGCGGTCCGCCATGGTGAATCCCGAGGCCCTGGGGTCCCGGGGCCAGGCCGACGAGCCGGAGTTCTGGCAGGTGGCGATGCTGACGCCGGGGGCAACGCCCGCCGAAGTCAACCGGGCCTGTTTCCACCTGGGCGTGGCGCTGGAGGACGAAACCGACCTGCACGTGGTCTCGTTCTCGGCGGACAGCGTCGTCTACAAGGTGCGCGGTGACGCCCGCGTGCTGCTCCAGTATTACCCGGACCTCTCCGACCCACACACCCTGAGCCGGATGGCGATCGGCCACAACCGCTACTCCACCAACACGTCCACCATTTTCGAGCGCGTCCAGCCGTTCACCGCCCTCGGCCACAACGGCGAAATCAACACCATCCGCCAGCTCCGGGCGCAGGCGGCCCAGCTGGGCATTCTGTTGACGAAGGGCGGCTCGGACTCCCAGGACCTGAACCGGGCCATGGAAGGGCTGATCCATGAGTACGGGGTCACGCTCTTTGAGGCCATCGAAATGATTTTCCCGCCGATCATCGGCGAAATCAAGCTGATGCCGCCGGCGCTGCAAGACCTCTATATGTATTACCGGCAGACCTGGGGTCCATACGCCCAGGGTCCGGCCGCCATTGCCACCCGGTCCGGCGACTACATGGTGGCTTCCGTGGACGCCATGGGTCTGCGCCCGTTCTGGCTGGTGGAGACCGACAACATCACCTACTTCTCGTCCGAGCAGGGCATCGTACCCGTCAGCGAAATGGTCCGCGACCCCCGGCCGCTCGCCCCCGGCGAGAAGGTCGGCGTCTATCTGAAGTACGGCGCCCGGCCGGAGTTCCTGACCTACACCGACATGCAGCAGCGGGTGCTCAAGTTCTCGCAGGAACGGTTCCCGGCGCCGGAGCGGTACCGCAAGTTCATCCAGGTGGGCGGGCCGGAAGGCCATACCCTGGAAGCCCGGCTGGTCGGCGTGCCGCTGGTATCGTACCGGGCCGAAGGCGAGCAGACCTCCACCGCCGATATCGACCAGGAACGCCTCCTGGCCGCCACCGGCTGGTCCGGCGAGGACCTGCAGAATATCCGGGCGCTGGCCAACAGCGGCGCCGAGCCCATCGGCTCCCTGGGCTACGACGGCCCCCTGGCCTGCCTGACTGAAGGCCGGCAGAACCTGGCCGACTATTTCAAGGAATCGGTGGCCGTGGTCACCAACCCCGCCGTGGACCGGGAGCGGGAAATCGAGCACTTCTCCACCCGGACCGTGCTCGGCGCCCGTCCGCCGGTGGCAATCCGGCGCAAGGAGGAACGGGCGGTGCTCTTCTCCACCCGCGTGGAGTTGCGCCTGCCGATCATTCTGGGCGGACACCGGCTCTCGTCGCCGATCTCTTACAATGAATATCGCGATCTGGCCCGGGCCGCCGGCACGTACCTGCTGGAGGACCTGCTGGCCGAGTTCGACCCGCTGCATGGCACGGGCCCCGACCCGGGCATTGTCCGGCCGATCCGGACCTCGTTCCTGCCCACCGAGTCGCTGGTGCAGGCGCTGACCCGCATCTCCCGGCGGGCGGTGCAGGCCGTGAGCGAAGGTGCTCAGTTGCTGCTCATCGATGATGCTTCCGCCTTTGACGATGGGAACCTCTTCATCGACCCGCACCTCGCACTGTCCGCCATCGACAAGGCGCTCCGGGACTCGGTGCTGCCCAAGGAGCAGACCAACCTCCGGCGCCGCTGCTCGCTGGTGCTCCGCTCCGGCGCCCTCCGGTCGCTGCATGACATCGTGCTGGCACTCGGCCTCGGGGCGGACGCCGTCAACCCGTACCTCCTGCTGGAGGTGGCCGGGGGCGACGAGGCCACGGCGAAGCAGGGACTGGAGAACACGGTGGCCTCCCTGAACAAGGGGCTGGAGAAGGTTGCCTCCACGCTGGGCATTCACGAGTTGCGCGGCTATGCCCGGTGCTTCAGCCACATTGGCCTGAAGCCGGAAGTGGCACGGTATTTCGATTGCGACGGCTACTGCGGCTCCGACCAGTCCGGCCTCTCGCTGGCACGGCTCAAGGCCGATGCCGGCGAACGCTACCGGGTGGCCCGGCGCGATGGCAAGTCCGACCTCGGCCGGGCGTTCCACTTCTGGCCGCGGCTCTGGAAGTCGGCCGCCGACGCCGCCGCCAGTCCGGATAAGTACGACGAGTACGTCAAGAAGCTGGTCGCCTCCGAGAAGGAGACGCCGGTCTCGCTCCGGCACCTGTGGGAGTTCAAGCGCATCAGCGGCGAGGTTCTCCCCGCAGCGGAAGTCGACGTGACCATTGGCGATTACCGCTACCCGATGACGATTTCCGGCATGTCCTTCGGCTCGCAGAGCGAGACGGCTTTCCGGGCCTACGCCGAGGCGGCCAAGCGACTGGACATTGTCGCCATGAACGGCGAAGGCGGCGAGATTCCCGACATGGTCGGCCGCTACTTCAAGTGGCGCGGCCAGCAGGTCGCCTCCGGCCGGTTCGGCGTCCACGCCGAAATGCTCTCCGGCAGCCGGTTTATCGAAATCAAGGTCGGTCAGGGCGCCAAGCCCGGCGAAGGCGGCCATCTCCCCGGCTCCAAGGTCTCGGCCAAGGTGGCCAAGGCCCGCAACGCCGTGGAAGGCGTCGACCTGATCTCCCCGTCCAACAACCACGACGTATACTCCATCGAAGATCTGGCGCAGCTGGTGGAAGAGCTTCGCACCGCCAACCCTTACGCCAAGATCGTCGTCAAAGTCCCCACCGTTCCCGGCATCGGCACCATCGCGGTGGGCGTGGCCAAATCCGGCGCCGACATCGTGGCCTTGTGCGGCTACGACGGTGGCACCGGCGCTGCCCGCAAGCATGCGCTCAAGCATGCGGGCCTGCCGATCGAAATCGGCGTGCGGGAGGCGCACCTGGGTCTCATCGCCGCCGGCATCCGGGACCGGGTCGAAGTCTGGGCCGACTCGGGCGTCAAGTCCGGGCTCGACGTCGTCAAGCTGATGCTGCTCGGGGCCAACCGGGTCGGCTTCGCCACCCTGGCCATGGTCTCCATCGGCTGCACGATTTGCCGGGGCTGCCAGCTCGACACCTGCCATGTGGGCATCGCCACGCAAATGGAGACCCAGGAGGAGGCCCGGGCCAAGGGCCTCAAGTCTTTCGCCCCCCGGGTCTACGACGAGGCGGTCGACCGGCTGGTCACGCTCTTCACCAGCGTCGGCGAAGAGGTCCGGCGGCTCACCGGCCAGCTGGGCTTCAAGCGGACGCAGGACCTGGTCGGCCATGCGGAACTGCTGATGCAGGTCCGGGGCATCGGCCGGGTGGATTGCACCGAGCTGATTGCGCCCGTGCTCTGGGAGAATCCGGGGCAGGTGAACGCCGAGCAGAAGCCGATTCGCCAGTGCGCCCCCAACCACCTGACCCGCGAGATCGCGGCGGTGGCGGCGGGCCACGTTCAGGCCGGCGAGGCGTCGCTCACGTTCGCCCGGACCGGCGTTACGGCCCGGGACCGGATCCTGGGCACCTACCTGGCCGGCGACGTGGCCCGGTCCCGGATCAGCCGGCGGGCGTCGGGCTTCGGCCCGGGTCCCGAAGGATCTGGCAACGGTCTGCCGGAGGAATTCGAGGCCAACATCGAGCTGACGGCGGGCTCCGTGGCCGGCAACGGCCTCGCCGCCTGGAATACGGCCGGCGTCAACGTCCGCGTCCACGGCGGCGCGCAGGACGGCGTCGGCAAGGGGATGCTGGGCGGCAAGGTCGTCATTCTGAAGGATCAGAACCGCTACGGCGGCTATGTCGGCGGCTCCGTGGGCAAGTCGTTCGCCTACGGCGCCCAGAAGGGCCTCTTCATCGTTCAGGGCGACGCCGACGCCCGCTGCGGCATCCGCCTCTCCGGCGCCGACCTGATCCTGGGCGGCCGGCTCAAGGGTCCCGTGGAAGATGCGCTCGGCTCCGTCGGCACCCGGGCCAACTTGAAGGGCTTCGCCTTCGAGTACATGACTCAGGGGCGGGCGGTGGTTCTCGGGGACCCGGGTCCGTGGATCTGCTCCGGCATGACCGGCGGCGTGGTCTACATCCGGCTGCAGCCGGAACTCGGCCTGGACGACGCGGCGGTGAAGCGCCGGCTGGCGAAGGGCGCCAAGGTCTACACCACCCGCATCGGCAACCGGGGCAAGCGGGACCTGACGGAACTGCTCTCGACTTACCACCAGACGCTGCTGGAGCACGGCCAGTACGATGCGGCGGCCGAGGTCCTCAACCTGCTGTTGGACTGCGATCGGCAGTTCGTCGCCATCATCCCGGTGACGCAACAGATGGATCCGGTCATGTCGACCGAATGATGAAAGACCGCCCGCTCTGCCACAGAGCGGGCGGTCGATTTTCGCGACTGACTCCGTCAGTCGCCGGAGCGGCCGGCAGACTTTTGCGGAGCAAAAGGCGGGAGGCAACTAATTTCGGGCCGGCAGTATTCTCCCGGCGCACGAATGTGACACTATCACCGGAGCAGCCCACAAAAGGCGGGGTGTTACACTGCGGCGCCCGCACAGTGCCGGCAGCATCACCAGTCAGGGAGGTACGGATCGTGGATGTCGAATGCGCCCACTGCGGTTCCAAGCAGCTGCAGCAACTGCCCGGCACCTGGACGCCCCTGCTCACGGAAGGCAAAGGGGCGATTCCGGGCCCGTCGATCCCGATGGTCGTGATCGGGTGCCCGACCTGTGGCTTCGTCTCGCTCTTCAGCCCCCAGGCCATTTCGCCCCAGCCGTTCCCCCCGGAGTCGATTCCCGAGGAGTTCCGGGTCCAGGAAACCACATAGCGGCGCCCGACAAGCCGAAGCCCCGGTCCGCCAGATGGCGGGCCCGGGGCTTAATCGCTTCCGGGGCCTAATCGCTTCCGGGGCCTAATCGCTTCCGGGGCTTTATCGCACTCGAAGCTTTACGCGTGGCGCACGAAGTTTGCCGCCGTGGGGCGGGCGTCCGGCAGGGCGAAGACCATGAGTCCGCCGGCCACCACGTAGACCGCCAGCGCGACGAGGGCCATCTGATAGCCGAACAGTCCCTCGCCCAGCCAGATCAAAACCGCCGTCCAGGTCATGTCGCCCAGAACGCTGGCCGTGCGGCCGGAGAGGTTGTACAGCCCCCAGAACTCGCCGGACTTCTCCGCCGGCGTCAGCGCGGTCAGCAGCACCCGGCTGGCGGTCCAAACGCCCGCCAGGCCAAGGCCGGCCAGCGGCGCCACGCCGATCGTAAAGAGCATCTTATCGGGGATGGTGGTCGCGCCCAGGTGGAGCGTCGTCCCGGGCCGAACGACCAGGGCCAGGGCGAAGAGCAGCAGCCAGACGCCCAGGTCCACCAGGACGGACTTCTTCGGTCCAATCTTCCGTACCAGCGGCCCGAAGATGCCCCAGGCCGACAACATGGCCACGACGATCGATGGTCCGAACACCATGGTCAGCTCGCCGGCGGAAAAGTGCATGACGTTGCGGGCGTAGAGCCCCATCAGCGTGATGACCGACGCGACGGCGTTCTCGTAGAGAAAGTCGGCAATGAGGAAGCGGAAGAGGAAGCGGTGCTTTTGGGCTTCCTTAAACGTCTGGCCGATGCGCCGGTAGGCGGCGCCGATGTCGAGCTTGTGGGTCGACTTCTGCTCGAAATCCGGGGAGATAAACATGGCGGGCAGGGCAAAAATCAGGTAGATGATGGCCATCGGCAGGAAGACCCGCCCCGCCAGGTCGTCGGTGGGCACCAGCGGCTTCAGCCCGAAGAACGTGATCAGACCGCCGGCGTAGCCGATGCCCACGGTCAGCGGGAGAATGGTCCCGACGTTCCGCTCGTTGCTGACGGCGGGCAGCATGGCCGTGAAGAACGTAAAGGCGCCGTTGACGCTGACATAGGCCAGGACAAATAGCGTGAGTGCCATGGGGACCGTCGTGGCAAAGCCCATGGCCGCAGTCATGAGAACCACGCCGAAGGTGAAGAAGCGGAGGTAGGGCTGGCGGCGGCCGCTGTGGTCAGCCGCGGCACCCAGAATCGGGGAAATGACGGCAATAATGAGAGCGCCCACGGTAACGGCCTTGCCAAACGTGGCGCCCGGCTGGTGCAGCACCACCTGCAGGAACGTAGCGAAGTAAGTCGAGACGATGATCAGCGACCAGGCCGAGTCGCTGCATTCAAAGATGGAGTACTTCCAGAGCACTTCCCACCAGTCCATTTCCCGTTTCTGTTCAGCCTCCACAACCATCCTCCTTCAAGTACGAATACACCTCTCCTTTTGACTAGACTCTCCTTTCCACGCCGAGCGACCTTTTCCTTCTGGAAGCGAAGCGCGGAAAAAAGGGAATACGCCTACGTATCCCCAGTTTCGATGTAAAGGGCGCCCGCGGGTCGGGCGCCGGTGTGACTTTAGATGCCCGGGAAGGGCGACGTGGCGACGGAGGTGGCCGGAATCGCACCGCTGTAGCCGGAGGCGACGGTGGCCGGATAGCCACCCTTGCCGAACGGTTTGGCGAACGGTTTGCCGAACGGCTTGCCGAGCGGTTTGCCGAACGATTTGCCGAAGGGCTTGCCCATGCCAGCGTAAAACATCTAACGCATCCTCCTTGCAATGAGGGATTTTCCCGCGTCCATGTCCTGAGCAGGGTGGAAGCAGGGAGATGCTCCCCACTCTACCCTATGACCGGGCGGTCCCCGGTGTGACAGCGAGTCACGTCATCCGCAATCTGCCAGACACTTTTTGGCTACCCGGGCCGTACACTGGAACCGTGCCGGCGCGCCTCCGGCGCCGGACGGTCTTCCAGAAACGATAGAAGGAGGAGACCGATGTCTCAGACCTATTCCACCCGTGAGCGGGACCGGGGCGGCGGGCAGGCGTTTTCCAGCCCGCAGAGCCGCGTCACCGTGCTCTCCTTGAAGCCGGGCGGCGCCGTCGGGACGGCGGGCATGGTCGCCGTGCCGGTCTCGCAGGCGGCATCCCCGGGGTCGTCCTACCCGCCGGCGCCGCCGTTCCCGCAGCCCTGGCCGGCAGCCCTGCCGCTGCAGCCCGCTCCCGCCGTGCAGGTCGGACCAGCCGTGCTGCAGGAAGTCCAGCCTGCTCCGCTCCCGGGCTTCCGGTTCACCCTCACCGGCCAGGGGCTACCCGCCGCCGCCCAGTTGGCGCCGGGCGGCATGGGCGTGGTCGTCGTTGCCGGCCCGTCGGGCGGGCCGCTGCAAGTCAGCAGTGCCCTCACCGGCGTCTGGCCGCTGGCCGACCCGTCGCTCCACCCGGTGCTCTGGCTGATTCACGATCTGACGGTGCCGGTCGACCTCGCACCAGCCGACCTGGCTGCGCTGCCGAAGGGCGCCGCCGGCGTGGGGAACCTGCCTGGTACCGTCTTCACCCTGGATGGCAACCCGCCTACATATCTGCAAGGGCCCAACACGCTCTCCGTGGCGGTCACGCCCGGCGGTTATGTCCCGGCGCCCGGAGGCGGCTGGCAGATGATCGGCGTGCTGGACGACGCCACGAACCAGGCGTTCCACCCGCTGGTGGCCCTGGGACCGTCGGGGGCGACGGACTGGCAAAACGCGTCCTTGCCCAGCGGCATCGTGGCCCGGGTCTTCACAGATCTCTTCATGCGGCCGGTCACCATCCATCCTGAGATCGCCCTGCAGGCCCAATTCCCGCAGCGGTTGGCGGCCATTGTCGGGGACGCGGTCGGCAACCCGGCGCCCGCGTACCTGGACCTTTCCTGCTTCACCCGGGCCGCCGTTACCCTGGAAGGGCTGACCCGGGGCACGCCACGGCTGATGCCCACAAGGGAGACCTGCTTCCTGATCGCGCTGAATCGCGATGGTGCCTGAATCGTAAGGACCTCGCTCCACAACGAGCGAGGTCCTTGAACTGACGAAGGTCCATATGTGGCGCCAACCACCTGGTGCCGATCCTCCGGTCAAACCTGGAACCAATTTCCGCCGCGGATGACGCGGATTGCGCAGATAATGAACCGACACACATCTAACATCTCTATCAAACGGATCAGCATGATCGCCTCCGGGAATCCATGAAGCCCAAGGCGAGACTGCTTTTCCAGGTCATCTGCGCCATCTATCTCAATCCTGATGGCCCAAGGTCCGTCTTTCTCTTGTTTTCTTTCATTTTCTTCTTCACCAACGTGGTGGTGGCTGGGTCTGTTGCGACTGGAGAAGGGGCGGCCGTTTGGGCAAAAAA
>DASXVX010000073.1:0-29985 GCA_036504075.1 Symbiobacteriaceae bacterium | reverse complement strand
TCACATCCTCCGAAGTGATCTTCAGGCGGACCAGGTCGCCCTGGTTCACCTCGATCACCCCGGGTGTGAACGCCCACTGTCGGGCCTTCACGTTGATCTCCACCACCCGCTGCTGCCCGGTGGCCGCCTTGGCCGGGGCTGGAGGCAGCAGCGTCAGCAGAACGACAAAGGCTCCGGCCGCCAGGAGCATGAACTGGAACCACCGCCGCCAATCGCGCCGTTCCATGGAGTCAGATCGCCTCCGGACAAGCTATTTCACGTTGATCTGGGCCTTCATGCCGAGCAGGAAGTGGCCGGCGGTGTTGCAGAAAATCTGGTAGGTGCCCGGCTTGTCGAACTTGAAGGAGTACTGCCCGCCGGTCTTCAGGGTGTCCGACTGGAACAGCGGGGTGTAGCTGCCCAGTTTTTCGGGAATGCCCTCCCAGACCGAGTGTTCGAACGGGTCATCGTTGCGGAACAGCACCGTGGTGCCCGCCTTGACTTCGAGCGTAGGCGGGTCGAACTTCATGTTCTTCATGGCAACCACCTCAGTGCCGGCAGCGACTGCGACGGGGGCCACGGCGACCTGAGTGCCGCCGCCCGTCAGCTTAAACTCCTCCACAGGCGGCTTGGAGCCGCAGCCGGCCAGGAGCGCCACCAGGCTCAGCCCCAGCAGGATCCGTTTGCGCATATCCGTTTCACCTCTCCTCGTGGTTCTGTTATACCGCCTGCGGGAAATCAGATTCAGTTTCAAACGTGCGGATCATCTGTACATAAATGGCATAGGCCGGGGGAGCTATGGGAAATAGCCCCCCGGCCTATGCCGAATGGTCGGTCCTTTTCAGCGATGACATTAGACATGGACAACCGACCCTGGAAGTAGGGCGCAAGGTGGCCCGCAGATCGGCGACTTCGGTCTATGCCGAAGGGGATTCACAGCAAGATTCCGGTATGGTAAGGTACCCCCATAACAGATTACCGGGAGGGGTATTCGTTGAAAAACCCAGTGGCCGTAACGTTGAGCACCATGGTCATCGCCGCAGTTCTAACGGCCGGATGTGCGTCCAGGAATGCACAACCCGCATCTGCACCCGGGCCTGCACCCACCTCTCAATCCTCCGCCGGCGTGGCTACTCCGGCTTCAGGTGCCACTCCGACCCGCAACGCTGCCGGCTACTTCGAGTGGACCGTCCAGGACCTGAAACAGGCGCTGGGGAAGAAAGATTTCGTGCTGGTCAATGTCCACATCCCCTTTGAAGGACGCATTGACGGCACTGACCTGGAGATTCCCTATGACCAGATCACGAGGTCGGAGAACCTCGCCAAGCTGCCGGCGGACAAGCACGCCCGCATCGTGCTCTACTGCCGCAGCGGGAACATGAGCAATATTGCCGCAAACGCCCTTGTAAAGCTGGGCTACACCAACCTCGTGGACGTGAAAGGCGGAATGCGGGCCTGGGAAGCGGCTGGGTACCCGCTGAACATGGGGGCTGACGCTGCACCTACTGATCCCTGTGCATAGAGCGGCGGCCCTTTCCGACTGCTAACCTCTCGAACCGAAAACGGGGCCACAGGTAATGCCTGTGGCCCCGCTGAAGTTCCGCCACCTTCCGGTGACCTGTGCCGGCTTGCATTCTCTTCATCAACGAACGAGCGGCGGCAGTATCTTAATCTGGAACGTACGGCGGATTTCCCGGCCCGATCTGGTCAAGGCGCTGACCTCCACTTGCCATTCCCCGTCCATGCCCAGGACAGCCATGTCGCCTTTGTAAACTCCCGGTGACTGCTCCCTGGCAGTCAGGTTCTGCACACCCATGTCGTGGGTGATCATCACGATGCGAATCGCCACACCGGCGCCTTGTTCAGGTATCCCGCGGGCATCGGCAAGCGTGACGACCGGGAAGTTAATTCCCACCTGGTTCGGCTGCATTTTCAGGGTGATCTTGTAGCCATCGCTGATCGCGTTTGCTTCAAAGGCACCCGATCGCGTCGCAAATTCGACCTGAGCCGGAGGCAGGATACTGAGAAAACCCGCAGCGATAAAGATGCCGAGCACCAGGACCACCTCGGTGCGAACGGCCCGCCCGAACGCGCCGCTGCCCCGCTGCAACAGGTTGTAGCCACCCAGCCCGAGCGCGGGCATTAGCAGGATCAGTTTCACCAGCAGGGCCTGACCGTACCGGGTGGTAAAGAGCAACGCCCACGTCGGAATCTGCAGGAGCGCCATATACAGGCCGGTAACCGTCAGAAGCAGGACGGCGCCTGCAGCCGCACGGGAGAAGTGCGGGACCGCCCGACCCAACAGTTGCTTCCGTTCCTCCGGCGCCATATTCCACCACACCGGGACGGTCACCAGGCCAAAACCCGCCAGGCCACCGAGCCATGTGGAGACGGCCAGCAGGTGCATCCAGTCGGCCAGGAACGGCAACATCTGTCGTGTCGCCATGGCGTGGCTTTGCATCGTCAGGGTCATTAGCAGGAAGGCGCCGGGGATCAAAAGTACTATGCGCTTCCACCCCGAACTGCCCGAGCCGGACCATCCCAACGCGCTACCCGCAATCAGGGCCACGCCTGTCCGGAGGAGCCAGATTCGCCCCACACGAGTGGCTGCGTATGCGTGCGCCAGCAGGCCGGGGGAAAACCCCTCCCCCGATGCGCGGACCGCATAGAGACTGACATCCGCGACTCCGGCCAGCAGAAACAGGACTCCAACCACGGTAGCCCATCTCTCCACACGCAACCGCCTGTCGCTCCCGGCCACCGGGAGCCAAATGCACAGCAGGAAGGCGGTCAGGCCGGCCAGAAGGGCTGCCAGCAGTTGCACAAGGCCGTGAACCAGGCCGGCCCACAGGTCCGCACTACCCCCAGAGACCGGCCCTGCCCCCGCCGGGCCGGTCCCCGTGACCGCACCCACGGAAAACGCGATCGCACCTTCGACCGGATGACCGTCTAATGACGTGATCCGATAGACAACGGTGTAAAACCCGGGCCGCAGGGGCTTCAAACTGACTGTGGCCAGGGTGGGGTCCTGAGGGTCGAGACGTGCATCGCCGACGTCCACGCGGGCGCCGGCGTCGTCGCGCACGACCAGGGGGGTAAACTCCGCCGTCACCGGTTCATTAAACCGGACCTCAACTTCGCCGGGAGCTTCCACGAGCTTCTCGCCGTTTCCCGGTTTGCTGCTGACGACGAACGCGTGCGCGTCGGCAGGCCTCGCGCTCAGCAGTGAAAGGCCCACCACCAGCACAGCAAGGAGAAGGGGTTTCAAGCGATTCGGCATGGGCCTATCTACGCCAAAAGGCGACCAACAACGCCGCGACCGCCAGGACGAACCCGCCGTACGCGGCCGCAGCCGTCCACGGATTGGAGCCGGCCGGGGCCGACGTCGGAGCAGTTGCAGGTGCACCGGGGGGCGTGGCAGGGGCGCCGGTGGGCTTGTGATCGATCGCTTGCTCCTGACCGTGGGCGTCCGTGGTCGTGACACCGGCCACCACTTCGACGATCGAAGCCGGTGTCTTGGCATCCGCCGGACCCGTCCATTCGACCGTCTCACCGTCAGCGTACGTCTGGAACGCCCGGAACGCGTACTTGCCGGGATTCGCGGCCGTTTTGCCCTGGAACTCAAAGTCCTGATACTCGCCGGGCAGGATCTTGCCGCCTGTCCAAGTGATCGCCTTGATCGCCTTGCCGTCCGCCGTCTTCTCCACGGCATAGGTCCAACCAGGCAACGGGCGCACCCGCGATACGGCAAAGTCGGCAGGCATCTCCACCCGCAATTGGATGGTCGGGACTTCCTTCTCCGTAGGTACACGCAGCGCAAAGGCTTGATAGCTGTTGGAAACTGCCGTTTTTGGGTATACGACTGCGTGGGCACTAGCAATCCCGGACACAGCCACCAGCATCATCAAGGTCATCAACATGGCCAGAGCCGTCTTACGCAGCATGTCGCTTCCCCTTTCAACACCATAACTCGCTCAGACCGGGCCTTCGTGTGTGCCCTCGCAGGCGGTTTACTGCACACTGCCGGCACCACTGCTCGGGCGCAGGCGGGCGGCAATGGCCGCCGCCTCTGACCGCCGGCTGACCTTCAGCTTGTGCAGCAGGTTGGAGACGTAGTTCCGGACCGTGTTTTCGCTCAGGTACATCTCCTCGGCCATCTCCCGGTTCGTCCGGCCCCGGCTGATGAGATCCAGAATCCGCTGCTCCTGCTCCGATAGCCCGGCCACCCGCTGTGCCACCGACCCGCCGCCCCGAATGCGCTCCAGCACCTGCCGGGTGATGGTCGGGTCCAGCAGCGTGCCGCCGGTGCCCACCGTGAGAATCGCCTCCACCAGCACCTGACCGCGGGCCTGCTTCAACAGGTAGCCCGATGCCCCGGCCAGAATGGCCGCTAAGACGGCGTCGTCATCGGCGTAGGAGGTCACCATGATCACCTTGGCCGCCGGCCGCCCTGAGCGAATCTCCCGGCAGGCTTCAATGCCGCTGGCATCCGGCAGCCGCACGTCCATGATCACCACGTCCGGCCGCTCCGCCCGCGCCACTGCGATGGCCTCGGCCGCCGTGCCGGCCTCCCCCACCACCACCAGTTCCGGCTTCCGTTCCAGTAGCTGCCTCAGGCCGATTCGCACCACTTCGTGATCATCGACGATCAGTACTTTCAGTGGTCCGGTCATGGCCCCACCCTCTCTGTGCTCTCGTTCGCAAACGCTGCGGCGGAACCAAGTCTGGGCACGACGACCCGCACCACCGCCCCTGCCCCAGGAGAACTCTCCACCTGCAAATCTCCGCCGGCTGCCCGGGCGCGGGTCACCATGTTCCGGAGGCCCATCTGGTGGGTAGTCCCCTGAGCCCCGGTGTCCCAGCCCCGCCCGTTGTCTGCGATGGTCAGCCGTAAGGCGGCTCCGTCCTCATCGGCGGTCACCTTCACCCGCGTGGCCCGCGCGTGGCGGTGAACGTTGGACAGCGCCTCTCTGGTCAGCTGCAGGAGGTGCGTGCGCTGCTCGGAGGTGAGCCAACTGCTGTCGCCGGACGCCTCCAGGTCGCCATGCACCAGCGAATTGGCTTCAAAGTCGTTCAGCAGGTCGGCAAGCCCGGCGGCCAGGTCGCCGTCGGTCCTGACGTCACGGCGCAGGTGCAAAATGTACGAGCGGATGTCATTCATCACCAGATGCAGCGAGTCGATGGCCCGGTCCAGCCGGGTCCGCACGGCTTGAGGCGCCTCCTCCACCTGGTCGGCGCAGTCCTCCAGCTGGAGGGCCACCCCGTAGATGGACTGGATCACGCTGTCGTGCAGGTCCATACAGATGCGCTCCTGCTCCTCCAGGATGGCCAGTTGCTGCGCCTGCCGCTCCAGCGCCTTCTCCGCCGTGATGTCCTTGGAAAAACCCAGCATGCCGGTGATCTCGCCCCGGGCATTTTTCACCGCGGTGACCGTCACCATCACGTCGATCCGGCGCCCGTCTTTGCAAAGGCGCACCGTTTCGAAGTTGCGCAGTGACCCACCAACCCGGACCTGGTCGATCATCATCGGGATTTCATGCTTGCGTTCGGGGGGCACCATGAGCGTTTGGGAACCCATGGCTTCTTCCGGGGTCCAGCCGTAAATGGCCTCGGCCCCTTTGTTCCAGCGGACAATCGTCCCGTCCAGATCGGTGACGATCACGCCGTCGCCACTGTAGTGGATGAGGTTCTCCAGGAACTCGGCCGTCTCTTGGGCTTCCTGCCGCAGGCGGCAATTGGCCGCGTCGAGCTCTTCGATCTGCTTGAAGAGCCCGAGGCTGAAGCCGATCGAAAGGATGGTGAACGTCACCGCCGAAACGATGATTCCCGTCCAGGTGTGTAGTTCCGCCCACCAGATCTTGTGCCGGATGAAATCGAACACCAGCAGGAAGACGACCGGCAAGACGACTCCGGCGAGTTTCAACCGCCTCAGGGACATCGAGTGCGCCTCCCCGTGCGACAATTTGGCCTAGAAACGCCGCTCCACGGCGGCTTTCGCCCTTGGCCGATGCACCCAGATCTCCTTTCGTCCGGTCCGGACGAGTTCATCCCGGGCCAGACTGGCCAGGGTGGTACTGACCGTCTCGCGCGTGGCGCCAATCATCGACCCCAGGTCCTGATGCGTCAGTTCCGCGGCGATCAGCATCCAGTCTCCGTCCTCGTCCGCGCCGAATTCTGCCGCCAGGCGCAGCAGCAAATAGAGCAGGCGGGAGCGCACGTCGCCCATCGCCACATATTCCAACAACTCATGGACCTGCCTCAGCCGGATCGAAAGGACCTCCACCACCCGCATCGCCAGTTGCGGATACTGCTGAATCAGCCTTTCCACGTCCGGCTTGCGCAGGAGACAGAGCCTGACGTCATCTACAGCCTCGGCATAGGCCCCCTGCGTGCCGGTCGAAAAGCTACCCACCTCGCCGAAGATGTTTCCGGGACCCAGCAAGGCGGTGGTAAACTCTTTGCCGTCAGCGTTCACTCTGAAGATGCGGACCCGGCCTTCCTTCAGGAGATACAGTACCTCGGGAACGCTCCCCGGCTGCATGATCGTTGTCCCCTTGTGGAGGACGTCCATGGCCGCAACCCTGGCCACTTCCACCAGGGCCTCCTTCGGGAGGACCTCCAGAATATTGATACGCGAGAGATAGCCGAGCTTATCCACGACCCGCTCTCCTTTCCACCATGGCCTCCAGGCGTTCAAACTCCTCCGGGTCAAAACCGTGCATGATGTACCCGCCCACCACCAGGAGGGGAGTTCCGATTCACGCAGGCGGCCGCTCCGCCCGGGCAACCGGCATGGGTGTACAGGATGACAGATACGGCCTCCATCAGCCTCACCCTCCCTCTCTCGCGTAGTGGACGCATGCCAAATTCAGGGGGATCCCGACCGCACAGTCTGCAGCTTCGCCCGTCCGGCCGCCTGTTCGCTCTTGGCGTGCCTGATTATGTCAAACAGCAACAGCATCGCGCCAAGACGGATTGCTACATCGGCGAGGTTGAATTGAAAGGGATACCCCGGCACCGTAATGAAGTCCACGACTCGCCCGCTGAGCAGCCGATCCAGCGTGTTTCCCACCGCACCCCCGAGGGCCAGGGCCAGCCCCCAGCGCCCAGCCTGTCCGAACTGCCAGAGCCGGTCCATGCCGAGCAGCAGCGGGATTGCCGCGAGGCCCGCTGCGGCCAACGCCCAGGCATGTCCCGAAAGGAAGCCGAAGGCCGCGCCCGTGTTATAGACCAGTCCACTGGCCGGCAACAGTCGGATCGCCAGCGCTTTAGCAAGCTGATCGAGAAGAGCGACGGCCCCAGCCACCGCGGGCACCGGGACCCGACTCAGGCGCGTTGTCGTCACTGCATTTCCCCCCGAAGTATGTCGGCCTCGGCCTGAATGCGCAGGGCAGCCGTGCGATTCTCACCTGCCCCGGTCACCAGTAGCTGCGTCGTTTCGGCGTTGGCCCGGGCTTTGCCCGCGATCTCCCGAGCATGGTCCGCCACGCTGTGGGAGCTTACTTTCACCTGTTCCGCCATACTGGCGTGTTCCTCGGTCACCGCAGCAATTTCACCGATGGCCCGCGCCAGGCCGGCGCCCCGGGTCTGCAGGTCACCGACCATCGCCACGGCCGCCGTCAGGGCCCCGTGAGAGCGCTCGGCCGCCTGCACGATCTCGGCCAGCCCGGCGCCGGCTTCCCGGGCAGCGGCCACGCCTGCCTGCACGTCCCGGTCCGCACCGGCCATGGTGGACATGACGGTGGCTGTGTCCGTCTGGATCCGCACAGCCAGCTTACTGATGTCCGCCGTGGCCAGGGCCGCCCGTTCGGCCAGTTTGCGAACCTCCTGGGCCACCACCGCAAACCCCCGCCCGTGCTCGCCGGCCCGGGCGGCCTCGATGCTGGCATTCAGAGCCAGCAGGTTGGTCTGCTCCGCCACGTCGGCGATCTGGGCGGAAATCGCTGTGATTTGCGACGTGGCATCGGCCAGAGTTTTCACCGTGCCGCCGGCGGTAAGGACCGCCTCGCTCCCGCGGGCGATGCCCGTCAACGCATGCTCCAGGCGGCCACCGCCGCGCCGTGCCGCCTCCAGGCTGGCGGCACTGTCCCCGGACGCCGACTCCACCCGAGCCCGGACGGCTTGCAAGCTGGCGGAGATGGCTTCTGAATCGGCCGCCATTTCCTGCATGGTCCGGGCCTGGCTTTCGGCAGCAGCAGTCACCTGCGTGGCGGCCGCCGCCAGTTCCGCGGCGACTGTCAACAGTGAATCAGTGGTGGCGGAGTTGGACCACGCGTTCGCCCCAATGGCCTCTGCCCGGTCATGCACCTGTTCGGCACGCTCAGCCATCGTCGCCGCCAAGTCGCAGATGACCATCCCCGACTGCTGCCAACGTGCGGCTGTCGTCGCGTCGGCCTGGCCGTGTGCCACTAGTTCCGTGCGAAATCGGTCCGCCTGTTCCCGCCAGTGGGCTGCCTCCCGGCTACTGCGGCTTGCCCACCAGATGGCGGTCACTGTTCCACCGGCACTCAGTGCTGCCAGGAGCCAGAGGCCGATTTCCGTTTTCACATGAATACCTCCCGCATTCAGGTCGGGCCGCGCCCCCGGCGTAATCAACACGATGAAGAGGCGAAAAAAAGGCCACGCACTCCCGTCGTGTCCGTTGATCGCAGTCGGCAATAGTATACAGGCATTCTTGGGCATCGTCTGTAAGCCAGTTCACAAAACCAAATGGCACCACCGATTTTCACAAGTTCGACCACTGGGAGAGAAGCATCCCGCTCTCGTCCAGGGTGCTGATCCTGATCCGGCTGTGCCCGTCGCCGGGCGGATAGACGAACAGGTATCCGCCCCGAACCACCGGCACGCGCAGGACTTTTCCTTTGGTTGCCACGAGTTCCACGGCGGTGGCCCGTGCGTCGTGTACAACGCCTGCGACAATGGCGGTCCCAAAGGCCCCGGCGATCAGTGGGGCTGGCAGGGGAACGGTCGGGTCGACGGGGATGTCGCCCCCCCGGTAGATGCCGGACTCGGTGACAACCGTGATCCTCACCAGGGCCCCATTCCGGGAGAGCACCGCGTAGCCTTTGGGAACGCTTTGCAGAGCGAGGACCTCGGAGCCGGTCGGAACTGCGTCTGCCACTGGCGGAAGCTTGGCGGCACAGCCGCTAACCAGGGCAAGGACGTGGAGAAGGCCCACGACCAGGGCAAGTCGTGCCTTGGCACGTTTGCGCATGCCTCACGACTCCTTTATTTCGTTCAGCCGGGCCACTGGAGGCATACAGCGAGGAAGAACCGCCATTCTGGTCGAATGCATGGCCTGCTTGATACCAGGAACCAATCCGGAGGCTGATCGAAATGCCAACCGATGAACCGCTGACTGGTGTGGAGATTCCGGCTTTGACCGGCGAAGAGATGCGGGAAGTGGACCGCCTGATGATGGAGGAGGCAGGGATCGCGCTCCTCCAGATGATGGAACTGGCCGGCCATCATCTGGCACGTCTGGCGCAGCAACTGGCCAGAGACCTTGGCGGCGTGGAGAGCCTCGTCGTGCTGGCCGGGCGCGGCAACAACGGGGGCGGCGGGCTGGTGGCCGCCAGGCATCTCCAGCGGTGGGGACTACCCGTGCACGTCGTCCTGTCGGCCCCCGCCGGGACCTACGCCGGAGTCCCCGGGCACCAGCTTCACACCTTGCGGCAAATGGGCGTCTTTATCAGTACGGAGCCGCCGCTCCCGTCGACGCTGCCGCAGGGCGCCCTGGTGTTGGATGCGCTGGTGGGCTACGGCCTGACCGGGCCCGTGCAAGGCGCTACCGCGGAACTGATCGAGTGGACGACCCGGTCGCGGCTGCCGGTGCTGGCTCTCGACGCGCCCTCCGGCCTGGATGTCACCAGCGGAGCGCCGTGCGGTCCGTGCATTCGGGCACGGGCCACCCTTACCCTGGCCCTTCCCAAGATCGGGTTGATGGGGCCAGTTGCCGCGCCGTTTGTCGGCGATCTCTACCTGGCGGACATCGGCATTCCCGAATCGGTCTACCGCCGTCTCGGCCTTTCCGTCGGCCCGCTTTTCGCCGAAACAGACATTCTGCGCATCCGCCTGCCTGAGAAGCAGAGAAACCATTCTGGCTCATGACCGGTGACTGCCTGCCAGGTTAGTTGAACAGCCGCACGGCCCGCTTCAGCCAGCGGCCCGCCGGACTGGTGCCACCAAACAACCGCTCGCGCCAGTACTGGTCCGCTGCGCGCTGGACCCCTTCGGCCAGGGTCGGGTAGGCGTGAATCATCTGGGAGACGGCACCGATGCCGATCCCTTCCCGCTTGGCCAGGGCCAGTTCATGGATCAGGTCCCCGGCGTGGGGACCGACGATGTGCGCCCCCAAAATCAGGCCACGCTGGTCGGTGATCACCTTGACAAACCCTCGCTCTTCGCCGTCGGTGATGGCCCGATCCAGGTCGCTCATGGCGTAACGGAACACCTTGACCCCATCGCCGTGTTGCTCCCTCGCCTCCGCTTCCGTCAGGCCCAGATGGGCGATTTCGGGGTCGAGGAACGTCGTCCAGGGCACGACGCCGTAGTCAGCCTTCCGGCGGACCGGCAGGAGCGCATTCCCGACCACCAGCCGCCCCTGGTAGTTCGCCGTGTGGGTGAACAGGTAGGGGCCGACCGTATCCCCCACCCCCCAGATGTTGCGGGCGGTGGTACGCAGGGACGCGTCCGCCAGGATGCGGCGGCGGTCGAAGGCCACACCGGCGGCTTCCAGGTTCAGCTCCTCCAGGTTCGGCGCGCGGCCGGCGGCCACGAACAGCTCGTCCGCCCGGTACTCCTGGTCCCGGCCATCTGCCGTCCGGCCCGCGATCACCTTTTGCGTACCGTCGCGGTGGGCCCGAACCGCTTCAAAGCCGGTGACGAGCGCCACCCCTTCGGCGGCCAGGATCGCCCCGGCCATTTCTGCTGCCTCGGCATCCTCCCGGATCAGAATCTGTGGGGCGCGTTCCAGCACGGTCACCTGCACGCCAAACCGGGTCCAGACCTGGGCAAACTCCAGGCCGATCGGTCCGGCGCCCAGCACGATCACCGAACGGGGCAGCCGAACAGCCGCCAGCGCCTCCACGTGGGACCAGAAACCGGTTGCCGCCAGCCCTTCGATGGGCGGAGCGACGGAGCGCGAACCCGTAGCGATCACCGTCTTGTTCGCCGCCAGGAGCTCGCCGTCCACCTCCAGCCGGGTCGGCGAGATGAACCGGGCCGTCCCCTTGTGGACCGTTACCCCCAGGCTCCGAAACCGTTCGGGGGAATCGTGGTGCTCAATCTGCCGGATGGTCGCGAGCATGTGGGCGCGGGCGCCGGCATAGTCGGTCCTCACGCCCTGCACGGCGACGCCGAAGCGGCCCGCCGTGGCCACGGTGTGCGCCACTTTGGCGGCCTTGACCAGCGCCTTGGTGGGCACGCAGCCGGTGTACAGGCACTCGCCGCCGGTGCGGTCCCGCTCAATCAGGACGACCCGGGCACCCAGCCCGGCCGCGCCTGCCGCCGTCACCAGGCCGGCAGTGCCGGCGCCGATGACCGCGAGGTCAAAACGTTCCATGAAGACCACCTCCAGCTTTCACATGTCATTACGGGAAAAGATCTGATGCGCCTCGTAGAACCGCTGGAGCCCGGTGAAGCTCTCCACCGCCACGAACAGCCACGTCAGCGGCACCAGATAGGCTGGCAGCAGCATCATCGCCGAGAAGAGGATGAACCCCTCCGTCCGCTCCATCACCCCCGCCTGGTAGTAGAACGACTTGACTCCCTGCTTCTCGGCCAGGGCGCCCACCGTCAGGAAAACCGTCATGGAGAAGATGATGGCGCCCATGAGCCAGAGCATCGCCGTCCCCGCTGCGGGATAACGGGCCGCCAATCCCAGCATGACCCCGACTTCCACCAGCCGGTCGAAGACGATGTCCATGGTCGTGCCCCAGGCCGAACTCCGCCCGGTCCGGCGGGCCAGCGACCCGTCCACTACGTCCAGCAAGCCGGAGAGCCACAGGACACCGGTGGCACAGAACGGATGGCCAGTGGCCACCAGCGGGCCGGCTGCCAGCCCGACAGCGAAGGCGCCTACCGTCACCTGGTTGGGCGTCGCACCCGCCCGGTCCATGGTGGCGGCCGTCTGGTCGAAGACCGGTTGGACAAACCTGCGCAGATACGTGTCAATCATGCTTCACGCCTCCGTTTCCAGATCCAGACGAGCGCCGTCAGGAGCACCGCCGCGCCGATGAGCCAGAGTCCGGCCGACTTGCCTTGCCTGAGCTGGTCGGCGGCCACTACTTCCAGGACGGTCATGGGCAGGATGCCCAGTCCCGTGGTCCAAAGAAAGGTCCACCAGGGGACCCGGCTGAGGCCGGCGGCGTAGTTCATCAGATCGAAGGAGACCAGAGGAATCAGCCGCAGTCCCAGCAAGGCGCGGACCCCGTAGCGTTCCACCCAGGTGTCGAACTTCACCAGGTAGGCTCGGGGCACGAACCGTTCCGCCAGGGGGCGCCCGCCCCAGCGGGCCAGCCCGAAGGCGACGGCGGCGCCCGCCATGGCGGCCACCCAGCTTAGTATCACGCCACCCACCGGGCCGTAGACGGCGCCGATGGTAAAGGTCAGAATCTGGGCCGGAAAGGGCACGAACGAGTGCAGCACATAAAGCCCGATGGCCATCAGCGGCCCCAGCGGGCCGGACCGGAGAATCAGTCCGCGGACAGCGTCAACGGTGAAGGACACCGGTCCACCTCCTCCTTCAGGCACCAGACCGGCCCCTGGATGCGCAGGGCGACCGGCTGTCCCGGCGCCAGTGCAAAGCCCGGGTGGACCTGCAGCCGTGCCTGGAGCACGACACCGGCACACTCCACCTGCGCCAGCAAGAGTCCACCGGCGAAGTGCACGTCCAGGATGCGGGCCTCCGGCTGCCCGGCCCGCCACGGCTGCAGGATGACCTGGTCGGCCCGGATGACCGCCAGCACGTCCCCGCCGGTCGCCCCGTTCGCCGGGAAGGGGCCGACCTCGGTGAAGCACTGGCCCTCGATGACCCGGCCGGGCACCAGGGCAGCGCCGCCGAAAAAGCGGGCCACCACTTCGGAGGCAGGCCGATCGTAAAGGTCGGCCGCCGCACCGATCTGACGGAGCCGCCCCGCCTGCATGACGGCGATGCGGTCGCCCAGGAGTGACGCCTCTTCCTGGTCGTGGGTGACGAAGAGCATGGTCAGGCTGCGTTGCCGCTGTAAGCGCCGGAGCAGTTCCCGCATTTCGGCCCGCAAGGGCGCGTCCAGGGCGCTGAAGGGCTCATCCAGGAGCAGCACCTGCGGGGCCGCCGCCAGGGCACGGGCCAGGGCCACCCGCTGCTGCTGGCCGCCCGACAGCTGGTCCGGATAGCGATGGTCCAACCCCTCCAACTGCACGGTCCGCAGGGCGCCGGCCACCGTCGCGGCCGCCTCCCGGCGGTCTGCGCCCCGGAGCCGGAGGCTGAACGCCACGTTTCCTGCCACCGTCAGGTGGGGGAACAGCAGCGGCTGCTGGAAGAGCATCACGGTGGACCGCCGTTCCGGGGGCAGGTCGGTCACGTCCCGGCCGTCCACCTGCACCCGGCCCCGGTCCGGGGCCGTCAGCCCGGCTATGGTCCGCAGGAGCGTACTCTTCCCGCACCCGGACGGGCCAACCAGGGCCAGCAGTTCGCCGGGGGCCGCCGCGAGGTCGATCGCTTCGATCCCGGCCCCGCCGCCATAGCGCTTCGTCAGGTCATGCACCACAAGGTCGCTCACAATCTCACCTCCAGCCGATAGCGCCGCAGCCACGCATCCAGGAGCCAGAAGAGCAGGAGCCCGGGTACCGTAAAGACCAGGCTCAGGGCTGCGCCGATGGCCCGGTCGCCGCCAGAGATAAAGGGAAAGAGCAGGAGCGGCAGGGTGACGACCTTCCCGCCCCCGATCAGCAGGGTCAGCAGGTACTGGCTGAGCGAGATGATGAAGACCAGCCCTGCCCCTGCCGCCAGGGCCGGCGCCAGCGCCGGCAGCACCACCAGCCGCCAGGCCTGAGCGGGTGTAGCCCCCAGAGTCCGGGCCTGCTGCTCCACCAGCGGGTCGAGGGCGGCGTACCCGGCGGTCGCGGCCCGAATCAGGTAGGGCAAGGCGGGAATGAGATGGACCAGCACCACCCCGGCCGGCCGGTCGGTGAGCCCGAGCCGGATCAGCCAGGGCTGCAGCCCCATGGCTGCGGAGGCGCCCGGCACCATAATCGGCAGGTAGAAGAGGAACTCCACCGCCCGCCGGCCCCGGAAGGTGCACGTGCCCAGTGCTTTGCCGGCCGGCACCCCGATGAGGAGCGCCAGCAGCGTCACCGCCAGGGCGATGAAGAGGCTCTCCGCCACCGCCGGTCCCAGCCCTGCCGGCGGCGACCCCAGGTAGTGCCAGGCCCGGAAGCTCCAGGCGGCAGGCAGCAAATCCGGCCATCGCCAGCCGAAGGCCACCGACCAGAGCACCAGTGGAACCAGCGGTAATCCGAACCAGAGGAGCGAGAGCCGTCTCATGTCCCCTTCCCCCGTTCCAGCCGGGGCGCCAACCGCCCCAGGTAGAGCCAGACCGCCGCACTGGTCATGAGCGTGATGACCAGATTATAGACCATCGCCACCGGGCGGTCGGCCAGATCCGGACTGAGGAACCGCTCCACTGCCGCCACCGGCAAAGTCCGGGGATAAGTCTGTCCCAGGAGAAACGGCACCTCGTAAGCGCCAAACGTATAGCTGAAGATGATGAGTGCCACCGCGCCCAGCGCCGGCGCCACCAGCGGCAGGATCACGTGGCGCCAGCGCTGGAGCCGGCCGGCGCCCAAGGTCGCCGCCGCGTCCAGCAGACCCCGGCCCGCCGCCGCCAGCGGCGGATAGAGCATAAGCGCTGCGAAGGGCGCCTCTTTCCAGACGTAGGTCAGGATGATGCCCAGCCCGTACGGGTCGTTGACCAGGGCGGGGAACCCTCCCGGCTCCCGGATCAGGCCCGCCCGAAAGGCCAGCCGGGCCAGCAATCCAGACTGTGAGAGCCAGATCATCGTCAGGTAGGCCGCCACGGTATGGGGCACCACCAGCGGCAGCCGGGCCAGCAGGGTATCGCTCCGGGAGCCGGCCGCAGCCAACCCAACCGCCAGCAGGAGGCCGGCGGCGCAGGCGAGCACCGTGGCCGTCAGCGCAATGTAGGCGGTCAGGCCGAAACCGGTCCAGAACTCCCGGGAGGCCAGAACGATCCGGACATAGTCCAGGGTGGGCGACAGGCGCCCCAGCGCCGGCATGACCCCCAGGCTTTGCTCAAAGGCGACGGCCAGCCCGCCCAGGAAGAGCACCCCCAGCACCAACAGGGCCGGCAGAAGAAGCAGATACGGGCTACTTTGCCTGCGCCACATACCGGGTCCAGCCGTCCTGCAGATGCTTCAGGTAGTCTGCCTCGATCTCCGGCACCCGGTGCTGAGCCAATACGGCGGGGGGCAGAACCGCCGGCCCCAGGTCGATCTTCGTCAGGCCGTCCTTGACGCCCGCAGGCGCCTTGGCCGGATCAAACGCCGGGAAGTCGCCCCAGTTCTTCGGGTCGAACTTGGAAAGCTGGGCCTCGGGGGAGAGCAGGAAGTCGGCGACGACCATGGCGCCGGCTTTGTTGGGAGCATTGAAGGGAACAGCCAGGAAGTGCGTATTGGCGATGGTGCCTGCGTCGAAGAGGAACGTCCGGGTCGTGGCCGGATAGGTGCCCTTGGCGATCAGGTTGGCAGCGGCGCTGGGATCATAATGCATGGACATCCAGACCTCGCCGTCGGCGTAAAGTTGATCCAGCTTCGCCAGGTTCTCCGGGTAGGTCGTGCCTTGCCGCCACAGATACGGCCTCAGGCCGTTCAGGTAGTCGAAGGTCTTCTGCCACTTGGCCTCCAGCTTCGCCTGGTCGTAGGCCCCAAGATAGTGCTGGTAGCCGCCGGTGGTTTCGTACAGCGCCATGCGCAGGAAGGCGCTGCCGGTGAAGTCCGTGGACGGAGCCGGGTAGGTGAACCGCCCGGGATGGGCCTTCACCCACGCAGCCAGCTCGGCAAAACTCTTCGGCGGGTTGGGCACCTTGGCGCTGTCGTACGTCATGACAAACTGCGCCTTCCCCCAGGGAACCTCATAGCCCTCCACCGGGTAGCCAAAGTCTGAAGCGACGTCCGGGGCCTTCGTGTCGTAGTAGGCCGTAAAGCTGGGCAGCCGCTCTGCAAACGGCCCCCAGAGCAGGTCGCCCTGCCGGGCCGCCTTGAAGTTCTCGCCGTTGATCCAGACCAGGTCCGCCGACCCAGTGGTGCGTCCGGCCTGCTTCTCGCCCAGCAACTTGTTGATGGCATCGGCGGTGGCAGCCACCGGCACTCGCTTCAGGGTAACGCCGTACTTGGCTTTCACCTGCCCAGAGACGTAGGTGTCCATCCAGGTATTGATGGAATCCGAGCCGCCCCACATATAGATGGAAACCTCGTGATCTCTCGCCTGTGCCACTACCTCCGACCAGGGTGCGGTCGCCGGGTCCGCCGGCGCCGCTTTGACGGGCACCGGGGCCGGCCCCTTGGCACAGCCGCTCAGGATCACCACAACCGCCAGCAGCCACGATAGATAACGCATCCCTCAGCCGCCTTTCCTTCGCTCCGAAGTACATCCTTATGATACCGGGCGGTCCGCCCGCCATTCCGTAAGCGAGCATACAGAGGCGCCGAAACATCAAAAACCCCGGCAGGCCTGGCGCCTGCCGGGGAAACGCTATAACTGGGCCATAACGGGGGCAGTGGCCTCCGCGAGAAGCCTGAGCGCAGCCCGAACCACAAGCCGGTGGGTCTCCTGCTCACCGGCAGGGCCGCAGGCCTGGCCCAGGGGCCATGGTACCTGGATCGCTCGGGAGACGCCCACTTTGGCAGTCACCCGCGGTAAATGTGTCACGGAAACGGTCGGGATGCCGGCGGCTTCGATGCCTCTCTGGATCAGTCCAACGGACCGATGGCACATATATCAGCCCGGTGACAGGAGCACGGCCCCTGCGCCCGCCGCCTGCAGCCGCTGCACCAGCTCTGGAATCGACCGTTCCAGCAGCGGCTTCAGGTCAGGAATATAACCCATGAAGCCAAAGTGAACGGGCGCCACTCCGCCGATTTCGCCTGCGGCCGCCAGTTCCCGCAACACTTGCAGGGGAAAGACGCAGCTGATGTCTGCCTGCGGGGCGGCAGTATCGTAGTGCGTATGGTCCGGGACCAAGGCGCTAAGGTCCGCATCGGCGGGAATCGGACGAAAGGTCGGGTCGCCGTGCTCACAATCAAACGGCTCCTGCCCGGTCAGGCGCACCCCGGCCGTAGTGACCAGCGCCACGGTAGTTTGCTGCAACGAACGCCCCGGTCGAACGAACGGGACTTCAGCCGCCCCCGGCGTGACCAACTCGGTGTACCAACGAAAAATCCCCTGTTTGAGACTCATGGGCCATTCCTCCGCCGCCCCTGTGGCAAGCCTATGGCTGTTTTCCCGCCGATGACAGCAGGCCCAGGTTTGCCACGACAAAGGGGGTCAAGTAATTGAGTAGGACCTTGGGCCACATGGTCGGCTGGAATCGCCCGGACCAGATCAGGTCCCCCTGGTTCACAACAGTCAGCCAGGTGCCGACGGCCAGGGCGATCAAGCCGGTGCGCCGCAGGTGGGGCGGATAAACCAGGGTCCCGACGATTCGCTTTAGCATTGCCCGCCATGCACTCCCATCGTGTCCGTTTGGTCCCATCGGCCACCAGTGTACAACACTTTTCGTCATCGGCCTGTAAGCCAGTTCACAGAACCAAGAAGGCAGGGGACTGTAAAGCAGATTACGGTGCGGAGTGAAAAAGCCGGGTATCATTTCTCCCAGAGCACGCTCGACGGGAGGAACGCAAATGAAAAGAACGGAATCGGTTTTGCTGTACACCCACGGCGGTTGTCCCGGTGGGGATGCCGCCCGCCGGTACTTCGATCAGGTCGGGATGCCGTACCGGGTGTGTGATGTCCTGCAGGATGCGGCGGCGCATACTGAGTTCAAGCGGCTGGGCGGCATCGGCACACCGCTGCTGGTCGTTGGCGACCTCGTCATGCACGGGTTTGACCCGGAGGAGTTTGAGCGGCTGATGGCAGCTACGTGAAGGAGGGCGACACGTGGATAAGCTGGGTTACCTGTCCCGCATCAACATCATGGAGGTTCTGCCGCGGGAAGCCTTGATGGAAGTTGACCGCATCGCGCCCATGAACGTCGTCGCGAAGGGTACCACCATCATGGAGCCCGGGCACCGCTCCGAAGTGCTCTACCTGTTGAAAGAAGGCCGGGTCCGCATTTACAAGATGAATGCGGAAGGCAAGCAGTTTACCACCGCCCTCCTGGGCCCCGGCAACATCTTCGGCGAAGTCGGGCAATTCTCGACCGGGACGCAAGGCGCCTATGCCGAAGCCATCGACGACACTATGCTCTGCCTCATGCGCAAGCCCGATGTGGAGCGAATGATGCAGCAGCACCCGCAGCTCGCCCTGCGGGTGGTGGAGGTGCTCTCCGCGCAGCTCAGGCAAGTCCACGAACTGCTGGAACACCTGGCCATGGGCGATGTCCGCTCCCGGGTGCTCTACCTGCTGCTCCGGCTGGCGGCGGAGTTCGGCGCCGACAGCGACGGGCCCTGGACGCTGATTTCCGCCGACCTGACCCACCAGGACCTGGCCGCCATGATCGGCGCCACCCGCGAGACGGTCAGTGCCACGCTGGCGGGTTTGGCCCGGGAAGAGATCGTCCGGACAGGGCGCAAGGAACTTCGGATTAACCGGGAACGGGCAAAATCGGAACTGGAGCGCGGAGTGTAAGCTAGACTACGGAACCGGCACGTTCTGAGCGGTACACTCAATTCACCGACAAACGAAAGGGGAGAGGTTCAGTGAAGCGGTTTGTCAACGGGGTTCTCGGTAGCCTGGCGGGGGGTCTGGTGTTCGGGATGCTGATGCAAATGATGGGGATGATCAAGATGATCGCCGGGATGATGGGGAGCGATTCGGCGCTCGTCGGCTGGGCGGTCCACCTCGCCATCAGCGCCATGTTCGGCATCGGCTACGCACTGGTCTTCGGCCGGTTCAATCGGCCGTGGCTCGGCGGCCTGATCTACGGCTTCATCTGGTATGTGCTCGGCCCGCTGACCCTGATGCCGCTCATGACGGGCATGGGCCTGCAGTGGAGCGTAGCGGGGGTGACGGGCAGCATGCCCTCCCTGATGGGCCACCTCATCTACGGCCTGGTGCTGGGTCTGGTCTTCGGCTGGCTGGAGAAAGGGGCTCCGGCCGGCGCGCAAAAAGCCGGGCATGCGACCCGTTAAGCCCACTGAAACAGCGCGGCTCCACCAGCAGGGTGGAGCCGTCTCTATGTGAGAGAGGAGTCGCGCGGACATGACAGACACCTACGACACCCTGGTGATCGGCGGCGGGCCGGCCGGGCTGAGCGCCGCCCTGCACCTGGCGTGGCACGGGCGCTCGGCGCTGGTCCTGGACCGCCGGACGGGTCCCCTGTTCTACACCCTGAACACTCTGGAGAACGTCCCCGGCTTCGCGGGACGGACCGGCATCCAGCTTCAGCAGGAGCTGCGCCGGCAGGCCGAAGCGATGGGAGCCGAAGTGAAACCGGCGAACGTCGTGCGGGTCTCCGGGCAGGCGGGCGCCTTCGTGGCCGAAACCGAAGACGGCTCCTGGTACGCCGGCCGGACGCTGCTCCTGGCCACGGGCGTGGCGCGTTATCATCCCACGGTGGATGGCGACTACCGCCCCTGCCTTGCCTACGCCGGCAAGTGCAACCTGTATTACTGCCCGGACTGCGAAGCGCCGGAGATCGCCGGCAAGCGAACGCTTGTCATCGGGGTCGGCAAAAGCCGGGGGGCCGTCGGAACGGCAAAGCACCTCTATGAGCATTCGCAGGACCTACTGCTGCTGCTCACCGGCGAAGATGACCTCCGGGAGGCGGACCGCGCCTGGATTGCGGCGCGCCATCTGCCGCTGTATCAGGGGGATATCCAGAAGTTGACCGGCCACAAGGGCTGCCTGGAGTCGGTCACCCTGAACGATGGGACGGCGATTGCCGCTGACGCCTTTTTCGTGGCCGGTCCCAAAGTCCCGCGCACCGACCTGGCCCAGCAGCTTGGGTTGACCCTGGCGGCGAGCGGTCATGTCGAGCCCAAATCCCAGCGGGGCGACACCAGCGTTGAGGGCGTATGGATCGCCGGCGATCTCCGCCCGATGACCCAGCAGGTCGCGATTGCACTGGGCACCGGCAACATTGCGGCGGTGCACATCGATCAATATCTGGCCGCCCGCGTGCCGGCCCCCCCGCACCAACCCGGCCTGTGACCAGCCGGACCGACCGGTCCCCCCCATCCCCCACTTCGCCGGATACTTTTGTATGCTGGATTACCGACACCGGTCGTCGAGTCGCAGTATCCTCGTGTTGGTTACATTCAGTAACCCCATTAGACCCGAGGAGGTATAGAACCATGAAGTTTGCGATTGTCGTTCACGCCGGCCCCCAGGAGCTGGCCCGTGCCCTGCACGGCCTCCTGTACGCCCAGGATCTGCACAACGCCGGTCACGAAGTCTCCGTGATTTTTGACGGCGCCGGCACCACCTGGGTCAAGACGCTGGAAGACCCCGAGAACAAGTACCACGATGTCTACCGGGCCACGAAAGAACTCGGGCTGATCGGCGGCGTCTGCGAGTACTGCGCAGGGGCGTTTGGCGTAGCCGAGGACGTGAAGCAGAGCGGTCTGCCGATCAAGGGTGAACTGCACGGCCACCCCAGTCTGTCCGATCTGGTTGCCCAGGGCTATGCGCCGCTGATTCTCTGAGTATATCGCCAGCCGCGTCCGGAAGGGCGGTCAGCTGCCCGGGGGCCAAGCCCCCGGGCAGCTTCGGCATGGTGCGTGTCGTTTCCGATCTAGACTTCGGGCAGGAATTTTCTTCCGCCCCCCTGAAGAAGAGAGCGTGAGCCATCCGACATGACGGGAGGGTGCTGACCGGTGACCTGGGTCAAAGTCGTTCATGAGCAAGCGGCCGAGGGTGAATTAGCTGAACTGTACGCCACGATGAAAAACCGGCCCGCTAACATCATCAAGAGTCACAGCCTGAATGCCGAAGCGCTGAAAGCGCACGTGCAGCTGTATCGGACGATCATGTTCCGCCCGTCCGGCCTGAGCCGTGCCGAACGAGAGTCCGTCGCCACGGTGGTCTCAAGTCTGAACCACTGCCATTACTGACAGGTCCATCACGGGGCGGCGCTCCGTGCCCTGACCAGGGATGACGCCCTGGTCGCCGGTCTCAAGCGAAATTCCCGGTCCCTGACGTTGGCCCCCCGGCTCCTCGCCATGCTCGCATATGCGGAGAAGTTGACGCTGCGCCCGTCCGAGCTGGTCGCGACCGACTTGGACCCCCTGCGGGAGCAGGGGCTCACGGACCGGGACATCGTCGACCTCAACCAGGTGGTCGCCTATTTCAACTATGTCAACCGCATCGCCCACGGCCTCGGTGTCGACCTCGAGCCGGAAAACGCGGCCGAAGACCGTTAGGCCACCGGGCGATGCTTCAAAACGGGGTGGTAGTATGAACAAGGAAATCTCCGACCTGCTTGAGCTCCTGGAGGGCGTGCGCGGATTGCTGGTCCGTGAGCTGGAACCGCTGGACGAGCAGGCGCTGAATGCCCGCATTCGACCCGACTTCAACAGCATCGGCATGCTCGTACGCCACGTGGCCGACATGGAGCGGCTCATGATCGGTCAACAGGTAGGGGGAGTTCCAGCAGGCGTTGACCGCCAGAGCGCCTTTCGCGTCGAACCGGCCACCCGCGCTGAACTGCTCGAACAACTGGCCGCGGCGGGCAGGCTCAGTCGTGAGACGTTAGGCGCTCTCGCTCCGGAGGCGCTGGATGAAGACGGGATGCGGCTCCTCAGCGGTCTGGCGCTGAATAAGCGGCAGACCGTCGTCTACGCAATCGCTCACATCGCCCACCACCGCGCACAGATTCTCCTGCTGCGCAAGTGGCTGGGGTGCTGATCACGATCGACCCCGGCCCCCAGCGGCGACACGGACATCAGAAAGGAATGGAACCATGCCCTATTCCGATCCGCTTCCAGGCTGGGAAGAGGCCTACCAGACCTGGATTGAACGCCAACGTCCCTTGCTGGAAGCAGCAAACTGGAAGGACGGCTTTGTGGGCTATCCCCATGTGCAGCCTGCCGAAGTACCCTTTGTACCTTTCTTGAAGCCGCTGAATCAGACGCGGCTGGCAGTCGTCTCAACCGCCGGCCTCTACCTCACCCATCAGCAAGCGCCGTTCACCGCGGCAGATGTGGAAGGCGACGTTGGTCTGCGGGAGTTGCCGGCGGATGTGAAGGCGGCGAATCTGTCCATCGCCCATACCCACTACCCTCACGCCGCCGCCGAGGCCGACTGGAACGCCGTGCTGCCGCTGGACCACCTGCGGGCCATGGTCACAGCAGGCGAACTGGGGAGCCTCGGCCCGATCTTCTCCATCAGCGGGTACTGCACCAACGCTGCCGCCCTCTGCCGCACGTCGGCCGAGGTGATCGCCGCTGCGGCGCGCTCAGACGGCTGCGACGCCATGCTGCTGGTGCCGGTCTGACCGGTCTGTCATCAGTCCGGTGGACTGATTGCCAGGGCTGTGGAACGGGCGGGCGTTCCCACGATCGCCGTGGGCACCCTGAAGGGCGCCATGTTAAGGGTCAGGTATCCGCGGGGTCTGGTCACGCCGTTTACCCGGGGCGAGACCATGGGCCCGCCCGGGGACCGTGCGACCCAGCAACGAGTGCTTACCACTGCGCTGAGTCTCCTTGCCACGGCCACGTCGGGAACGGTGGTCAGCTTCGAGTGAGGCGGGCACCCCGGATGCACTCTTCAGCAAGATCGCATAGGATGTTGTGGCTGAGGTTTCAGCCGGGACCTGTACAATGGTGCCAGGCGACGTAAGACCGCAGCGGACCCATCCCATAAGCCGGCCGGGCCGCCTCTTTCGGCGGCCCGGCCTCAGCCCGTTGATAAGCCCAGTAATTGGGAGAACTCGCCACAGGTTGAGGCCCCCGAGGATGCACCACGCCGGAACTGGGAATGATCACCTCCATGGGGGTGACCACGTGTTACCGACGGAGCGGATCAGTCTGCGACAAGCAGCCATGCTGCTGGTGACGGCCCTGACCTCTACCGGCCACCTGCTGTTTGTCCGAATCGTCGCCCACTATGCCGGTCCCGATGATTGGATCTCCCTGATCGCCGCTACTCTGGCATACGCTGCCTTGTTTCTGGCCGTTATCCGCCTGGTCTCCATCCTCCCGGGCCGGAATCTGGTTGAGATCAGTGTTGCTGTGACCGGCCCAGTGGTGGGACGGGTTCTGGGCCTGGTTTTCATCTGGTATTTCCTTCATGTTGGTGCGATGCTGGTCCGACATTTCGGGGACTTCATACGCCTGAGCATGCCGACAACGCCCCTGTCGGTCGTGATCGGAGTCACGCTGGGCCTGGTTACATACGCTGCCAAGAAGGGCATTGAGACGGTGGCACGGGCGAATGATATCGTACTGCCGCTTCTGTTATGTCTCGGCCTCATGGCATCCGTGCTGCTTCACAAGGACAAGCGATATGTGGAGTTGCTTCCGGTCCTGGAGCTGGGATGGGCACCGGTGTTTCGAGGTGGTATGGCTCTTCTAGGACTCTTTGCCGAGGCAGCGGTGTTCGGGATGTTCGGCTCCTTCCTGAGCTCTGCCGACCGGCCTTACCACCGGGTACTGTGGGCCGTGGTCGTCATCGGCGTACTCTTCATCGGACCGATCACCGGCAGTACGGCTGTATTCGGCATCAACAGTGTCCAGAACATGGTTTACCCCACGTTCGAGGAACTGAAGCGCATTGAGGTCGCCGACTTCGTTGCGAATATGGACGTCGTAGGGGTCTTCCTCTGGACGCTCGGATCATTCGTCAAGGCGTCGGTCTTCCTCTGGGCGGCGGCCACCGGCCTGGCTTCGCTGGCCAACTTGGGCGACTATAGGCCCGTTATCACACCGCTAAGCCTGATCATGGGCGGGTTGGCTATCTTGATCGGAGGTAACGGGCCGGAGGTCCAGCGCTTCCTGAACGTGACGTATCCGATCTACGGGATCGCCGTGGGCATCCTGTTGCCATGGCTCCTCCTGGCCCTGGCCTGGATTCGTCGTCCCCGGCATGCGTCAGGCGTTTCGGGCAACCTTGGTGCCGGTGCCCCGCATCAAGGTGAGCAGTAATAACAAGGCGGGAAATCCCAGTTCGAAGAGCACGATGGCGTAGGGGGGCCAAGTTTTGTCCAGAAAGCTGCTCATTTGCGCGGAATCCTCGAAGATCATGAGGGACAGGGGCGCCACCAACGTGAAGGCAGGCAGCACCAGTGGGCGGTAATCCTGAAGGCCGAGCCACTGGGCGATGCCCTGGCATAGCGAGTAATAGAAGATGCTGATCTTGACAAAATTGCCGCTGACCCAGATGGCAACAAAGAGCGGCTCCATGCGCTCCGCGGTGTCGCCCATCTCGATAAGGCGCGCGATCAACAGCGTGGGCACCCGCGCGGTCATGGTCGCATGCACTCCTGCGGCGGCCAGCGTGGCGAACCCGATCACGCTGAGGATCACGCCGGTAAACAACAGCCCGCCCATTGCCACAGGGCGGGCCTCTTTTGGTTTGGCCAGGTACGGAAAGACCGCCATCAGAGCCGTCACCACCTCGCCCATCCAGCTCACGGGGGCGACTGCACCCTTGAGAACCGGGCCGAGGCCGTCGGCCAGAAAGGGCATCACGTTGTCCAGCCGCATTTTGCTGGCCACGAGCCCAACCAACATAAGCAGGGAGACGGTCATTGCTGCCAGGATCGGCTCATTGGCCCGGGCCAGCACTTCGATTCCGTGCCGAACCGCGTAGGCGCAAAGTGCCAGAATGACCAGGATGAAGACGCTGATCGGGGTCGTCGGTGCGACCCCGATGGTCATGAACTCGGCGAATTCCCGCAGGATCACGGCGGTGATGTGGAGCCACCACCATAAATAGCAGAACCCCACCAGCTTGCCGAGAACACCCCCGGCGGCCTGGACGGCCAACTGAATGAGACTCTGGCCAGGAAAGCGGAGGGCGAGGGCCGTGTGTATCCAGGCCAGCCCCATCCCCCCCGCCGCGGCCACCAGGGGCGAGAGCCAGGCATCCTCTTTTGCCTGGGCGGCTGCCGTCGCCGGCAGAAAGAGAATGGCGGTGGGCAGGATGGTGTTTGCGATCAGCATGGCCCCTTGCAGCGCCGAAATCCGTTCCGCAGGTGCGGACATGCCTCCCACCACCTTTGTGTTCCTAGCATTGCCTGCGGTCCGGGCGGATATCCACCGCCGGCTCTGCCGGCCTTCCATCGCGGCTGATGCATGTGACCGGTGGGGAATAAGTGGCCGACGTCAGCGGCAGCATAAGCCGAAGATGGTGCGGACGGTACCGGGGGTACGCGATGAACGACCGCCAACAGATTGACACGGCCGGGCTCGCAGCCCTGCTGTTCGGATTCCTGGTGGGAAGCAGCCTGGTGCTGCCTATGGGCATACAGGCCAAGCAGGACTCATGGCTCGCCCTGCTGCTGGGCGGTGGCGCCAGCCTGGCGGTAGTATGGCTTTACACCGCGCTGGCACGCCTGTTTCCGGAACAGTCCCTGGTCGCCTACAGCAGGATTCTGCTGGGAGAGTGGCTGGGCCGACTGGTGGGGCTGCTTTACCTCTGGTATGGCCTGCACCTGGGCGCCCTGGTCCTGCGCAACTTCGGGGAGTTCCTGACCACGTCGCTCCTTCCCAGCACCCCGATCAGCGTTTGCATCGTGACGCTGATGCTGCTTTGCGCCTATGGCGTGCGAATGGGGTTGGAACCTCTGGCCCGCGCCAGCCAGGTGATGGTCATGTTGCTCGTGGTCCAGGTCGCGTTCAGCACCATCCTGGTCGCAAAAGACGTACACCTGGAGAACTTGCGCCCCATGCTGGAACAGGGGCCTGTTCCGGTCTTGCAGGCGGCCTTCGGCCTGCTGTCGTTTCCCTTCGGCGAAACGGTCCTGTTTGCGCTGCTCCTGCCCTGGGTTCGACCGGTCGGTGGCGTGAAGCGAACCGTGATGCTGACCGTAGGGGCGGCTGCCATCTTCCTGGCGGCGGTCCACGCTCGCAACGTCGCTGTGCTGAACGCTCACCTGGCGGGCACAAGCCGTTTTCCGTCCCTGGTGGTCGTCCAGTTCATCGATGTCGCTGACTTTCTGAACCGGCTCGACGCTCTGATCGTCGGCAACTGGATCGTCGCCGGGTTTATGAAGGTATCCATCTGCCTGCTCGGGACGGCGACGGGACTGGCCGAGTGGTTGGGGGGACTGGACTACAGGCCGCTGGTGCTGCCCCTGGGCGCGATCATGGCGGCCCTCTCCATCCTGGTGTACGACAACGCCAGCGCAATGTCGGCGTTTGCCGCCGTCATCTGGCCGGTCTATTCGGTTCCGTTTCAGATCCTGATGCCCTTGTTGCTGCTTGGGTTGGCCAAAGTATGTGGTAAGCCGGCGAAGTAGGAGGAAAAGCGGTATGGCGCAGAGTTTCTGGCGGCGTCTGGTTCGAGAAACCAGCCCGGCAGGCCTGAACAGCCAGTCTCGGGGGAGCGGGGACCGCGCCGCCTCGGCCGGAACGCAGCCGCCGTCACAACCGGACCCCGCCTCCACCATCCTGCAGGAGGCGCTGGCCCAGGCGCAGTTCACCGATGAAGTGGACTCGGCCCTGGAGGGATACCGCTCTGCCTTGAGGGCGCTGGAGGGCAGGAGTGGGACCGATTACCGGGCCGGCGTCCTGGAGAAAGCCCAGGAAGCGCTGGAGCAGGTCCCGGTGCCCACCTCCCTCGGCGCCGCCGTGGCCATGTTGAAGGAACTGTTTGCGGCCTGTGCCGATGTGATCTTCCGCGGCTTTCTGGTTGGGGGAAAGCGTCCGGCCATGCTCCTGTTCGTCGATGGCATGGTGAACGAGGAACGGATCGAACTCTCGGTGCTGGAGCCGCTGATCCACTGGGGAACCCCCGCTGAAGCGGCGAATGGCGGCACCGATCTCCCGACATGGCTGGAAGCGGCGGGCGTCACCATTACCCAGGCGGTACCCGCGTCGACGATCGGCATGGTGGTAGACGCCGTCCTCGGTGGCGATACCGTGCTGCTGGTCGACGGTGTGAACCATGCCGTAACGCTTTCCTCCCGCGGGTGGAAACAACGGGCGGTGGAGGAGCCCGCTTCCGAATCCGCCATCCGCGGCCCCCGTGAAGGCTTTGTCGAATCGTTACGTACCAACACCATGCTCATCCGGCGCAGGCTCAGGAGCCCGCATCTCAAGATTGAGCGGGTCGTGCTGGGCCGGCGAACCAGGACGATCGTCGACATCTTCTACCTGAAGGACGTGACCAGTCCCAAGCTGGTAGAGGAGGTCCGGCGCCGTCTGACACGGATCGATATCGACGGGATCATCGACTCGGGCATGATCGAGGAACTGATCGAGGACCAGCCGACCTCGCCGTTTCCCCAGGTGGCAAACACCGAGCGGCCAGACCGGGTGGCCAGTGCCCTGCTGGAAGGCCAGGTGGTGATCGTGGCCGACGGCAGCCCCTTCGCACTGTCGGTGCCCACGACGCTATGGAGCCTGCTGCAGGCCGGCGAGGACTATTACGAGCGCTACTGGATCGGCACAGCCCTGCGTTGGCTTCGCTACCTGTTCGCCCTGATCGCCCTGGTGGGGCCGTCGCTGTATATCGCCATCACCACGTTTCATCAGGAGATGCTCCCAACCAGCCTGTTGTTATCCATTGCCGCGGCCCGGGAAGGCATTCCTTTTCCGGCGCTGGTGGAAGCGTTTACGATGGAGGTCTTCTTTGAGGCCTTGCGGGAAGCGGGCGTACGGCTGCCCCGGCCGGTGGGCCAGGCGGTCAGCATCGTCGGCGCCCTGGTGATTGGCCAGGCGGCGGTGCAGGCCGGTCTGATTTCCGCCCCGGTGGTCATCATCGTGGCTGCCACCGGCATCGCCTCATTCACCTTCCCGCGCTTCAACCTGGGCGTCGCTGTGCGCCTGCTTCGGTTCCCGATGATGGTCCTGGCCGGTTCCCTGGGCCTTTTCGGCATCATGGTCGGACTGATTGCCCTGCTGGTCCACCTCTGCGCCCTGCGCTCGTTCGGGGTTCCCTACCTGAAGCCCCTGGCGCCCCTGACCTGGCCAGACCTCAAGGATGTTCTGGTCCGGGTGCCGCTGTGGCTGATGGGTAGCCGTCCGGACGTGGGGGAGCCGCTGAATCGCAGGCGGCAGGCGCTTGGGCTTAAGCCCGGCCCGGGGGGAAATGGATCATGATCCGGCGCGCCGTGGCGTTGCTGGTGGCTGTGGCGGTCGCGCTACCGTTGGCCGGCTGTTGGAGCCGGGTGGAAGTGAACGACCTTGCCATTGTCTCCATGATGGCCATCGACAGGACTGAGCAAGGTCAGCTGAAAGTCTGGCTGCACGTGGTGGTTCCCGCACAGGCCGGGGGTGCCCCGGGGATCACCGGCGGTGGCGGCGGTCCGCGCGGCTCACCGTTCATTACGCTCAGCGCCCGGGGTGACACCGTGCTGGAAGCGTCCAAACTGATTCAGCTTCAGTTGCCACGACGGATCTTCTGGGCGCATATGCGGGTGATTCTAATCGGGGAGCGGCTGGGTAGGGCAGGCGTACGCCGGGTTCTGGACTTCCTGACCCGCCACCGGGAGATGCGGCTCACCAATTACGTGCTGATGGTGCGGGGCGGGGTGACCGATCTCATGGCGGCGCAAGTGGATCTGGAGAAGTTCCCGGTGGAGTACCTGCGGGAGATCTCCCGTTCCCGTATTGGCACCGTGGTAACCGTTGGCGACTTTGCGAAAGCGCTAGCCGCTCGGGGGATGGACCCCGTCATGGGCGTAGCGGAAGTGGTGCCGCCGTCTCCGGGCGCACCCGCCCCGCAGAGGTCCGGCCTGAAGCTGAACGGAACCGCCCTCTTCCGGGACGACAAACTGGTCGGCTTCAGCGATGAGCACACAACCCGCGGGCTGCTCTGGTTAAAGGGCGAGGTCCATTTGGGCGTCATCACCGTGGAGATACCGCGCGCACCGGGGCATGTCGCCGTTGAATGGGTCAGTTCCCGCGTGAAACGGCGGGTGCGCGTTGAACGGGGGCAAATCGTCTTCTACATCAGGGCCAACACCGAAGGGGACGTGAGCGAGAATTCGGCAAACCTCGACCTTTCGGATCCAAAGGCACTGCAGGCGATCAACGGGCAGATGAACCGCGAGATCCGTGAACGCATGGAGGAGGCGCTGAAACAGATGCAGGAGTTGGGCACCGATTCTGCGGGACTGGGCGAGTTCCTCCACCAAAGGATGCCGGCGGTGTGGAAACGGGTGGAACAGAAATGGCACCGCCAGGAGTTCCGGCGGGTCAAGGTCGTAATCGAAGTGGACGCGCATGTGCGCCGGACCGGCCTGAGCAGCAAGCCGCGGGGCGTCAAGGAAGAGGAGTTGGTGAAATAAGGGGGAGGCCTATGAACCATGCTGATGCTCCTGATCCTCGGCTTTCTGGCGATCATAGCCCTCGAAGTGCCGGTCATGAACGCCAAGGGCCAAAAGGCCGAACGCCGGGCCTTCTGGGTGCTGTTAGCCCTTGGTTTTGTCCTGAGCCTGGCGATGGTGCAGCAGTGGCCTGTGCCAAACCCGACGCACTTCCTGGAGGCGGTCTTCAAGCCTGTCTCCGACATGCTGGGCCTGAAATGAAGGACGGGCCGAATAGGGTAGGCCAGCTTCCTCACGGAAACTGGCCCCCGCCCAAACCGGACGTGCGCTATTAACGCATCCGGCTTTCTCTACTGTTGCCCCATTTCAGGGAGTGCCTGTTCAAGCGAGCAGGGAGCACAAGGTCACGTGA
>DASXVX010000072.1:0-133023 GCA_036504075.1 Symbiobacteriaceae bacterium | reverse complement strand
CGGAGCCTCTGCCCCGTGACCCCAGGGAGCCACCCCCGCCCCCCCCGTAAACCCCTCCAGGGGGGGCCGAGGGCGGTTAAGCCTACCACAGGGCTTAACTCCATTATCCAGGGTCGTTCCGCTGTTATCCCTCGGGGCGGGCGGAATAGGGATGGAGAAGCAGTAGCCACGAGGAGGGATTCTCTGCGTAGAAGCGTGGGGCACAAATCACGGACTGCTGGTGGAAGTCCGCCCGTCAGTTGGACCGATTCTCAGACCGGGAGGGAGGCATGATTTGTCTCGATGTAAGGCCAACTTCGTTTTTCGGGTAACGGAGTCAGTGGTGGTCGACCCCGAGCGCGTTGCCCGGGGGCTAGCCTTGTGGGCCGACTGTCTTGCCCGGCATTTGCCTGACCTCCGGCTTGCGGCTAGAGACCGGGCCGCAAAGTCTGAAAGCACCGACACTGGTGAGCCATAGGGGGCGCTTGCGCTCCCATATGGCTGGTAGCCCCGTTTTTCTCGTCAGAGGAAAAGCGGGGCTTTTTTGTGGACCTTGGAAACGTCCGGTCGTGTATCAACTGAAGGGGAGCCAACGTGGGCGCCCCTTCTTCACGTACCTGCCTGCTCCTGGCCCAGCGAAATCCATTCGAGGTTCACATCGGCTCCCTGCTCCTTGGGGCGCCGATAAGCCACCAGCTGGCTGACGAAGAACCTGAGAATGTTCTTCCGCTCCGTCACCTCCAGCGCGTCCCATTGGTCGATCCGGGCCAGATACTCCTTCACGACCAGGTCTTCCCGGGCTTCCGCATCCAGTCTGGCCACGTCCGCTTCGAGCGAGGACCGCTGCGCCTGCGTCTCCTGAGCCTCCGCCTCGATCTCGGCTTTCAGCCCCCGGTACTCCTCGGCCGTGATGCGGTCCAGCCTGTAATCCCGGCTGACCTTCTTCAGTTGCTCCCCAACGGCCGCCAGGAGGCGGTCCGCCTCCACCAGTTCGGCCGCCTTCAGCCGCAGCAACTGCTCCCGGCCGGCCATAATGCTCCGCATGAACCCCTCCTGGGCCAGTGCACTGCCGAACCGCTCCTTGACCCGCCGCTCGATTTCGCGGTCCAACTGGGCCATGGGGATGGGGGCGCAGTCGCACCTCGTGCCCCCGTGGATCTTCTTTCCGATGCAGACATAGTTGAAGGCGCCTTTCGGTGTGGTCTCCCGCTTGGCGAAGAATCCATACCCGCAGCGGCATTTGGCGATCCCGCTGAGCAGGTAAGGCGAGGAGTTTGAACGGCCGGAGGGCTTACCCGGTCCCCGCATCCGCCGGGTCAGCATCTCCTGGGCAAGCCCGAACTCGTCCCGGGAGACGATCGGCGGAATGAATGTGCTGTTCTCCACCACGAGCGGCTCCGCCTTGAGCAACAGCATCTCGCCGGGTTCCTTCCCGTATCGGGGGTTGCGGGTCGTCTTCCCGTAGACCATGTCGCCCACGTAGATCCGGTTATGGAGCATGTAGGTGATCGTGGTCTCGCTCCAAAGGCTCTGGTTCCGGAAATGCGTTCCCCGCCGGTTGAAAGTGTTAGCAATGGTCTTGCCGCCCAACCCCGAGTTGCAGAGCCGGAAGATCTCCCGGACGATCTCGGCCTCCGTCGGCACGAGCTCCAGTGCGCCTCTTCGCGACGCAGCGTGACAGTAGCCGTATGGTGCGACGGAGCTGGGCTTGTAGCCGTCTTCCGCGCGGCGCCGGCGACCGGACACCGTCCGTTCACGGATGACGCTGCGTTCCCATTCGGCATACGACACGAGCATGTAGAAGAACTGCTTGCCCATGGCCGTGGTCGTATCGATCGGTTCCCGGGCCGACTTCATATAGGTGCGGCCGTCCCACTCCTCAAGCACCAGGTTGACCGTGTCGATGACACTGCGGGAGAGCCGGTCCACCTTGAAAACGACGACGCAGTCGACCTTGCCCTGCCTCACCAGCTGCCGCAGCCGGGTGAGCCCCGGCCGGTCGAGGTTGCCGCCTGAGTAACCGTCGTCTACAATCGTCAATTCGTCATTCACTTGCCAGCCCTGGCTGAGCACGTAGTGCTGGCAGCCGGCCAACTGGACGTCCAGGGTTGTCCCGTCGCCCTGGTCATCCGTCGACCACCGGATATAAACGGCCACCTTGCGGCCGTCGATCGGCTTGGGTCCTAGAGACACGCCAAATCCTCCCCGTATGTCATGTACTCTTGACGTGACAGTGCATCGTCAAAGTAGTAGGCTTGTCAGTAAGAGTATACCAGCACTGGGTAATTAAGAGCAATACACTAAGGTCCTGAGATGCACCTGCCGAAACACCGAAGTCGTGGACATCCGAACCGTAGGATTCGTGCTGGGAGATGCGGACCTGGGCGCCAAGCTAATCGGCCACGCCAAGGCCACCGGTGTCAGAGTCGGGGACGGCCAGGTCACCGTTTCCATGGAAGCGGACGTCGTCGTGGAAATGACCGCCCTTTCCCGGATGTGGGTGAAAGCATACGACACCGATGATGACGTACTGGAGGATCTGGACGATCCCGACTACGACGACTCCAGTTCCAGCTCCAGCTCCGGCAGCAGTGGCTCCGGCGGCTGATGTGGTACCCAGGTCGCGAAAGGAGGGCGGAAGCCCTCCTTTCGCATTGCGGTTTGCGATGCGGTTATAACGAACAAAGGGCCAACAAATTACGTATGAATGGTTAAGAATGGGACCGAGGTGGCCCGAGTGGACAATACCATCTTGCGCGATGTGGAGCTCCGGCTGCAGGCCCTGGAGGATGCCCGGCGTTTAGAACCCATGGTGGCCGGCTGCCTGGCGCAGCTTCAGGAGGCCAAGGCGCGGGCGACGCAGGCCGAAGTGGGCGGCATCTGGGAGCAGAAGTACCTGAAAGAGGCTGCTGAGGCCGGCGAGCGGCTGTCGGTGCTGCGGGAGCAGCTCTACCGGGCCGAGCGGGAGCTGAGGCGCACGTCCTATCTCCTCGCACTCCTGAGGGGCGACGGAGAGTGACTTGTTTCCCGTCAGCGGAAACCATATAATGGGTAATAAGGATATAAACGAGGAGAGATTAGCGCATGGCGATTCCGCACCAGCCCTATGAGAGCTTGCGAGAGCGGGCACGGCGCGTGCTGTTGGATAATCCCCCGCCGCCCGCGCGGGTCCCGGGCGATCTGGCATCGCCGGTCGCACCGGAGCAGGTTTCGCCTGCGCCCCGGGTCATGATGGACCAGGTCTCGCCGCCTGTCACGCCGGAGTACCCGGCGATCGAGGGGTGGCAGATGCTGCAGCGTGCTGAAGCGGCGGCCTCGGCCCCCGCACCCCAGCAGCCGCTGACCCAGCAGCCGGCGCCCCAGCAGCCGGTGGCTCCGGCGGCCCCGTTCCTGCCGGCGGCCCGGGCAGCGCAGCACCAGCCCGCCCCGGCGCAGCCGGAAGCCCTCAACTTTACGGCCATGGTGCAGCAACGGCTTCAGGCCATCCGGATGATGCAGGAACTCATGCCCAAGCAGGCCTGCTCCAGCCAGCGGGTCCGGGAACTCTCGCAGAGCCTTGGCACCACGCCCGGCGACTCGGTCTACTACCGGTCCATTCTGGAGAAGCTCCGGGAGGCCCACGAGGAGTGGCTGGACCTGGAAGAGCAACTCTGGGACGCCGACCACGTCGTCCGTTCCACCCAGTGGCTGGTCGACATCCTCTCCGAACCCACCCGCCGCTCCTTTGGCGGAACCCGGCACGGCTCCGGGAACGGCTAGTTGCGCCCCGGAGGGTCCCGCCCGTGCGTTGCCGTCCATGGCCAATCCATGGCGAGTCACAAAACGACGGGTGATCTATGCAAGTAGGTCTGCCAACGTTGGCTTTGTGACTCGAAACCGCCGGGCGGGACTCGTCGTCAGCCGGGCACACGCGCAAACGCGGGCCTGCACCGGCCCGCGTATCTGCCATATGCTGAGCGACTACAGCGCCTTCAGCACACCCTTGACCAGGCTCTGGAACCGGGGCCGGGTCCGCTCCGCCGTCGCCATCACCTGCTCGTGCGTCAGGTGGACCGGGGCGTCCGGCAGGGCCATGTCCGTGACACAGGCGATGCCCAGGACCTTCACACCCATATGGGCCGCCGTGACCACTTCCGGCACCGTGGACATGCCTACTGCATCGCTGCCCAGCAGCCGGAGCATCCGCAGTTCAGCGCTGGTATTGTAGCACGGCCCCGAAATCGGCGAGTAGACGCCGCTCTGCACCGTGAAGCCCAGTTCGCCAGCCACGCGCAAAGCCAGTTCCCGTAACGCCGGGGTGTAGGCGCCCACCATGGCCGGGAAACGCGGCCCGAGTTCGTCGCAGTTGGGCCCCCGCAGCGGGTCTTCGCCCATCAGGTTGATATGGTCCGTGATCAGCATCAGGTCGCCGGCGGCAAACGCCGGGTTCAGGCCGCCGCACGCACAGGTGACAAAGATCGTTTCGCAGCCCAGGGCGTGCAGCACCCGAGTGGGGAACGTCACCTGCGCCATGGTGTAGCCTTCGTAATAGTGCACGCGGCCCTGCATGGCAACCACGGGCTGCCCCATAAGCGTACCGATCACCAGCCGGCCGGCATGACCTGGCACGGTGCTCACGGGAAAATGGGGAATCTCGCTGTACGGGATGCGGACCGGGTTTTCGATCTCCTCCGCCAGATCGCCGAGCCCGGACCCAAGAATGAGACCCGCCCGCGGGGTCACGCCGCCGCGTGCCACAATGGCGTCCCTGGCCTCAGTAATCTTTTTTAGCAGATCGGACAAGGAAAAACACCTCGCTTCAGATAAAGAATGCACATGGGCATACACAGCCTATGCCTGGGCCTGGTCAAATCAAACGATTCGGGATTGCCCCTGTGTATCCTGCCGCCACTGTGGATGGCTGCTGCCAACGGCCTTCTCACTTTCTGGCAATTGCGAGTTAGCTCTTGAAAAAGATTCCAGTATATACTACACTATGTTTAGAAGTTTCCAGGATCTTCAATGGACATTTTTAGCGGGGGCGGAGACTTTTGTATTCAGCCTTAACTAAGTTTCAGCGGCTGGAAGGATATCCCGCAGGGAGACGCCGAATATCAACAGGAACGGTTTTGCCCCTCACGCGAGCATGGTTCCAGGAGCGTTTCCCCCACTTCCGGCTTTCCTGCACTAGCTATGCGCATACTACAAGGCGACCTCCGGCAGGAACGACGCAGGGAACCCGACTGGTGCTCTCTCAGGCAGACCGGTCTGACCGGTCTCACAACGCGCAAGGAGGCGATCGCTGTGTGGCAGGTTATTTATGTCGCTCCTAATAAGCATGCGGCAGAACAGCTCAGGGACGCCCTTTCCAGCGAAGGCATTCTGGTCAGCCTGAGAGCGGCCGGAGTCTCCGAGGGTAGCGGCGGCGGACACGTTGAATTGCTGGTGCCTCGTGGCGAGGCCCGGGAAGCCAACGAAATCCTGAACCTGACGCTGGGACGCGCTCGCTATAAGAAGTAACTCTGTAAGGGGTCGAGAGCAACGTGAAGCGAATTGGCGTACTGACGAGCGGCGGCGACGCGCCAGGCATGAACGCGACCATTCGGGCCGTGGTCCGGCGGGGACTTTCTCTGGGAATGCAGGTCATCGGAGTCCGGCGTGGCTACGCCGGACTCATTTCCGGCGATTTTGTTCCGCTAGGCTTAAACTCTGTGGGCGATATTGTTCACCGTGGTGGCACGTTTCTGCACACCGCCCGCAGTGAGTACTTTAAGACGGTGGAGGGGCAGCGGGAAGCCATGACGCAGGCGCTGGGCATCGGGCTCGACGGCCTGGTGGTCATCGGCGGCGACGGCTCTTTCCGCGGCGCCATGAAACTGACCGAGCAGGGGCTGCCTTGCATCGGCGTGCCGGGAACGATCGACAATGACATTGCCGGGACGGATCTGACCATCGGCTTTGACACGGCGGTCAACACCTGCCTGGACGCCATTTCCAAAATCCGCGACACGGCCACCTCCCACGACCGGACGTTCGTCATGGAGGTCATGGGGCGTGACAGCGGCTGGATCGCGCTGGCGGCGGGCCTCGCCGGCGGCGCCGAGTCGATTTTGATTCCGGAAGTTCCGGTGGACATGGACAAAGTGATCGAGCGTCTGCAGCGCGGCACCGACCGGGGCAAGAGCCACTCGCTCATCGTCATCGCGGAAGGCGCCGGCAGCGGGTTCAAGCTGGGCGAGGCCATCAAAGCGAAGACCGGCTTCGACACCCGGGTTACCGTGCTGGGCCACATCCAGCGGGGCGGCGCGCCCACGGCGCAGGACGCCATGCTGGCAGCCCGGCTGGGCGCCCGGGCGGCCGAACTGCTCTTCGAAGGGAAAGGCGGCCTGTTCGTCGGCCAGCGGAACAACGAAGTGGTTACTCCGCCGCTGGACTCCGTCCTCGGCCAGCGCCGGGAAATCTCCCGCGAACTGGTGGAACTTGCGGAGCAACTTGCAATCTAGACCCCAATATGGCGTCCGTGATTGACGGAGGGAGGCAAATCTGTGCGCAGGACCAAGATCGTGGCCACCATTGGCCCGGCCAGTGAGGGGCTCGAGATCCTTGTGAGGCTGATAGAGGCCGGCGTCGACGTCGCTCGCTTGAATTTCAGCCACGGCACCCAGGACGAGCACGAAACCCGGATCAAGTCGATCCGGCGGGCTGCCGCGACTGTGGGCAAGCCGGTGGCGATTATGATCGACCTGAAGGGGCCGGAAATCCGCGTCGGCACGTTCGAGGCGGGCAAGGTCGACCTGGCGGAAGGCGATGTGTTCACGCTGACCACTGAGCAGTGTGTCGGCAACCAGGAGCGGGTCTGGGTCCAGTACCCGGACATCGTCGGCGATGTGCCCGTGGGCGGCTACCTGCTGCTGGACGACGGCAACATTACCCTGCAGGCGACCGAATTGACCGCCACGTCCATTCGCACGAAAGTGATCGTTGGCGGAACGCTCTCCGATCGGAAGAAAGTGAACCTGCCAGGCGTGAAAGTCTCCCTGCCGGCGCTATCCGAAAAGGACATGAACGACATCCGGTTCGGCGTCCGCATGGGCGTGGATTTTGTTGCCGGCTCGTTCATTCGCAAGGCGCAGGATGTGCTGGACATCCGCCGGGTCATTGAAGAGGTCGGGGGCAACCAGCACATTATCGCCAAAGTCGAGAGCCAGGAAGGCTTCGACAACCTGGAAAATATCCTGCAGGTCGCCAACGGGCTCATGGTGGCCCGAGGCGACCTGGGGGTGGAAGTGGCGACGGAAGAAGTCCCGATGATGCAGAAGCGGATGATTGAGCGGGCCAACCAGCTTGGCAAGCCGGTGATCACCGCGACGCAGATGCTGGAATCGATGGTCACGAAACCCCGCCCGACCCGGGCCGAGGCTTCGGACGTGGCCAACGCTATTATTGACGGGACCGACGCCATCATGCTCTCCGCCGAATCCGCCGCCGGCCATTACCCGGTCGAAGCGGTCAAGACCATGGCCAATATTGCCGCCCGGGTGGAGGCAGAACTGGACTACGAAGGCATTCTGAACCGCAAGCGCCGGACCGGCCAACTGGGCACCGTAACGGATGCCATCTCCCACGCGACGGTGACCTCGGCCGCCGACCTGGGCGCCCGGGCGATCATTTCGGGCACCCGGTCGGGCTTCACGGCCCGCATGGTCAGTAAGTACCGGCCCGCCAGTCCCATCGTGGCGGTGACACCCGATGAGGCCGTGGCCCGCAAGCTCAACCTCGTCTGGGGCGTCACGACGGTAGTAAAGCCGGAGACGCCGGATACCGACGCCATGATGGACCGGGCCGTGGAAGGCGCCCTGGAGACGGGCATCGTCCAGAACGGCGACCTGGTCGTCATTACCGCCGGCGTGCCTGCAGGCGTTCAGGGCACCACCAACCTGATCAAAGTACATACCGTCGCGGACGTGCTGGTGCGGGGCACCGGCATTGGCCGGACACCGGTCAGCGGCCGGGCCCGGGTCGTGATCACCGCCGACGACATCGAAAAGGTGCAGGCGGGCGACATTATCATCACGACGCTCACCGAATCGAATTACGTCCCGGCCATGGAGCTGTGCGCCGGCATCGTGACGGAAGAGGGCGGTCTCACCTCCCACGCAGCGGTGGCGGGGATTTCGCTCGGCAAGCCGGTCATCGTGGGCGCCGAGCGGGCCACCCTCCGCATCAAAGATGGCATGACCATTACGCTGGACGTTACCCGGGGCCAGATTCTCCGGGGCGAGGTCACGGTGCGCTAGAGGAGGGTTCCGATGCCGGTCACGTCCATTCGGGTCAATTTCGCCGACACCGACGCCATGGGCGTCGTCTACAACGCCAACTACCTGATTTGGTTCGAAGTGGGCCGCACCGACCTCATCCGGTCCTGGGGAATGCCCTACACGGAATTCGCCCGGCGGGGCATCAACGTCCCGGTGGCGGAGGCCGGCCTGCGCTATCTGTTCCCCGCCCGGTACGACGACGTGGTCAACGTGGAGACGACCGTTGCCGAACTGACCCCCGCTCGGATCAAGTTCATGTACCGGATCGTCCGGGCCGATGACGGCAAGTTGCTATGCGAAGGGTTCACCATGCACGGCTTCATCAACGCCCAGGGGCGGGCCATCGCCATCGCAAAGGCCGCGCCGGACATGTACCAGGCGCTGCTGGCCAGGTTCAAGGCGTGAGTTGCGTGAAGTTCAATAGCCCGCCCGGCGTCCGGGCGGGCTTCGGTTTACGTACAGATTCCCAGGCATGCTATTTGCCACCCGTACCAGGAGGAGGGCGCCGGTCGTCAGAATAGGCAGGTGCCTGTTCGGCGGCCCGTGTGATCAACATCACCGCGGGCGCCGGCGTGATTCGGTGATAATGAGCCGGAGAGACTATAGCCAAAGGCCGTGAATTTCAGGCCTCAGGAGGAACGACAAACGATGGCTGTTACCCGCGAGCAGGTCATGGAAGCACTGAAGGCCGTCAACGACCCGGAATTACACCGCGACGTAGTTGAGCTGGATATGGTCAAGGACATTCAAATCGATGGTGGAAACGTTGCGGTGACCATTAACCTGACGGTGAAGGGCTGCCCGCTCAAGTTCAAGTTCGAGCAGGATGTGGAAAAGGCGGTCAAGGCGATTGCCGGGGTCGAAAAAGTTACGACCTTCTTCGGCGCCATGACGGACGCGGAAAAGGCGGCCGTGGCGGCAAAAGTCCGGGGCGGGAACGGGGCGCCGCACGCGGATGCGGCCCAGTCCACCATGCAGCTGGCTTCCCGCACGACGATTGTCGGCATCGCCAGCGGCAAGGGCGGCGTGGGCAAGTCCACCACCACGGTCAACATGGCGGTGGCGCTCAAGAAGCTGGGCTATGAGGTCGGCATCATCGACGCCGACATCTACGGCTTCTCGATCCCGCGGATGCTCGGCAACATGGCCCGCCCGGAGCAACTCGACGAGCAGACGCTGCTGCCGGTCTGGGCGCACGGCATTCGCTTCATCTCCGCCGGGTCGCTGGTGCCCGAAGACCAGGCGATCATCTGGCGCGGCCCCATGCTGGGGAAAATGATCGAGCAGTTCCTGGTCAACGTGCAGTGGGGCAAGCTGGACTACCTCCTGATCGACCTGCCGCCGGGCACGGGCGACGTGGCACTTTCGGTCAGCCAGATGCTGCCGAACACGGACCTCGTCCTGGTCACGACGCCGCAGGCCGCCGCCGCCCAGGTGGCCAGCCGGGTGGGCTCCATGGCCGCTAAAGTCAATCAGCGGGTGATCGGGGTCATCGAAAACATGGCCTATTTCATTTGCGACAACTGCGACAAGCGGCACGAGATCTTCGGCAAGGGCGGCGCGCAGGCGCTGGCGGCCAACCTCGGCTGCGACGTGCTGGCCCGCGTTCCCCTGGTGGGCGACGTCCGCCTGGGTTCCGACGTGGGTGACCCGATCGTGGCGGACAAGGAAGACCATCCGGCCTCTCAGGCATACCTGGAGGCCGCCCGGAGCCTTGTCAAGCTCTCGCCGCCCAAGGTCTGGACCGATGATCTGAGGGTGCTCTAGACTCCACATCATGTGAAATGGCCGCCGGCGCATCAGCGCAGGCGGCCATTTCACATCTTTCCGACTAATCCGGGCAGGGATTTTTCGGGGCTGGATGGAATCACGAATCGGTCACTGGATTATCGGGGGAGGTAACGGGTATGAAGTATGAGATTCTGTACCAGCCCAGCTTCTCGTTGGGTGTGCTGACTGTGGAGCCGGGCGAGGAGATCCAGGCAAACGGCGGCGCCATGGTGTCCATGAGCCCGAACATGCAGCTCCGGACGGAGATGAAAGGTGGATTCCTGGGCGCCCTGGGTCGGTCGGTCCTGGGTGGCGAATCGTTCTTCACCAGCAAGTATGAGGCTGTGGGCGGGCCGGGCGAACTGACCCTGGCGCCCACGCTCCCGGGCGACATCGCCCCCCTGGAACTGCAGGGGCAGACCATGTTCCTGAAGTCCGGGGCGTTCCTGGGCGGGTCGGCAGCGCTGAACGTCGACAGCAAGTGGGGCGGCTCACGGGGCTTCTTCGGCAGCGGGAGCCTCTTCCTGCTGCGGGTCCAGGGGCACGGCCTGCTGCTGTTCAATACATACGGCGCCCTGCACTCAAAGCAGCTGGGCGCGGGCGAGCGGTACATTGTAGACACGGACCATGTGGTCGCTTTCAGCGACGGTATCGGGTTTGCCGTGAAAAAGGCCGCCGCCGGCTGGTTCGCAAGCGTTGCCAGCGGTGAAGGCCTGGTCTGTGAGTTCACCGGGCCGGGCCTGATCTACATGCAGACACGGTCCGAAGCGGCACTCGTCAACTGGCTGATTCCGAAGATGCCGCACCACGACAACCACTAGTGAAGCGTAACCGAAGGGCGCCCTTCCGCTGGGAATGGGCGCCCGTTTCGCGACTGACTCCGTCAGTCGCCGGAGCGGCCGGCAGACTTTTGCGGAGCAAAAGGCGGGAGGCAACTAATTTTTCGCTCAGGGGTCGATTTGCAGGAGCGTCTTCCGATTCGGCACCCGCCAGACGGCGAGAAAGGCGTCCACCTGGTCCCAAAAGGCGTCGATCCCCATGTCGTTCTCCCGGGTGTCGTACGTATTGGGCCGGCCGATGCCGCCGCCGCCTACGGCGATAATCAGGCCGTCCCGCAGGGCCAGAGTGAGGGCCTGCACATGGGTGGCCCTGATGGGCAGGGTGGTGCGGTCGGCGAGCCAGAGGGCAATGGTTTCGTGGGTGGCGACCAGTTCTCGCTTGCCTGCCGCCTTCCGCTCCTGAATCAAGTCCAGGAATGCGTGGAGAATCAGCGGCTCGACTTGCTCTTCGAGGATGTCGGTCCGGTAGCGAATCTGCGCCGCGGCCCGGTCTTTCTCTCCCTGGTCGATCTCGCGAATGACCGTTTTTAGCAGGTCGTAACGCCGATTGAGGGGGAGGGCGGCGCAGTCGGGGCAGAGCCACACTGGCACGCCTTTGTATTCCCACAGGACTTTTCTGGTCAGGTCCTTGCCACAGGCCTTGCAGCTTTCTGCCATTCTCTTGCCTCCCTCTTCGCGGTTGTAGAAGCTTCGAGAGCAGGGCCTTCCGGTCCTGCTGCTTAGCACCCGCCCTGATCCGGGGGCTGCTTCGTCGTCTGCGGGGCGCTTACCTTTGTGATGATTCTCGCCTTCGTGGGCGTCCTTGCTCCCATGTAGGCGATGATTGCCGTCGCCGCAAGGGCGCGCCACTGCGGCTGCGAATCTTTCAACTTTCGCCTCGATGACTCCTCGCGGCCCCCGGCCAGGGCGGGTTTATTCCGGCTGGCTTTCCAAATGGCTCCACCGGCGGCGGGCTGGTGGTTCTTTTTTCGCGGGGAGGGAGGTCAGGTCAGAAAATCCTGGCATCGTGCGAATGGTGTTGTATAGACGCGCAGCGCCGCTCCCGGACGGTTCGGGGCTCCCCCTTCGGGGTTCGCCCCTGCGTCCCTGGAGCGGCATGCCTGGGCGCCTTGCCCGGCCTCAGGCCGGCGTTTGGGCCGGGAGTGTGACCGTGAACCTGGAGCCTTTGCCCGGGTGGCTTTCGACTCGGACTTCGCCGCCGTGCTCTTCGACCATCATCTTGACGATCGATAGCCCCAGGCCGGTGCCGCCGGCTTCCCGGGCGTACCGGTTTTCACCGCGGTAGAACTTTTCGAAGATCCGCTTCTGCTCTGCCTGGGGGATGCCGATGCCGGTGTCCTCGACCACGACATTGACGGTGTCCTGGCCTTTGGCGACCGTCACCTTGATCCGGCCTTCCCGGGTGTACTTCACAGCGTTGCTGACCAGGTTGGACGCGATCTGCGTCAGGCGGTCCGGATCGGCTTCGATGTTCGGAAGCTCCTCCAGTGGAATGCTCACCTCAAACGCCAGGCCTTTTTGCGCTGCGGCTACCTGGAACGTTTCGGCGACGTGCCGCACAATCTCCGCCAGTTGCACCGGCCGCTTGTTCAGCGGCGTCCGGCCCGACTCGATCCGCTGGACGTCCAGGAGGTCATTAATCAGGGTGGAGAGGCGATCCGTGTTCCGCATCACGACGCCCAGGAAATCTCGCTGCTGATCGCCGAGTGGGCCGACCTGGCCGTTCAGGACCAGGCTCAGGTAGCCCATGATCGATGTCAGCGGCGTGCGCAGTTCGTGGCTGACGGTATTGACGAACTCGGACTTCAACTGGTCCAACTTGGCCAGTTCCGTCACGTCCTGGAACGTGAAGAGGCGGCCGACCAGGTCGTGGGCTTTGCCCACCGGGGCGCTGGACCACTGGAGCACGTACCCATTCGTGAGCCGGATGCGGCCTTCGCCGCTGCCGTCCCGGGAAGCGATCAGTGAACGAACCGTTTCCAGGAACGGGTCGTGCTTTGGCAACTGTTTTTGCATCTGTTCCAGCACGCACTGCAGGTCTTCGCCGTCGGGCACCTCGCCGAAAAACTCCCGGAAGGTGGCGTTGACCACCAGCGGGTTCCCGCCGGTATCCGTCAGCCAGGCGCCCGCGGGCATGGTGGAGACGATGGACAGGTAAATGTCCAGCTGTGCCGCCGCCCGGTCCCGCTCCTCTTCCAGCTGGGCGTTCAGCTCCTCCACCTGGGCGGCCTGCTCCTGCAGCACCTGCAGGCCCCGCTTCACTTCCAGGTGGTTCAACGCGGCCGCCAGGGCCACGGACGCCTGGCGGGCGATGCTGCTGTATAGGCCCATGGCTTCGTCCGAGGGCTGGTTGGGCTCCATGGCGGCGACGATCACGACCGCGATCACACGGGTGGTATGGACCAGGGGAATATAGGTCTCCTGCGCCACCGGGAATTCGCTCTGCCAGGCCTCCACTTTCATGAGCGACTCCGGGTAGTGAGCGGTAACGACCTGGCCGTTCGAAACACAGCGGGCCAGCGGGCCGGAGGGGGTCAGGCGGGCGCCCCGCCACCGGGGCGAGAGCCACCGCTCCGCCTGGACGATCATCTGGTCGCTGAACGGATCGGTCACCAGGAGCACCCCGGCTGAGCCGCCGAACAGGTCCAGGTACTCATCGAGGATCAAATGGCTCAACTGATCGATTTCAATGGTGCCGATCAGGGCCTGTCCCATGCGATTGAGGCGGCTAAGCCGCCGGTCCTGCTGCTCCAATCGCTCCGCTTTGGCCTGCAGTTCGTCTTGCTGGGCCAGCAGCTCCTCATTCTGGGCGATCAGTTCTTCCTGCTGCGCCTGCAGCTCCTCTTCCTGGGCGCCCAGCGTCATGGACATGGCCGAGAAGGCATCGGCTACCTCCTGCAACTCGCCGTCCAGCGTGGCGTTCACCACGACGCCCCGCTCGCCCCGGGCGATGGCTTCCGCCGCCGACGCCAGGGCGTCGGTGGCCCGGGTGACGCCCCGTGCGACAACCAGGAATCCCGCCAGGGCCATGAATGCAGCCAGACCGACTCCCAGCCAGGTGCCCCGCTGCAAGTCCCTGGCGGCGGCCGAAGCCGAACTGGCCTCCTTGTCCAACCGGTCCGACTCCGCTTGGATGTAGGCATCGGCCGTCAGGCGAACCTGGTCGATGTAACTCGGCCCGCTGCCTCTGGCCACCAGGTCGCCGGCGGCGGGCGAATGGGCCCGCTTGGCGGCAATCTCCGGTTCCGCCACCTGCGCCTCCCAGTTCCGAATGAGCTCGCCGGCATCGTGAATCCGGGCCAGTTGGTCCCCGTTGGCCGTGAGAATCAGCTTGTTCAGGGCGAACTCCAGGGAGACCCGGCCTTTGTCGTACGGCCGGAGGAACGACTCGTCCCCGGTCAGAAGGAAACCTCGCAAGGAGGAGGTCATTTCACTGAATGTACCCGTTACCTGCTCCATCACCAGCACGTTCTGACGGGTCCGCTCCGCCTGGTGCTGCACGGCATCAACGTGGGCGAAGGTGTAGGAAAACGCCGCACCCAATCCGACCAGGAGCGTCACCAGGAAGACCAGGAGTCCCAGCACCCGGACCCGCAGGCCGGTGTCCCACCGATAATGGCGCCCCTTCATGACAGCGCCTCCTGGATGGTGCTGATAAGCCGGTCCAGCGGGAACGGCTTGACCAGGTACGCGGCGGCGCCCGCAGCCAGCCCGGCCTGAATATCCTGTTCCTGTGCCTTGGCGGTCATCAGGATCACGGGAATGTGGGCCAGCGCCGGATTGGCCTTGAGGGCAGTGATGGCCTGCAGGCCGTCCATCACCGGCATCATCCAGTCGATGAGCACCAGGTCCGGCGGGTTTTGCCCGGCCAGTTTCAGCGCTTCGGCGCCGTCAGCGGCCATGGTGACTTCGTAGCGAGAGAATTGAAGTTGAAATTGAATGAGGCGGGCGATATCAAAATCGTCTTCCGCCACCAAAATTCTCGGCATGTGCTATCCCCTCCGTCAGCGTCAACGTCACAAGTATACAGAGTCCGCGATAAAACTTCAGTGATTCGGGTCACTGGCGACACAGAGGGGTAGCACAAACCACATGTTGTGAGTTACCATATACTTATAATAATGAACTCCTCTGCCTACAAAAGGGTTTAATTAGAAGCGCTTGTAAAGTGGGAGTGACGACAGTGGTCCACAAGAACCGGCTTGGGATTTGCATCGTGCTGGTCGCCCTGCTCTGCGGCATGCTGCCGCCCGGGAACTCATCAGCTGCCGGCGCCGAGTCCAACATGAGTCTGCATGCAGCGATACGGGCCTTGCAAGCGTATGGAATTGTAGACAAAAAGCCGGAATCGGAACTTCGCCTGGACGATCCGATTACCCGGGCGGAATTTGCCAAGGTGCTTGGCTCTGCTTTGCGCGACGGAAAGACGGCCGACGCGTCCAAATCCTTTCCGGCCTTCACCGACACGAACGGTCACTGGGCCAACGGCTGGATTGCCGTCGCCAGGAGCCGCGGCATCTTCCAGGGGCGTGGGGACGGGAACTTCTACCCCGAGGCCCCGGTGACCTATGCCGAAGTGGTCACCGCTTTGCTGCGCCTGGTGGGGCGGACCGAAGAGGCCAACCGTAACTGGCCGTGGGGTGCCGTCACCGCCGCACTGGGGTTTGGCATTCTGCCCACCGACTTCAACCTGGAAGGGCGCATCATGAACGACTGCACCCGCGGCGAGGTCTTCCGCATGACGGCCATCGCCATCGGCCGGGTCTCCCTCTCGGGCACCGGCAAAACGCTGCTGCAGAGCCTGGCGGACCAGACGCCGCCGTCGTTGCAGCTCACCGGCTTCCCGGCGCAGACGGACCGGGGTTCTCTCTCCGTGAGCGGCATGGCCACGGAAGCCGTAACGGTATCCGTCCAGGGGCAGTATGCCGACGTGCTGCCGGACGGCTCGTTTACCGTCCTGCTCCAACTGGACCCGGGCGATAACCCGATTACAGTGGTCGCTATGGACGGAGCCGGCAATCGAGCAGAGGCCGAGGCACACATCATGTACCAGCGTCTGGCCCGGATTGAGATCCAGCCTGGCGTCATCGAAACGGCGGTTGGGACGCCCTTCACGGCTTCGGTCACCCGGTACGACGAGACCGGCCGGGCCGCGCCGACCACCGACATCTCCTGGAGCTACGATCCGTCATCCCTCAGCCGTGACGCCAAGACCGGCCTGTTCAAAGCGCTGAAGTCGGGCGAGTTTCCCCTGCGGGCCATGCTTGACGGCTTCGAGGCCACTGCCCGGGTCGTGTCCGCCGGACCGCCCGCCAGGATCGACCTCCAGGTGGACCGCTCGACGCTCGCGACGGGCAGTGCGCCCACGGCGGTGCACATCCGGGTTCTGGACGATCAGGGCCGGCTTAACACCGCTGCGAATCCCGGCCTCTCGGTGGTCACCGTGCCGGACGGCGTCGTTCAAATGGATACCAAAGCGGTCAAGGTCGTGGATGGGAAGGCCACCGTCTACATGGTCCCCGGCCAGAATCCGGGCGCCTGCGGCCTACAGGTGGTGTCCACCGGGACCGGCACGCTGCAGTCGCCCATGATCCCGATCAGCGTGGAGAGCCGGCGGCTGGTCGCGGTTCGCCTGCAGGCAGTCCCGGCCACCCTGTCGCCCCGCTCGGGTCAGGATCTAGCTGTGATCGCCACGGCCATTGACCAGAGCGGCTCGCCCATTCCCGTAACGGAGGACGTGTCGGTGGCCCTGCGGACCAGCACGGATTCCGGCGTGAAGCTGACCAGCACGAACGCGTTGATCAAGAAGGGTACGGCCTCCTCCGATTACGGCGGCCAGAACGGCACCGGGATCAGCACGGGCCGGATCGGCGTCTCGCAGGTGGCAGGCGCGTACAGTACCCTGCCGGTGCTGGCGGCTACGGTGACGACCAAACACTCCGAACAGCTCACCGGTCTGGACATCCGGATGAGCCAGGATTCGGCCCTGGCCGACGACCTGAGCGCTGTGCTGGTCAATGTGAGTCGGCTGGACGCCACCGGAGCGGTCGTCGCCTGGGACGAGACGCCGCTGGTGCTTTTCAGCCCGTCCACCCTGGTCGACATCTCCCAGTTAAGCGACGCCGGCGGCGTCGCCACCTTCGCCGTTCGCAGCAGCGTCCCCGCGCGGGTCAGCCTGACGGCTGGCGTTCCCGGGCGGCCGGAGCTGAACACCGCTCCGGTGGAAGTGGCCTTCGTGAGGCCCAGTGGCGCCTACGCGCATCCGGTCGTTAAGACCGACATCAAAACGGTCCCCTCGGGCGGAGCGATTCGGGCCTCGGTCGGCCTGCTCGCCAACAGCAGCACCCTCGCGATGCCGAACCCGGGCCCCGCTCTGATTTACGACCTGACAGTGAACGGCGGCGCCGTGCTTTCTCAGACCCGGGTGGTGGTTCCGTCGGGGGCGACCGACTCGGAAGCCGTCACGATTAACGTGCCCACGACATACAGCGGCTCGCTCGTCATCACAGCAACACTCGTGGGCGGCCGGCCCCTGGCAGCCGGTTTGGTCAGCGTCACGCAGGTCCCTGGCAAGCCTGCGTCGAGCTTCGTGGGCAATAATCTCGCCGTCATCGGCCCCGGTACGACACGCAACGTCGTGGCCGGGGAGGAGACCCGCTTTATGGTGCAGGTAATCAAGGACAGCCAGATTGTCAAGAGTTCCTTCGCCTTTGGACTGAATGTGCGACTAAACGGCAAGCTCCTGACCACGCTTCCCGACAACCTGCACGTCACCCTGGGCGAAAAGCCGGTCACCGGGCTGGCAGGGCGGACAACCGACGGTCAGGCGGAGGTTTGGGTCCGGTACACGGGCACCGGAACGGTCGAACTGGAGCCGGTGCCAATGGCCATTACCTCGCTTGCGGTTGACCAGTGGGGGATGTTGGGCGGCGCCGACACCACGCTGAAGTACAAGGTAACCAAAGACATGGTGACGTACGTCGCCGGCGGCATGGACCACCTGAACGTCTCGGTGGACCCCAACCTCGGCGATCCGCTCCTGAGCGTGATCAAGGGCGCCAAGGGGCGGTCGGCGGCAGTGCGCCTGACACCGGCGGACGTGTTTGAAAACCCGTCCAGCAGCGGCTGCATTGCCAGCCTGACCCGCAAGGAGGGGTCTGCCGACGGGCTGGTCATCCGGGCCGGCGGAAATTTCCTGCCAGCCTATTCCCTGTCGGTGCCGACGAACGGGTACGCCGAGTTCACGGTCACCACCACGGTCGACGGGACGGTCGCTTCGGAGTGGATTCCGTCCGCCATCTGCGGCCTCCAGGTTCTGACTGCCAGTAACGTCAAGGTGAGCACGACGCTGGCCGTCGTCCAGACACCGTTCATCGAGTACCTCGGCGGTGACGTGTCCGGCCAGGGCCTCATGGGGGCCTCTGATACGGCCCTGAAGCTGCGAATCGCCCGCTTGCCGGCCGTACCGGGACCGGTGGAGGTGCTACTCTACAACGGGACCCAGTTCCTCGGCATCTTCGGGCCGATCGACCCCAGCGCCGCCGAACAGGCCCGGCGGACGGTATCCATACCGAAGAAGGCGCTGGGTCAAGGTCCCCGGGTGCTCAACATTCAAATCCGGCTGAACTCCGGGGCGGACGTCAGCGATATGTCCCAGGTCTCACCCATCTACTTTAACGCCACGCAGTCGCAATAGGCAAAGAACAGACGAAGGGCTGCAGGGGTTAAACCCTGCAGCCCTTGATCGTGTTTGGTGCCGAAGGCCGGACTCGAACCGGCACGGGGGGTTACCCCACTCGATTTTGAGTCCTAAGAGTAACGATAGTTTAGGTATGCGCAGGATCACGGAAGCTCGTGGCAGCACGGGTTTGCGGTTTCGGGACCCTAAATAGTCACACTGTGAAGTATCTTAGAACAAAGGCCGTGGCTACCGAATGGCTACCACATGGCTACCGCTTTTTGCCCTCGCCGAGGAGGTTGTCCAGCGTCCGGGCAGCCTCTTCTTGCATGGTGGGCAGGACGTGACTGTAGGTATCCATCGTCAGGGTGGTGGTGCTGTGGCCCAGCCGCTCGCTGACGACCTTCGGGTGTATCCCGGCCTGGAGCAGCAAGGTTGCATGGGTGTGGCGCAAATCGTGCAGCCGGACCCGGGGGACGCCGGCCTTCTGGACCAGCAAGCCGAAGTGCCTGGTAATGAACTCGGGGATGTACGGTGACCCATCCCAACGCGTGAAGACCAGCCCTTGCTCACGCCAGACCAGCCTTTGCCGCATCTTCAGTTCCGCCTGCGCCGCCTTGTGTGCTTTCAACACCGGAATGGCCTCCGCCGGCAGCGGAATTAGCCGGCGGGATTTGGCTGTTTTGGGTTCGGACCAGACGACCGTGTTGCCCACCTGCTCGGCCGTCCGGGTGATCCGGATGGCGCCCTTCACCAGGTCGACGTCCTGCCAGCGCAGAGCGACCAGCTCCCCACGGCGGGCGCCGGTAAGAATGGCCAGGACATAGAGGGGCCGTAGTTCGTCGGCGACCATCACGTCGACCAGCTGGCGGAGTTCCTCCTCGGTCAGCGTGACCATGTCGCGTTTGACTGGCCGCGGGGCGTCTACCGCATCGCACGGATTGCGGGCGAGCAGGTTCCACCGGACGGCCTGGTTGAGCGCCTTGTGAAGGATGGAGTGGATGTACTGCACGGTCCGCCGGCTGGCCCCGGCGTCCAGCCGCTGCGTGTACAGGCGCTGAATAAGCGGCGGCGTCAATTTGGTGAGCGGCAGAGACCCGAGCGCTGCGTACGCGTGGCGCAGGGTATACCGGTATGACACCAGAGTGACCGGCCGGACCCGGTGTTTCATGACGTCGTTCAGCCACCGCTCCAGGAACTGCTGCACCGTCTCCTTGGTGGGGTCCGTGGCCAGGCCCTTATCCCGTTCGGAAAGTGCGGCGGTGACGAGCTTATCGACTTCCTCCTGACTCTTCCCGTAGAAGGTCTGGCGCAGGCGCTTACCGTCCGGACCGTTGCCGAGGCTGATGGCCCCACGCCACCGGCCGTCGGCCATCTGATAGACACTGCCTCTGCGCGCCAAGTGTACCCCTCCTCTCCTGAAGGTTAGCAAGTGAGATTATAGCATTGAAAGCCATTTTCAGGAAGGAGGTCAAAATGGACGAAGGGTGCCGCGCGCGCGGCACCCCCTGGAATACGTCAGTACCCTCGGCGACAGAATCGGTTAAGTCGGACCTGCCAGGCCGTGGAGGACACTTCGAAGTAGTCCTCTGGCGCCATGCACAGCCGGTTGACGCGGACTTCGTTTCCCGGCATCAGCAGTGCGCCGGCAAATTCGTTCGCCTCGTCCTCATGGAGCTGGTGCGCCACGGGACGACCTTCATGGACCAGGTGCCGGTGGAGGAGGTAGTGCCCCAGCTCGTGGGCGATTGAGAAGCGCCGGCGCCGGGCGTTCTGGCAGGCTGGATTGTAGAAGATCGCCCAGTGGTCAGCGGCTGGATGATAGGTCAGGCAGGCATCGACCCACGGCCCGGGGCCACCAGGCGGGAGTTCAAGTACCGGGAGGCGGCAGGCCCGGGCGACGGCCAGCACGTCGATGGGCGGCTTCAAGGCGAGATAGGTTAGGCAGTGCTGCGCCATGCGGGAGGCGCGGCTGACGATGATGATAGGTGCGGCGACCATTCGCGAGGACGACCCCCTTTGATACGAACAGATGTTCGCTATGGGGGCGTATTTTCCTTGCGCCGAAAGTTGCGACAAACGGAAAAGCCAGCCCGAAGGCTGGCTGATAGGAAGGACTCTCCTAGTCCTCGTTGGCGGAGTTCTGAATCAGGATCACCGCAATATCGATTGCGCGGTAGGTGCTCAACAGGGACCACAAACCCAAGAACACCCACGTGAAGCCAAGGTACCACTTGAGCGGATCTGCCGGACGATCTTTGAACATGAGCAGGACGATGGACACACCCAGGAAAAGGAATGAGCTACGGAGGGACCACCAGATAAAGTTCATCAGCAAGTGGAACTTGCCGATGCGCTTCATGAACTGGACCGCTCGGCTGTTGATAGACATTAGGATGCTTGCGACGGTGGCGATAAAGCCGATGAAGATGGCGGCGATGTTGAGTGCCCCTGACAGCACCTCGGAAGACACGTTGGGAAATGCTGAGTACAGCGGCGGTACGAACCTGGCGACGATCGACACGGCTGCGGCGACGAGTAGTGGGTACCATTTCTCCCACCACACTGGGATCACTCGTCACTCCTCCCTTCGGGCAAGGTGGGCACGCTAAATCCCGAAGTGTTTTTTCAACTCGTTTTCGGCCTTGATGTTGGCCTGCTGCACCGCTGCCTCCAGTATATCAACTTCGAGGGTCCGGAGGTGGCCCGGGACCTCAATTTCCTGGATCAAGCGGTAACGGAGCAAGTCGATCGTGTCAGCCCGATGGTCCTCGCTCTCTGCGCCGGAAATCACCAGAGCTTCTACCGTTCCGCTCTTAGGACGCACAAATTCGCTGACGGCCGAACGGATGGCCTGAATGGATAGAGTTCCCTTACGTGCTCGGCCCATAGACATCACGATCGAGATAGCACGGGCATCGGTATCGGCGGTCAGGTTTGCGGCCGCTTTCATCGTTGTGCTATCGTACGCTTCCCGGTTGGAGGGGTTAGCGATCCGGACTTCGAGTCGCCGGTAAACGCTCCATTTGAGCACTTGCTGGAGCTTGTCAGTGAGGATGATGGGGACAGCCTCAAAAGATTCGCCGCCGTCAAGCTGCTGCAGGAGATCGAGGAAGCCACCGATGCGCAGTCCGTTCCCGTTCCGGTGAAGAACCAGAAGGATCTTGCCACCACGCTTGGTCACCAAGAAAGAAGTCGGTCTGCCGAGGCCTTCATCCTCGCGGATGCCGAGCCCTTTCATCCCAGGGGTGGTTGGCGAGATAACCATGGGGAGGTTCGTCAGGTCTACTCGGCTTGCAGAGCCATAGATATACTGGGCGGCCTCGTGGCACGTCTCGACCCGAAGTGGCACGCCTTCGACGGTTACCGGTTTCGACACTCGCCTCAGTGCTTGGACAACACGATCGTACGGATCTTTCATGCCCTTGGGCGGCACCAGCTCCAGAAACTCGAATTTAAGCGTGGTTGGCAAGAAACGCGCCTCCTCTGTGCAAGTTGTTAGGCAATAACGAGATTCCGAATGCTAGGTTGCAAACAGTATCGAAAGGGTACCAAAGTCCGAAAGCCGGCTCTTAGGCTGGCCTATTTTGACTTGTTGGCTTGATTGGGAAATTTGACGATGCCGACTTAACGGATATCCCTTGTTAGGCACAGCCAGTAATTCTGTCGCTGCTGTCTTGAAGGCAAGTCATCCGATGCGGGAGCGACCGCAATTTGGGCAAACAATTTCGCATATGCCGGTGCTGTAAATCATCATGACGGAGTGTTCCGAGCATTTTGGACACGTATAAGGATTAGATGATATAACCTGAGCAGGCACCAAACTCTTCGGACTTGGAAGTTGGTCGGCATATCGTCCGTCTACGACCAGGTCGATATCGTTCAAGGCTCCCATTGCTGAACGTTTTTCTGGAACTATTTTGGCTTGATGCCCAGCAAGTGCAAAGCGTCTCCGTTTGAGTCCCCAAAAGGGCATTGTCCAAGAATCCACTTCGCGATGGTTGACTACGATCCGACCCGCTTCCGTCAAGCGGTTCCACTCGACCACCACCCGATAGTCTAGGCTGTCTAGCTGAAACGTCCAGGTCTTTTGCACCATCCCCATGACACCTCCATTTTGGCTTCTTTCGATCGTCTGACCGCCTTTGATAATCAGATAGTTCGATCTCATAAGGGTCGAAATATGTCGGATTCCCAATGAAAGCCGAAAGCCAGCCGTCAGGCTGGCTCATTTTGATTTGTCGGCCTGATTCGGCGCCGTGGCCACGACGGTGGGTTCTCCATAAGGCTTTTCTGATTCCGCAGCCTTGACCTGGTCATCGTCTTTCGGTTTGTATCCGGTGCCGTGGCGCCCCATGGTGACCGGTTTCGTCCCAGCCTTGGATTCGGCTGGCATGGAGGCCTCTGCCTGCTTATCCGCCTCGGCCTCCATCATCTTGATTAGGAGGCGCTGGTACTCGGGGGAGAGCCGCTGTCGCTTTCCCCGGAAGACAACTATTAACTCGTCGTCGGGCGGAATTATGGTTGTGGCCCCACCGGAAAAGGGCAGAGGCATATGACCTTGCATGTCGTCCGTAAGTCCGAAAAGGTAGTCCAGTGTAACGCCAAAGAACTCTGCGAATCGAGTTGCGGTCCCAAAGTCAGGCTCCCGCTCACCCGTTTCGTAGTTGGCGTAGGTGCTTCGAGGCATCTTAAACTGCCGGGCCATTTCATATTGAGACAGTCCTTTTCCTGTGCGGAGCGTTTTCAGCCTCTCATGCAGGGATGACACTTCATTCACCACCCTCACCTTGTATTGTAAATGGACTCGCTGCGCGTCCACAATTGCAGACTCAAATAGTGTCCGAAAACCTCTTGACGGACTCGAAACGGGTCCGTATACTATGCCTCAAGAGGACTCGAAACGGGTCCAAAAGGGAGGGACGGGACGTGACCAAGCAGCGGGCCAGTTTGGCTGCCCATCGTGAAAAGTCCGGGATGTCGCAGTATGCTGTGGCCAAGGCGCTGGGAATCCCAAGAAGCACCTATGGGCAGGTCGAGCTTGGAGAGCGGCCTTTGCGGATAGAGATGGCAGCCGCTCTGGCGAAGCTCTTCGGATGCACCATCGACGAGCTTTTCTATGGGGACAACGGACCCGATTCGAGTCCTGACGACCCTGGTGGCGAAGCCCGAGAATAGTGTTTCCGCCCCGGTTGGCTTCAAACCGGGGCCGCTTTTCCCAGTAATGCTACAGCCGTGTATTCAGCTTCGGGGATTGTCGGTGATCTTGATCGAGTTGGAATTTCAGGAGGTAGACCAGAATGTCTGAGCAGATCCTGTTTTTGACCGTTCGCCAGGCGGCAGAACGGCTGGGCATCAAGGAGAGCACGTGCCGCCAACTGATCAACCGGGGCATCATTCCGAGCCTCAAGCTGCTGGGGCCGCGGAGTACCCGGGTCCCCGCGGCGGCGCTCGAAGAGTGGGCGCGCAATGCTGCCCACAAGCCTGAATCTACCTAGTACCGGTAGCCAGCACAGCGGGGAGGGAAGAGCAAGTGCTGCAGTGGCTGACGAAGTGGATCCGGCGGATTGCCCGCGAAGAGGCGACGAGCCTGGCAAACCGAGGCGAGCCCCTGACCGAGGAGCAGATCAGGGCGATCGTCCAGGACGAACTGACAAAGCGCAGTCCCGCCTCGGGCAAGGAGGCGGGACTAACAGAAGAACAAGCCGTGCCCCTGACCGAGGCGCAGAAGGAGCTTGCAGGAGAACGGCACTTCGATATTGCGCACGAGGCGTTCTTGCGTGGGCTTGCGGAGATTGCCAAGGCGGACGGCGGAAGCGCGAAAGCCGAGGGACATTCCCTAGCCGATGCCGAGCTTAATCGATTGATGCAGGAGCGGGTCCTACTGGCCCGGGCGCGAAAAGCGCAGGAGGCGCAGCGCCAAGAGGAGCAGATCAGGGCGATCGTCCAGGACGAACTGACAAAGCGTAGTCCCGCCCCGGGCAAGGAGGCGGGACTGACAGAAGAACAAGCCGTGCCCCTGACCGAGGCGCAGAAGGAGCTTGCAAGAACACGGGACTTCGATCAGGCGCACGAGGCGTTTTCGCGTGGTCTTGCGGAGATTGAAAAGCAAAACGCCGAACGGGTTCTGGCCAAGGTGGACGGCAAAAGTGCGCAAACCGAGGGACATTCCATTTTTGATGCTGAGCTTAATCGATTGATGCAGGAGCGGTGCCTTCTGGCCCAGGCGCGAAAAGCGCAGGAGGCGCAGCGCCAAGAGGAGCAGATCAGGGCGATCGTGCGGGATGAAGTGGCAAAGAGCATCCCCGCCCACTTGACCGAGGCAGGGATGAAAAAGCAAAGCGAGGCCGTTGCAGTGGCCCTGGCTAACTGGGAGCAGGAATCTAGGCGCTGGCTTCAGAGCAGCAAGCCCGCTGCTGAGGCAATGGCTGAATGGGTGCAGGACCTGAAGCGCCGGCTTCAGTCATCGAGGTAAATGCCGAAGTCTGCCAACTGCTGTGTCACGCGCTGATTGTTGCGGTCAATCAGCGCCTTTGATATCACTGCAGCCATCTGGATGGCGTGGGTAAGCTTCAAAGTCTCTGAATCCAGCGCCTTTTCGATCTGAAGGGTCAAAACGAACGCGGTCAGATGCTCGTCACTGATCGAGTTCAGTTCCTCAACGGAAAGCCCTAGTTTAAGCAATTTTTCGCCTCCTTTCCGCACGCGAAAATTCGACGTTGGCTGATAAACCCCCTTCGGAAATGGCGGCGATTTTCAGCAGAGGAGGCAAGGGCAAGTGCTGCAGTGGCTGACGAACCGGATCCGGCGGATTGCCCGCGAAGAGGCGACGAGTGTGGCAAACCGAGGCGAGCCCCTGACCGAGGAGCAGATCAGGGCGACCGTTCAGGACGAACTGGCAAAGCGAACCCCCGCCTCGGGCAAGGAGGCGGGGGCGGAGAACGCTCGAACACGGGGTGCGCGTTGATAGATACCTTCCAGCGGTGACGGCGGTCATTCCCAGCGCAGGGGAGGGAACGGCCATGGTTACGACCCGGCCGCTCGCCGGCCTCAAGGACGACGACAAGTTTGTGACTCCGACGCCGGCGCAGCTGGCGGCCATGACTGAGGCCTGGGACGTCCTCGGCGTGTCCCAGTACCGGCGGGACCGCTACCTCGCCTCCGCCCGACTTCCCGAGGAATGGGACGCTGCCATTCAAACGTTGGCGGAAAAAGTGGCGATTCGACGCCGGGGGCTGCTGATTGTGGAGCTGCTCCAAACGGCCTACGCACGGAAGGCTCGCATTAGCCTTATCGGGGGCCGGCTCTACCCCGGCTGGGACGGCGAGTTTAAGAGCCTCAGCGATCACCAGGTACGGGAGATCCTGCGACGGATCCGGGAGGCGTAGGTCATGGAGCGGCAACTTTTGAGCAAGCGCCAAACGGATGCACTGGCGGCGATCGAGCGGTTTATCCAGCAGCACGGCTGGCCGCCGTCCCAACGGGAACTCGCCGCGTTGCTGGGACTCACCTCGGCGTCGACGGTCAACGGCCTGCTGGCGGTTTTGGAGGCCAAGGGTTGGATCGAGCGGGGCGGCGGCCCCCGGGAGTTGCGTATCATTCCACCACAGAACGCGGAGGGAAAAGTCGATGACAGCGGCAGTTGAGTCGGCCGAGCGGCTGACAGAGGAGAAGCGAGCGGAGATCCTGGCCCACCACCAGGCGATGCGTCCGGGCCCATACGCATGGCAGCGGGCCGGTGGCGAAGTTCACCTGATGGAACAGCGCACTGGTAACCGGTACGTGGTGCTGTCGACCGTTCCCATGCTTGACCTCCTTGACAGGCACCGGGTGCTTGCCGCCTGCACTGACGGCGTACTCCACCCGCTGACGCCGGATCATCCGGACGCCGTCGGCCTGGCCGCCAGCTGGCAGGACATCGAGGACCTGCTCAAGGAGAACGCTGCCCTGGAGGCTACTCTCCGGCGGGATCGGGACGCGAAGTCGCTTGCCGAGGAGTACATCCGGGACCTTGAGGAGCGGATGGCCGGCATGGCCGACCTGGAGCTGATCGACGGCATCGTCCGGGAGTTCCTTACGAACGCCAAGTACGCCGGCGCATCACTGCTGGGTACGCAGGGCTTTAACACCTACTTCGGACTCATGAAAGAGGTTCGGGCGGAGGCAGCCAAGCGGGCCGCCGGCCAGGCCGGGGAGGGGGTAGGTCCAAATGGGTGATAAGGGCGAACCGGGACTCTCCTGCGACCGGTGCGGCGCTACGGAGAGTCGGGGAGCGAAGATCGATGGGCCGTTCGCTCGCGGCAGTGGTGGCGATGGTGCATACGGCGGCGACGGCCTGGGCGACTACAACGAGCTTTGCACCGACTGCATTTCGGAGCTGGATGCCGAGCTGGATGGCCAGGCCGGAGCGACTGGGCCGTGATCACCCGCAAACTCCACCACCCGCTGCGATGGGCCGCCGGGATCCTGCCGGCCGGGGAGACGGTAGAGTGCGACGCTCCACTCCGGGGTTATCAGACCACCATCACGGTGAGCCGGACGCGGCTGCAGGTAGGCAGTCTCCAGCTGATCCGGGCCCTGGCGGTGGTGCCGTGTCCGGACCTGGACGAGAACGAAACCCGGCACGGCGGGATGGTGGTCTGGTCTATGTCCTGCGAGCGTGCGGAGCCGGACGGGCACCCCGAGCGGATATGCGCCGGCGATCAGACCAGGTGCCCGTGGGCCGATATTCGCCGGGCGGCCGTCCGTCGGCGGAAAGCAGGTGAGCCGAAATGACGGCTACCGTAACGTTGCCTAAGCCCCAGCCCCACCCGAAGCGGCCGGTTCGGGGTCTCCGGCAAAAGAAGGCGCTGGCCCGGCGGAAGCGGGCAATGGTCCGGGTCGCCGAGCGGCTGACGGCCGCAGAAGTGCACCCCATCCACCGACGGCATGGGTATCACGGCAGTGGCGGATAAATCTCCGGAAACGATCGTCACAGCTTTTTATGTGGCTGCCGACGATTCTGACCGGGCCATTACCGATCGCGGGCACTACCGGGTACTCAGGGCAGGGGCATTTACCCCGGGCGCCCGGGTGGCCCCTGTGGATGCAAAACGGGCCAACTGGCGGGGCACGGTCAAGACTCTTTTTCCGACGTACGGCGCCGGCGTGGCGGTGACGGTGGAGTGGACCATGTATAGCGCAAGCCGGCTGCCGCCCTGGTGGAGCTTGGGCAAGTTGCGGGTGCTGAGATAGGAGGGGCTGCGTTGGACGGTTTTATTCTCAAGCGGGTGGGTGTTCTTGGCCGGGTGTATCGGCGTGGTGGCCACTTCCTGGAGCCCGACCTGGCCGCAGCCATCGCTGAGACCAGAGCCCTCCTGGAGCTCTGGCCGGCGGTGCAAGTGTGGTTCATGGGCCGTCAGGTGGTCGAACTTTACGCAGGCTGTGACGAACGGGCGTGGGAGATTCTCGCCCTGCGCGTGGGGCGGATCGAGGCGCAAACGAAGCGGTCGAAGAAGCGGAAACCCCCGCGGCGGACGCCGCTATGAGCAGCCGCTCGGACTGGCAGTACATTTTCCTGGGTGCGTTAATCGTGGCAATCGCAGCAGCCATTCCGCAACTGGTGGAGCTGCTCGGTAGATAAGGAGGCAGCAGATTTATGAACGTTTCGCCCGTGACCATGGACCGGCAAATCTTGAAGGTGGCTCACGATTCGAAAGCTTCTCGTGTCGCAGGTGCGATTGCTGGTGCTCTGAAGCAAACCGGGATCGCCGAACTTCAGGCCATCAACGAGCGGGCGATCCACGCGGCCGTCCGGGCGGTGGCAATCGCCAGCAAGTTCCCGGACCTGGCGGAACTGGATCCGGTCTGCCGGGTCGAGTTGGACGTCGTGGACCTGTCTGGATGCCTGGAGCAGGTTGTCAAGCTGATCGTGACGCCCAAGAGCCGCTAAGGAGGTAGCACACGTCATGGAAGTGCTCAAGGTTGCGGGGACTTCGAGTGCAAACGCAGTTGCCGGCGCCCTGGCCGCCGTCATTCGGGAGCAGGGCAAGGCGGAGCTTCAGGCTATCGGCGCCGGAGCGGTCAACCAGGCGGTGAAGGCGGTGGCCATCACCCGGGGTTTCGTGGCGCCCCAGGGTATCAACCTGGTCTGCACGCCGGCCTTCATGGACTCGCAGATTGACGGCGAAGAGCGCACCGTCATCCGGTTGATTGTTGAGTCCCGATAGCCCTCTGCCCTGATGAGGGCGCCCGGTCACGCCGGGCAAGTGCCTGCGGTGGCGCCCAGGCGAAACGCTCCAGCTGATGGCTGGGGCGACGGCAGAAGCCCCGTCCCGGACCGAACCGCAAACGAGACGCCCCCGGCGACGTGCCGGCCGGCCTCGCCAGGGTTGAGTGCCTGAGCTACAGCAGGCGGAACGGTCTTGACGGTGATGTCCCGACTCCGGCGTCTCCCGGGAGGCGGCCGGTTGACCATAGATCCATTTACCGGAGGTGCCGGCATGGCAGACAAGTCGTACCCGATTGGCCTCCGAAACCACCTGCTGACCCAGGAGCACTACGAGAACATGGGCGCCGCCATTTGGGTTTACATGTGGCTTTGCGACCGGGTTACAGAGGAGTACCAGGCGCCAGACGGTGAGAACCGCGGGCGGGTTCTCGGGGGTACTGTGATCACGGCCGAGCAGATCGGCGTTACCTTCGGGGTACATGCCCAGACGGTGCGCAATCACCTGAAGCTGCTTCACGTAGGGCGATACGTAATCGCGCGGCAATGCAAGGGCGGGTTTCAGATCGAGGTTCGAGACAGCCAGAAGTGGCAACGCGAGCGTTCACCTGTGCCCAATACTTCGCCTTCCTCAGTGTCGCAGACCCTGACGCCCACAGAGTTGAACGGTTCAAAGGTTGAAAATCCTTGTAACCCTCAAACTTTGCAACTTTTAAATCCTTCAACCTTTCAACTTTGCGACCTTCGCGAGCCTTCTATTAAGACAATGCAGATAGAGACAGACATAACAGAAGACATTCCTTCCATCCCTCCTGAAGAAGAAACGCCCGCGGACGTGCGCGAGGCGTGGGACAGGACGGTCAGACATCTGGTCTCGGAGGGTGGCCTGACTACCAAGGCGGCCGATTTGCTCAAGGAGGCCCGGCCGGTTGGGGTGCAGGGTGACTTGCTAACAGTGGAGATCCCGCCCGGCAAGGATGTCTTGGAGCGGTTATTCCGTTGGGAACGGGTGATTCTCCAGGCGTTCGAAAGCGCTCTGGGGCGAAAGCTCCGGGTGGGGTGGCAGAGGGCCGACTATGAGGCCAGGGCGGGGCCCGGGCCATAGAAACGAGGTGAAAGCGATGCCGGCGCTGATGTTGGTTCATGGTCCGCGGTGCGAATGGAAGCACGGGAACTGCACTTGCACGCCGGAGGAGCATACGGACCCGGCGGCGGCAGTGGCCGCTCACGAGGGCGACGCCGGCCGGATGCAAATCGTCAAGGTGACACCACCTCCGCCCGAGCTGCCCGGTCCGGTACCGGAGTGGCGCAGCCAGGCGCGGCGGCATCGCGGCATCATCAGCTATTAGACGTGGAGGTGATTGACTTGTGCATTCACAGTTGGGTCCGGGGCATGAAGGACAACCACGTGATTTACACGTGCCTGGCGTGCCCGCACGTGGTGGATTTCACGAACGCACGGGAGGAGTACGACCGGCAGCATTCGGAGGGTGCGCCGGCGGACGCCGACTCGGCGACTCAGCGGGCGCAGTATGACCCGTCGGCCGGGGAAGTCGCTACACCTGACGGGCCGGCGCTGTTCGTGGCGTACGACTCGCGCCGGGGGCTGGTTACGGTCGAGCGGGACTACCGGCACCTGGTGGGTTACCCGGCGGCGGAGTGCTTCGTGATCAAGAGCGCGCCGGGCATCGAGAGCCTCGGCGATGGCCGGTACGTGCGGAAGGAGGCGGCAGTGCGGTGAACAACCTCACCCGTCTGTTGGCGTCATCTACACCCGTACAGGCCGCACGTGGACGAGCGTCCGTGCGGATCTGGCTTGAACGCTTGCTGTTCTGGGCCATCGAGAATACCGAGATGATCCTGCTCGTCGTCTTGGTCATCCTCACCGTGATCATGTGGCGCTGGGCCGTGCGGGTTTCGGTGCAGAGCGACGCGCTGCTGCAGGCCTGCGGCTTCGGAGGGTAGCATGGCCATAACTCTGCATTGGCGCCAGAGGTTTACGGATGTCTGGGAGGCGGCGTGTGCCCCTCCGCTGCACAGCGCCACAGTGTATCCGGCGATTGGCGGCTGGGCCTGGCACGCTGAGGTGTCGGTGCGGGACAAGATTGGGACGGTCCGGCAGCACTTGAGCGGCGTTGCCGTTTCCGTCGACAAAGCTCAGGAGTTTGCGGCATTTCACGTCAACAACGCCGTGGACGCATCGGAAAAGGTAAAAACTTCCGGGGGGGGGTAACTCGTGGCAAGTAGCGGCCTGAGTCACGCCAACCGAGGCGCCGCCCTGGACCAGGCGATCGAGCATCAGCACCGGCTGACGTCGGGGCTAATTCAGGCCTACGGCTGGAGGGGCTAGCATGACAAAGTCTTTTTTTGATCGCATGCCCAACGCGGACAAGCTGGAGGCTGCCCGTGGGCACCTGAAGGTGGCAGTTGCTTTGCGCATGAAAAACGGACAGCCGGAAGATCAGCCGGAGTCCATCTATGAGGGCACGGTACGGTACTATGAGCGCCTTGTGGCGGAGGAACTGCAGCTCCGGGGTCTGACGGTACCGGCGTCGTTCTCTGGCCAGGTGCCTGACACGCCGGAAGCTGCGGCTGCTCGCCGGCAACTGGAGATTGCCGGCGGGAAAAACGTCCCGGCTCGCCCCGTCCTTGCTACACCCACCGACGGAATTCCAAAAACTTCCGGGGGGGGTAACTCATGGCAGGTAGCGGCCTGAGTTGTGCCTACCGGGGCGCCGCCTGATGGCGGACGTGCTTGGGTGTATCCGGCAGCTAATCGAGGACGAGTGGCCGGAGATTGACGTCACCCAAATCACGCCGGAGTCCCGGCTCGACACCATGGGGCTGGACAGCCCGCAGTTGGTCGAATTGCTTCTGGGTCTTCAGGCGGAGCTGGACGTCAGCATGTTCGACGAGGACCTTGAGGGGTGGCGGACGGTACAGGACGTGATCAACTACCTGAACGACAGGTGCCCGACCGAAGGGAGGCCCAACATGCGACGGGTGATGCCGGCGGCCGGGTTCGCTCAATCCAGCGCTAAGGCGCTCCCGGGCCTGACGAGAGTTGACCGGTTCGGAGGGATCATGCCTCGGGAGTGGACCCGCTGGCAGGTCGGTGAGACCACGGCCGAGAGTCTCGTACTACGGCCCGGCACCGACGACTGGTGGCCGACAGGTCGCACAAGGCAGTATGTGCGGGTCGATCGGATTTGCTGGCACCTCCCGGGGATACCCGGGGCTCCCGCCACCATTACTGCGGAACAGGCCGTGCCCCCGAAACTGCTGGTGGGCGTACCGGACGATCAGCCGTTCCCTGAGGAATGGGGCCCCGGCCTTACCGTCCGTCATCGGGGCGCCGGCTGGTCGGGGGTGGTCGAGGCCGTTGACTGGACCAAGCCGAATGGCCCGATTGTCGTGCATCGACCTGGTGGCAACTTGCGGGGCTGGAGCCCCACTCAACTGCTCATTGAACGGAGGTGCAACAACATGCGGACCTATCACCTTCTGACCGGCAACAGCGGGACTGTGGACGCCTGCAACCAGTATCCGGACCGGGAGGATGGCTGGGAATTGCAGGCGGAGGTCGACGAGGATGGCAAAATCGGCCAAACCAGGGCAAGAATCATCAACCCGGACGGCAAGACCCTGGGATCGATCGATTTGAGCAGGCATGATGCGCGGTGGGAGATGCTCCAACTGATTCGACGTGATCATCTGGCTTACGAATCGGCGTGCTGCGAGACCAACGAGTCAATCGAGCATTCGCCGGCCGAGATTACGTTCTACCTGGTGACCACCGGGAACGAGCGGGCGGCGGCCGTGCTTAAAGGCATCAAGGGGGCAGGGTGGGAGCTTAACGCCCAGCAACTGCCCGGTGTCCCGGCGGATCACGTCCAGCTGCTGCACAATCAGCGGGTGCTCGGGAACATCGATGTGGAGCCCGAGTCGACTCTCGCCCATCGGGTAGGAACCGCCATTCTGGAGCATCTCCGCCAGCCAGCGGGCCAGGCAGCCGCACCGGAGTCTCCGGCAGACGACGCGCCAGTCGTTCCGCCACTGATCTGCATTCGGACCATGCCAACCGGGTCAATCATGGTCAGCCTGTGGCTTTCGGGCGAGGAGTTCAAGAGTCTCTTGAGCCGTTACGGGCCGGAGGACTCCGCTGTGGTCCCCAAGGGGCCGGAAGTCATGACGGAGGTGTGGGCGGTAGTCAACCGGTGGAAGGCCAAACATGCCGGTGCCCAGGTTGACAGTGAGGTGTCGCTGGTCGACCTGGCCCATGCCGAAGCGGAAGCAGAGGCAACAGCAGGCGCCGAGGTAGCGGACGGAGCCCAGACCAGTCAGCCGGAAGTGGTGGCATGTGCCGCATGTGGCCGGCTGCACCACGCACTCTGGCCGGTTGAAGGCGCCAAGCCTCTTCCGGATGGACACGCCGCCCGCAGATGTGACAACTGTCGCAACGCGACGTTCGTTTTGCCGGCTGAACCTGTGAAACGCAAGGTGTACCACCAGGTGATTAATCCCCAGTTGGTAAGCGAGACGGTCGGGCAGACAGCCGGGGCAGAGCCGGCGAAGGCGGCGCCGGCCGAGGCGGTCGAGTCCGCCCGGCAGGAGCGCCGGGTGGGACAGGCCCTGCAGCAGGCGGAGAACCGGGCGCCCCCTGCGGTGGACCCGGGGGGAGAGGACCCGGCCGTGACGATGAAACGCCTTCTCGACGAGAAGCTGGTGCTGGAGGGCGTCCTCAAGGATGGCCGCAACTTCCTTGGGCAGAAGCTGCCCGAGTGGGAGCTCCAAGAACGGCAGCGGCGTCTCGAGGAGATCAAGCAGGAGTTGGCCAGTCTGATGCAACCCGGGCAGAATTCGCCACCGGCCGAGACGCCTGCGCAGGTGCAGCGGCTGGCCACGGAGCCCCTCTTGCGGCTGCCGCTGGGTTCCCTGGGGCACTTCCCCGGTGGCAACCAACGCACGACGTTCGACCAGGTCAAGCTCGAAGGGCTAGCGGCGTCGATCCGGGCGGCCAAAGACGTGCTGGAGCCGCTGCTGGTCACGGAGCAGAATGGCCAGTACACGCTGGTAGCTGGCGAGCGACGCCTGCGGGCTGCCAAGATGGCCGGCCTGGTCGATGTCCCGTGCCGGGTCATCAGCGCCGATGAAGCGCAAGCCCTGGCTGCGATGGCGGCCGAGAACCTGCAGCGTGAGGACCTTAGCCCCATCGACGAAGCCAGAGCCTACAAGCGCATGCTACAGGTCCTCACTTCGCAGGGCGACGTTGCCGATGCGGTGGGGATGTCCCGCAGCCACGTAAACGAGTATCTGCAGCTGCTCGAACTGCCGGCTAACCTGCAGCACCAGGTGGCTATCGGCGATCTGGGAGTCCAGGCGGCCCGGGCCTTTCTCGGGCAGACGAAGGACGCTCCGGAGCCGGTCAAAGCAAAGGTTGCGCAGACGCTGGTGGACCAAAAGCCCAGCATCCGGCAAGCGCCGGCTGTGATAGACCGAGTGCTCGAACAAGAGGGTGCCGCGCGCGCGGCAGGTCCGGCGAAGGCGCCGCCGTCTACGAAAACCCCTCCGCCGTCCACACCTGAGCCCGAACCGTCTACGGCGCCGCCGGCAGCCGCTCCGCAGAAGCCGGAGCCAAAGGTCGACCTCCATGCCGAGCGGGCCAAGACCCTGGCGGAGATCGGGCGGAAGCACTGGGAGTTCAAAGCTGGTGAAGGCACGATGCTTTTCGGGCGGGAGTGCTACTTGCCCCTGGAGCGGGTGCTGCGGCACTGGGACCTGCGGCAGGACATCGGGGCCAACTCCCTGCCGGCGAGTTTCGGGATCATGAAGGTCACAATCCCTGAACAGCGGATTTGGATGCGGACAGGTGAGCCCCAGGTGCCGTACACGCCGCCCTACGCCCACAAAGAGGTGTCGGGGCGGCCCGGTCAAAAGGCCATCGAAGTCAAAGGATCGGACCTGACCATCCGATTTGGCCACGACTACGGCGGTGGCGAAGTGGCGGCCGTTTACTCCGGGAACCCGGTCTACTTCCGGGTCGAGCTTTGGAAGGCCAGTTCTGGGGGTCAAAAGACGATCGAGAGCCAGATGGTCATCCAGGACGGCGGCCGGCACATCGTGATCACCGGGGGCGGTACCGCCATGATCCGCCAGGAGCTGGTGCCCCAGCTGGAGGAGCTTGTCAACGAACTGCCGGCGCTGCCGGAGTGGTAGGGGGTGACCCGGATGTCCAAAGCAGCGCTCATGGCAGCGAAGCGGGCGGCCTGGCGGGCAGCGGGGTTGTGCACGGAGTGCGGGGGCGGCCCTTTAGGGAACGGAGGCGATCGGTATGGGCAGCCACGGACGGCTGAATCGGAAGCGGGCGGAGGGCTACCTTCACCGGAACGAGACGGCCGCCATGGAGCGAAGCCAGGCCAAGAATTTGAAGGAGCTAATCGGCCGTGGCCGGGTAGCGGCCGCCGTGAGCAGCCGAACGGGCGGCCGGTGCTACATGCCGGATTGCCGTGAACCGATCGTGAGCTACCCGCACGCCATTCCGAAGGCTGACGGCGGGGTGCATGATCCGGTTAATCGGTGCGGCTTGTGCGGTCCCCATGAGGCGGCACTTCACCGGGGCGGCCGGATAGGTCAGGAGCACCGCCGGTACCTGCAGGATTGGCTGAAGACCTGGTACGCCGCGCAAGGCCTGCCGCCAGAGCAGTGGCTGGCGTTGGCTTTCGGTCTGGCCAAACTCCCGGGCGTGCCGCCGGCGGCCAGAGTATTGGCTGCGCATTAGGCAAAAGGGGGAAAGCATGATGAGCGTCACGTCGTTTGAGATCCTGAACCACTATCCCGTGTGCCGGTACTGCGGCTATTTCCCGGCGGCCTGGACGGTGATCGTGCTGGTGAATGACGAGGAGAAGCGCTACGTCGCCTGCCAATACTGCAAGGAAGCCGTCGAGGCAGGCCTTCAAGAGTGCGACTACACCTGCGAGGCCGATCACCTCAGCCTGCGCAAGATGCCTGTCGACCCGGGTGAGTTCACATGGATGATCGAGCGTTTGCGGGAGGACGGGAAGCGCTGGGGAGCGTGGATCAGGGCACGGTGCCCGGCGCTCCGGGAGGAGAACGGCGTCATCGTCTGGGACACGCCGGCGTCCGAGCGACTGGAGGCGGCAGGCTCGAACCCAACACAAGGCTAGAGAGGGGCGGAAGCTCATGCTTCAAAAGCTACTGCAAGCTGCTCAGGAAGGCACGCTTGTCATCAGCGAGGTGTATTTGGGCCACATCACCCGGAACGACGACCGTAAGGTGCTAACCCGTGCGGAGGTCATGCAGTGGGATCAATTGGAACCTTCGATACGGTCGGTTTTGGAGCGGCATCTGTACCAGGCGATCGGCGGCGGCCTCGGGGAAGTGAACTTCCCGGCCTTTTATACCGGTGAAGTCCTCTCCGTCGCCAAAGTGGCCTCGCCGGAGTTCGACCGGATGAAGAACCGCCCAGCCGTCGAGATCATGGAGTCTATCCGGGATCTGCCGGCGTTCAACCCGGACGAGTTGATCGAGCTGGGCAACGCGTTCAGCTACAAGGTCATGGCGGCTGGAGCAATTACGAACCACCTGGTGGCCGTGCTCCGGTTCCAGATGGTCCCGAGTCTCGGGGCCCGGCCGGTGCAGTTTGTCTTTACCACCCTCTGCGACCTGGAAGACCGCGAAGACGCCCTCTTCGACGAGGACACTGGTAAGTTCATAACTCACGCACTGAGCAACGTGATCAAGAGGGCCAGCGTCAGCCGGGCCGTCTTCTTCCCCTGCCTGGACGATGACGGCCGGGAGTCGGCAGACCTCATGATCTACGCTACCAGCGGCGCCGCCTGGTTCAAGGCGCTGGAGGCGGGGCTGAAGCTGAGCCCCCGCCGAGAAGGGCAGGCGCTGGTCCGCATGATTGCGGCGGAGAACGCCGGCGGCGAAGTGCCGCACGACCTGTTCCGGAAAATGGGCGAATTCCTCTATGAAAACGAGACCGCCACCGGCCTCGAAGTGAACAAAGTGGCCGATAGCTTGGAGAAGGCAGTCGGACACGGCATCGACCGGCTCGGCTTTAAGGCTAGCTGGGAGTCTGCCTTCGGCGACCTTGGCTACAAGCCGGTCTTTGATTCGCTCTTCGGTGGCCCTCAAGAGAATCCCATCAGTCTGCGGATGCAGGCGGGCGACATCGACATCAAGTTGGCGCCTACAGACCTGGAACGCTTCCGGCAGATGACGGTGGGCGACCAGACGTTCATCGTGTTTGCGGTGGAGCAGCGGGCCAAAGTGGTGATCGGCAAGGATCTGGACCTGAAGATCAAGCCGGTGGCGCCGGACGCCCTGCGCAATTGGATGGACGGAAAGCCGGCCGCCAGCTAACTCAGGGCGGTAAGAGAGCGAGAGGCAACTAACGAGGTGGCCACGATCGAGCACGTCATCCTGAACCGGGACAGCCGAGACCTCAGCCCGATTCCGGACGGGATAGTAGACCTGGTGGTAACGTCGCCCCCCTATAACGTCGGCATCAACTACGCCACGCACGGCGATTCGATGCCGCTGGAGGAGTACCTGGCCATGCTGGCAGGGGTCTGGCAGGAGTGCTTCCGGGTACTGAAGCCAGGCGGGCGGATGGCCGTCAACGTGGCCGGCGTCGACCGGAAGCCCTACCTACCGTTACACGCCTACATCACCCTTCAGCTGGAGCGGCTGGAGCTCAACATGCGGGGGGAAATCATCTGGTCGAAGGGGCCGATGTTGGGCACAGCCTGGGGCTCCTGGCGGCTGCCGAGCAACCCGACGTTGCGGGATGTCCACGAGTATATCCTGGTGTTCTCTAAGGGCGACTGGGCCATGGGGCACCGGGGGGAGTCGGATCTGACGGCGGAGGAGTTCGTGGAATACACCCGCTCGGTCTGGAGCTTTCTCCCGGCGAACGCTACCAAGGTGGGCCACCCGGCGCCATTCCCGATGGAGCTGCCCAGCCGCTTGATTAGGCTCTACACGTACAAGAACGACCTGGTACTCGACCCGTTCATGGGGAGCGGCACGACCTGCCTGGCGGCCGAGCGGCTCGGCCGCCGGTGGATCGGAGTCGACAAAGACCCTGGATACTGCGATATGGCCAGGCGAGCCCTGGCGGAGATGGGAGCTGTAAGCCATGGCTGATGTAGTGGAATTGCCGGCGATGCCGGACCTGGAGAAAGAGTATGACGAGAAGATTGCGCCGCTGGTACAGCACCTGGTGGAGACGTGTTCCAGGTTGGGGCTGCCGGTGATCGTACTGGTTCAGTTTGCGGCTCCGGGAGTGGCCTCCAGCGTCTTCATGCCCGAGTGGGCTGATGAGCGTCTGACGATGGCGGCCATACTGGCCAGGGCTCGGTCAGCTGGCATGGTGGTCATTCCCCTGCCGAATCCAGAAGAGGACGTGAAGCACTGATGATGCAGCAGCAGATCCAGGCGATGATCGAACGCAAGGAACTGGAGGAACGGCTGGCCGGGTACCTCCAGAAGCGGCCGGTAGCCGAGCAGTTGGAGTTCCTGCTGGGTCACGGCGTCGCGGTGAGCGTCGGTTGGGACCCAAGCCAGGTTCGCCAGGCCGTTTGCGACGTGATCTGTTCGGCGGCCGACGCGGAGCTGGCGGTGCCACTCCATGGGTAGCGCAATTGCGATGACGGCACGGGCCCGGCAAGTGAGTCTGCTCCCGTCCGGCGTGGCGCTGCGGTTCGAGTGGAAAGGGCTGCGCATCATCGCCAGCGTCGACGGCCAGGAGTTGCACGTCTCCATGAGCCGGCCGGATCGGTACCCGACCTGGGAAGAGATCAAGGCCGTCAAGGCGCTCTTCTGGGACGACGAGGCCGACGTGATCATGTTCCTGCCGCCGGCGTCGGAGTACGTGAATGTGCACCCGAACTGCTTCCACCTGTACGGGGACCCGGCCGGGCGCCGGCGGTGGCGCCTGGGTAGCATCCTGGAAGTCTTCAGGCCGCGATAATTACAGTAGCAGAGGTGAACAGCATGCCGTTAACTCAGGCACAGATCGAGGAGATTCGTCAGGTGGCCAAGGAGAAGGGCTACGCCCGCTTGAAGGGGCTTTCCGAGCGCTGGGAGGTTCCCTTCCAGGAGGTTGCCCGCCAGTACGCTGCTATTGTGAACAGTAAGTCCACCCCGGGGCCGGCCGCGGAACTGACTGCCGATCAGCTCCGGGAAGTCCGGCGGCTGGCCCAGGCCGGCGAGTCGACCAGACTCTTCCTCCTGGCCGAAGAGTGGGGCATCGAGTACCGGGTGCTGTCCAAGCACTACACGGACTTCCGGGCGGTGTTTCAGAATGGTAACCGCACTGGCCAGAATGATGCCAGGTCAGATGCGGCACCGCCGGCCTTAAACCATCAAAGGCCGGATGATTGGCGGCTGAATTCGCCCGTGGGCAACGTGGCAGCCGAACCCGGGCAGATCGCAGTCCTGCCCCGCAACTGGCCGTTGATCACCGCCCGCCTGGCGACGGGGTCGAGCCCGCGGGAGATCGCTCTGGCCGTCGGTATGACCGGCGCCGATTACCAGCGGGTGGAGGAAGGGCGGCAGCTGCCGACTCCAGACCAGGCCGCCCGGCTCTGCGCCCTGCTGGGACTCCAGATGGAGGAGACCTTTGTAGCGGCAGGTCCGGAGCCGTTGATGCGCCGGGGCCCGATCAGGAGCCTTTCGCTCTTAAGTTTGCTGCGAGCACGGCGCCGGCTGAGCATAAGAGATCTGGCTCATGAAGTCTCCGCCGGCGGCGAGGTCCGGGTCACGGAGGCCTTCATCAGCCAGGTTGAGCGCAACAGCCTGATGCCGGGGCGGTGGCCCGACCAGGCGGGCCAGGTCCGGGCGCTGGCCCACTATTTCGGTGTTGAGGCGGACATGGTCACGGCTCAGGTGCCGCCGTCGTGGATTCAAGCGGTTTCGTCGGGCACCCGGCAGATGCACAGCGTGCTCAAGGCCGAACTCGCCCAACTGTCGGCCGGCCAGACCGCCATGGATCCCGAGCTGCTTACGGCGGTTGCTGGGGGAGGGAAGTAGCATGAGCGAAATTCTCAGCCGGGTTCGGGCGGATCTTGCCGGCCATCGGGAGGAATTGATGGCCGAGCGTGAGCGCCTCGAGGGCGAACTCGCCCAGGTCGACAACGCGATCGATGGGCTTGAGCGGATTCTGGGCGCAGGCAAGCCGGCCGAAACCCGCGAGGCGTCGGCTGTTCAGGCCAAGAATGCGGCCATCGATCGGGAGGCACTCCGGCATGCGATTGTCGCCGAACTGCAGGCGACCTTGCCCGAAGGCCTTACCACGGTGCAACTGGCCGAGCGGCTGGCAGCAAAATGGCCGACAGGTTGGGTAACCCCCCGGCGGATCGGTGCGAACTGCTGCCAGATGACGGAACTGACGGGTGACGGTGAGCGCTGGTACTTTGTGCCGGCGGGGCAGCCCGATGGTCATTAGAACGCCGGCGCCATTTAAGCCCGGTGACTCGGTGGCCGAGACGGTGGCCGGCATCACCAGGTCAGGGAAGATCGCCAGCGTGGACTTCGACACCAGGTGGGGCTGGACGTACAAGCTGGAGGGCGACACCTTGCCGACGTTGGTAGACGAACGAATTCAGAAGGCGCCGCCGGAGCGGCTGAAAGCCCCTGATAAGGTGGGGAAGCAACCTTGACCACTGAATTGACCGAGGCTCGGGCCCGCCGGCTATCTGGCATCGCCGAGATCCTGGAGGCATGTGCGGCGATGGGCCAGAAGCGGGTGGACGTCGCGACCTGGTGGTGCAGGTCCTGGCGGAGGCAGAGGAGGCGGGCGGGCCGGAACCGGCCTCGCCCAAGCCCCTGGGAGATGCAGAACGGAGCTTGCTGCTTTACCTCGACGGCGCATTGAAAGCGATTTCCGACGTGGCGGAAGCCCTGTCGGGTCAGTATCAGCCAGGGCGTATGCAGCGGCAACTCCGGGAGCTGCGGCAGCGAATATACCGGGACATCTGGCAGCCACGAATGGCTCTGCTGGATGCGGAACAGCGGTCGGAGATCATGGCCCAAACGGTCCGGTGGGGCTATACGATCTGGGCGCCGGAAGCCCAAGTGGCAATCTTGCGGATCCTGGAGCGAGCTGCCGACGGCAGGCCCCCGACTCAGGATCTCCGGAAGGCGGCCCGGCATATGCTCGACAACTTGTCCGTGTCGTTGCCTGTTGGAAAGGAGGTCTCCCGAACATGATTCTAACGTCGGAGCAGGAGGGCATCATCAAGGCGCTCGCCCAGTTGCCGCCGCCGGCCACGGTGCGGCAGATCAGTGAGATCGTCAACCGTGAGGTGACGGCCCGAGACATACGTCTCTTGGGGGCTACGGGTCTGGTGGCGGAAGTGAACGCCAAGGACCCCCCGAAATGCCGGTTTCTCCTGGCTGCGAAGGGGCAGGCGCTGGTTAATGAGTGGGGCCTGCCGCCGTTAACGGCGGCAGAGGAACCGGAGCCAACCGGGCACGCTCGCCGGATGACGGATGACGACAAGGCCAGGCTGTACGCCCGGTTTGCGGCCGGTGAAGGATTCACGGTCAAGAGCGCTCAAGCGCTGGCGGCGGAGATCGGATTCTCAGCGAAGGGCGTAGTGTACCAGCGCGGAGTATGGGAGAAGGCAGGGCGGCCGGGCGTGACGCCGGCACCTGAAATCGAACAGCCAGGTATTCAGGCCCAGCAAGGGTCAGAGGGCGCCGCGTTCGGTCATGCCGGGGAGCCGGCAGAAATCGAACAGGGGGCGGACGGCCAGGAAGCCGGTGAGGGCATGAAGCAATACCAGCAGCTGACCGCTGCGGACGTGATGAAAGAACTTGAGCAGCGCAAACTCACCGAGGAGGCGGTATCGGGCGCTTTGATCGCTGAGTCCGTCGAGCCAGGCAGTGTGCAGGTGGAGGGCGACTTGGGGAATCCTGATCCGACTGGCCCCCGGGACCTGGTCGCCGCTAATCTCCTCCCGGGTGGACAGGAACAGGCCAAAGTGGAACCGATCGCTGCAGTTCGACCGCTTGTTACGACGGCGCCCACGGCGATGGCCCTGGCCCTGCAAAAGGCCGGTGTCGCACCGACGCTTCAGGAGGCCGGGGAGCGGCTGCCCGAGGTTGGTCACGTCTACGAGGGCGTCGTCGAGAAGGTCGACGAGATGGGCGGCCACTTTGCCCTGATCAACCTGACGGAGTTCTACTACGCTGGCAAGTGGATCAGGGGCCGCGTCACCAAGTCCAACGTTTTGCGGAGCGGCTGGTGTATTGATGTGCGGGACTGGCTGCGCCCGGGCGACCTGGTGAACGTCAAGGTGTTAGCGGTCATGCCGGCGTCTGGCCTAAGCCGTCCGAAGGCCGAGTTGTCCATCAAGGCGGCGCCCAGTCACCCGGAGGAGCGCATTCCTCTGGAAGCGGATGAGCAGCAGCCTGTGAAACCGGAGCAACCGATCAGCGCTCGCGGGGCGGACGTGGCAAAGGCTATGCCGGTGATCGAGCCGAAGCTCGGGCCGGGGACGCCTCGGGCAGCGGGGCGAAATGCGATCGCCGGCCGGGTACTTGACAAGGCTGCGGCAGCCCTGGGCAGCGATGATGCCGAAACGGGGCACATCACCGAACAAGTGGCGCCGGCGCTGTTCGATCAACTGCTGTCAACGGCCGGCCTTTGCCCCAAGTGCGTGAAGGCGGATATCTGTCCGCTTGCGGATTTCTACTCGGACCCGCAGGAGCTGCCGGAGGAGAATCGGGTGGGCCGCCTGGCCGGCGTGAAGATCGTATTCGGGCCCCGGCCGGTGACTGAGTGCAGCGCCCACCTGGCTGGGTAACGGCCATGAAACAACAGCGGCAGGTAATCAAGACGGTGAATGGGATGCGAACCTTCTTCGTTCGGAAAGACGGGTTCGAGTGGGGTTACTTCTTCATCAACCCCAACGGCCTTTTCGTGGCGCATACCGATTACGGCACCTACGGGTATCACTGGCCAGCGACGGAGGGCTGGGACTTCCTGAAGTTCCTCGCCAACGCCAAAGACATGGAATATATCCTGGGCAAGATCAGCCGCAGAGACCACTTCGACGAGAAGCGGACCATCACGAACGTGCTGCGGAAGATCTGCGAATGGCGGCGTCTGGGGGCGCTCACCATGGAGCGGGCGCGCGAACTCTGGGACGATTGCCCGACCGACGGCCCCGAAATCATGCCCTGGCTGATGGAGCAGCGGGAGTTCTACGAGAGCGACGGCCATGAGCTTGCGGTCTACGATTACCCATCCGACGCACGGGCCTTCGTCGAAGAACTGTTCCCGATTCTGCAGGCGCACTTACGGGAAGAACGTTCACAAGCTGAACCGAACACCTGGCACGGCAGCATGTACCGCCTGAGCGAAGCCCTGCGGCGCTGTTGGATGGAGAGAGCCCGGGCGGTGGTGCCAAAGGGCCGGCTGGAGTGGCTGAAGGAACTGGCGGGTGCCTTGCTGGATATGCTCCACTAGGCCCCGCCGGAGCGGCTGGATGTGAAAAAACAAAAAGCCGCGCGCGCGGCACCTTCAAAACGACACAGGGGGGGACCGCATGTCCGCGACGACGCCGGAGTCAAAGTTCACCCCTCGGAAGATCGCGAGATGGTTGCGGCGGTACATGGATTGGGTTGCGGAGCTTGAGGAACTGGACAAAGGCCCCGGGGCGTCCGGCTGCACCGACTACTCGCAGTCGGTGGTTATGGGCGGCGGTGGCGGTGGTGGAGCGGCTGAACGCTATGTAGAGCGGCGCGAAACGAGGGCTCGCCAGGTGGCCGCCGTGGAATTATGGTTGAACGGCCTGTCGCCTTTGGAGCGTCAGGCCGCCGACTACTGGCTTCAGGACGAGAACGGCACCATTACCGAGGTCGCCCGGGCGGCCGGCCTGGAATACCGGCGGATGCGGTGGCTTGCGCAGTCGATTCCGCTGTTGATCTGGGGGCGGTTTTACGACGATCGACAACGGCACTGCGTAAATGCTTGACCGTTACGGCCTATCGGAAGTAGAATTTGAGTAATATGGAGTATTTGTGAGGAGCCCTCGGAAAGCCGGGGGCTTCTTGCATTGCAGTCCTGGGTGCGGGGAGGCGAGCAAACTACATGCAGGTGATAGTCGGCGAGAATTTGATCATCCCATCGCCCGGTGAGCTCCGGCCTCGCCTGCTATCGCTGGGTTTGTTCCGGCGCCGTGGCCGGGTCCCCAAAGGCGAACACCGCGTGGTCCGGTTCTACCTGAACACGCCGGCTCAGATTACCTTACCCAGAGGGCTATTGCCTTATGTCCAGGCGATGACGCCCGTTCAAATAATCGACCGACGGCTATGTCTGCCCTCTGTCGACTTCGGATGGCATGGCGAGCTGCGACCGGAGCAGGCCGACGCGGCCAAAGGGCTGGCGATCGCCGGCGGCGGAATGCTCGTCGGTATGCCGGGATCCGGCAAAACCAATACCGGCCTCGCCCTGGTGGCCGCCTTCAGGCAGCCGACGCTTTGGTTGGTTCATACGAAGGACCTGGCCCGGCAGGCGACCGAGCGGGCCAAGGGTCTATTCAACCTGCCTCCCCGGGCGTATGGGTACATCGGGGAGGGGGAGTTCGGGCTCGGAACGCATTTCACCGTTGGTATGATCCAGTCGTTTGGCAAAAATCCGGCGCTGGCGCAGCAGGTCGGCAAGAAGTTTGGCTGCATCGTAATCGACGAATCTCATCACCTTCCTGCGATCACCATCGCCCGGGTGGCATCGCAGTTCCCGGCCCGGTACCGGGTGGGTCTCACGGCCACTCCTGACCGCACCGACGGGCTGGGCCCGCTGGCCCGGGCGATCCTTGGTCAGGACCTCGCCACGATTGACCCGAAACTGTTGCTGGCCCGGGGGCGCATCCTGATCCCGGTCGTGAGGGTCGTGCCCACGGGGTTCCGGTATTGGGGACCTGGTCAGTGGTCCGCTCTCCAGCAAGCCCGGGCGGCCGACGCTCAACGGAACCAGCTGGTGTGCTCCATCATCGCCCGCGAGGTCCGGGGCGGCCGTCGGGTGATCGTGCTGGCGGAACTGGTAGCACATGCCCAGTTTCTGACGGCGCTACTGACCAAAAAATTCGGGATTCCGGCCGTGGCCGTGACCGGTGATGTGCCACCGCAGGAGCGCAAGCGGATTTTTGAGGCGGTAGCACAGGGGCGCGTGGTACTGGTGGCCACGAAACTGGCGGACGAAGGCCTGGATCTCCCATCGCTCGATTGTCTCGTGCTGGCTGCGCCGGGCCGGTCGGCCCCCCGCCTGCAGCAGCAGGTCGGCCGGGTGATGAGGTCATTTCAGGGCAAGCGGTCGGCCGTGGTCTATGACTTGGCAGATCTGGCGGTGAAGACGCTGCATAACCAGGCGATTGAACGGCTGCAGGTCTATCGCACTTTGGGCATGCGGGTCGAGCACGGTAGCAGCAATTAACTGGGTGTCCACACACCGGTGTCCACACACCTGCGATTGGAGGCACGAACATGCCTGGACAGCGTCATCCGGATAATCGGCGAGTTGAAGCCTACCTCGATAGGCAGCTATCGGACATGCTCGGGCTGATTCTCCAGCACCGGCACCAGCCGTTCTCCCTATGGTTGCGAGGCATGATCAGCCAGTGCGCCTTGGAACATGACCTGCCCGACGCCCGCCTGGTGCAGGTCATGCTACCGCGACCGGTGATTCGGGATTTGCGTGACGTGCTCCGATCCAGAGGTCAAACACTCAGCGTCTGGTTCCGGGCCATGGTTGACCGCTGTGCTGCTGAACGGCTGCCCGAAAGTCAGGGTGATGTGAAAAAAATCATCCCGCACCAGGTTGCTCAACTGGCGCGGGAGGCATTGTTACGGGAATATCAACTGCAAATGGAGATTGCAGCCCGGGGTAATACGCCCGAGGAGCGTAAAAAAATGCGCGAGGACGCCGGCAAAGTCGGGGACGCCGCCGACTGGTTCGCCGACGTCGAGGAGGAGCGCCGTCTGCGCCTCCACGTGCTGGAGTCTGGTCAACGGGCGCCTCGCCACCGGACGAAGGCCGGCGCCAATCCGGAGACGGATAGTACCTCCAGTGCGACGGACGCTCCGATTGGGTGATTGTCCAGCCATGACCGTGCGTCCTCCTCGGCGGGAATCGGCATCCCGCTGCGAAAGGACATCTCCAGTTGGCCGGCGATTCGGCCGGCCCGAACGAACTGGTTTGGCGTAATCGCCGGTGTTGCAGCGGGTGTTTGAACAGCTGACGTTCGGCTTACGTCTATGGCCGGAGGCTGTTCCTGGCGGGCGGTCTCGGCCTTGGTTGCCTGCTGTTTCAACGTGGCCCGGCGCTTCGCCTGTGCCTCACGATTTTGCTGACGCCGGCGCTCTGAGATGGACATGTCAAACGCCTCCTCCGAATGCAAATGACAGACGGCACTACAACCCGCATTCTACCGGTCACCGGACACCATGCTGACTGCTGACGTGCTGACGGAGCAGTAAGCGGTTTCCCCTGCATGTCACCGATGACGGCAGGTGATTGTCTTGGGTCTATGCTGCGCTACTCTCGTGCTTGGAGGCGAGAAAATTGCGCGCTGACAACACGACACCCGGTAATCCGTTGGACATGAGTGTTTTCGATCCGCAGGCGGGTGCTCCGGATGCGGGCGGTCCTGAATTTGGTGGGCAGCAGTTACCGGCTGGCATGGAGTTCGGGGCAGGCGACCTGGCTCCCGAACCGCCGGATCCGAGCCCCACTCCCTCCAGGCGGCCCGTTCAACTGGCCGAATGGCAGGGCGTCGTCCGGGCGATTGTGGCGGACCATACTCCGGCCGTGGGGCTCCGGTTTCGGGCCTGGGCAGCCAGGCATCGCGAGCTGATCGCCGGCATGCCGGCGCCGCAGGCGCTTTCGCTCTATGTCGAGGTAGCAACCTTTCGAGATGCTGCAGCCGATGAGCAGCGTCCCGAAGATGACCGGGAATACGATTGGGCCGAACTGCACATGGCCGGCCTCCGGCCACTGATCGAAGCTGAGGCTGCGGCGCAGCGGGAGGGGATTGCTGACGGGCTTCGTCGGTCATGGCTGGACCGCCTCAAGGAGTTGCGGGATCAAGGACTCGTGAGCGATGAGGCATTACAGACCATGCAGGCAGGTGTCAGCAATGGGTAGGAGACCGTCAGCAAACTCATTCGGCCTGACCGCTCCGGTGGTCCTGCCGGTGATGCCGTCGCCGGGAACCGCCGAGTCGATTGACCGGGAACTGGCCGGCTTTGTGCGCAGGAGGAATCAACTGATGACCATCAAACAAATCGCGGCCTTGGATGAGCAACCGGCGGCAGCGCCAGTGGCTGCAGGTGTGCCGGCGCCTGTATCACTGACTGAGGCGCTCTCGGTGGCCACTACAGTTGCGGGTATGCATAAAGGGGTTGCCGAGACTGCCATAGCGGAGCGAAACGCGGCCGAAACCCGGGTTGCGCAGGTGACTGCTGATGCTGACAAGCGGGCGGAGGCGGTTCGCACGGAGGAACGCACCCAAGCCGGCCTGCTCTTGAAGATCGTGCAGGAATTTACAAAGGCCCAGCAAGATGTAATTAAGGCCTCGCACGAGACTCAGTTGACGCTCACAGAGAAGATGCACGAGGCAGAGGTCAAGGCGCTGGGCGCCAAGGTCGAAGGGATGATCGACCAGTTTAAGGCCGCCGCTGCCCAGAAAGACCAGGAGATTGATAGGCTACGGGAGCAGGCAAAACTCCTGGCCAGCCGTGAGACGGTTGAGGATCTTCTCACAAAGTTGGTGATTCAGGGTAAGACCGATGATCCGATCGTGTCGGTGCTTGGCCGGCTATTGGCGCCCGCTCAAGCCGCTGCGGATGACCCCAATCGGATTTTCCAGACCGGCATCGCTCAGGTAGAGGTTGAAAAAGCGCGGCGAGAACTGGTGAAACAGGATCAGGAGATCGCCCATGCGGGTCAGCGGCATCAGCGGACATCTCAACTCATCGATGCGGTGACAAATCTGGTCGTGCGGCTGCCGGAAATCCTGCCTAATGTGCTGGGCGGATTAGGTGGCGCACAGGCTGCCGAGCAAAGTGGCGTGCCGAGTGACTTTCCGGCCGAACCCGGACCGGGGGTGATTCCTGGTGCCCAATAATCCCCTTCTCGGCCTGGCCGTCAGCCAGTGCGCTCAACTGATTGCCGCTTACCTAGATGGGCAGGGAGGCCGTAGCCGGGCTGTGTCGCCTGAGGAACTGGAGCGGGCTGCACAGGAAAACCGGCCGTTGCTGACGGAGGCCCTGTCAGCAGTTTCGCCCGCCGGCCTTGCCACCGTTCGCAGCACATTTGGCTCGCTCGGAGCCGATCTGCGCCGGGAGCATCCCGGGCAGGGGCACCCGTATATGTGGGTGCTGCAGCAAGCATGTCTGAGCCGGGCCCACGCCGCACACGTCCAGGTAATCATGCGTCACCTCGGCTGGTACAAACAGCAGATGGACCAGGCGCTGGCCTGGCTCTTCGGCAGTTAACTCTCATCAACCCTCTGTGGGCTATTCTTGCTCCAGGGGGTTTTGCTATGGAAAGACGGCTACAGCTGGCAATCGGCGGTGTGCTGGTGGCGGCTGGCCTGGGCGCAGGCGGCTACATCCTGGAGCAGTACCTCCGGGGTCGAATTGGCAGCGCTTATCTACGCGGCGTCACGACGGCCGCCAACCCACCTGAACCGCTTTCGCCCGGGGTTCAAGAGATGACGCTGACGATCGCTTGGGCGAACCCGACCGGGCAGCCGGTGACATATGGCGTCCAGGCGGCCACCCTCCAGGACGGACTCGTGGCCGGTCACTGGTGGTCATCGCTGGAGACGGCCCGCGAGGCCGCACGTCGCTACCAGCAGGGCGACATCGACGGATCGCAGCGGACGGCCGCGGACCCGATGCTGCGAGTGCCGGCGGTAACGGTTGGACCTGGTCAGCAGGGTCAAATCCGACTGTATGAGGTCGTCAACATTCAACCGGGCGAGGAATGGCACATCTGGATCCAGCCGGCTGAGGGCGGTCAATTACTCGTGGCCGATGTGCTGGGCCAGCATGTGGCCAACCCGCCGCAGGCTGTGGTGAAAGTGCAGGTGAAACCGGCATGACATTGGTCTATTCCGAGATCGCCGGCCGGGCGAGCAGCGGCCCGCTGGTCGATGATGTCGGATTCGCAACGCTGGGCTGGCTGGCTGCCACGAATCCCCAGCGGCTCACCGATTACATGAATTCCCGCCTGGTCGCCGCCGAGCAGGCGCTGCCCGAAGGCGCTCGGATCGAGATCAGCATGACCGGATGGACTCTCCTGGGCTCGTCATGGGCGCAGCGGGCCGCCGGACAGGTGCAGGCAGCATGGGAGCAAGGAAGATTGGTCGATGCGGATACCGGGCGGCCGGTCGAACCGTGGCCGGAGTATCCTGACCGGATCGCGTGGGGGGACGATGCGACCGATACCGTCACGATCCGTACGGTGAAGGCCGCTATTCCTCTCGTCATCGGGTGGATCGTCATCGCCCTGATTGCGGTCGTAGCGGTGTATCAGATCTGGCAGTGGCTGCGAGACAGCAATTGGGCGGTGCGTGCGGCTTCTGATGCAGCCGCGGCGCCCGGCGATCCGCAGCCGCCGGTGCCTGGAAGCATACAACCCAAGGACATTCCCGGGTGGCTGCTCCGTAACTGGCCCTGGGTGCTGCTGGGCGGTGCAACTCTGGCCGCTGCTCCGTTTATCGTCCGGCAGGTGGCCCATCTGCGGGAGGCCCGGAATGAGCTGGACGCCGCAGAACATGGCGAGTATTGACGAACTGAGGTGATGACGGATGCCAAAGCACAGTGCTGTACAGGTTTCTCGGCTAAATTCCACGTCGATTCTGCCGGAGTCGCCCGAGGTGCGGTTTCTGGACGCCGGCGTGACGGCCGGTGTGGCGGCGGCGAGTACCATTTGGACCGCTACCCGGCCGACACTTGGTGCCCAACTCGGCTGGGCTACGTTTTTCAGCTTGCTCGGTGGTCTGGCTGCCGTTGAGGGCCGGGGCGAACTCAGATATGGCGGGTTCGGTCTGCTGGCCTCCAATGCGAGCTATCTGCTCCTCCGGGTCGCTCACCCGGTGCTGAACGACCAGAAGTCGTAACGGCAGTGGATTTCGTTTTCTAGTTGCTATTGCATCATGAGTGACAAAGGAGGAATCACCGTGAAGAAGAGCCCAATCGCTGAGTTTGCACTGGAAACCGCGGCCCTGGCTCCGGGTCTGATCGGCACCGGCATCGTCCGCGAGGTAGTTGGCGCGAAGCTCAACCCCACCTGGCGGAACAGCCCGGTTGACAAGAAGGCTTACTGGCTCGACGGGATCGGTTTCGCGCTCGGCACGGCCATGGCTGTCATCGGTGCGACCATGGAGAACGAGGTCGTTGAGAACCTCGGGTTCGGCGTCATGGCGCCCTCGCTGGCGTATTTGGCGCAGAATGCCACCCATGACGTCCTGCGAGTGACGGCCAAGTCAACGGTGACGGCCGCTGCCCCGAAGACCGTCATGATGACTCAGGTTCAGGCGTCCGATCCTGGCCAGCGCCAGGTAGTCCCGTACGGCGCCCGGCTGGCCGAGGATTTCTAAGCCCCGGCTCCGGTTTCGATTCCAACTCTCTGGCGGATAGCCAATATGGAGGGGTATGACGATGGCCACTGCGAAGAATTTTCCGGCTACCAGTCCCCTGTATGATGTGACCGTCCCGGCCCTGGCTCCCCTGAGCAGCGGTGTGACCACGCCGGTGACGGGTGCGGTCGGTGCACCCGGTCAGCCGACCTACTGCTTTGTCACCCCCAACGTGTTGCAGAACAACAGTGGCGCGCTGGTGGGCGGCGTGGTGGGCGAGGTCTTGATGGTCGAGGTCACGTCGCCGGTCGTGCAGGCAGCCGATGGTTCGATCGTGTATCCCGATCTGGGCTGGTGGTTTGTGCCGGACGGCACCGACCTTCAGAAGTACCAAAACCTCGATGGTTCCTACGGCAGCAACATGATGCCGTCCCGTGAGGTCTGCGTGGGGCGCGAGCAGTTGAAGTTCGGCATCAGCCTGCGCCGCCTGCTCACCGAGGCCCGCAATGGCCATCCCCGGAGCAACATGGCGCTGCTGGCAACCGGCATCAAGTTTGTTTCGAATCTCGCCCTCAAGCTGGCCTCCGCACGTGGCTGGGGCATCGCCGGCGATGTTGTCAAGTCGCCTGCGCGCATCAGGGTCTGGGGTGAACGCTACAGCCAGGACACTCTGGCGGCCCTGGCGGGGTTCTATGACGGCAGTTTCAGCCGCCAGTCGCTCCGGCGTGAACTGGATGGGCTGCCGCCCATCACGGGCTGGCAGGGCGGGGCTGCCACGATGGATATGTGGACGGGCCTGCCCGGCGGCTACAATCAGCGCGGCACGATCGTTCACCGCTACTTCAACTTTGCCAGCAACCTGGCCCAGACCGCGGCCCAGACGCCGTATATTCTGAGTAACGTCCAGAACATCGGCGGCGCCCAGGGCAACGTCGCTCTTAACAACGATCTTGGGTACGGCTTTGGCCCGACGCAGGGTACGGCGGCCCAGGCCAAGGACGCCCTGGTCATCCAGCAGTTTGGCGTCGTTCCCGGCATCGCCAACATCGCCTGGGCCGGGTTCCAGGTTGGCGGCAGCAACGTGCCCGAACCCAACGGCTTCCCGGTCGGCGCCGGCGCCGATCGTTGGGCCTATGGCCAGGTCAGTCCGCTCCGGCAGGGCTCCGAACTGTATTTCCCGCTCCCCGATTATGAGGGCGAGCTGGAAATCTACCAGGAGAATGCCGCGGTCCAGGTCACGGCCGGCGGCACGGCTATCGCCGCTAACGCCGCAGTCGTCGCCATCGGCGGTGTCCGCATCACGTTGGCGTAGAAGGGAGACGTAAATCATGCTTAACCCGACTCTCACGACCCGGACCGCCGTGATTGATTGCGCCAACGCAGCGGCGCAGACGCTCCCCGAGCCCGCCGCCGCCATCCTGGGCGCTGAGATCCAGGATCAGAATGCGGCCAACGGCGCCGTTTTGCCGGACACGGCCCTGGCGGTTGTGGTGGCCGCTCCGCAGGCCGGCCAGATCCAGTTTACCGGCACGGCCTCGGCGCCGTCCCGGACCGTCACCCTCGCCGCTGCCCCGGCCGCCCATACCGTGCTGTTCGTGCGGTTCGTGCCGCAGGGCGCCATTCCGGCGGCCCTGTAGTCCCTGATTCGGTTCCAAAAAATCTAACGGGGGATGAGCCTCGATGATGACGTTCTCTCAGGCCCAGGCGCAACTTGCGCGTTACTGGCATGAGCGGGCGCTGTACACCTTCGGGCCGGCGGCACTCCCCGCCGGCCCCATCCCCATTCTAACGGCGCAGCAGTGGACATCGTTCCAGGCGCCGGAATGGATGGCAGAACTTACGGGCCTCTGGGTCAGCCAGAACCCGGGTGTACAGTTGCAGTGGATCTATGATGACTCGGTCGGCAACCAGTCCGCGGCCCAGGGCTATACCGACGCGGCGCCCGCCGGACTTCGGCGGATGGCTGTCAGCGCCCCGGCGGTCCGGCAGCTCCAGCTGCTCGCTATCAACACCACCGGTGCCCCGATCGCCAATTTCGTGCTCAACTACGAGATTGCCATGCACCGGCTGAGTGTTGCCGACAAGCTCCTCAGAGGCTATGGTCTGTCCGCTCAAGATGAGCGGATGCTGACGATCCTCGGCAAGAATGCGAAAAGGGATCTGCAGGACCTGGTCGACAAAGGCACCTCGCCCATCGGCATCGACGTGCAGCTTGAGCGCACCGTCGCCAACCGCCGGCTGCGTGACCACTCCGGCAGTGGCCTGTACCACGTCAGCACGGCTTCCACGTCCGCGTTTGCGACGCTCCAGGCGGCGGCCGGCGAGTTCCTCGTTCTGGAAGAGGTGGCGGTGGAGGGCGGCGGCCTGTTAGCCCAGCCGGTGGCCATCCTGGTCGACCGTGACCAGGACAACGCCTACGTGCAGTTGACGGCCAACGCATTTGGCCAGGTTGATGACGCTCCGTGGTCCATGCATGTGCCGGCCGTCGACAACCTCACGTTCCGCGTCGCCTCGCAGGGCGCCCCCCTCACGGTGCCCGTTCGCATCCGGGTGGGGCGGTACAAGCTGTCCAACTTGCTGCGCGCCCGTTTCGGCCTGGCCCGGTCGCCCGAAGAATTGCCCGGCGACCTGTACGCCAAGGCAATCGTCGGCCTCACGTAAAGGCGGGTGATCATCATGACCGAAGCTGAACTGCTGGCACCGCTGCTGGAGCGCCTGACGGCTCAGGTGACCCGCCTGGGCGACCTGCTGGAGCGCCAGACCATGGCGAGCATCCAACTGCCACTGTCTGTGAGAACTCTGAATGAGATGATCAATGCCGTCAACATTCCCGGCACTGTTCAGATGGGCGTGTGGAAACTGTCGGTCTTGGTTCCAGCCGGTCAGACGGTGACTGTCAATCAGCCGGTTCTGCCGGGGACGGTTACCGCGTTTGCCGAACCGCTGGGAGTCGCCGCCTCCTACTATTCGCCCGGCATCGTTGCTCAGGTGCTAGTGGATGATCACCAGGTGACCGTGGCGCAGTCGTACGCTGTGACGGGCGAGGATAAGATTTCCATGGGGCAGCATTACTTCATGGAACGCGGTATGACCGGCGTCATCACCAACAATACAGCCACGCCGAGCCTGATTACGTTCACGGTCGAGGCGCTGGCTATCAACAGCGATTTCTTCAGCAAGTTCTATCGACCGCTGCTGGATTGGAGCTATGATCAACTCCGGCGCCTCGCCAGTGAGGCCCGGGCGCTAGGCAAGGGGGTGTCGTGATGCGGCTGCGTTGTCAAAATCATGGGGTTGTCGCCGATGTTGGCCCGACCGGGCGGACGGTGACCATGCCGCCCATCACGTATCAGGTGCGCAGCACCCTCGGGGGTGCCACCTGCGCCCTGCTGGTAGAGCCGAACCCGCAGCCCGGACGGATGGAGCTGCATGATGCGACCGGGCGAGCCTCGGGCATCGCCTGTGAAATCGTAGAGGAGGGATAAACGCCATGAGTGGCATCGGTGAAACGAACCTGAAACTGCTCCTGCAGCAGGCGTTTGTTCCCTCTTCCTATCAGGGCGTCGTGGGCATCGGCTCGGACGCCCAGCATGTAGTCGACGCCGCCGGTGGGTTCGCCGCCGGTCAGTGGCCGGATTGGGGCATTCAATTCGCACCGGACACGATTACGGCGACCCTCCGAGGCGTCTGGCAAAAGGTTACGGCCAACACGGCTACGACGTTCGCTCTGGCGGCGCCTCTGCCTGCCGTGCCCGCTCCTGGCGACACTTTTGACATTCGACCGTTTGGCGCCACCGTGCAGAACATTCAGAGCATCGGTGGCACCGCCCAGACTGGCGGCGACTGGACGCCAAAAGTCCTGGGTGTCGCCCAGGAAGGCACGGATGCCACCGGTGTCGCTGCGCCCGCGGGTGCCGTTGGTATCCGCGGTTGGCTGTCGGCGATTTTCAATCTCTGGAACGGCGGCACGGCCAAGGCAGTTGTGTCGCAGCCCACGGCGGCTAACCTGAACGCGACCGTTACGGGGATCGTCACAGCCAATCTGGGTACGCTTAACGGCGCCGCCCAAGATGGAACTGACGCCACCGGCGTGGTTCCCCCTGCTGGAGCCGTTGGTATTCGCGGCTGGCTGTCGGCTATCTACAGCCTGTTCTTGGGTGGAACGGCCAAAGTGGCCCTCCCCAACGTAGAGGGTATAGCAGGACAGGCGGCACCGGGTAAGGCGGTGCTCATCGGTGGTGTAAACAGCGGCAACCTGCAACCGTTGACGGCGATCAACGTCGGTGCGCTCGGCGACGCTGCCTCCCTGACCAATCTTGGCTTGACCGTGGCGGCTGCATTGCACGCATACAACGGCGCCTCTTTCGATCATCTCCGGGTTGATGCCCAGAAGAACCTGCTGGTGGGGCTGCGGAGCAGCGGTGGTAACGAGCCGCAAATCGCGCAGTTTGGGGGCATTGATACAGCGGTAGCAAGTTATCAGTTACTCGGTACCGGCGCGTTCCTGATGGGTTTCAACGGCGCCACCTGGGACCGTCTCCGGGTGGACGCTCAGAAGAACCTGCTGACCGGAATCCGCAGTAGTGCAGGAAACGAGCCGCGCATCACTGGCAGTGACGTTGATGGTTTAGGCATCAACTACGGCCTGCTGACCTTGGCGAATGGGTATGGCTTCAACGGCGCCACCTGGGACCGCCTGCGCTCCGTCAACACCGGGCAACTGGTGGTGACGCAGAGGTCCAGCGCAGGTCTAGAACCATACATCGGCGGTATCGGTGACGGCTCTTCGGTCAACATGTTGGGGACCGGAGCGTTTGAGTTCGCCTACACAGGCGGCGGTAACTGGGACCGGCTCCGGGGGGCGAACGTGTACAAGCCGGTAATCGTTACTGCCGTAGCGGGTGGAGCAGAGGCGACGCTATGGACGCCAGCAGCCGGAAAGAAGTTTAGGCTCATGGGTTTCCATCTGATTGCCAACACCGCACCTGGTTATGATTGGGCCCTGCGCGATGGCGCTGGGGGGATTACGATCATGCCCCTGCTCCTGCCCGTCAACGTCATGGAACGTGAGGATTTCGGGCAGGGCAAGCTGTCCGGTGCGAGCAATAACGCCCTGACCCTGCTCAACAATAGCGGTTCTGCGTGGGCCGGGGTGCTTGTCGGCATGGTTTGGGGCACCGAGGAGTAAGGAGGGAACAACATGCCGACGACACCTGTAACGTTGAAGCCCGCAGGGATGATGCCGGACGGTCACGCCCTCGCCACGGTCGCCGTGCAGGGCTATGAGCAGTACACCACCCAGGTGGCGTACTGGCCCGAACTGCTGAACGAACCGACTGGCAATCCTTCCGGCTACGGCCCGGCCCTGGGTGCCCGGTGGATTGCGAAAGAGGCCGCCAAGGCCGCTCCCAGTTTGGTGGCTGACGGTTTGAAACACAAGCAGGCCGCTCTGGCCGATGCCCAGGCCGCCCTCGCTGCCCTCCCAGCCGCACCCCCCGAGCCAGAGCCGGACCCCAACGCCGACCAGCGGGCCGCCCTTCAGGCGCAGGTGGCCAGTCTGCACCAGGAGATCACCGATCTGACCGCCCTGCAGGCCATCGTCCAGGCGGACGCAATTCCCAGGATCGACGATTTCTACGCCGCACTGATCGCCTCGCTGGCGGCCAATGATCCCCGTATCCCCCAGTACCGGGAAGAGTGGGCGGCGGCGAAAGCACTGTTCGCGGCTCCTGTCTTGCCGGCGACCATCTGAGCCTTACGCTCCCTCTGGAGGTGACGAGATGAAGACTGGAACGTCGACTGGAACGTCGCTGGCCGTTGGAGCCGCCGCTGTCGCCGGTATCGTCGGCCTCCTGGCCTGGCTGCTGTCCACGCCGAAGACCCAGGCGGGAGCCGTCGCGGCGGCTGATCAGCGGCGAGCGACCATCATGCCGTTCCCAGCCCCGGTCAACCGATCCATGCAGCCGATGCCACCGGTCCCGGCGCCCGGCACGCTGTCGAACCCGACGGTCGTGCAGATCCCCAGCGGCGGTCAGATGTGGTACCTGTACAAGTTCACCTATCGGCTGAAGGCCCGGCCAGGCGTGCAGGTGGACGAGTACTTCCGGACGAACGGTCCGGCCTTGGCTGCCCTCGCAAGGTTGGCCCAGCGCACCGGTATGGATGCCGTGGAAAAGGTCGACACTTACGACGAGATCAGACCAAGGCCGGCCCTGCCCGTTGCCCAGATCATGTCAGCGCCAATGCCCGCCATGAGGAGATAGCGTCTGAGGGCGCTCAACAGCAGCCTGGCCACGTGGCCGGGCTGTTTTTGTTTCTTGCGACGGTCTGACCGCCCGGTGGCAGAGCGGCAGTCCCCGCTCCCCTCTCCGAGAGCGGCTATGCTCGTGGAGAGGGTTTCCGTTATCTCGGAGGGAGGGATCCGTATGAAAAGCAGTGCAGTAGTGGGCGTCGCCGGGGCGGCGGCGGTAGGCGTTCTGGGCGGCGCGCTGGCACTCGTGCTGGGCCGCAAGGGTGGTTCGTCAACTGACCAGGCGGCTCCGCAGATCATTCTTGCCCAGGTTCCGCCCGCGGCCATGCCGGTGCAGCCGGTTGTCCCGCAGCAGGTCCAGCCCGCACCGCTGACACCGTTCGTGCCGGGGTCGAGCGTACCGGCGCCGGTCCCGGCAACGCCTGAGCAGAAGGCGACAAACGACCAGGCCGCCAAGGCCATTCTCGGCCAGATGCCAGGCGACTGGTACAACTCCGGCGGCTACTTCTACCGCGTGGGCGAATCCAAGGCATATTCGCGGGCTGAGTACGAACAGACGACGGGGCGCGTTAGCGGGTGGGTGGACTCTATCACCGGCCAGTTGATCACCGGGCCACAGACCAATCCTTCTGTCGGGCGCAGCATGGCGGCTGACGGCACGCTGACGATTCAATACAAGGACGGGACCAAGAAGCTGTTAAACCCACAGCAGGTGCGAGCTGATCCGGCCCTGGTCGCAGCCCTGAACGATGTAGAACGCCGTGTGCTCGGGTTGATCTCCACCACTCAGCCAGGTGCTGCGGCCACTTCTCGGACCGGATCTGCAGCATCTGTGGCGCTGCCGCTTTCGCCTCCTCCGCCCGCCGTAGCGAAGCCAACCGCTCCGTCCCCGCCGCCCGCACCGACCTATATCAGTGCAATCAGCGGCAAGCCGGAAATTGCTGGTGATCCGAGCGAGCCGGTGTCCAGAGAGGTCCGGATCATCGCCGGCACACCCACTTTCGTCACGGTTCTCCGGAGCGGACAGGTACAGCCGGGCGGTCCCGCCAAGGTCGTCAACGGTGCGTATGTACGGGTCTGAGAGGTAGCCTTGAGCCCGGACCGATCAGTTCGGCGGGTAGCCCGCCATTTTCACAGAGGTGATTATGTTGAAACAAGACCTGTTGACGATAGGAGCAGCAGCGGCAGCCGCTGTGGCTGTGGGTGCTGGTGCATTTCTGCTTATTAAGCGCCAGAATGCCGGCATTCCGGCAGCCGGTGGGACCTTGCCCATGACCCCGCCGCCGTATACCGGCTCCACTCCGGTGACTCCGTCTCCGGTCATCCCTAACCCCATCACTCCGCTTCCGCCTTCCGGCACGCCGTTCCCCGTCACCCCGCCCCCGGTGACTCCAGCGCCGTCCCTGCCTACCCTGCCGGCAGCACCCACCGGCGTATCGGTCACCGGCATTTCTACCAGCGCCGTGCGCGTGGCATGGCAGCCGGTGCCCGGGGCGGCCCTGTATCGGGTTATTCATCCGGCATATCAATCCACCCCGGAGCAGGTTGTGGCCACCACGATCGGCACGAGCGTTGACATCGCTGGGTTGGCATGGAACTCGCCCTACTCGGTCAGCATCGAGGCCTTGAATGCGGCCGGCGCCGGCCCGCGCAGTGCTCTGGCCAGAGGTTCGACTCTCGGGTAATTTCTGAGAGGGGGGCGCCAGGTGTCCATCCAAATCTTGAACCAGTATCGTAGTCTCGCCATCCCGCTCTACGACGGTAACACTACGGCCAGCGACGACAGTTGGGGCAGGCTCTATGCCCTTCTGGCGCAGGATTCGCTGCTGGCCGGTTACAACATCCTTCTAAATGAGAATGGGCAGGTCATAGACCGGCGGCCGGAGGATCTGGCCTCCACTCTCAAGACCGGGGGCGGCCGGCCTACAATCTGGATTGACTACTGTGGTTGGCCGCTCTACTACAAGGCGGAATGGTGGACGTTCGGTCAGCCAATCATCTGGGAGTCGGGGCGTTTTGCCCAGTTCGTCCGTGCAGCCAACAATCGGCTGTTAGCCGGTTCGCAGCCCACTGGTGCTGACGGCCGCATAACGCCGCTGCTGGCCTTCGAACCGCCGCACCAGACGCGCTACCGGTACCCGGTCGGTCTGTCGATCAACACCGACCTCTTGGTAGCGCCCTGGCAGGATGATCTGCTGGCCGATGGTGGCGGGTTTTGGCCGAACCTCAGCGAGGAACGGGCGTCGGGAGAAAAATGGGGCGGCTTTGACCAGTATACGTACGCGAGTTTTGCCATCCGAGTCGGAAAGGGCTGGTACATTTGGGCCTATGGCCGCCCCGATGGCCCGTGCGTGACTCCTGAGGGCTACGCCCGGTTCATCCACTGGCTGCTGGCCCTCCCGTATTGGAATCCGGCCGGCGGCGGAACGCCCGAGGGTCCTCCCTGGGTACCGCCTGACATTCCGCCAACCACTGGCAATGACCCCGGAACCGGAACTCCTCCTGATGCTGGCATTCCGCCGGCGCCCGCCAGCTCATCTGATCATCCATCGACCTGGTGGGGCAGCCGGTCGCCAGCCGAGCGAGTCGCCCTGATCGGCGGTGGCCTGGCCCTCGTAGCTGGCGCCGCCCTGCTCCTCCACCGGCCCACGAAACCGGAGGGATAGCCCATGTCGATCCAGAATGCAGCTACCGCGGCTGTCGCCCGGTGGGATGGTCGGACCGTCGGCGGCATGGATCTCCCGACGGTCATGGTGGCAATCGCCGGGGCCGAGAGCGGCTGGCGAGATGATGCGGCCGGCGACCTGCAGGTGGACAGCCAATACAAGTGCGGGGGGTACGCCTCCTATGGCCTTTGGCAGTTCAACATGGCCGCTCACTACGACTACCTGGCCCGGGCCACCAGGCTGGATAGTCCGTGTGCTTGGTCTGCCTGGCTCATGATTCCGGCGAACTGTGCCCGGGCGGCGTCGGTACTGATTGGTGAGGCCCAGGAATACCCGCTGAGCGCCCTGCGACCCTGGACGGTCTGGTGGAGTCAGGATGGTGGGGACCATGACGCCGGTGACGGCAACGGCGTCTGGCGGTCCTACTGGGAGCAGGCAAGAGCGGCCGTGACCGCCACTCGGCAGTCGTCAGCCGCTCCATTACCTCAACCCGGATCGTTCCTCGGGTTTTCGTTCTCACGCGTCGGGCTTACGGTGGGTATCGCCCTGCTCGGCGTACTGGGGCTGGCCGCCCTGATCGCCGGCGTCCGGGAGCTGGAGGGCGAATCAGACCCACAGTCGTAAATACGGATGCGAATCCCAGACCAGCGCATCAAACTCGCGGCCGCCCTCGTCCTCCATTCTGGCCCTGGTAACCCCCTCGACCCCGACATCATCGCTCGGCTTCGAGTACAGGGCTACCATTTTTTCCGATCCGCGGGCGCCGCCGTTGGCCCAGCGCAGGAACCTGGCCACCGATCCCTCGGGCACACCGCCGGCGACCAGGTCGCGCACGAGCGCCCGCCGGCAAGAATGCCAGTTGGTTCGCTGCGGTTTTTCGATGTCGCTGACGGCCGACCACAGGTTATCAAACGTCTTCTCCACGCTATTGGGTGTGCACCGGGACCATTCCAGATCGACATACGGTTGGATCTCGGGCGGCAGCCAGCACCAGCGTGGCGTGCCGCCCTTTAGTGTGCGGATGTACACCCGGGCGCCGGCCAGGTCGACGTCTTCGGGACCGAGCGCCGCCAGTTCCCCTGCGCGCATCCCGTATGTGCTCGACATGGCCAGGAGGGCACTCTGCCGGCCGGTCAGGTCGCCGCCTCGGGCCGCCTGGATCAGGCGAGTGATCAGGTCCGAACTCAGCGCCGGCCGGGACGCGTCATGCGGATCGTAGTGCCATCCGCGCACTTGCGGCGATTCCTGGCGGAAATGCCGGTAGAACGCCTGGATAGTCCGGCGGTGCAGGTCCACTGTGCCCGGCGCCAGGTGCTCCTCCTGTTCCAGGTGGCGCAGGTACCGGGCGAATGCAGCATCAGCCTGGGTACCGCCCCAGCGCAGGTACCGCTCCACGATGGCCGCGAATTTTGGCCCGGCCTCCCGTTCATAACGTGCGAGTGCTTCAGCGGCAGTCAATTTCATCGCCTCCACCATCTAGGATACTGGAATCGAACCAATACCGTTGGAGGTGGCGTACGTGGAGCAGAATGCTGAGACCCGTACCTTGGATGAGGGTGCCCTCGACTACCGTTGGAATGAGACTCAGATCCATGCCGAACTGCAGATGAACCAGGACACGAACCAGATTACCATGAAGGGGTCCTTCCAGAAGGCTCAGGTGACCCTGCTGGACGTTTCCGTAAACATTACCGGCCAAATGGCTGCCGGCATGTGCAACCCTGTCTCCCGGGGAGCCGTTGTCGACGCCCTCATGGAGCAGATGCAGAAGATGGTTCGGTCCATGAAAGTCACCGGCACGTCGGACGATAAGGCAGAAGGTGCGCCCGCCCCAGCAACTCCGGCTGAGACTACCCCTGAGCCTCCCATTGCGGGGTGATGATCCATGTCGCAGCAGAACCCGTTTCTCCCGCTGATGGGCCTGGCCGGCGGCCTCCTGAGCCTCAGGGGGGCTCGCAGGGGCAGCGGCAATGACCAGGAGCCGTCACAATCGACGTCACATATGACGTCACAGGCATTGCCTCAGCTGCGCAGCCTGCCGGCGCTTCCGTCGCTCCCGCAGGTGGCGCCCGGGCCGGCTCGGATCCTGCCGTCTCTTTCGCCCGGGAGCATGTCCACCGTGCCATCGCCGCTCCCCTTCACTCCGGCGCCGCCCGGCCCCTCGGCCACGGTGAGACCGGCAGACGTGGCCGGCAGCTATGCCGAGGAGGTCGAGAACCTGGCCATCGCCTGCGTCCCCTGCACACGGTCGCACCTGTCGACAATGGCTGTGGCAGCTGACGAGGGCGCCCGCCTGGCCTCCGCCAGCGACGAGTGCGGCGCCCGGGTGCAGTTCGCCCGGGTGGTGGGGGAGGCCGCCATCATGGACGCCCTGGACTGGGAGCCGCCGAAAATGCAGAGGGCCCGGCCGGATGACCGGGCGGCGATCGAAGCGATTACGCCCCAGGTGCGTGCCCTGATCGCCAGGACGCCGGCGGCGCCCCGCCACGTCGTCCTGGCCTGGGCATCCGTGGACGAGGCGCTCCGCTTCGCCAGGTCCCCCCGAGCAACCGACGCAGACCGCCAGGAGGTTGCCAGGCGGGTCCGGCTGACCGAGGACTGCATGAACTATGCCGAGCGCATGATCCTGTCCCCTGAGGGGCTGCAGCGCATCCTGGCCGGGCTGCCAGAGTCGCAGCACGAGGAGGCGCGCCTGGCCGGCCCGACGATGCGGGAGGCCCGTCACAGGCTCGTCAGCAGCAGCTATGAGCTGGCAGCGCTTGAATTCATCGCCGCCCGACTGCAGGGCGCCGTGGTGGCCCTGACGCCCCCGCTTGACCCGGCGACGGCCGCCGGGCTTGCCCAGGAGTATCGGGCGATCCGAGTGGCATTCGACCGGCAGGTGTTGGCAAACATGGCCCAGCGGGCGAGAGCATCAAGTGATGGCGCACTTTAGGGCGCACTGGTTTCTGAACTACTCACACTAGGGAGACCTACGGATGGAATCTGATATACATCTACATCTCGGGGATTGCATCAGCGGGATGCGGCTGTTGCCTGATCGTAGCTTTGACTACTGTTTCACGGATCCGCCTTACAACGTTAATTATCAGTCGGGCCACCGGAAGAAGAACTTACTCCCAGGTGTCCGAAATGACCATTTGCCGGTGTCACAGTACCAGGAGTTGATGGACGCCGCCTTCGGCCAGTTGCAACGACTATTGAAACCCGGGGCGGTGCTGCATGTTTGCGGCGGGTGGTCGACATCCGATCAGATCCTTCCGGTGCTCAAGGCTCACTTTACCCTGAAGGCCTGCATCGTCTGGGACAAGGTGCATATTGGACCGGGATACTGGGTCCGATCGCGGCATGAGTTTGTCTATCTCATGATTAATGGACATCGGCCCCCGCCGATACCAGCTCATCGGCCGCCAGATATCTGGCCCATTCCTCGCCCACCTACGAATAAGCGGCTCCATGTTTGCGAGAAGCCGGTCGACCTGGTTACTCGGGCCATGGTCCCGTTCACAGATCGGGGCGACCGCGTGATCGATCCCTTTATGGGGTCTGCGCCTGTCGCCGAGGCATGCTGGAGGACAGGGAGGCGCTTTGTCGGTTGGGAGCTGGATCCGGGCAACTTAGCGGGCGCACTGGCCCGTATGAAGCGGGTCGGGGCGCAGTTCGCGTTAATCGCCACTGACCAGGCAGAAGAAAAGGCACAGCCCCCGGAGTAACTCCGGGGGCTGTGCGTTGGAGATGTGGAGCGCCAATTCGGCTACTTGCCGTGCTTCTTGGCGCACCCCTTGGCCGCCTTGCCGAGGCGGTTCTGAACGGCAGACTGGCTCCCACCCTTGCCGCGAATCTTCTCGGCGACACACTTCTGGAAATCGGTCTTAGCCACGCAATTCCCCTCCTTCAACGTTTCTGGGCTTATTATAGGCTGGAAACTAGCCGCCCTTTTTCGCTGCCGCCGCGGGCCAGAGATAGCCGATCACAGCGTCGGCCTCGCCGCGTGCCGAATCAGGCAGGCGGCTTCGAGTCGCCTGGAGGGCCTGTTTGATTTCGCCCTCGTCATGGTAGGCACCGGTCGCCAGCAGCCGGTCCAGCTCGGGCGCCGGAATACCAGCATCCCGGGCCAGGTCGCGGGCATATCCGACTGAAACAGCGATATCACACGGCCGCCGGTCCTCAACGTGACAGTTGGCTGCCAGATCATGAGCCGGTTCTGCCCGTCTGCGTTTGAGCATATGTCTCCCTCCAAATTACCGTCGACGTACCAGCACCCCGGCCAGCATCAGCATGATGCCCGTTGCGACTAGATGACCACCGGCGACTGCCCCGGCGAGGCCCAGGAGCGACGGCCGGTGACACCCGTCGTCGCGATGGGTGCCCATTGTCCAAACGCCGCCGCCGTCGTATGTGAAATTCAACTGGGCCAGAGCGTCCCGGCCGAGCAGCACCTGAACGTCGCCGGGCAAGTGGTCACCCAGGATTTCGTCGAGGTGATCGACGAGCAGCGTGCCCGCCTCGGTCTGGACCTGCGCCCGGTATACAGGCACCTGGGACGGGCCGGTGACAGTCACAATCCGGGTGGTGCCCTGACGCAGAGCGCCGATCCGCTGGAGCACATGCTCGTCTACACTGCTCGCGGAGCTGCCGGTGTCTACCAGAGCATTGGTGCGAACCACGTCGCTCGGACCCATCACCACGACCGGCAGCACGGGCCCTCGGTTCAGGAGCGCGACGGGGCCAGGCTGTTGCAACACAGAAAATCCCTCCTTTACACCAGTGTAGCGGCCTGGTGAAGGGGGGATTTGGTTGCCGTATGTCGATCCCTGAACGAAAGGTGTGTGGACACCGGTGTCCACACACCTTCCAGACGATTAATTGGTGGACGGGCAGGGCGTGATCAAGCTCCAGTCACGGTCCTGCACGGTCAAACGGCTGGAGCGGAGTGCGTTCGGGCCGATCAACACCTCCGTCATGGGCGAGTTTACAACGCCCAGAACGTCAAGCGCGCCCTGGTCCAGCGGCTGCCATGCCTCGGGCCCCCGCACTGAGGGGAATGGTATCCGGTACCAATAACCCGTCGATGGCGTGGCGCCGATTCCTGATACGTTGAACGGCCCAGAGAATGGCTTGTATCCCGCTCTGCGCAGCACGCTGTCCGGGAACACCGTATTGGCGGCGCCGGTGTCGACAATGCCCGCAGCCGAGATCATTTTCGACCCGTCTGCCGTTGGGATGCCGACAGTTACCGCGATTCGGTTGGCCCAAAACGTCAGGCGGCCAAACATGGGCTGGCACATGATCACGACTTTGAGGGTCAGCAGTTGTGGCTGCGCGGTCTGGCCGGGGGCCGTGGTCGGGTGCGGATCGTATGCCGACCAGGGGGAGGTCGCCTGCCCGACCGGTTTGGCTACGGCTTGATCTTTCGTGGCTGCCTGAACGGTGGTGGGCGGTTCGCTTGGAGGCTTCGGCTGTGCGCTCTGCGAGGCAGGAGGATTTGCGGCTGGAGCCTCAGCGAGCGGCTGCGGCCGAGACTGGTCGAAGCTGGGCGTCGTCGCGGGCGCCTCAGCTACCTGGTTCGTGCCGATCTTGAGAGGAGCGGCCGAGGAGCGCTCGATGAGCCCCCCACCGAGCTTCCAGCCGGCCCAGAGGCAGACCGCGAGCGCCACTGGCACGAGGATCTGCTGCCAGTGCCGAGCGGCATCTTGCCGGTGACCCGATGAGATGCGAGAACGGACCCGCGCCTGGCTGCGTCGCGGTTCGATTTCGACGGTGACACCCTCGTCTTCCGCAAGGGCCTCCCGAATCTTGGCTGCGAGCTGCGGATTTTCGTCCAGCTCCTGCTGGGTGAAGTGAATCCGGGCCATAGCGATCCCTCCCGCCCCGGGCGCTGCCCAGGCTGTTATTCAACCTTCGTCCTCTGCGTTTGGCCGTTGCTCGCAACTCGTGAAAAGACGATATTGTCCGTGTTCCGCCAGTCAAATGCCGGGTAGAACTGAACCGGGCGTTCAAAGGTCATCGGCTTTTCCTTCCCGCGATTGCTTGTCGCAGCTTACTTTTCACTTTCTTCTCTTCTTGGTCTCCCCACACTCCCTGGCCGCCACACGCAATCCGCCGGTACGTACCACACCGGTTTTGGGGTTCCGGGAACATGCACCTGTAGCGCACCCGGGATCTTTCCCCGGCGGGCCGCCTGGCTGGCCGTGTCGATTACGGCACCGACCTGTTGGGCGTATTGGCTCAGTGGGACCATTCCCGGGGGTGGGGCTTGCAACGGTTGTTTCACGTCTGTCCACCTCTGTTCCTTATATTACTGCCCGACCAGTCATTTTACAAGCCCTTCTGCTCTCACTTACTGCAAAATATAGATTCGTCCCTCTCCGTGAGGCTAGTTGTAGATGGACTCTGGCCGGAGTCTGGGACAACGTGAAACGGAAATGAGGACGGGACGAAAGAAGGCTGGGCGAAGAGAAAGCGGAGGAAGAAAAGTAACAAAGTGGTGAAAAAAGTGTGCGAGGAAAGGAAAAAGCTGACGCTGACGGTCAGCAGGTCAGGAAGCTCGGAGAGCTAGGCGGCAGTGGAAGAGGGCGATGCCAGGCCGTGCTATTGTCAGGCCTGAAAGGGGGTCCTATCACATGACTCATCCCGCAGACGGTCGCAGTTTCGCCGGCTACCTACCGTCGCCTCCCGATCGCCGCGACTACCCGGCCAGGGTGTTCCTGCCCCGGGCGGCAGAGGCCCTGCCGGCAGAGTACTCTCTGCCGTTCGAACCGCCCGTCTATGATCAGGTCGGAAACATGTGCTGCGCCTACGGCCTTTCCAGCCTCAAGGAAGACCAGGAGCAGGTCGAGACTGGCACCTACGCCGCGTTCAGTCCGGGCTACATCTACGGAAATCGGCTGCCTGGCCAGTACATGGGTGAGGGCATGTACCCGCGGGAGGCGCTGGCCGCTCTGACCCAGAACGGCGTTCCGCCGGCTGAGATCCTTCCTGTGGCAGGTACGTTCCTCGAATGCCGGGCCGCGTACCTCGCACATCAAGCCGAGGCCGACCAGGCGGCCCGCCCGCAGCGAGTCCAGTCCTACGTCCTCTGTCAGACGCCTGCTGATGTTCAGGGCGCCCTTTACCATCTCGGGAGTCCGGTGCTCCTGGGCGCCAACGTGACCAAGTGGTTCTGTTACCTGGTCGACGCCAGCGGTATGGTAAAGGACGAGCCTGCTGACCATTTCACTGAGACCAGCCCGTATATGGTCGGTGGCCACGCCATGATCATCATGGGCTGGCGGCAGATTGACGGCCGGCTGTACTGGGTGGTGCAGAACTCCTGGGGATTTGGCTGGGGCGCTGGCGGCCGGTGCTACATGCCGGCGGACTGGCCCGGCATCCTCGAGCAGTGGGCCGTGACTGATCGCCACCCGAACGGGCGCAAGCTCCGCCTTACCATGGGCAGTCGGACGATGCAACTGGTCTGGCCTGAGCCTGACGGGACGGAGCGAGTTGAGGAGCTGCAGATGGACGTGGAGCCTGTGATCGTGGCCGGCCGGACGTTAGTGCCGCCACGGTTCGTGGCGGACGGCCTGACCCGGCTCCTGGCGACCGGCTCCAGCCCTGGCCCGATCCTCCCCTTGCCTGTGACAGATCCCGTCGGTCGAGTGCTATACGTCGACCTGGTGATCCCTGATCCGGAATAACGGGTGCCGCGCGCGCGGCACCCCCCCTGGAGGGTGACAGCCTATGCAGATGTCGATATGGGCCGGCCGCCGGCGGTGGGTCCGGACCGGGGCGTTCATAACAGTTGTGGTAGCCGTGGTGCTGCTCCTGGCCGGCGGCGCCGGAGCCGGGACGGGCGAGATGACGGCGCCCGGGTGGGAGTTCGTGAAGACGTTGACGTGGCCGTCTGCGATGGTGGGCGTGGCATTCTCTCCGCTGGGACGGGCCCTGGCGGCGCTGCTCGACCGGCTGGCTGTGCGGACGCCGACGGTGGCGGCTGGGCGTGATCCGGAGTTGCAGGAGCTGCTCAGCCGTATGTCGGAGATGTTGAGCCAGGTGGCTGATACCGTCCGGCGCAACAACGAGGTACAAGCCCAAACGGTCGATGCCCTCCAGCAGATCAAGCAGGGGCTGGCAATCCTCCTGGACCGCACGCCCAGAACGGGGGCGATTGCCGGATGATGCCACAAGAATGGGCCCGGTCAGTCAAGGACGACCTGGTGCACTTGCAGCAATTGACCGGCATACCGGCGCTTTGGGCGGCCGCTCAGCACTGCCACGAAGGATTCAACGACGATGGTTCCATGTCCAGGCTCTTCGCCGTCGACAACAACGGTGCCGGGCTGAAGTGGGCGGATTGGCAGGAGCAGTATGGGTGCACGCCGGTCACGTATCCGACCCAGGAATGGGACCCGGGCGCCGGACGCATGATCGAGGTGAATGCCCGATTCTGTCACTGCCCGTCCTGGGACGTTTGGCTCCAAGTCTACGCCCACCTCCTGAGCCTCGACCGATATCTTCCGGCCTATCAGTTCAAGGCGGATCCGTACCTGTTCGGAGCGGCGCTCTGGGCGGCCGGCTATGCGACCGATCCGCGCTACCTGGCCGGCCGGGATGACGACGGGAACGCCACCGGCATCATAGTCTGGCTGATGCGCCTTTGGCCGATTTACGTTGACACGCTGCCGGCGATAACACCCGGGCGTTCAGTGGAAATCCGGACCCGGGCCGGCGGCCACCTGGCCATGGGATGGCTGATGGATCCGGACGGACCTGGGGCGGCGAGCCCCCGTACGGTGGCGTTTGTTCGAGAACTCGAAGAGGCCCAGGGGCTGGTAGTGGAGTATGATCCGGCGGGCCCGGCGGTTATTTTGGACTGGCCCGGGATGAAACCTGCATCGTAAAGGAGAGGAATTCTTATGCAGTGGATTCAGGACATGCTGCAGTTTTTCATCAGCCATTCGCAGTTGATTGCTGTGGTGGCGGGGATTCTGCTGGCGGCTGTGCATGCAGCCCAGATCACCGGCAGCCTGCGCCAGGGGCTGCTGGCGCTGATGCTGCAAGCTGAAAAAGCCAGCGCCAGCGGCGAGCTGGGCGACGTTACCGGTTACCGGATTACAGAGCTGGTGGTCCAGCTGGCCATGCAGCGGGTCGTGCCCCAACTACCGCTTTACGCCAGGCCGTTCTTTACGGAACAGCGGGTGCGCCGGTTCGCTTATTTTGTGTATGCCGAAGCCAAACTCTACCTGCAGAGCGGTCACCTGTTGCCGCCGGCCGATCCGCCGTCTTCCGCGGTTCCGTCTACGTCAACTAATGCTCCGGTGCAAGACCCGCCCGCGGTGTCTCCTCCCACCAATCCGGCCGCCTGATATTGACGTTTAGACGCGGCAGCCCCCGGCCCTCATCATGAGGCGTCGGGGGCTTGTGCTTTCCTGGTATCCCCACAAAAAGGCCTGCGGTCAGCCTTGGGTGCGGGAACGGTCAGTCCAGGCCGAGGCGCTTCCAAGCGGTATCACCCCGGGCCCACGTGATGTAGATATGCTCGTTCTTGGGATCCTGGTATCCGACTCCATAGTCGGTTGTAAATTGGCGGCGCCGGCCTCTCTGTTCCGTCTGCACGACGGCCAGACCGGTGACGCCGGGAACCTCATCACCGACTCGGCGCAGCAGTGCCTCCGCCTCGCCTTTCTGCATCATGCCCACCCCCATCGAAGTTCTGGCACGAGCATACAGCGGACGTGCTGTTCCTGGCGGCGTTGCCGGTTTCGGCCACCTGGTCATTACTTGACAAGGCATGCTCGTCAAGCAGAAAGTCCCCGGGCCTCCCTCCACAGGGAACCCGGGGACTTTTTGCATTTAGACAGTTGAACCGACGGGTAAGCTATGGTAAAATTTGGAAGCGCAAAGAAGCGAACAGACAAGGGGGAATTCGCTTGATTCGTGGGGCTGTGCGCCGTATCGTGGGTTTGGTGCTCCTGATTGCCATTCTTGCCGCGTGTCTCCCGGCCGGGTCGGTCTTCGCCGCAGAGGCCCAGGGGAAGCCCTCGGCGGTGCCGGTTGCCCCGGGCGGCCCGTCTGGTGGGGTCGGTGCAGAAGTCAGGCTTACGGAATGGATGATTCGGGCTGCGGTGCTCGAAATGGCCTTCATGCTGGAAGTGCAGCTAACCCTCATCAGACTTTCCTGGGAAATTCGCAGCTTCTCCGATGCAGTCACCAGCCGATCGGTTGTGGAAAATGCCGCCGCCCTGGCGAAGGCATTGCTGAATATCGCCGGCCAGGAGGGTTTGACCTTGAACATGGTCAAGGACGCAGTCTACCGGGTCATGATCAATTCCGGCGTGTCCGGAGCGACGGCGACCAAAGCGGCGATTGCAGTTCGTGAAATCATCGCCCGGATGTCTTGGAGCCTGTAGGGGGGAGCACAATGGACGAAAAGACGATTCGGGAACTCATGGACCTGTCCGACGACGACGCGCACCGAATAAAGTACCTGGTGCAGGCGGGGTATCCGGAGGCAGAGTTGGACGCCTTGCAGGGCTTTTGGTACGGCTTTGTGATGTGCGACATGACAATGTGCCGGGCAGAGGCGCTAGCGCAGTTCTTCAAAGTCATGCCTGGCCGGACGGTGGCGGACTTCACTGGCTTTTTTCAAGCCCTCTGGGACGATGGGCTCACCGGCCCGCTGATTGCCCGCATGCTGGAGCGCGAACCGGTCGATTGAGCATCTCTTGACAGCCCCCGATCTCCCCCCGCAGGGAGCGCCGGGGGCTTTTTGCGTTGTTACCGCCCGGGATATACGACCTTTTCTACCCACGCGGGCGTCGCTGCGATTACCGGCTTCGAAATCGCCAAGGCCATCATCGCTACCAGCATCAGCCCGGCCCATCAGATAAACTTGACGGTTGCCAATCCGGCGAGCTGACCATAATCGACAAAGTGAAACCCCCGCCGACCGTTGAGGAGGTGGCGGGGGGCCGGTCCCCTCCGCCGAAGCGGAGTCGATGCGGGACCGAACACTTTCCATAATACGGCAAATTGCGAGCGCGGTAAAGGTTAGAAAAAACCGAACGGTCCATCGGATTGGCAAAATAAGGGAATGCCATTAATCTGGAAATGGCTTCCGAATGCCACTATCGATGCGGTGGGGGTGAGGCTATGCTGACCGTGTGCGTACGCGGGGGGCTGTTTTCCGACAGCGGCTGAATGCCGGCGTTGGCCGGCAATTCATCTGAAGGGGGCAGCACCATGGAGCGTTTGGCGGAATTGATTGAGGCCCGGGCGTGGAACGATGCCTGGGCGGAGTTCGAGCGACTCAGGAAGACGGGCCCGGAGAATGCGCGGCTGCTGCTGATGGGTTCGCATGCGGCCCTTGGGCGGCGGGACCTGATCACAGCTAAAGGCCTGATCGAAGAGGCGACGGGGCAGGTCGCCGAGACCGACCCGGCCAGGCTTGAGGGGCAGATCCTATTCCACCTGGGCATGGTGTCGGTAAATACCGGCGACGTGGGCCAGGCCCTCGACGCCTTCAACCAGTTCATGGACGGAATGTCCCGGTGGCCGGACCTGGCCCAAGGCGCTGGCAAGGCCAAGTTCTACCTGGGGTTGACTGCCCGTATCGGCGGCCGGTACGAGGAGGCAATCGCCCGGTACGAAGAGGCCCTCGCTGCATTCACCGCTCAGGGAGCAGCGGACCTTGTTTGCAAGACGGCTGACAATTTGGTAGCCGTGTACTGCCGGCAGGGTGACGCTGCGTCTGCCCGGGTGATTCAGCCCAAGGGTGGCCGCGACGAGTTCCACCAGTGGTACAACGAGGCCCTGATCCTGCAGGCCGAGGGGCAGTACGAGAAGGCGCTCGCTCTGGGCGATGCGTGGTTCGAGCACTCTGCCGCCGAAGATCGCACCGCGGTGGCACAGGCAGCCCATCTCTCCGGAATGCTGCACCTGGCGCTCGGGGACATCGAGCACGCCAGTCAGGATTCGGAGATTGCCGCGGACGCAGCGGCTGACGCCAACGAAGCCCGCCTGTGGCTGGATGTGGCCGATCTGCGCCGGCGCATTCACTTGGCAAAGGCGCAGGTCCAGAAGGGGGCGTAAGCCCCCGGCCCCTTGGGGTCCGTTTCGCTGGCAGATAAAATCAGAGGAGGTCTCCGCATGAAGAAGCTTCTGGTTCTCGCCCTGGTAATCGTGGCCCTGGTGGCGCTGGCCGGCATCGCCTCGGCTGAACACGGCAACATCGGCGGCGTCGGCGCTGCGTCTGCTGGGGTCACGACGCAGGAGCACGGTAACATCGACGGGATCGGCGTCCGCTAGCACACGCGCATGGCAAAGGCCTACCGGGTGACGAACGTCGATCAGCTGCGGCTGCTGTTCCGTGCAGCCAGACTTAACGCGGAGCTGCGGTTGGAAGACTTGTCTGCTTTGACCGGTCTCGGCTTAACCAGCCACAGCCACTTTGAGAATGGGACGAAGGGTTTGTCGCTGGAGGCGATCATCGCCACAGCACGTGCTTTGGGGCTGGAGATCCTGATCCGGCCGCATCGCTCGTTAGATGAGCCGGTCACGCTGCGGCGGAATTGCAACGTCGGGTAGCTCTCAATTCAACATGGCCCTCTGCTACGGCAGGGGGCCGCTTTCATTTCGGGTCGGTAGCCAGGCCGTTTTTCCCTGGCTACCAAAATGGCTACCAGAACGAGAAAGGCCCGCAGGTGTCAAAACCTGCGGGCCTTTCTCTGCTTGGTGCCGAAGGCCGGACTCGAACCGGCACGGGGGGTTACCCCACTCGATTTTGAGTCGAGCGCGTCTGCCATTCCACCACTCCGGCGTTGTTAGCTCAGTTATCATAGCATAGGGACCTTCGACTTTGCAAGATATCGGCCGGCTCCATTCGCTGGGGCTGTTCCCAGGAATTTTGGCGCTGAATCGGGAAGAGAAAGACAGCACCAACTTCCCGGTTTTGGCGTATCCTTCAAGGCCGGTCGACGGGGTGAACCGCTTTACGCATTCCCCTAATTCGTATACAATATTTTAGCGTATTGTGTCACCTGAGCAGAGGGGAGATCCAATTGCTCAGTAAAAATTATGCAGCCGCGCAGATTTTGTCGCCAATCTGGAACAATGTTGTCTCCAATTACGTCTGCATCAATGCCCCAACATGGGGGAGGAGTGAACCAGGTGTCGAAGACCCTCGACGAACTGCTCGTGGAGAGGGCGAAGCGGGGAGACGTTGAGGCGTTCGAGCAACTGATCAGCCAGTATGAGCGGAAGGTGTACAACATCGCCTACCGGCTGACAGGAAATCACGAGGACGCCAGCGATGTGGCCCAGGAAGCCTATATCCGGGCATACAGCTCACTACCTGAGTTCCGTGGTGACTCCTCCTTTCAGACCTGGCTAATCCGCATCGTGAACAACGCTTGTCTGGACGAACTGCGCAAGCGCAGACGCCAGCGAGTTACTTCGCTGGATGAGCCCCTGACGGTGGACGACGGCGAGGTGGACCGTCAGCTGGCCGTCGCCGATCCCACAGACAATCCGGAACAGGCGTTGGAGCGGGTGGAGATCCAGAGGGCCGTCCAGGAGTCCATAGACGCCCTGGACGAGGAGTATCGGGTTGTCGTGGTAATGCGTGACATCCAGGGGTACTCCTATAACGAAATTGCGGATGCGCTGGGGATCAATCTCGGTACCGTAAAGTCCCGGTTGAACCGAGCACGCAACGCCTTGAAAGAAATGTTCGGCAACCTGGAACTTTTGGCGCCGCGAGTCGTCTACAGCGGTAGGAGGGGAAGAACCCATGAACTGTGACGGAATAAGAGGGTTGCTATCCGCTTACTTGGATGGTGAACTTTCGCCTGGTGATTTGCTCCGGGTGGAGCAGCACCTGCGGCGTTGCCATTGGTGTGCGGATGAAGTCGATTCCCTCCGCCAAACCGTTGCGCTCGTGGCCTCCCTGGATGAGGTAGAGGTGCCTGCCGCGTTTCATGCCCAACTTCATGACCGCCTGGTGGCCCTTGGGCCGCCCGTGGCGGCGATTAACCGCATTCCGGTTCAGCGTCCCCGGTACAGCAATCGCCGGTGGGCCGTTCCGGCTGCGGCAGCCGCCGCTGCACTTGCAATTGGGCTAACTTCCTACCACCAGCTCGGAGGCCTGTCCGGACTCGAGGCCCAAAGACATCAGTTCATGCCGTCAGTCGCGACGCAGAATCCGACGCCAAAGGGGGGGCCGTCTCCGATCAATCCGGGCGACCCCATGCCGACGGCCCCAAACGAAATCGCCTCGAAGCCGTCCACCAGTGTCACCTCGAAGCTCGGCCCCGATACGAGTAGCCCGACCGATTCGGCGCCGATTGGCACCGTTACGCTGGATCCCACGAAGCCTGTCATCGTTTCGGTCCCCGCCGATGGTCCCAAGGTGGCGATGGGGGATACGAAGAAGTACTTCGTGGCGACGCTCTCCCTTCCCGTCGACCAGTTGGAGACTCTCGGCGCCAAGTATACGATCCAGGACCAGAACGGCGAGCCTTTTATCAGCGTCCCCACAATCCAGTTCGTCACCGTGCTGAAGCAAGGCTTGGCCCTGCCCGGCGCCTCGCAGGTCGGGAAGACGGAAGAAAAGGACATCACGCAGGGCGTTGCACAAGCTACGGAGTCGGCGAAGCAGAGCAAGGACACCTACGACAAGTTGTTGGGGCAGTACCAGCGAAAGTCGCCGGCCGAGCAGGCTGAAATGAAGCCTCAGCTTGAGTCTGCCAAGCAGGAGATGTTGAAGGACCAGGCGAATCTGGACAGCCTGAGTAAGCAGGCGGATACCAGCATCATTCTCCTGAAGGTGCTGGGCCGGTAGGAGTTGACCGCTCTTCGTGAAGCCACAACACTTTGCCTTCCTGGCCGGTTCGTTGCTGCTCATCGCCCTGGCGCTGCTGCTCTCGGGCGAACCGCAGACGAACCCGGCCGGCAAGGATGCCACCCCGCCCGACCGGGTGATCACCATCACCGGAGAAGGGGAGGTCCGGGTGAAGCCGGACCTGGCTCAGGTTAGTGTAGGCGTTTGGACACACGGGGCTTCCGCCACGGATGCGGAAGCCCTGAATCTCGCGTTCGTCAAGCAAGTGCAAGCGGCCATGATCAGCGCCGGCGCCGACAGCGACACGCTCGAACTGGTAAAGGCGGCCGTTACCACCGCCACGTACCAGGATTACACCGGCGCCACCCGCATTTCCGGCTTTGAGAGCCGCACCGTCATCCGGGCTTCGGTCCGAAACCCGAGCAAAGTCCAGGCGGTGGTAGATTCGGCTCTGACGGCCGGCGCCACATCGCTGGAAGCGGTCGCCTTTACGCTGGAGAACCCGGAGCCGGCCAAGGAGTCGGCCATGAGAGCGGCGCTGGCCAACGCCCGGGTGCGGGCGGCGGCTTTGTTGAAGGCGGACGGGGAAAAATTGGGCGACATGCGGACCATGGAGGTCACGGCCGCTGAAACGCCGCCTCCAGCCAGCCAGTCGGCGGGGAGCCTGGTTTTCAAGGCCCTGGTGAAAGCCACCTTCGGCTATTAAAGCGACCAGGACAGCGGAGGGGAACAACGCCCCTCCGCGCTTTGCTTCAAATAACTTCCTGACCCTGCGGTGAAGCTACTTCTGGCATTAGCGAAGGGGTGATTTCGCTTGTCCTCGAAGCGGAAACTGGTGCTTCTGGACGGAAACAGCCTGGCTAACCGGGCTTTCTACGCGCTCAGGCTCTTTTCCACCAGCGACGGCGTTTACACCAACGCGGTCTATGGCTTTCTGACCATGCTCTATAAGTTCCTGGAAGAGGAGAAGCCCGACTACCTGGCGGTCGCTTTCGACAAGGGGAAGCAAACCGTTCGCCACAAGGAGTACACCGAGTACAAGGGCACCCGCAAGCCCACGCCGGAGGAGTTCCGGCCCCAGTTGGGGCTGCTCCGCGAGGTGCTGACGGCGCTGAACGTCGCCTGGGTCTGGAGTGACGACTACGAGGCCGACGACCTCCTGGGCACGCTCTCAAAGCAGGCCGAGGAGAATGGCGTCGACACGCTCGTGGTCACCGGCGACCGGGACGCCTTGCAGTTGATCGATGATCACGTCACTGTCATCATGACCAAGAAAGGCATTTCCGAGGTCATCAGGTACGACCCGGAGACGCTGCAGCAGGAGTGCGGCCTGACGCCGTCGCAAATCGTCGACCTCAAGGCGCTCATGGGCGACGCCTCCGACAACATCCCCGGCGTGCCGGGGGTGGGCGAGAAGACCGCCCTGAAGCTGCTGACCGACTATGGCACGCTGGATGGCGTCTACGCGCATGTCGATGAGATCAAAGGCGCCCTCAAGGAGAAGCTGGCTGCGGGGCACGACCTGGCGCTGCTGTCGCACCGGCTGGCGGCCATTGTGCGGGACGCACCCGTCCAGTTCGACCCGGAGGCGTTCGCGCGCAAGGAACCGAATTACGCCGAGGCGTTGCCGCTGTTCCGGCGGCTGGAGTTCAAGAGCCTGCTGGCCAAAGTGACGCCCAAGGCCGGCGGCACGATGGCGCCGGCGGCTGCGGAGGCGGCAGAGGCCGCCCGCGAAGCCGTCGCCCGGACGGAGACGCCGGTGGTGGAGGCCCGGGTCGTCACCGACGGCGCCGAACTGCTCCGCCAGGCGGAAAACGCCCCGGGCGGCCGCGTGGTGGTTCTGGCGCCCTGCGGCCTTGCCTCGGGCGACCCCGGGCGGCCCAAGCCCCTGGGCGCGGCCGTGTCCATCGGCGGGGCCATCAACTGGGTCGCCGGGGAGTCCGTCATCCGGAGCGTGGGCGAACTGCTTGAGCGCGCCGGCGGCGTCGTGGGCCACGACCTGAAGCCGCTCTACAACTGGGCGTACGCCCAGGGCTTCAAGCCCCGGCCGCCCGTCTTCGATGTGACCCTGGCCGCCTACCTGCTCGACCCGGCCCGTACGGCGTACAACCTCGAAGACCTGGCCCGCCCCTATGGTTTCGGCGAACTGCCGCCGATTAACACCGCCGATGGCGTGGCCACACGGGCGTCCGTCATCCCGCCGTTGCAGGAGAAAATGGCGTCGGCTCTGGAGGCGCAGGGACTCATGGCGCTCTTCCGGGACGTGGAAATGCCGGTCATGCCCATTCTGGCCGAAATGGAGGCCGCCGGCGTCGGCGTGAACCAGAAAGTGCTCGCCGACATGAGCGTGGCCCTTCAGCGGCGCATCGAGCAGCTCACGGCCGAAATCCACCAGCTTGCCGGTTTTACGTTTAACATCGGCAGCCCGAAGCAACTCGGCGAGGTGCTCTTCGACAAGCTGGGCCTGAAGGCGTCCAAGAAGACCAAGACCGGCGGCTACTCCACCGATGCCGAAGTGCTGGAGGAGTTGGCCGAATCCCACGAAATCGTCGCGAAGATTTTGGACTACCGAACGCTGACGAAACTCAAGTCCACCTACGTGGACGCCCTGGGCGCGCTCATCGCCCGGGACGGCCGGGTCCATACGACTTTCGCCCAGACCGTGGCCGAAACCGGCCGCCTCTCCAGCAAGGATCCGAACCTCCAGAACATCCCCATCCGGGTCGAAGAGGGCCGGCTGATTCGCAAGGCGTTCGTGCCGGCGAAGGGCCAGGTCCTGCTGGCTGCCGACTACTCGCAGATCGAACTGCGGGTGGTGGCCCATTACAGCGGCGACCCGGCCCTCCGGGAGGCATTTGCCCACGACCAGGACATTCACACCCGCACGGCTTCGGTCGTCTGGAACGTGCCCATGGACCAGGTCACGCCGGACATGCGGCGCAAGGCCAAGGCCGTCAACTTCGGCCTTATTTACGGCCAGACCGATTTTGGCCTGGCCCGGGCGGTCGGAATGAGCCGGGCCGAAGCGAAACTCTTTATCGAGACCTATTTCGAGAAGTTTGCCGGCGTCCGGGAGTATATGGATGCCAAAAAGCAGGAAGCCCGCGAAAAGGGCTACGTCACCACGCTCGACGGTCGCAAACGGCCGCTGCCGGAGATCAACCACCGGGTCTACACCATCCGGCAGAACGCCGAGCGCATGGCGATCAACACGCCCATCCAGGGCACCGCCGCGGACCTCATGAAACGGGCGATGATCGCGGTGCACCGGGCCCTCAAGGCGTCCGACCTCCAGGCCCGCATGATTCTGCAGGTTCACGACGAACTGGTCTTCGAATGCCCCGAATCGGAAGTGCCGGCCCTGGCCGCCCTGGTCCGCCGGGAGATGGAGGGCGCCATGCAGCTCTCCGTTCCGCTCAAAGTGGATGTCAAGGTGGGGAAGGACTGGTACTCGTTGGAGAAGGTGCAAGCGCCGAATGCCTGAACTGCCGGAAGTCGAGACGGTCCGGTCGATCCTGTATGGTAAACTGGTAGGAAAGGCCGTCGACCGGGTCGAAATCATAACCCCACGCCAGATTTACTATCCGGACCCGAACACCTTCAAGGCCGAAGTGGAAGGCGCCCGTTTCACGGATGTCCAGCGGCGGGGCAAGTATCTGCTTTTGAAGCTGGGACCCCTGACGTTAATCTGCCACCTCCGGATGAGCGGCCATTTCTACGTTTGCGAGCCGGACCGCCCGCGGGACAAGCATACCCACGTGGTTTTCCACCTGTCGGACGGCAACCAGCTGCGCTACGAGGACCAGCGCAAGTTCGGCGGCTTTCACCTGCTGGGCAAAGCCGGCGAAGGCATGCCGCCCGGCCTGGCCGCACTGGGGCCGGAGCCGCTCTCCGAAGACTTTACGCCCGACGTGCTCTCACGGGTGATGGCAGGCCGGCGGGCGCCGGTCAAGGCCATTCTGCTGGATCAGTCCAAAGTGGCGGGGCTCGGGAATATCTATGCGGACGAGGTGCTGTTCTGTGCACAGGTGCATCCCGAGCGGCCCGGAGAGTCGATTACCCCGGCGGAAGTCCGGGCGCTGCACGGCTGCATCCGGGACATTCTGGCGAAGGCGATCGAAAAGCGGGGCACGACTTTTTCACTCTATCTCGACGGCGAAGGCCAGCCGGGCGATATGTACGACGAACTGCAGGTCTTCGACCGGGCGGGTGATCCCTGCCCTCGCTGCGGCACCTTGATCATGAAACTGGCGGTGGCAGGGCGTGGCAGCCATGTCTGCCCGGCCTGCCAGCTTGCCCCCGCCGGCGCCCGGCTTCAGCCCCGGCGGGCCACGACCGGCCGGCGGGGCGACTCGCCGCTGGTGGCGGCGGAGCCGGCCCGGCCTTATCAGACCCGAAAGCGGAAGACGAAGGGTGATTGACTGTGCAAAGCCTGGAATTTGAGTTTGAAAACGAAAAAGACATGCGGGAGATCGTAAAGAAGCTGTGGGACGGCCTCGGCGTCTCCGGCGAAATGGCTGTCCGGCCCCTGTCGGGCGGTCGCTGGCGGTTGGAAATCAACGCGGAGAAAGAAGTCCGGGAGTCGACCCTGGAGAAGTTCGCGGCCTACCGGGTGGACAAAGGGGATTAGCGCATGCTGGTCATCGGTCTTACCGGCGGCATCGCCAGCGGGAAGTCCACCGTGAGTCGATACTTGCGGAACCTGGGCGCGCCGGTGGTCGATGCGGACGCCATCGTCCACGAGTTGCAGGCACCCGGCAGCCCGCTCCTGGCGGAAATCGCGGCGGAATTCGGGGCGGAACTCATTCGGCCGGACGGCTCGCTGGACCGGGTCCGGCTCGGGCAGATCATTTTCGCGGACTCGGCCCGCCGGCAGCGGCTGGAAGCCATCGTCCACCCCCGGGTGCGGGAGCGGATGTGGGCCGAAGTGGCGCGGTACCGGCAGGAAGGCCGGCCCGCGGTGGTATTGGACATACCGCTCTTGTTTGAAGGCGGTCTGCATAAAGATATGGACCAGGTCTGGCTGGTCTGGGTGGACCGGGCGACCGAACTCGCCCGGCTGATGGCCCGCGACGGCCTGACGCCCGCGGAGGCCGAGCGGCGGCTCGCGGCCCAGATGGACCTGGATGCGAAGCGGGCGTTTGCGGGCCTGGTTTTCGACAACCGGGGCACGTCGGCGCAACTGGCAGCGCAAGTTGAGAGCGCCTGGCGCCAGGTGACCGGCGCCGGCGAATAAGCGTGTACCTGAAGCAAAGGAGAAGAGGCTGTGCGGCATCGTCGCTGGCCCCTGGCTGCGCGGGTGGCGCTGCTGGCCGGACTGACCGGCGTCATCCTCTTTGGCGGCAGGTGGCTGATTCTGCGGCTATATCCGCTCGAGTACCAGGCACAAGTCGTGGCGCGCTCGGCGGAGTACCACGTGGACCGCAATTTAGTCTGGGCGATCATCCGGGTGGAGTCCGGCTTTAAGCCCGGCGCAACGTCCGTGCAGGGCGCACGGGGCCTCATGCAGATCATGCCGGAGACCGGCGAGTGGATCGCCCGGCAGATGGGGCTGCCCTATAATCCCCAGATGCTATACGACCCGGACTACAACATCCGGGTCGGCACCTGGTACCTGTCCGAACTGCAAACGGAATTCGGCGGCGACACGGTGCTGGCCCTGGCCGCATACAACGGCGGACGCACCAACGTGCGGCAGTGGCTCAACGAGCGGCAGTGGACCGGCGAGAACCATACGCTGGAGCAGATTCCGTTCAAAGAGACGCGGCTGTACGTGGGCAAGGTACTCAGGGACCAGGATCGGTACCGGGTTCTGTACGGTGCCAATTCGCCGCTGGGGAAGGGGATATCGCATGCCGGAACGCTCGCCCCATGACGATGAACTGGCCCGCCGTCGGGCGCTGAGAAACCGGGAAACCGATGAGCGGGGCGACGACGAAGGCGACGACATGCCGCGGCTCGGCTGGAGAGACGTCGTTGCGCTGATTATTGCCGCTTACCAGGTGTTGCTGCCGATCCTCGGCGCCATGATCGCCGTCCTGTTGGCAGTTTATTTGCTCTTTCGATTACTATTTCACTAGATTTTGCCAGTTGTGGATGATATACTAAGCATAGGGCAAACCGGGAAGCAGGGCGTTAGCCCTGCTTCTTCTGTCTGATGGCGGTCGTTCGGGACCGAAAACGTGGGGGAGCGTAGACTACAAGGAATGATCGCCCACCAGCAGGAGAAAACCTAAAGCAAGAGCGAGGTGGAGGCAATGCTGTGGGTGAGTGGAAAGGACGGCGGCCACCGGCAAGGCGAACTGACGGCGGCGGATGGCGTGGTCATTCCGTACCGGGAGTGGTGGCGGCCCGCGGCCAATGGGGTCGTGATCTACCTGCACGGGCAGGGCGATCACAGCGGCCCGTTCACGGCCATGGGCGATCTCCTGCACGAACTGGGCTATAACGTATACGCACATGATCACCGGGGCTTCGGCCTCTCGCAAGAACGGCGGGGTGACATCAAGTCCTACGAGACCTTTATTGACGACGTGATGACCATGCTGGCCCACGCCAGGCGCCAGAACCCCGGCAAGCCGGCTTTTCTCCTGGGGCTCTCCATGGGTGGGCACCTGGCGCTTCGCTCCGCCTACCGGGCCGGTAAATCCGTGGCAGGGGCGATTGCGCTTTCACCGGGATTCAAGCTACGGACGCCGCCGCCGTGGCGGGTGGTGCTGAAAACGGTGCTCTTCTCTATTCTTACGCCGCTGCGCTACATTCCGGTGATGGGCAGCGTCGTCACCACCAGGAACCAGGTGCACCTGGCCCGCGCCGGGGAAGACGAGCACTACGTGAACAGCTTTACGGCCCGCTTTTTTGTGGAGGCGGTCCGCTCGATCCACAAGGCCATGCGGGAGATTCGCCAACTGCGGGTGCCAGTGCTGATTTTGCAGGCGGGCGACGATTTCCTGATTAGCCCGGAGGAGAACCGGCGGGTCTACGACCGCATTTCGCATCCCGATAAGCGGTTCCGGCTGCTGGACGGACTCTGCCATAACCTGGTCGTCGAACCGGAAATGCCGGACATCGCTCGGGAAATCGCCGAGTGGATTGACCAGCGGGTCCGGACGGACTTGCGTCTGGTTTAGCCGCTCCGGTTTAGCTGCTGGAAAAAAGCGAAGCCGCCGCTGGCGCAGGCCAGGCAGGCGGCTTTGTCGCGTCCGTGGGTCTGGGGGGTCTGGGGGCCAGGGCGTCAGGCGGTGGGGCCGGCGGAGAGGTCGGGCTGGACGCCCGGTGGGGTGTTTGTGATCACCCCGGACACCGCGGCGATCAGGCTGCCCAGGCCGGCCAGCGTCACCAGCAGGGAGATGTTCCGGAGTGTTGCGGCAATCCACTGCAGCAATGTGCCCAGTACAATCTGCACCAGGCCGGTGTTAGGGCCGCCGTCGGTCATGGAGCTTACGAAGTACGGGAGGAGGCGGGCGCACGTCAGGGCGGCCAGGAGCGGCACCCCCCCGCCCAGGAGCAGGGCGGCTGCGATCCAGCCGAACGGGGTGTACCGGCGGTCGCGGTTGAGTAAGGCCAGAAGCAGCAGGAGGACGCCGATTACCCCCCAGCCCCAGGGAAGCAGGGACAGGTAGAACCGGGCTTGCGAGCGCCGTGCGTTGGCCTGTTCCCAGCCGGCCGGCCCTCCGGTCCCCTCCGCCATGGCAGCGATGGCAGCTTGATCTGGCAGGCGGGCGAGGTCATCGGGCGGCAGCATCCGGTCGGTCAGTGCCTGCAAGACCGAGTCGGGCGGCTTGCAGGAGAGTGGTTCACCATCGGTGTCCTGCAACAGAGCCTGGCTCTGGGCCGGCGTACAGGCCGGCAGGCTCGCCACTTTGGCGGCCATCGCCGCGTGAACGGCGCCGGGCAAGGCGCTGCGCATGAAGGCGAGATCGAGCACGATCTCCGGGCGGGGGGCATCGCTCACGAACCAGCGCTGCAGCCCGTCGATCACCGTTTCCACCACCGCCTGCACCTGGGCGGACGGCAGAACCTGATCGACGAAGAACTGCACGTCCGCCGCCGTCACTACGTTCGGCTCAACGTCCCGGATGGCAGCGCTGGTCAACTGACCAGTCAGGGCAGGACCAGCAAACTGGAGAAGATTTTTCTGGCGGCGTACACGCGGCTCCCTCCCACTGGGGTTCATGCTGGTCTGCTAAATTTCTGGTAAGAACAGTCTATCTGAGAATGTGGATCGGAGTCTACAGAAAAATGCCTGCAGGGATGAGCCTGCAGGCAGGGCGGAATCAGTGAAGGTGCTGTTCGGCCTCGCTCCAGTCGGTGACCGGCGGTGAGCAGGCGAAGTCCCGGCAGATGTAAGCCGTGGGCCTTTCGGCGACCGGCTCCTTCCCGCTCCAGATCGGTGCCTCCGGCCGGGGTCCGTCGATGCGGGTCAGAACCAGATTCGGCAGGTACTGGCGGCCCAGGCGCTGGAGCCAGTCTTCCGGCACATCGCCCACCAGGGTGACCTCCGTGGGACTGCTCAGGTACAGGTCCAGCGCCCCCAGCAGGGAGCCCATGGCGCTGGGGAAGCGCTCCATGTGCGGCTGATAGGTGCGGAAGACCTGTTCGGCCACCTCCCGGAACGTCTCGTCGCCGGTGAAAGGCAGGAGTCGTAGCAGTGTGGCCACGGTGACGGCGGTTCCGGCGGGGGTGGAGGAGTCCATGGCGTCCTTGGGCCGGTGGATGAGCGCCTCGCCGCCTTCCGGGGTCAGGTAGAAGGACCCCGCCCCGTCGTAGAAGAGCCGAAGGCTTTCACGGGCGTAGTGAATGGCGTGTTGCAGGTACTGTTCGTCGAAAGTCGCCTCGTACAGGTCCAGGCAGGCCGCCGCGAAGTAGGCGTAGTCCTCGATGTACCCCGGAATCCCGGCGTGACCGTCCTTGTACCGGCGCACCAGACCGCCGGCCGCATCGCGAAGCCGGGCGAGGACGAAGTCGGCGGCCCCGCGGGCAGCAGCGATGTACTGGAACTTCCGGAGCGCCCGCCCCGCCCGGGCGAAGGCGCTGATCATGAGCCCATTCCACGCAGTCAGGATTTTTTCGTCTCTAAATGGCGGCACCCGTTGCTCCCGGACGGCCAGCATCCGCCGGCGCCCTTCGGCCAGCAGGGTTTCGACTTCACTCTGGGGCCGGTTGGTCTCCTTGGCCAGTTCCTCTGCCGGCACGGCCACGTGCAGCACCGTTTTGCCGGTGTGCTCGAAGTTGCCCTCTGCAGTGACGCCAAAGTGGCGGCAGAGCAACTCGCCCAGGTCGGGGCCGGTCGCTGCGAAGACCTCGTCCCGGTCCCAGACGAAGTACTTGCCCTCCTCGCCTTCCGAATCGGCATCGGTGGTGGCGTAGAAGCCGCCTTCGGGATGCGTCATCTCCCGCATGACGTACTGCAGCGTCTCTTCAGCGATGCGCCGGTAGAGCGGGTCGCCGGTGGCCTGCCACGCCGCCAGGTAGACCGGCGGCAGAGAGGCGTTGTCGTAGAGCATCTTCTCAAAGTGTGGCACGGCCCAGGCGGCGTCGACGGAGTAGCGGTGAAAGCCGCCGCCCAACTGGTCGTAGACGCCGCCGCAGGCCATTTTCCGGAGCGTAAGCGTCACCAGGCCCCGGTAGAGGTCGTTGCCGGTCCGTTTCCAGTAGCGGAGCATCAGATCGAGGCTGAAAGGGGCTGGGAACTTGGGCGCCCCGCCGAAACCCCCGTTGACCCGGTCCACCCGGCCGGTCAACTCCCGGGCGGCCTCGTCGAGTACGTGCTGCCCAGGGACCATTTCGGACGGTTGGGGTGACTCCTCGCTTTTCGCGATCCCTGTGGTCCAGTTCTCGGCGATGTTGGCCACCTCGGCCCGCTTCTCCTGGTAGGCCCGGGCCGTAGCCAGCAGCACCTGCATGAAGCCGAGCCGCCCGTACCGCTCGGCGGGCGGGAAGTATGTACCCACGTAGTACGGCTTTTGGTCTGGCGTCAGCCAGACGGAGAGCGGCCAGCCGCCGTGGCGGGTGACCAGCTGGCAGACGGTCTGGTAGACCTGGTCGAGGTCGGGCCGTTCCTCCCGGTCCACTTTGATGCAGACGAAGTGCTCGTTCATGACCGCGGCGATCGCCGGGTCCTCGAAGGATTCGTGTTCCATCACATGGCACCAGTGGCAGGCGCTGTAGCCGATGCTCAGGAATATGGGCTTATCTTCAGCGTTGGCCCGCTCCAGGGCTTCGGCACCCCAGGGATACCAATCAACCGGGTTACGGGCATGTTGCTGCAAATATGGCGACGCCTCGTGAATGAGGCGGTTTGCTCGTCCCTGCATTCCCAATCGTTCACACTCCTCTGCACAAAGGAATCATTTCCAAGTGTATTGACGAGTTTGGTCTTCGGTGTACGGGCGTCGAGGCGATCCTAACCATCTGCAAAGCCACCCGAAAGGGTGGCTCTGCAGACCAAGGGCGCAGGCTAGTCCACAATCAGGTGATACGTCACGTCTGTGACGAAACCTGTGGCGGAGTTTTCCCCGCGGAAGTGGAGAACGTGCTCGCCCTCCGGCAGGGGTCTCAGCATGACCCAATAACCGTCCGATGCGGCGTGATACTGGCCCGGAGGGACTTCCACGCCAAATGCCTGGAAGATATTGTTTTTAGGGAGCCTGAACCGGAAGACAGAAGAAGTCGCTCGAAACAGAGCCAGGTCGTCGGCTACGGGATTTCCGTCTAGCGTGGCTACGAGGGAGCTCGTATCAACGCCGTCGTTAAGGTTCACGGCGCAACTGATGAGCAAGTTTTCGGGGACCGGGGGCGGCGTTGTATCACACTCGCCGTTAATAATCGGAAAGAAGATTGCCTTGTCCTTCTTCACCTCGCACGTTCGGTTCGCTGAACCACCGAACGTGCCGAAGAGAAAAAACACAGGCCCGGCTTCTCCTTTCTCACATTCCTCGCCGGTGGGGTCCAGAACGGGGTTTTCGTCCACGGGAATCAAGAAGACCCGCTGCCACCATTTGGCCGACCATTCGGCGTAGGTTCGTCCAAAGGGCGTGGAATCAGGGGGGAAGACAAGGGACTTAGGGCGGCGATTACGCTTCATTCTTGTCCCTCCGCATTCGCCACTTGGTGCGGCCCCAGGTTCCCGACCTGGGAACCTTGGCATTGTATGCCAGGGGCCCTACCATGTGTGAACGTTTCACCGAGGCGTCTCGTTCTTGTGCGGAGGGGGCGACTTGGGGGACGGAGCAGAGGGACACGCTATTCGACCCAAATCTTAGGTGCATTCTACCGACGTGACACCAGTGGCAGGCACTGGCAGCCCGATCGTTAGCATGGCCCCAAGTGTCTGGTTCCTGGCAACGTGGGCAGCAGCGGCTCTAACCCATCCGTCGGCCACTCCGTTTCGCTCGGCCACTGCCCGGAACCAGTAGAGCAACAGGACATAGGGTGGGAAGGTGACCGCGGTGTGCCAGAGCCTCCAACCGTGCCCTTCCATGATACCCCACCTGCGGGAGAGGAATTCCAATACCACCACCAAAGTGGTAACCCACAGCCGTGCCTGCCCACAAAGGGAAGCGGTAAACAACCCAGACGGCCCACCCAGCCACGAACCCCAGCTCTGCCAGAAAAACTCCCAGCACGGTATCCGGGATCAGCCCCGGCAGGAGTCCTGTCCGGTAGTGGGATAGCTCCATCAGACCCGCCAGGAGCAAGCCGATGGCCCCGAGCAACACATAGATCATCAGAGGATCCCCCAAATGAGTTATCGCTCATAAAGCGTCTCCTGATCTGAGCAGGTGCATTCGGACCGACATTGCGTCCGGCCAAGGCGCTTTCCCATTGCCGGATCATTGCGAGTGCATTTTACCGCCGCGGGATCCGTCGCAGCGGTCGCCGGGCAGGGGGCCCCCGCGACGATACCTCATAAGTTAAATTTGAGACAGATGCTGGGCTGACCAGAAAACCGTAAGGAGCGGATGACGGATGTTTCCCTTCACGCAGACCAGCGTTGTTCTGAACGGGGTACCCCTGACCATGCTTCATCATGAGAACGCCGTCGTTGGGGGGCTGCTCAGGAGCGGAAGGGTGTCCAGCGAGGTACTGGACTTCTTGAGTCGGGTCATTGAGCCCGGGAGCCGGGTGCTCGACGCCGGCGCCAACATCGGATCAACCGCCTTGTTTCTCGCCAAGGTAGAGCCAACAGCCACGATTTACTGTTTTGAGCCGGATCCGCTCAACTTTTCCTTGTTGAATCTCAACATCGCCTTAAACCAGGTGCCGAGGGTGTATACGTTCAACTTCGCGCTTGGCCAAGAGGAAAGATTGATTCAGCTGTATAGAAATGGGGTCAATCACGGTGACCACCGCAGTTCCCCGCCGATGCAAACCGATATGGACGCTCCTCGATTCCGGCCGCTGCCTGTGCCGGTTCAAATGGTCAACCCCACCGATTTTTTCAGGCGAATGGGGGGCGATCATACCGCATCCCAATTCGATCTGGTGAAAATCGATACGCAGGGAGCCGATTTCGCCATTCTCGAAGCCTGCCTTCCGCTATTGCACGCAAATTCGACTGTGGTAGTGGAGTACTCGCCTTACCATCTGTACCGAAATGGTACCCAGAAAGAGGACGTCGAAAGGATTGCAGGGCGCTTCTCCAGCATGGAGATTCTCACGCCAATGGGCAACCCGCAGCGAACCGATCCAGTAACAATGGATCTGGTGTTAGCGTCCTATGACACCTACTCCCGTGAGTGGATCGGCCATTCCGATCTGGTCTTTAAACAGCTTAAAGCATAAGGACGGGAGTTCCCGATCGGGGTGGTCGGCACCTTTTGCCGATGGGGTCGATCCGGGCGGTTTTCCTTGCCGAACTGGACCGGACGGAGTCGAGAAAGGCCTGCCGCCAGAAAACTGGGGAGATGAGCACCCGAGTCTGGACGCTTTCGGAGCCAATCGGCGGCTTTCATAGAATGGAAAAAACCGTCGAAGGCGACCCAACGGCTGTGAACGATTGGCCAGGAGCTTCGAACGATTCCCAACGATATCGAACGATCGTAAAAACTCGCGAAAAAAGACCGCAGCGACTGGAAAATGGCCCGCACACACGGGGAAGGAAAACCCGCCGGAATAACGCCGGCGGGCTTTTGCAGTGCTTGGAAGGGGGCGGTTGCGGGTGATAGGCATGTGAAGCGAAAGTCAGGCGTGGGAGACAAAACGCTGGGTTTGGTAGCAAAACGAAGGCTTCCAACGCTCTTGAACGGCTTTGAACGAAAGAAAACGATCTCGAAAACTTGTCGCCGCCTCGACAGCCCGGCGAACCGTGCACCCAGGATCGCCTGGCTGCGTCAGCATGCTGGAGCTCGGTGAGGAGACGTAAAATCTCGTAGCCGAAACAGATGAATCTTCTGGTACAATCAACGCATGGGTTGCGGAGTGCCCCGAAATGGGAGGCGGTCATCGTATTCTTCGCCAGAACTGCTCGCATCGACCATGCCTGGCACATCGTAGGGGTTGGCTTTGTGGTCAGCCTGCTCGCGTCGGGGACTCGGTTTGCCACGGGACCCTTTATGGCTTCAATGATGGCATCCTTCCGTATGACCCACACGCAGTTCTCGGCCGTGGTAGCCTTCTCAATGTTGCTCTACGGCTTTTTCATGCCGGTCGCCGGGCGGCTGGCTGATCTGTTCGGGGGCCGCCCGGTGCTGTTGGCCGGCGGTGTGCTTCTCAGCACGGCGCTCGCAGTGACGGCCCGGACCACATCGCCGGTGGTCTTTGCGCTGGCTTTCGCACTGGTGGCTTCCCTGGGGTTTGCGGCCACGAGCCATGTCGCACTGGCGTCCGTCATCGGCCGGTGGTTCGTGAAGCGCCGGGGGCTGGCCATGACCTTTCTCTCCTCGGGCGCCATGAGCGGCATTGCCATCATGGTCCCGTTCAGCGCCTCTCTCATTGCCCGCATCGGCTGGCGTGGCACGATGCTGGTCATCGCGGCCGTGCTCCTGGTCGTGGTGCTTGTGGGGGCTGTCGTGATGGGTGGTCAACCCCCCCAGGCGGCGGCCGCGGCGGGAGAGAAGCGGCCAAGCCCACCCGACTGGCGCCGGGCCCTGGGCACACAGCCCTTCTGGCTGATGGTGCTGGGGTTCTTCACCTGCGGGTTCAGTATGAACCTCCTGGGTACCCACGGTGTCCCCATGTTGGAGGACCACGGTTTCTCCACCATGACAGCCGCGTTCGGAGTGGGCCTGATCGGCCTTGTCAGCGTCTTTGGCAGCCTCGCCCTCGGTGCGGCCTCGGACCGGTTGGGCCGGCCAACCTTCCTCGCCCTGATCTATGCGGTGCGCGGCCTGGGTTTTATCGGCCTGCTGTTTGCGGGCCGGGAGTGGGAACTGTACGCCGTGGGCGCCATCGGCGGGTTGGTCTGGTCAGGGAGCAGTGCGTTGACCTCGGCGATCACGGCCGACCTGTTCGGGGCTGAGTCCGTGGGCACCCTGTTCGGCCTGATTTTTCTCAGCCACCAGATCGGGGCTGCCATGGGCTCCTACCTTGGAGGCTGGGCGTTCGACGCCTTTGGCTCGTACTTGGTCCCCTTCGTCATCGCCGCCGTCCTGCTGTTCGGGGCCGCCTACCTCTCCATGCGGCTGCCCGCCCGCAGTGGGGCGCCAGGCACGTCCGCGCTGGCGGCGGACTGACCGAACCCCGAATACCGCGGGTATGACCTGGTCCGAAGGATCGCGGAGCTGCGGCAAACGCAAAATGCCCCAAGTCACCGGCGTGTGACCTGGGGCGAAACAAGCCCAAACCTCGGTTTGGGCTTGTTTCATATGTGCGGCACCTGGCCCACCGGCCTGTCAGTCAGGAAATGGTCTCACGTTCGGTCGCGGCAAGCTGAAATCCATTGCCGGTCAGCAGCGCGGCAAACAGTTCTTCCATTCCCGCGTTGCCCTCGACCTTGAGATACTGTTCCAGCTTCTCAGTGTCGAACAGCGCCTCCGGCAACGTACCCGGGGGGCATACCAGCTCAAAGGTGTTCCCCGGCTCCTCCTTGCTCATGGCAAGGCGAGCCAGGATGGTGCCCTTTCCGCGTCTGGCACTGGCCCGGATTGCCCAACACAGGTCGGCCCGATCCAACCGCTCTTCATATTCGCTCGTTGAAATGCCGGCTTCCCACAACGGTGCTTCGCCCTTGCCCTGATCCTCCACCACGGATTGAACTACCCAGCGGGCGGCCTTAACGGCAGGTTCGGCCCGGAAGGGTGGCAGCCACTCCCGCACCAGTGCAGTCGCCACTTTCCTCAGGGTCCAGTTCTCGGGCAGATGAAACGTCATCGTAGTACCCGTGTTCATAACGGTGTGCCCTCCTTTCTGATAACCGGGCATGACCGCCAAAATACATAAAGACCCGGTGCATTCGCACGAGGTCGCTCTCGGGAGCCACACGTATGCAAGTCCTCCTCATTGTACCGCAGAGTTGCCTCGACCACAAGTCCGAGACGCTGTCCAATGAACGCCAATCCTGCCGGTTACCGGATCGAAAAGCCGGCGATACGCCCCCTCAGCACAATGGCGCCCCCGCCGTACGGGAGCGCCATTCTGGTGCACACACGTTGATCCGGATTTTCCGCCTGGCGCGACACCGGGCACTGCGTCACATCGCCCTGAGTGCGCGGCGCTTGCGCCCGAACAACCGTCGCAGTTCACCGAGAATGCCGCCGCTCCGCTTCAGGCCGTTGCCTTTGCCATAGAGTCGGAGCCGCACGCCGGCTTTGGTCAGATTCAGTTCGCCGGCCAGTTCATTCAGGGTCGCCCCCGACCGGCGCCGCTCCATCAGCTGGCGCTGCTCAGGAGACAACGTCAGGAGCCACTCGGGGTGGGCGTCAATCAGGCGGAAGAGCGAGCTATCTAACTGGGTAAACAAACTCTGGTCATCTCCCGATGGGGTCGTGAGGCGCGGTGCCACGCGTGGGCCCGGCCGTAAACCTGCGCCCGGTGGTGCGCCAGCGTGCCTGGTGGACCAACGGGACTCTCGAACTGCTTGGGTCAGCCCAGAACGGCGCTCATGGCCCTGTACGGGCCGTCAACCGAGTTGCGGCACCGAAAGGCTGCCGGTAGAGTAGGAGTAGGTTGCAGGCTGGGCAGGCACAACCGGAAGAAAGCCGGACCGACGGGCGCCGGCTCCCGCGATGTCTGGCCAGCCTTCTTTGTCATTTCTGCGCCTCTGAGACTGGCCCATGCCGTTCTCTCGAACATTGACCTTATCTTGATGGTTCCCAGCGGAATCTTGACATTTGCTTGATGCCGCCCGACCGGTGTTCTGCCCCTATCCAAGGAGGAATCTCCGTGTTACGTCTCATGCGCCAGGTAGTGCCGTATGTCTTGGCGGTTCTGCTGGTGGGCGCCGCCAGCGGTATCGGAGTCCTGGTGTCTGACCAGGTGGCTCCGGTCAACCTGGCCATGCTATATCTGTTGGCTGTGGTCATCAGCGGGCTTCGCTGGGGGTCAGGGTCGGCCGTGCTTTCATCGGTGCTCAGTGCGGTCGCGTTTGACTTCTTCATGGTTCCGCCCCGTTTCAGCTTCTTCATCGCCGATACCGAACACGTCATCACCTTCTCGGTCTTGCTGTCCGTGGCGCTGGTCATCGGTACGCTCACCTCCCGGCTGCGAGACCATGCCGCCGCCATCCGCCGCCGCCAGGAGGAGACCGCCGCCCTGTACGCATTCAGCCGGCAGATGGTGGCCGCCCACAACGTCACGGAGACGGCGGTTGCCGTGATCAACCACATCGCCGGGAGCTTCGGCCGGCCGGTTTCGCTCCAACTCCGGGGCGAAGGCCGGCCGGAACTGCACGCAGCGGATTTCGGCAGCCCACTGTCGGAACGTGAGCAACGTGCGGCCCGGTGGACCCTGGAGCACGGGCAGCCGTCCGGCTGGGGAGAGGGGCCGATGCCCGACATTCAGGCCGAGTGCCTGCCGCTGAAGACGGTCCACGCTGTGGTGGGCGTCGTCGTCGTCCAGCACCCGGACGACGACGAGCCGCTTTCTCCCGATGAACGGCGGCTGCTGGAGGCGTTTGCCACGCAGGCGGCGGTAGTGCTTGAGCGGGAAATGCTGGTGGAGACGGCTCGCCGGGCGCACCTGTTAATGGAGGCGGACAAGCTCCATGACGCCCTCCTGCACTCCATTTCGCACGGGCTGAAGACGCCGCTGGCTTCAATCATCGGGAGCCTGAGCGCGGTCCTGGACCCCAGCCCGACGCAGCTTGACCTGTCCACCCGGCAAGAACTGCTGGAGACGGCCCGGGAAGAGGCAGAACGGCTGAACTGGCTGGTGAGCAACCTGCTGGACATGACCCGGCTGGAGTCGGGCCACCTGAAACTGACGATCGACTGGTACGACCTTGAAGACGTGGTGGGGGTGGCCCTCGGTCAGACGGCCGACAGGCTTAAACCACGGGCGATTCACGTGCACATGCCGGAGGACCTTCCCCTGGTGCCGCTGGACGAGGTGCTGGTGGTGCAGGTGCTGAACAACCTGTTGGATAATGCCGCCAAATACTCTCCGCCGGGTTCGCCCATCGACATCTGGGTGCGGCAGGATGCCGAGGCCGTCGCGGTCACCGTGGCCGATCGCGGTCCCGGGATCCCGGATGGTGAACGGGAGCGGGTTTTCGAGAAGTTCTTCCGGCTGGAACGGCCCGGAAGCCCTCCGGGCACCGGGCTGGGCCTGGCTATTTGCAAGGGGATCGTCGAGGCCCACCGGGGCCGGATTTGGGTCGGCGCCCGAGACGGCGGCGGCACTGAAATCTCGTTCTCACTGCCCCTTACCCGGGACCTGGAAGCGAGGGGATCAGCATGAAGACGGAACGTGACTCGTCACTGCCTCCGGGCGCAAGAATTCTGGTCGTCGACGACGAGCGCCAGATCCGTCGTTTCCTGCGGGCGTCGCTGGCGACTCAGGGCTACGAAGTCCTGGAGGCCGGCAGCGTCGCTGAAGCCATGGCTCAGGCCGCTGCCGCTCCTCCGCCCGACATGGTGATTCTCGACCTGGGGTTGCCGGACGGCGACGGTCTTGACGTTGTGCACCGCGTCCGAGAATGGTCCGCCATGCCCATACTGATTCTGTCTGTGCGCGGGCAGGAGGCGGATAAAGTCTCCGCGCTGGATGCCGGCGCCGACGACTACCTCACCAAGCCTTTCAGTACCGGGGAGTTGTTGGCCCGGTTGCGGGTGGCCATGCGCCGGTCGACCCGTTCGGAGAACGAGCCGGTGTTTGTGACGGGCGGACTGGTGCTTGACTTGGCCCGCCGCCTGGTAACGGTGGAGGGTGACGAAGTTCACCTGACCGCCACCGAGTACAACCTGCTCAAGACCATGGCTCTTCACTCCGGGAAAGTTCTGACGCATACCCAGTTGTTAAAAATGGTTTGGGGGCCGGGGTACGAGACGGAGGCGCACATTTTGCGGGTCAACATCAGCAATTTGCGGCGAAAAATCGAACCCGACCCGCTGCAGCCGAAATACATCGTGACGGAGCCGGGCGTTGGTTATCGCCTGCGCGTGAGCGACCCGACCGACGGGGTGGACGGCTGATTTGCCGTCCGTGGGGCGCCGTTCCCTCCAGCCCTGGTGCTCCAGGATGGGCGCCTGTTACACGCGATCTAGGGCTGGATTTTTCCGACCCGAATGTCGGTGTTCCCGAACCCGGCCGGGCAGGCCGCGTAGATGTCGGGCTTGGCCAGCGTGGAGTTCGACGCCCGCCAGGCATCCACCGCGGCGCAGGGGTTGCCCGCCCGGGTGTCGGTCCAGGAGAACCAGAAAGTGCCGTCAGGGCTGGCAGCGGCACCGTTGTAGTCGCCCAGGAACTGGTCCGACAGGCTGTTCGTGCTGCCGGCGTCCGGGTCCGACGGTGCGGCACTCAGTTTCACCGGCGTTCCGAAGGTGGCGCCTTCGTCGCCGGAGAGGACGAAGTAGGCGTCGTAGGTGACGACCCCGGCCCCCGGCGCGGTCGCCGCCGGTTTGTCATCGATGGCGTTGAAGCCGATGAAGACGTCGCGGCCACTCACCGCGATCGCCGGGTTGAATGCGCTCCGGCCGGGAACGCCGGCCGCGCCCGACGTGGTCCAGGTGGCGCCCCGGTCGGCCGACCGGGCCAGTTTGACCGTCCCGTGGCCGAGGGCGTAGTCATAGTCGGCCCAAACCACGTACAGGCGGCCCCGGCCGTCCACATCGACCAGCGGGAAGCTGTCGTTTCGGAAAGAGGCGCCGGGGAAGGGGGAGGGAATGTCCGACTTATCGGCAACGTGGAAGGTCTGCCCGAACTTGTTGCCGCCATCCCCGGAGCGGGTGCCCACAATGGCGCTCTGCTTGTTCCACGATCCGTCCCAGATGACATAGACGGTGCCGTCCGGCCCGGTCCGAATGACGGAGCCCTGGCGCCCGCCCACCTTGCTGTTGTTATAGGCCGGGGTCAGCTGGCTCGCACCGGCGAACGTGAGGGCGCCGTCGGTGGAGCGGGTGAACATGATCGGTTCCGGCGACTGCTTTCCGTTGGACCGGAAGAGCGTCCAGCTCAGGTACAGGTTGCCGAAGTACGGGCTGCTCGGGTTCTGGTCGGCCCAGACCGCCAGCTTGTCGTTGAAGTCCACCGGGTTGGTGCGGTTGGTGGCGACCACCGGGGCGCTCCAGGTCAGGCCATCGTCGTCGGAGTAGGCCACCGCCAGCTGCTCCTGGTTAGGGCCGAAGGCCGGCGAGCCGGCCAGGGAGGCGAAGTAGAGCCGGGCGCCGTGGGCGTATGTGAAGCCGCCGCGACCGTCGGGCTTGGGTCCGAACGTGACCACCGGGTCGCCGTCGGAAATGAGCCCCCAGGCGTTCCAGTGCAGAATCTGCTGCGACCAGGTGGCCCCGCCGTCCCGGGTGATGTAGACGCCGGTGACCCCCACGTTCGGGTCAAAGGGGCAGCTGGAGGAGCCGCCGCTCAGGGTGCAGTCGGGCTCTTCGATTTCGTCGTTGGCGCCGCTGACGGCCACCAGCGGGTTGACCGGGTTGACCGCCATGGGCGATTCGTTCTGCTTGTTCTGCGGGAAATGACTGGCGCCGGGGCTGACCAGGTACTCCGCAGCGATCGGTCCGGAACCGACGGCCGGCAGGGCGGAACCCGTCAGGAGCAAAGCCGTGAGCAGCACAGCAAAACGAACACGCATCCGCATGTATCTACGCCCCCAGTCCATGGAAGTAGCTGACCGGGGGCAATGCTTCGGGGGCGTTCCCGCCTTTTCCCACCGCTGCATCGCAATTTGGCCCGGGGCAGAAAAAAGCGCCCCCCGCAATGCGATGAGGCGCTACGTGAGCGCAGGCAGGCTACCTGTTGGGGAAACTACGTGGGCGATGGCAGGCCGGTCATCTGCTCCTGCAGGGAGCGCCGGAGCCATTCGGCCTCCGCCATCGCTCGACCGTCGTGGAGCACATCGCCCGGCCGGTTCCCCTCGCCGATCAGATAGCCGGCGAACGGGATCCCGACATAGCCGCAGACGAGGTCGAACTGCTGAATCAGCGGGAGCGCCTTGATGCGGGGCTGCGCCGAGCCGGTGACGACGACGTAGGCCGTCTTCTTGGCCATATCAGCCCTAAAGTCGAACCGCTGGTCCCGCAGCGAACCTGACCACCGGTCCAGGAACGCCTTCAGCTGTGCAGACATGCCGTACCAGTACAGAGGCGTGGCGAATATGATGATGTCGTGAGCCAGCACCTGGTCCACGATGGCCTCGTAGTCGTCGTCGACGGGGCCAAACCCCTCCGAAGTATGCCGCTTGTCTTGAATCGGCATCACCAGGTGTTCCGCCAGATAGATGCGGGTGCATGCCAGTCCGGTCACAAGCTGATCGGTCAGCAGTTCCGAGTTGCCGCGCCGCCGGGAACTGCCGTAGAGAACCAACAGGCTCAACAGTGCCACCTCCGGGTCTGATTGCGTCTCTAGGGTTTCCGCCGGTGGCCTGGGCCACTGACGTAGCTATAAAGTATCACGCAGGTATTAACCACGGCACACGAAAAGTCCTGCTGCTCGCTGACAGGTACGGCCGATTTCGTAGCTGCGGCTTTTCGTGCCAAAAGTGGTAGACAGAGCGGTGAGGTTGGACTATCATCTAACTTAGTTAGATTATCTCTGAGGTGAAGCATGAGCCCTCCCGGACGTAGACTGGGCGAGGGGCCGCCACTCCGGCCGGCCATTATCGCGGCGGTGCTCCAGATTGCCGGCGAGGAAGGCTGGCACGCCCTGACCATGCGGAAAGTCGCTGAACGGATCCGCTACAGCGCACCGATGATCTACGAGGTTTTCGAAAGCAAGGAAGCGCTCTGCGGGGAACTGGTGGTGGACGGCTACCAGCGCCTCTACCGGCACATGTCGGCGTCGGCGGCGGGCCTCGCCGACCCGGGCAAGCGACTGGCCGCACTCCTGAAAGCGTTCCGGCTCTTCGCGTGGGAGAACCCGGCTTACTACCAGGCCATGTATGGCCTGGCCCCGCTGTCCAAGCCCGGCGGGCGCCCGGGCCACGAAGAGTATGCCAGCGCCTGCCTGGGGCTGGTGGGCGACGCCCTCTTCCAGTGCCTGAGCCGCAAGAGCGCCGTCCCCAGCCTTTCGCCCCTGCAAGGGGCCAAGGCGCTGATTGCCGCGGCCCACGGCGTCCTCGCCCTGCATCTGGCCGGTATCGTGCCGGACCAGCGTGAGGCCGATGGACTCTTCGAGCAGGTTGTGGGCGGGTTGCTGGCCGGCTGGGGCATTTCATGATGTTTGTTTTTCGTCTAACTTAGTTAGGCGAACGATAGGAAAAGGGGGAGTCGTGCATGTTCTTTCGTCGTCACCGCGGTGGTCACGGGCTGCTTGGCTTGATTCTGGCGCTGTTGGGCTTCAAGTTCGCGATGCACAAGTGCGCCGACCAGGGCGACAAGGAGCAGCGGGATGCGTTCCGGTCCAAGGCGAAGGAGTTCCGGTCGAAGATGAAGGAAGCGTTCGCAGTCTGGCGTGAGGAGCCGGAAGCGGAGCCGGAAGCGAAGGCGGCCCCGGAGGCCGGTGCATCGGAAAACCAGGGCTAGGACGGCCCTCTAGGAGGTCCGGGTGTTGATCTCGCAGCTTATCCGCTCTGTATACATCTTCGGCGTGTTCTTTGCGATGCTGGCCGACTATCTCTGGATGGACTTCCTGGAGCGCTTCCGGAGCGACGAGTCCCGCACCCGAGCCGAAGCACGCGCCTACGGGCGCTGGGGCCGGCGGCTCCGGAAGGCGGCCCTGCGGCTGCACGGGGTGATCATCAAGGTCTGCCAGTTCCTCAGCACCCGGGCGGATGTCCTGCCAGAGTCCTTCACCCGGGAACTCGCTTCCCTGCAGGACGCCGTGCCGGCTGCGCCTTACCCGGCGATCCGGCGGCGGGTGGAGTCCGAACTCGGGGCGCCCCTGGAGACGATTTTCGCCGAGTTCGAGACCGAGGCGCTGGCCTCAGCCTCGCTCGGTCAGGTCCATCGGGCGAAACTGAAGGAAGGCCAGACGGTGGCCGTCAAAGTCCTGCGGCCGGGCATTGAGCGGCTGGTGGACGTCGACATGGCCGCCGTCCGGCGCATCTGGATGTGGCTGGGCCGGCACACGAGCCTCGGCCGCAAGCTTGACATGAAAGCGGTTGTCGACGAGTTCGAGGTCATCACCCGCCAGGAAATGGACTACCGGCTGGAGGCGGAGAACATCCGGAAGTTCCGGAAGAACTTCGCCGGGGTGCCGGGCATCGACGTGCCGTATCCCTTCGACAACCTGGTCGCCCAGCGGCTGCTGGTGATGGAATTCAAGAGCGGCATGAAGCTGACGGAACGGGACCGGCTGCACGCGGCCGGTGTGGACACGAAGCAGCTCGCCTCCCGGCTGGTGGACGCCTACTTGAAGCAGGTGCTCCTGGATGGTTTCATCCATGTGGACCCGCACCCGGGCAACCTCATGGTGGAGCCGGACGGCACCCTGATTTTCGTGGACTTCGGCATGATGGGCGTCATCACGGCGGAGGACCGGCAGGGCTTTACGCTGCTGGTCCGCGGGCTGCTGACCCGGGACATGGACCTGGCCGTGAAGGCGCTGGCCGGCCTCGGATTCCTGCGCAAGGATGTCAGCACGGAGCCGCTGAAGCGGGCGCTCATTTTCCTGCTGGACCACGTGAGTGGCCTCAAGATTCAGCCGGGGCCGGAGCTGGACAAGTTCGTGCAAGACTTCCGGGAATGGCTCTACGAGGAGCCGCTGCAGTTCCCGGCCCGGTATATCTATATCGGGCGGGCGGTGGGCCTGCTGGTCGGCATCGGCAACACGCTCGACCCGAACCTCGACTGGGTCAAAATCCTGAAAGACCAGGCGCTCCCGCTGCTGGAGCAGTCCCGGCGGAGCGAGGCAAAAGACGAAGGCGCGGGTGGCTTCGACTGGCGCCGGCTGGCGGCCGACCTGTTCGGCCCGGCGGCGGGCCCGGCGGTGGATGCCGTCTGGACCACCGTCAAGGATACCGGCATGTCGCTCATCCGGCTACCGGGCCAGCTTGAGCGGTCGCTGGCCAAGCTGGAGAACGGGAGTGTGCAGGTGCAGACCGACCTCTCGGGCCTCTCCGAGCGGCTGGACATGCAGGCCCGGCTCATGAACCGGCTGACCTGGGCGGTGCTGGCCGCCGGGACGGCGGTGGTCGGGTCGCTGCTGCAGAACGCCGGGCAGGCCGGCGAGGCCCGCATCGCCTGGGGCGGGTGCGGCCTGGCCGTGCTCCTGCTGCTGGGCAACCTGGCCCTGGGCAACGCCCGCCGGCGGCGGCGCTCGCCCCACCGGCGCCGGTCCTGAGACTCTATGTGCGGTAGGCCCGGTGCGTTATGCGCCGGGCTTTGTCGCGGCGCGCGCAGAAGCCCGAACCCCCCGGCGGGGTTCGGGCTTCGTTTCAGGCCGTTGCGCTACTTCTTTTCCGCATCGGCCTTCTTCGCCGCTTCGGCTTGTTCCTTCTTCACGAACGTTTCCTGGCCACCGCACGCGCAGCTCTTGGGCTTGCAACGGACTTCCTTCGTCTCAGCGCCGCAGACCTTGCAAATAAAGACTCCCATGTGTTCACCTCCGAACAGATGCACCCGTTACTGATACCCTATCATGCGCACTGTGAGCCGGACGATAACACGAAGGTGCTAGAAAAGATCATGGGCAGGTGCCCGAGGGGCGATCAGCGTAAAGTGGGGGAGTTTCGCACCACCCGCCAGCCGCGCCCATAGATTACAGAAGTACCCCGTATCGCCTTGCGTCATGGCCGGGCGATGCGGGGATTTTCAAGCCCCGCGGGAGGATCGCTGTATTGAAACGACGCTGGAGACGAGTATGGATTCTGTTAACCCTGGCCGCCCTGCTTCTGGCAAGCTGCGGGCGGGCGGCGGCGCCCGCGGTGAAGAGCGATGTTGTCCAGACGCTCCGGTTTGGCTATCTCGCAAACCTGACGCACGCCCAGGCACTCCTGGGCCTGGCGGACGGCAGCTTTGCGAAAGCGACCGGCCTGAAAATCGTCCCGAAGATCTTCGCCGCAGGTCCGGAAGCCATTACCGCCCTCCTCGCCGGTGAGGTTGACGTGCTCTACGTGGGGCCATCGCCGGCGGTCAACGGCTACATCAAATCCGGCGGAAAAGCACTGCGCATTGTTGCCGGCGCCGCTTCCGGCGGAGCCGTGTTCGTCGTGCGGCCCACCCTCGACCCGGCCCACCTGGCGGGCACCCGCCTGGGCACACCCGGACTGGGCAACACCCAGGATGTCGCCCTGCGCTGGTACCTGAACAGCAAGGGGCTGAAGCCCCGGGAGCAGGGCGGGACGGTCCAGATCGTGCCGACCGCCCCGGCGGACATTCTGACGCTTTTCGGCCAAAAGCAACTGGACGGCGCCTGGGTCGCCGAGCCCTGGGGCGCCCGGCTGGTCCACGAAGCCGGCGCCAAAGTGGCCTGGGACGAGCGGGACCTCTGGCCCGACCGGCGGTTTGCCACCACCGTGCTGGCGGTTTCGACCCCGTTCCTGGAGCAGCATCGCGACGAGGTCAAAAGACTGGTCGCACAGCACGTGGAGCTGACCCGGTGGATTCAGGCGTACCCGGATGAAGCCAGGGCCAAGCTGCAGACGGCCCTGACGAAACTGCAGGCACACGCCTTGCCCGATGCCGTCCTTACGGAGGCGTTTTCCCGAATCGACTTCGTTTACGACCCCATGCAAGGTTCCGTACAGGAGCAGGCGGATCGCGCCAACACGCTCGGCCTGCTCCGTGACAAACCGAATCTGAGCGGACTCTATGACCTCTCCTTGCTAAAGGAGGTGGCTCCGTGAGATCGCCTGCGATGGATCTCCCCCGATACCAGCTACAGTTGCGCGGCGTGTCGAAGCACTTTCACACCAGGCAGGGGAAGCTGCACGTGCTGGACAGCGTCAGCCTGGACGTAAAGCGGGGGGAGTTTCTCTGCCTCCTGGGACCGTCGGGGTGCGGGAAGTCCACGCTGTTCAATATCATCGCCGGGCTGGAGCCGGCGGACAGCGGGGAGGTGCTGGTAGAAGGCGATCCGGTCTCCGGTCCCGGACCGGACCGGGTGGTGGTCTTTCAGGACGGCGCCCTGTTTCCCTGGCTGACGGCCCGGGGCAACGTGGAGTTTGGCCTTGCCCTCCAAAAGCTGACGCCGGCGGAGCGGCGAGACCGGGCGAGTGAGGCCCTGGAGATGGTCCGGCTGGCCAAGTTCGGCGACGCCTGCATCCACGAACTCTCCGGGGGCATGCGCCAGCGGGTGGCCATCGCCCGGGCCATCGCCATGCGCCCGAAGGTGCTGCTGATGGATGAGCCGTTCGCCGCCCTGGACGCCCAGACCCGGAACGTGATGCACGAGGAGTTGCAGAACATCTGGGAGCAAACGGGCAAGACCATCGTCTTTGTGACCCACAACGTCGCCGAGGCGGTCAGGCTCGGTGACCGGGTGGTGGTCCTCTCCTTCCGGCCCGGCACCATCAAGCGGGAGGCGGTGATCAAGCATCCCCGTCCCCGGCTGGCTGACGATCCACGCCTGCTGGAGATTCGGACGTTCCTTGTCCGGGACCTGAAAGCCGACGTGCAGGCGGCGGTGGAGGAGGAACTCGATGGCTAAACTCGCGCTGCGGCTGGGCGTGATTCTGGGCTTTCTGCTGCTCTGGCAGGGGGTGGCCTGGCTGGGGGTCTGGCCGCCCTACCTGTTCCCGTCGCCTCTGGACGTGGGCCGGACGCTCTGGCAACTGACGGAGTCGGGGACGCTGCTGCCGGCGGTGCTGGTCACGCTGCGGCGCATTCTCGTGGGCTTCGTGCTGGCCTCCGTCGGGGGCGTGCTGCTGGGGTTCGGGCTGGCCCGGTCACAATGGCTCTCGACCACCTTCGGCCCGGTGGTCCTGGGGCTGCAGGGCATGCCGTCGATCTGCTGGTTTCCCCTGGCGATTCTCTGGATCGGCCTGAACGAAGGGGCCATTCTGTTCGTCACCACGGTGGGGGCGCTGTTCGCCATCGCAGCGACGACGGAGTCGGCGATCCGAAACATTCCGCCGGTCTACCTGCACGCTGCATCCACCATGGGCGCCAGGGGCTTGCGGCTATACACCCGGGTGATTCTGCCGGCCGCCATGCCGGCGCTGCTGACCGGCCTGCGGGTGGGCTGGTCGTTCGCCTGGCGCTCGCTGATGGCGGCGGAGTTGCTGATCATGAACCTGGGGCTGGGGTTTTTGCTGGAGATGGGCCGGAACCTGGCGGACGCCGCCCAGGTGGTGGGGGTCATTCTGGTCATCCTGGCGCTGGGGCTGGTGGTGGACCGGCTGGTCTTCGCCCGGTTCGAGCGGCGGGTCCGGCAACGCTGGGGGTTCGAGCCGTAGCGGGGTTGACCTGTAGCGGGGTTGGACCCTGAAAGGCCGCCCAGCCCAAGTCGGGGCTGGGCGGCCTTCGCAATGTCGGGACCCCGGTTCGGGACCTCGGGTCGGGAACCCGTGTGAGGTGAACGCACTTGACGACGTCAGTGTACCTGTGTACTATTGCTATAGGACACGATTACATGCATCCACGGAGGTGACTTCGGTGCAGGCGATCCAAGTCGCAAGCCTCACTCGTCTGTATCGCAACGGCCGCGGCATCCGCGATGTGAACCTGGAGGTCGGGCAGGGCGAGGTTTTCGGATTCCTTGGCCCCAATGGTGCGGGCAAGACGACCCTGATTCGCACCATGCTGGGCTTCATGCACCCGCAGGCCGGCCAGGTGCACATGCTCGGCATCGACGCTGTCAAACAGAGCCGCGAGGTCCGGTCCCGAGTGGGTTATCTGCCTTCCGACCCGGCCCTGTACGACTTTCTCACCGGCCGGCAGAACATCGACTTCGCACTCTCCGTGCGGGGCGTCAAGGACCGGAGCCGTGTGAAGGTCCTGGCCGAACGGCTGGATGTCGACCTGAAGCGCCGGTTAAAGACGCTCTCCCGTGGGAACAAGCAGAAGGTAGCCATTGTGGTGGCCCTGGCCCATGACCCTGACCTGCTCATTCTCGACGAGCCCACATCGGGACTCGACCCGCTGGTGCAGGAGATCTTCAACCAGCTGATTCGTGAAGAACAGGCCCGCGGCAAGACGGTCTTTATGTCGTCGCACGTCCTGTCTGAAGTGGAGGCTTTGTGCGACCGGGTCGGCGTCATTCGCGACGGCCAGATTGTCACCGTTGACCATGTCGACAACCTGAAGAAGCAGCGGGTCAAGTACGTGAAAGTCGAGTTCAAGGAAGCGCTTCCGGAGCTGGCGAAGGTGGCCGGCGTGCGGGATTTGCAGGTGGAAGGCCGCAAGGCGAGCTTTACGTTCCACGGCGGCATTGACCCGCTGATCACTGAACTTGCCAGGCGGTCCCTGGCCGATCTGACCCTGTCCGATCCGCCCCTGGAGGAGATTTTCAAAGCCTTCTACGAAGGAGGAGGTGGCGGACGATGACCCTCTTCCGCCAGTTCTTTTCTGCCCACCTCAAGGGCCTACTGATCTGGATAGCCGTGGCCGTGCTGATGGCCCTGTCCGGCACCCGCTCGGCTGCGATGTTCATGAACACCAACATGTGGGAAACGCTGCCGCAATCCGTGATGTCGATGTATGGAAATGTAGCGGGCTTGAGCCCGGTCGACATCTATCTGACCTTGATTATCGGGAAGGGCACCGTCCTGATTCCCACGCTCTATGCCGTGCTCATGGCGCTGTCGATCGTGACGCGTGAGGTTGACCGCCGGACGGTGGAGTTCCTGCTGGCCCTGCCGGTCCAGCGCACGCAGGTACTGACGGCCCGGATCGCCGTGCTGGTCGTCAACGTGACGCTGGTCGCAGGCTCCATCTGGGCGGTCCAACGGTTCGATATGGCGGCGCAAGGGTTCCAGGGCGACTGGGGCCACCATGGCCTGGTTTTCATCAACCTCTGGCTGCTCTCGCTGGCGCTGGGCGCCGTCACACTTGCCGCTTCCATGTGGATCGATGATTACAGCGTGGGCGTCAAGCTGTGCCTGGGCATCGTGGTGCTGGGCTTCATCCTGTCGATGGTCATGCGAGCCGCCGGCGTGAGCGGGGCCGTGAGTGCGATCAGCCCGTTCAGCTACCTTGACATTGGCGGGGTCATGCGCAGCGGCAGGATTGCCACAGGCGATGCGATCACACTGGCGGTGGCCCTCGCAGCCGGCCTTGCCGTCAGCTTCTGGGCCTTTAATCGCAAGCAGTTCTCGGCCTAGGCCGGGCGGAGGTGAAGAGAATATGACCCTGTTTCGGCAGCACGCCAAGAGCGAAGCGGCTTCAACGTTGACCTGGGCCATCGTCTTCGGCCTGCTCGGCGTTTTTACGGTCTACATGTTCGAGATGATGCGCTCTTCGGGATCGCTCGCGGAACTGGAAAAGACGCTGGAGAATGCCCAGGGTGTTCTCAAGGCACTCGTTGGCAACGGTGGTCAGAGCCTGTTGAGCGCCGAAGGCTGGCTGGCGGGCTACGTGTTGGGCGGCTGGTCCTCGCTGGTGTACGTGGTCTTCACGGCAATGTTCGTGGTCGGCATGATTACGCGTGAAATGGACCGGCGGACCATGGAGTTTGTACTGTCGCTGCCGGTTTCCCGAACCCAGTTGCTGCTCTCCCGGTGGCTGGCCCTGGCCGGTTCCCTGGCCACCGTGCTCCTGGCGCAGTTCATCGGAGTGTGGGCCACCGTTGGCGCCCTGGGATATGACGTCTCCCTCGGCCGCATCGCGCTGACGCAGTTCAACTCCCTGCTGCTGTATCTGTTCCTGGGCAGCCTCATGCTCCTGGTCAGCCTGTTCTTCGACGATTACGGGGCGGGCACGGGCGTCATGCTGGGGATTGGCCTGGGGCTGGACCTTCTGCACATGGCCACCGGAGAATCAACCGGCGTCATGAAAAGTCTGCACGATGTCCTGCCGTTCTCGTTCCTTAATGTCCAGGCGATCATGATCAAGGGCACTGTACCCTGGGGTGATATGGCCATTCTCGCTGTAGGTGCCGGGCTTTTCCTCGCCCTTTCCATCTGGGTCTTCCAGCGGAAGCAGATTACCGTGTAAACTGGCTGGTGGGAGGAGGGGCGGCCCGTGTGGTATCACATCGACCCATCTAGCGGAACGCCCATCTACCGCCAGCTGGTGGACCAGGTGCGGCAGGCCGTGGCATCCGGCGTACTCAGGGCAGGCGACCGGCTGCCCTCTGTCCGCGACCTGGCCGTCGAACTGGCGGTGAATCCGAATACGGTCGCCAAGTCCTACCAGGAGCTGGAGCGAGAGGGTGTCATCGAGACGCCGCGCGGCCGGGGCTCATTCATCGCGGACCGTGACCATACCGTCTCCGAAGCCGAACGGCTGCGGCAGTTCACCGAGGCGGCCGAAAAGCTGGCGGCTGACGCTTACCGGCTGCGCATCGGGTCCGACCGGGCGGCGGCCATTTTCCGGGAGCGTGTAGAAGAGGCGGAAAGGAGGCGATCGGGTGAGTGACGTGGCCATTCGTCTGGAGGGGCTGACCAAGCGCTACGGCGACAAGGTCGCCCTGTCATCGGTAGACCTGGTCGTGCCCACCGGCTCCTTCTCTGCCGTTCTGGGGCCGAACGGGGCCGGCAAGACGACGCTGTTCCGCTGCCTCACGGGCATGATCCGGCCCGACGGCGGCACGGGCACCGTGCTCGGTGTGCCGCTGCGACCCGGCTACCCACCGCTGTCGCTGAAGTCCCGCATCGGCTACGTGGCCCAGGCGCAGGCCTTGTACGAACGCATGACGGCCCGGGAGCTCATCGCCTTGTGCCGGGGGCTGCAGCCTCGCTGGGATCAGAAGAGCGTACAGCGATACATGGACCTGTTCCGCCTGCCGCCGAATGAGATCGTCCGGCACATGTCGACCGGCATGAAGGCGCAGCTGGCCCTGACGCTGGTGATGGGCGGCCTGCCGGAGCTTTTGATTCTCGATGAGCCCACCCTGGGTCTGGATCCCATGAACCGGCACCAGTACCTGCAGGTCCTCCTGGCGGACAGCATCGAGACCGGCTGTACGGTCGTGCTCACCAGCCACGACCTGCATCAAGTCGAGCGGCTGGCCGATCGGGCGTCTATTCTGGTGGCGGGCCGGGTGGTGGTCTCCGGCGCCGTCGACGACCTGAAGCTGAACGAGAAGCGCGTGCGCGTGGCGGGCACGGTAGCGGAGGCAGCGTTGCTGGCCGTGCCTGGCGTCCGCCGGGCCGTGCAGGAGCCCGCCGGCTGGCTGCTCTTCGCCAGCGGCGACGCCGAACGATTGCGCGAGACCATTCGGTCGCTTCCGGGTGTGACCGGTGTGCAGGTCTTTGACCAGAGTCTTGAGGAGATCTTTATGAGCTATGTTTCTTGATGGGGTGGACCCGGGGTCGGGTTTAGACGGACCCGAGGTCAACAATGGGTCGACCCGAGATCAACAATGGGTCGACTCGGGGTCAACAATGGGTCGACTCGGGGTCAACAATGGGTCGACTCGGGGTCGACAATGGATCGACTCGGGGTCAACAATGGGTCGACTCGGGGTCGACAATGGATCGACTCGGGGTCGACGCGGAGCGGCCGTCAGTTCGCGGTTGGGTCGACCTGAGTTTCACTCGGCCTGCAGGCCGGGGGCGCCCACGGTGAGCCGGCGTCTGTCCCGTAGGCCCTGAAAGGCCGCCCAGCCCCAGTCGGGGACGGGCGGCCTTTCTTTGACCGGCGAGGGCTACCCTGCCGGCCATGATGCTGCATATGCATGCTTGTGCCTGACTGACGTATTCGCGCACCTGGTGGAAGGGTTGAAACGGGAGGACGCCTTCCGTAAACGATCCGGCCGGAAACCGCCGGCCCGATTGTGGAATGCTGGGTCCAGGATTCGTGCGGGTTATGTAACAGTGAATTGGCCGATGATGGCGCACGCTCACAAGGTCAAGCGTCGGGCGGTCCGGCTCGCATAATGCCCAGGCTAGCTCAGGCGTCCGGACTGACGCCTAACCATTGCTTCATCTTGCTGGCCACCCGGGCTTCGCCGTCTGAACCAAAGTCGCGAGGATCGCCCGACAAGAAATGCCGATGGATATCCTCCAGGTACCAGCCGTGGTCCCAGGGCTCGTAACACTCGGCGCACTGGGTTGTGGAGTCGATATACCGGAACTCCTCGATGGCTCGCAGCCAGTAGGTCTTGGCCAGAGCAAGGTCGATGCATAGCGCGGCATCGCCCATCATCTCGAAGGCGAAGGCTACATTGATCGGCCTCGCCAGAGTCTCCGGGTTGGGCGTGCCGTCAGTATGGACCGTCCGCAGCTCATGGATGGCCCGCTCGGCAATCAGGCGGGCCCGCCCGTGGTCGCCGGCCTTGCGCAGCCAAAGCGCTGCCATGATCAGGAACCGGGCGACCCGCGCGGTGTTGGCCCCTTCTGGGGCCGCCCGGTATGCAAGCATGTCGGATGCGGCCAGGGTCTCGAATAAGTGGGCCAGCATGGCCCACTCGTCTGCACGCTGGAGCTGCGCAATCAAGTGGCGGAACTCATACCGCGACAGAGAGAAGTTGTGGCGATCGAACCGAAACTCAGCGGCGGCGGCCTTCCAGCCTTCGGTTAGCCAGACGTCTTGCTGAGCGGGTTCGTACAGCCTGCTTACCTGATCCGCCGGCCGCGGCGGCCTGATGAGAGAGCGAATGGCCTCCGCCTTGATCCCACGGTTGATCAGGAACCGGCCGGCCTCGATCAGTTTCCCCACCAGCAGCCCGTGCCGCAAAGGGCTTGCGATCGCCAGCAGGAGATGTTCGGGCAGGGCATAGTAGTACCCGGCTTCCTGCGCGAGGTCATAGGCCGCGTTCTCAATCTCGTTGGCCTCGCCGTAGCCACGTTCCGTACGCCGAGTTGGCACCAGCGCCTGGGCGAACTGGTAAACGTCGGCCCGAAGGGTGTCCGGGTCCTCGCCAAGCCCCTGCAGTATCTGCGCGACCTCAGGGGTGGGGTTCTCGAACAAAGCAAGCAGTACATGTTCGCCGTATGTGTAAACGAGTCGGTACTCCCGAGCGATCCAGCGCGCCCGCCATCCAACCCGGTACTCAGGGTCAACCACCTGTGAACTCCCTCCTTCATTCCGCGGATTCCAGAGGCACTGGCGCTGCCCTTGCCGAACGACCGGACTGGAGTTGGCGCCGCGGGCGAGAACAAAATGCCGGACTACTGGGTCAAGTACACGCTTCGAGGTTAACATATTGTATTAGAGCATAACAGGATTGAATCAAAGACTCCCGTCCGTTGAGGCCTGGATTCCCCTCGCAAGGAGAGTTACGGTCCCACCGCAGCTAAGAATTCTCCATGCCGTGGTGAGGAATTGGTCAGGCAAGGGCGTTGTCCGGAGGCGGCAATGTTTCGGCCCGGATCTTCGCCGGAAAACCCAGAACATGGCCGGTTCGACGTGCGGTACTATTTAGAATAGCTAAAAACCCCTTGAAACGAATTGCGGAACCAGACAGGGCACACCATGGAGGAGCACATGATGAAAATCGTGGTCAAGATTCTGCTTTCAATGTTGGCCGTACTGCTTTTGGCTGTGGCGGCGCTCGTCATATTTGTCAACATCAACACAAAGCCGCTAGAAGATGTATCGCCGCTGGTGGCTGCACTGGAAACGCTCAGTCCGAAGTCAGTCAAGGTGGCGGGTGTAAAGCTCTACACCCACCCTGACGGATACACATGCGGTGTTACAACGGTGAGCGTTGTTGTCTCATTTTGCCAAAGCAAAGATCTGCCACCGCAGGCCTTGATTGCGAAATACAGCCTGTCAGGCGGTATGAACTTCACGAAGTTTGTTGATGTCTTGTCACAGGGGTTGCTTTTCGGTGCCGCAAATCCCTACAACAAGCCGTATCATGATTTTCATGCCTCGGTTGTCACCGGCATAGACCTTGAACAACAACGGGTTGATATCACGAATGTCTACGGATACGAGGAGCACATATCCCTGGTGGAGTTTCTCAACCGGATGTCTTATCGCGGGACCAAAGGCTATCCGCTGGTGCAGAGAACCGTGATCAAGCTGGGGCTCATGGCTAAGAACGCGGTCGTGATCCTGACACGGAAATAGGCCGGAATCATCCCCCAGAGCGAGCGTCGTGAGCCAGTGGGAGCGGGAATGCTCCAGTCATCATGGCGACGAAACAAAAACAAGCCGCCTGCCCCGATTGGGGACAGGCGGCCTGTGTATGTCTACTTCGCCTCAGCGGAATTGACCTTGGAATCCGGTTGGACCTCCTTGGCAACGGGCTCAACCGCCGCCGGCTTGGACGCCGCCGCCCCCTGCTCACCGGCCTTCTGCTGGCCAGCCTTCTGCTCGCCGGCTTTCTGCTCGCCGGCTTTCTGCTCATCGTTCTTCTTCTTCAGCTTCCGAGCCGGCCGGGTGGCGCTGTCCTTCACCACGAAGGCCAGGTAGCTGTTTCCATCGGGCGCCTGGCGGGTAATCACCGGGAAAATCCGGACCCGTCCGGGCTGCCGTACGACCTTCAGCCGCAGGAGCGCCTGCCGCAGGTTGGCCTGGGCGCCGTTCTCCGTCTCCGAATACTGAATCTCCACAGCGCCGTACTCGGTGCTGCTGGTACCAGGGACGATGATGACCATGCCCGCAGCGGTGTCGGGAATGAACCGCAGGTAGGCCAGGCGGCCGGGGTGGAGCCGGTTCAGTTCCACCATCATCTTTTGGCCAAGGAAGCCAATCCACAGGTCATTCATGGTCACTTCCAGCGGCAGGCCCTCAAGGTCATCCAGGTCGCCGGCAAACGTGAGGCCAGGAAAGGGGCTGCCAGCCTGTGGGTCTACTGCCATTTGAACACCACACTCCTTTCTGTGCAATTGGATGATGATTACATAAGGTTATACGTTAAAATGTCCGATTTGGTTCGATAGGTTTTTTCGAATTCGCGCGGCCCCGCGCCGAGGTCAATCATTTGCACACAAGACTCTTGCGCAGCGGCCAATGTTACGTCACTCTTAGAAGAGACGTTGCACAGGTCCCGGAGATGGGAGGAGGCCACCATGAGCGAGATTTCGACCAGGCGCGCAATTGCCCCGGACTTTGAAGCCGTGGCTGCACTGCTGGCGGAACTGGGGCGCCCGCCGGTCACATCAAAAAACCGCCGGCAACTCCAGGCGACCTATGTCCGGCACATCGAGCGGCACGACACGGCCAGCCTGGTGGCGGAACTAAGCGGCAAGGTGGTCGGCTTCTGCTCGCTGGAGCGGCGGGACCGGCTCAACCGGCCGGACCCGCAGGCCTGGATTCCTGACCTGGTTGTCACCGAAGCGGCCCGGGGCCGGGGCGTCGGGACGGCGCTGCTGCAAGCAGCCCTGCTGGAGGCCAAGGCCTGGGGCTGCCGGACGGTCCACCTGGAGTGCGGCGTGGAGCGGGAAGATGCCCACCAGTTCCTCGTGGCCCGGGGCATGCAGGATGCCGGGAAGTCATACTCCTTGGTGCTGTGAAACAGGTAAAGCGTTGAAAAGCGCAGTGGATATGTTTGCCCACTGCGCTCAGGCTGATGAATGGCGGTGCATGCTTATGCCCCGCCATTTTTTGTGTCGTTACATCAAACGGCGGCGGTTTAATGGCAGGGACGGAAAGCGGTCTCAGGTAAAGACGGGCGATATTCTTGGCCGCGAGATTTCGCAGATGAGCGCAGATGAGAATGTGATAACCAGCCTTCACGCCTTGACAGGAAATCGGCGTAATCTGCGCCATCTGCGGCCAAAAATGCTCCATGATACCAACCGCATTACCGACCTGTCGTGGGGCTGGGCGAGGACTCAGTCCCGGAGCACGGGGAAGAGAATCACATCCCGGATGGCCCGGGCGCCGGTCAGGACCATGACCAGCCGGTCCACGCCAATGCCCAACCCCCCGGTGGGCGGCATGCCGGTCTCCAGGGCCGCCAGGAACTCCTTGTCCAGCGGGTGGGGCAATCTCCCGTCCCGCCACATACAGTTCGAACCGCTCCGTCAGGCGTGGGTCCTGCGGGTCCCGCCGGGCCAGGGGGGAGGTCTCCACCGGGTGTCCGGTAATAAAGACCGGCCCGGTAAGCGCCTCCTCGCAGCACGCTTCGAACAGTTCGGCCAGCAACTGGCCCCAGGTCCAGCCCGGGGCCCTGAACCCCGCGGCCGCCACCGCCCGCCGGGCGGCTTCGTCGGAATCCAGGGCGGCGAAGTCGATGCCGGTGGTCTGCCGGACCGCCTCCTGCATGGACAGGCGGGGCCAGGGGCCGGCGAACTCCAGGCCCCCGATGGTGGTGGTCCCGGCCGCGGCCAGCGCGGCATCCCGGACCAGCCGTTCGGGCAGATCCATCATGTCTTCAAAGCCGGCGTAGGCCTGGTAAGCCTCCAGCGTGGTGAACTCCGGGTTGTGCCAGGTGGAGAGCCCTTCGTTCCGGAAGATGCGCCCAAGCTCGTAGACCCGCTCCAGCCCGCCTACCACCAGCCGCTTCAGGTGCAGTTCGGTGGCGATGCGCAGGGCGAGGTCCCGGTCCAGGGCGTTATGGTGGGTCAGAAACGGCTTCGCCGCGGCACCGCCCGCGAGCGGCATCAGCACCGGCGTTTCCACCTCCAGAAAGCCGCCCTCGTCGAGCGTCCGGCGGAGCGCCCGCACGACTCGGCTCCGGGCTTCGAACACCGCCCGGCTGTCCGGGTTGGTCAGCAGGTCCAGGTGGCGGCTGCGGTAGCGCTCCTCGCGGTCCCGCAGCCCGGCGTGCTTGTCGGGCAAGGGCCGGAGCGACTTGGTCAGCATGGTCAGGCTACCGGCTCGCAGCGTCAGTTCGGCGGTGTGGGTCCGCATGAGCGTGCCGGCGACGCCGATGAGATCACCCAGGTCGAGGTTGTCCCAAACCAGCCGCGAGTTGCCGTCCAGGTCCGGGAGGCTCACGTAAAGCTGGATGCGGCCGGTCTGGTCCTGCAGGTCGGCAAAGCCCGCCAGGCCCTGGGGCCGGAGGCTGACCAGCCGGCCCGCAACTCGGGCGGTCGGGCGGTCGGGCGGTCGGGCGGTCGGGCGGTCGGCCGCCAACTCTGCGCCCGTGGCCTCGCCGAAGGCGGCGTGCAGGTTCCCCGCCGCACTCCGGTCCGGGAAACGCCCGCCGAAGGCGGGAATGCCGGCCGCCTGCAACGCCTGGAGCCGGAGCAGCCGGTGCTGTCGGAGCTGCGTCATTCGGGAATGCATGCGAACCCCTCCTGTCTGCGACAAAACAAAAAGCTCCCGTCCCTATAGGGACGAGAGCTGTGACTCCCGTGGTACCACCCTGATTGCCGCACGCAAAACGTGCCGCCGCTACTCGTCCTCGTCATCGCCTTCTCGGAACCGGTGTAATTGGTAAATATTTCACCCCTCTGTATCGTGTCTGTCAATTGCCAAAGAAGACATTGACAATTGGTTAAGTGCTGGTAATAAATACTTGCTGGATTTTACATCCAAGTCCAGCATTGGCGAAGGATTTATATATGGATTGACGAAAAGTCTTCGCGACGTCTGGTATGAGGGGCAAACTAACCAGGCGTAGAGATGGAGAGGGGGTTGTTCCGGTTTGAAGAAGTATCTGTCTTTCGTGATTGCACTGCTTATGGTGACGATGCTGGTCTCCACAGCCTGCACGGCCAAGAAAGTTGAGAACCCGCCTCAACCCAAGGCCGAAGTGAAGAAGGGCCCGAATGGCGAGGTGTATGGCGGCACGTATCACATCGCCATCAACTCCGAGCCCCCGGTGATCGATCCGCAGGTCGATACGACGCTTCAGGTCTACAACCTGTCGCGGAATATCTTCAATACCTTGATCCGTTACAAGGGCAACAGCCTGGAACTTGAGCCAGAACTGCTGGCCGAGATGCCCAAGACCGAAGCTGACAATGTGACCTACCACTTCAAGCTCCGTAACGACGTCAAGTTCACCAACGGCACGCCGCTGATGGCCAAGGACGTCAAGTACACCGTGGAGCGGATGCTGAATCCGACCACGAAGGCGCAGAACACCTGGGTATACGAGGAGATCAAGGGCGCCCAGGACGTGATCGACAAGAAGGCCACCGAACTGGCCGGCTTCAAGATTACCGGCGACTACACCTTCGACCTGATCCTGGAGCGGCCGTTCGGCCCGTTCCTCTCCAACCTCGCCACTCCGCCCGCCTCGATCTACCCGGCTGACTATGCCAAGCAGCAGGGCGACCAGTTCGGCCGCAAGCCGATCGGCTCTGGCCCCTTCAAGGTCGCCGATTGGAAGGCCAACGAATTGCTCGCGCTTGACAAGAACGCGGACTACTTCGAGAAGGGCTTCCCGTTCCTTGACAAGGTCGAGTACAAGGTCATCAAGGAAGAGGCCACCCGCTGGCTCGAGTTCGCCAAGGGCAATACCGACGAGGAATCGATCCCGACCGCCGAGTTCGACGCCGTGGCCAAGGGCCAGACGGGCGTCCTGCTGAAGTACGTCGCCCTGAACACGTACTACCTGGCGCTCAACCAGGATGTCGTGAAGGACAAGCGGGTCCGCCAGGCGATCAGCATGGCGATCGACCGGAAGAAGATCCTGTCCGTCGTCCGCCACGACCAGGGCGTCGTTGCGAAGTCCTTTGTCACCCCGGGCATCCCGGGCGCACTGACCAACGCTGCCGGCTTTGAGTACAACCCGGAGAAGGCCAAGCAGCTGCTGAAGGACGCCGGCGCCACGGGCCTCAAGATTGAAGCCTGGCAGCGGGGCGGCGACAAGGTCGTCGACGATTCGCTGGCCATCCAGCAAATGCTGAAGGATATCGGCATCGACTGGACCGTGAAGATCGTCGACAAGGCGACCTTCAACGATGCCCGCTCCAAGGGCAACGTCCCGTCCAACTTCGGCAACTGGTGGGCGGATTATCCCGACCCCGACAATTACCTGTACACCTACTTCCAGTCCAAGTCGTCCAAGTCCATGTCGGTCAACTACAACAACGCCGACGCCGATAAGATCCTGGCCGACGCCCGGGGGCTGGCCGACCAGTCCAAGCGGCAGAAGATGTACCAGGATCTCGAGACGAAGCTGCTCTACGATGAGTACGCGCTCATCCCGCTGTTCCACCTGTACGAGTACTATGCCGCCCAGAAGGGCGTGCATGGCAACCTGGCCAACCCGACCGGCGTAGGCGGCCTGAAGACCGTCTGGAAGGATGCCAAGTAAACGAGCCGCCTGAGCCAGGGGTCCGGCGCGGCCGGGCCCCTCTTCCTGACTTTGCCCGAGTGGAGGGTCGCCCATGTTGCCCTATATTCTGAGAAGGCTCTGGGCCGGCATTCCGGTGCTGATTGGGGTGAGCCTGATCACCTTTGTCCTGATGCACGTGGTGCCCGGCGATCCGGTCGTCTCCATGTTTTCGAAACGGGCCGATGTTGAGACCATCGCCCGCATCCGCCACGAAATGGGGCTGGACCGCCCGCTGCCTGTCCAGTACGGCGATTTCGTCTGGGATGCCGTCCGGGGAGACCTGGGCAGTTCGTTCCGCTCCCACGAGCCGGTGACGGGCATGATCGCCCACGCCCTGCCAACGACGGTCCGGCTGACCGGATCAGCCGCCCTGGTCATGTTGTTCCTGGGCATTCCGGCCGGGGTCCTGGCAGCGCTCAAACGAAATTCCTGGATCGACTACATGAGTACAGTCACTACACTGTCATTTATTTCCGCACCGATTTTTTGGGTGGCCATCATCGCCCAGATCATATTCGGGCTGAAGCTGGGCTGGCTGCCGATTTCGGGCAAGGATCACGCACTCTGGCTGGTGATGCCGGCGCTGGTACTGGGCACCCGCTACGCCGCCTCCATTGCCCGGTATACCCGCTCCGCCATGCTGGAGGTTCTGAACCAGGACTACGTGCGCACGGCACGCGCCAAGGGGCTCATGGAGCGACGGGTCATCATGAAGCACGCCCTGAAGAACGCCCTGGTCCCGGTGCTGACCGTGGTCGGGCTTGAGATCGGCGGTCTGCTGACCGGCTCGATTCTGACCGAATCGGTCTTCGGACTGCCGGGCGTCGGCCTGGTGACCATCGACAGCATCGGCGCCCGCGACTTCCCGGTCATCCAGGGCACCGTTCTGTTCACGGCGGTCATCTATGTGATCATGAACATGTTGGTGGACATCAGCTATTCGCTGGTGGACCCGCGCATTCGGATGAGCTGAGGAGTGGGAAGAGCGATGGCACTGCCGAAAATGACCGGGACACCCGCCCCCGCCCCGGCTCCGCCTCCGGCTGACCCGGAGGCCGATCTGAAGACGGGTCCGACTCGCTGGACACGCTTCCGCCGGCACAAGCTCGCGCTGGTGGGCATGGCGGTCATCGGCCTCATGATTCTGATTGCGATTCTCGCGCCGCTGCTGGCGCCGGCCGACCCGGACCGGGGCGACCTGTTCGCCAAACTGGCCAGGGCCGGATCGCAGATGCCCAGGCAACTGGGCACCGGCAAGTTCCTGATGGGCGCCGACTACATGGGGCGCGACCTGTTGAGCCGCCTGCTCTATGGCGCCCGGATTTCGCTCCTGGTCGGCTTCGTGGCCGAGGCGGTGATTCTGGCCATCGGCGTGCCGCTGGGGGCGATTGCCGGGTACTACGGCGGCAAGGTGGACAAGATCATCATGCGGACGGCGGACGTCATGTTCGCGTTCCCCGACCTCCTGTTCGCCATCGCCATCATGTTTGCGCTGGGCAGCGGCGTCATTAATCTGTTCATCGCCCTGGGCTTCGTCGGCTGGGCGGGCATGGCCCGGCTGGTGCGGGGGCAGGTGCTGCAGGTCAAGGAGCGGGACTTCGTGGAGGCGGCCCGGGCTTCCGGGGCGCCCAACTGGCTGATCATTATTCGGCACATTCTGCCCAGTTGCCTCGGGCCGGTGATCGTCGCGGCGACGCTGGGCATTCCGGGCGCGATCATGAGCGAGGCGGCGCTCTCCTACCTGGGGTTGGGCGTGCAGCCGCCCACGGCCACCTGGGGCTCCATGATCAACGACGGGCGGGGGTACCTGCTGCATGCGCCGATTCTTTCGATTGCACCGGGTCTCGCCATCATGTTGACGGTGCTCTCGTTCAACCTGGTGGGCGACGGGCTGCGCGACGCCTTCGACCCGCGCTCCAACAAATAGGGAACGCGAATTGCAGGCCGGCCCGCACGGGGCCGGCCTGTGCGGCCCCGTGCCGCCCGCCTGAACGCGGCAGACGCTCGCGGTTGCCCGCGGAAAAGCCCGCCCCCGTGAGGGAGCGGGCATGGGCGCGCCGCCGACAAGAACAGCTTTCGTTCTACCTGAATGCTTTCGCCAGCACGTATATGCCGAAGCCGACCAGCAGCAGCGGCGCCAGCCGGAAGATCAGGGCCATGCCGAAGAGGAGCGTCTTGGCGACGAACAGCATCGGAATCGAGAGCAGGGCGAAGACCACGGCGGTGGAGTACCCCCAGCGGCCGATGACCCCAGCGGCTGCGCCAATCGCCAGTCCGGCGGCCACGAGCAGGAAGAGGAATGCGATGGAGTGGACCGCCTTCAGTAAGAAAAGGCCACCCAGGGCGATGATGATTATACCCAGGAATTTGCCCAACGAGACTGCCTCCCTCTGGTGTAGTCGTGGAAGCGACGATTCCCCGGAGATAGATTCGCCCGGCAGGACCCAACTCCTTCCGGGTTGACTGGAATCGTGCGGCACGATAGAATAATACTTCCTTCGACGGCAATCTGGTGCATCGGGGAGGGGTCGACCTGCTCTACGTCCACCTTGGGCGTTCCGGATACCTGCGGAACACCGCCTACCGCTGGGCCCACGTGATCAACAACCTGGCTTCGGCCATCTTCGGCTTCATTTACATCGCCCTCTGGCAGGCGGTCGCGCCGGTTCAGGGCGCCGCCGGCGACCCCTACACCCGCAGCACCATGACCGGCATGATGGTGCTCGCGCAGGTGATTGCCTGGGCCTCGATCTTTCTGCCGGCGGGCCTGTCCATTCAGCAGGGGGTACGCACCGGCGCCATCGCTCTGGAGATGGCCCGGCCCGTGCCGTACTTCCCCATGGTAATGGCCCGGGAAGCGGGGGCCACCGCCTACCGGGCACTCTACCGGTCGTTGCCGCTGGCGCTGCTGTTCGCCGTTACGGTGGGCTTTCCCCGACCGGCCTCCGCCGGCGCCCTGCTGTACAGCATCCCCAGCGTGCTGCTGGCCGCCTACGTGGGGCACGCCCTGGTCTATACGGTGGGCATCTCGAGCCTGTGGACCACGGAGGTCCGGTATGCCCACTGGCTCTACTCGTCGGCGTCCACGCTGCTCTCCGGCGGCTGGGTCCCGGCGAACATCCTGCCGGGCGTCCTGGGCACCGTGGCGCCGTACCTGCCGTTTGCGGCGCAGGCGTATTACCCCGTCCGGATCTACCTGGGGCTCACCGGGCCGGAGGGGCTGCTGGTCCAGGCCGCCTGGGCGGCGGTCCTGACCCTCTGGTGCCTCTGGCTCACCCGCCGGGCGCTCCGCCGGGTCGTCGTGCAGGGAGGGTAGGCGTATGGCCCTTTATTTCCATCTTCTGGGCGCCGGCCTGCGGGCCCGCCTGCAGTACAAGCTGGACTTTATCGTGTCGACGATCATGTACGGACTGCTTACCGCCGGGGATTTCCTGACCGCCGCCGCCCTGCTCTACCGGTACCATGTGATCGCCGGGTGGAATCTTTACGAAGTGGCGATGCTGGCGGGTGCCACATCCGCGGCCTTCGGACTATTTCGGACCTTCGGCTCCGAGTTGTACGCCTTTGAGTCCTACCTGGTGAGCGGAGAGTTCGACAGCCTCCTGGTCCGCCCGTGGCCGCCACTGGCGCTGCTGCTGACCCGCAACTTCGACCTGGGCCGGGTGGGCGCCGTAGCCCAGGGCTATCTGGTGCTGCTCGTGGGGGTCCGGGGCGTGTTGGCCCAGGGTGCGCCCGCCTGGCTGGTCGTTTACGCCTGCCTGCTGCCGCTGGCCGGCGCCTGCATCGTCATGGCGATTGCCCTGCTGACGGCGACCGCGGGTTTCTGGGTGACCCGGATTGATGAATTGCAGATTTTCGCGCTGAATGCGCCAATGACGGCGGCCAACTTTCCCGCAGATATCTTCCCGCTGTGGCTACGGCGGCTATTCACCACGTTCCTCCCGGTGCTGACCTGGGGTTATGTGCCCCTCACCTACGCCCTGGGGAAAGGCGGCGCGCCGTTCTACCTGGCTGTTCCATTTGTCACGGCCCCGCTGGCGCTTCTCGTCGGTCTCAGATGCTGGGCGTTCGGCGTGCGCCATTACCAGTCCACCGGCAATTGACACCGTCCTACCTGAACGACCGGAAAAGCAGCAGGCTCCCGATGCCCACGAACGCGACACCCGAGCCAAAGCGAACCATCCGAAGGGGTACGGCCCGCAAGAAGGCCTCGCCTGCCAGTACCGCTACCAGCGACGAGGCAATCAGCGCAGCGGCCGCCCCGAAGAAAATCATCTGGGGCGATTTCGAGCGGGCGGACATGGACATGATCATGAGCTGGGTCTTGTCGCCTAATTCGGCGAAGAAAATGATCGCAAAACTGAGCAGCCCCGATTTCCAGTCCAAAAGCGGGTCCCCCCTGCCGGCATGTTCGTCAACGGTTGGTCAGAGAAGGGTACGGACGAGGTGGTCGCGCTAGAACCGCAATCCGCAAGGAATCTACACGACAGTGGACCAGCGCCGGGGGCAGCGCCCTGGTTTTTTTTCCGCGTGGCAGGTCCATCCAGGTTATTTCGGCGAAAGGAGTATCAGGTTTCCGCGATGGTATACTTGAGGAAGCTGATTCCACCCCGGTTCGGCTTCCCTGGAATTATTTCATTCAACCTGCTGCACTTTCTTATAAGGGGCGGTCACCATGCTCATGCGGGTTCGCGTGTCGATTTTCGTCAAGCTGCTCGTCGGCTTCGCCGGGCTGATCCTGCTCCTGGGTGGCGTGGGACTCATGGCCATCCGGTCGGTGAACCAGATTCGAGTCCAACTGCATACCGTTCAGCTCGGACAGGGTCAGGCGGAAAAGCTGACTCGGATTGTGGGGCTGACCTACCGGCAGGCGTCGGACCTCCGGGGGTACCATGTCTATTCCGACGACGCGCTGATCCGGGACTACCTGGCGGCGGGCCAGGAAATCGGCACGGCGCTGGAATCACTCATTGACACCCCCTCCGGGGAGCAGGGCCATGGGGAGTTCCAGCAGCTCAAGCAATACATTGCAGACTACAGCGACCTTGGCGTGAAGGCCCTGGAAGCCATGCGGAGCGGGGACCGCGACGGGGCGCTCCTGATTCTCAACAACCGGGCGATGCCCAAGCTTTCGCAGGCCGTCAACCTGGCGACGCAACTCGCCAAGGGCCACACCGATGCGGTTGCGACCGGGCTGGTGGCCACGGACACCGCGGCGGACAAGAATCAGCGGTGGTTGTTGATCACGGGTGCGGGCGTTTCCATCCTTGGTCTGATTTTCTCGCTGGTCATGGCGGGCGCACTGACCAGGCCCATCCGCAATCTGGCGGCCATGGCCCGGGCCGTGGCCGAGGGCGACCTGACCGTGTCGGAACTCAAAATCCGGGCCAACGACGAGACCGGGGACGTGACCCGGACCTTCAACCTGATGGTGCGAAACCTCCGGGATTTGATTGTGCGGGTGAGTTCCTCCAGCCGGGCGGTGGCCGAGTCGGCCGAATCGCTGAATGAGACCACCGGGCAGGTGGCCGTATCGGCGCAGGGGGTCAGCGACATCGTCATGCAGGTGGCCCAGGGCGCCGCCACGCAAGTCCAGTCGGTCCAGGAAGTCCTCGAGACGGTCTCGCAGTTGCAGGCTGCACTTCAGCAGGTCGCCGCCGGCTCTCGGGACCAGGCCGGCTCCGCCCAGGAGTCGACCGTGACCATTAGCCGGATGCTCGGGGCCATCGAGGAGATGGCCAGCCGGGCCCGGGGCGTCGAAGCCTCCTCCCAGCGGGCCTTGGATACGGCGCGGACTGGCGGCGGGGTGGTAGAGGAGACCGCTCGGGGGATGGAGGGCATTCGGGAGGCGGTACAGGTCACGGCGCAGCAGGTCGCACTGCTCGGCCGACTCGGCGACCAGATCGGCGCCATTACCCAGGCGATCACGGAGATCGCCGACCAGACGAATCTGCTGGCCCTCAATGCCGCCATCGAGGCCGCCCGGGCCGGTGACCACGGCCGCGGCTTCGCTGTGGTGGCCGACGAAGTCCGCAAGCTCGCAGAGCGGGCCGGCCAGTCGGCCCATGAGATTGCCGGTCTCATCGGCTCTATCCAGGCGGGAACGGCCAAAGCGGTCAGCACCATGGCACAGATGGGCTCCCAGGCCAACCAGGGCGTGGGGCTGGTCGGAGAGACCCGCCGGGCCTTCAGCGAAATCCTGGCGGTGGTCACCGAGACCACCCGGGAGGCGCAGGCGATTGCGGCGGCCACGCACAAGCTGGATGAGTACAGCACCCAGGTGGCCGAAGCTGCCAGCGTCGTGACTGCGGCCACGCACCAGTCCACAACCTCTACCGGCCTGATTGCGGCCGGCTCTCAGCAGGTGACCGACGCCATCCAGGCCATCGCCTCTGTCTCCGAGGAGAACGCCGCTTCGGCCGAAGAGGTCTCTGCTGCTGTGGAGGAGGTCAACGCGCAGTCGGAGGAGATCGCAGCGGCCGCCGGAGACCTGGACCGCATCGCTCGAGATCTCCGGGAACAGGTCAGCCGCTTCAAAGTCGGCTAAAGACAAGTGGCCTTCCCTGCCGGGGAAGGCCACTTGTCTTCCTAAAGCAGCCCGACCGCCGGAGCCACGCGCAGTGTGCTGGGACCATCTGGACGTGATTGAAGATCGCTATAGAAATCATCTAGACTATTGTATGATTGACAAAAGGTGGTATAATGAAGATTGGGGCACATGTCGCCGTTCAGTTGATTCACCTGCAGGCGGGGTCTCAGGGGGTGGAAGCATGCAACTCCCGCATAACACGTGTCTGACGCTAACCGTGACGGACGGTGAACGGACGAACCGGTACACCGCCTTTGCCGTGGGGCACACTCGCTGGGGAATATCCACCACGTTGCCGCAAATCCTCCAGCGGGCCTATGCGGTGCCGGCGGGCACAAAGGTAGTGGTTCAGTACCTGAACGGGCGGCTTCCGGTCCAGTTTGAGTCGTACGTGCTGGGCTATCAGGAGACATCGCCGCCGACTATGGTGCTGGCCGAACCCAAGGAACTCCTGCGGAATGAACGGCGGGAGTCCCTCCGCCTGCCCGTGGAACTGCCGGTTGGCTACATGACCCGTGGTTCGCAGGTCACCGGTGAGCGGACCAACACCGTCGATATCAGCCTGGGGGGCGTTGGCATCCTTTCGGACCTGGAACTCCCAATCGGGACGTGGGTGTCGGTTTTTCTGACGCTGCCGAGCGGGAGTTACAACTTGGAGGGACGAGTCGCCTGGTGTGGCTTCCGCGGGCGGCTTCACACTACCGGCGTCGAGTTCCGGAACGTATCGGAGACAACAGCGCGGGTGCTGGCGCTGTTCATGTTCAACCTGGAACGGCAACTGGGACCGCGGGGGTCAGGACAAGAGGGACAGGGAAGCCACACAGGCCGGTGACCGGCCCGGAGCTTCCCTTTTTCGGTATCCGCATGACTCAGGTCTTCATGCCAGCTATTACAATGAGTTGTAGGTGAAGAGTCTCCCGCGCCTTTCGCAGGGAGGTGAAATGGTGCAACTGACGCCGAACACGCCCATGACACTGGTCGTAGAACAGGACGGCGAGATCCGCGAGTTTCTTTCCATTATGCTGGGGCAGCATGAGTATGGCATCTGCAGTACCGTTCCGCAAATTCTGCAGAAGGAGTTCGCCGTACTCCCGGGCACGCCATTTTCGGCCTTCTTCGTCTTTCAGGATACGCTGGTGGAGTTCGAGAGCCATGTGTTGGGCTACCTGGCCACTCCCAGGTGCATGGTCTTCGCCGAACCGCGGCACATGCAAAAAAAAGAGCGGCGTCAGACCAACCGGTTGCGAGTCGCTCTTAACGTTTCCTATGTGCTGCAGGGTCCCGAGCCGATCGGCGACCAGACGGTGACCATCGACTTATCCGCCGGCGGCCTCGCCATGGTTACGCCGGTGCTCTTGCCCCGGGGTGCCACGCTCGCGCTGTTTCTCCAACTGGGAGACGAGACACTGGCGCTGGACGGCCGAATCGTCTGGAGCGACTGGAAAGGCCGGAACAAGATGGCCGGCGTGCGGTTTCTGAATGTGCCAGAGAAGGTTCAGACCGCTCTTACCTATTACCTGTTCACGCTGGAGCGGACCATGGGCGTTCCAAAGCCCGCTGCACCACCGGGCCAGCCCCCAGGACAGTAAAGCAAACACCCCGGGAGTACCCGGGGTGTCTCTTTTTCGCGACTGACGGAGTCAGTCGCCGTGGTGGCCGGCAGACTTTTGCGGAGCAAAAGGCGGGATTAGGACCGCGTCGGTCGGAGCGGCTCCGCCGCCGGACCCCTGAAGCCCAGCGGCGGCATCAGGGTGAGCGGCCACGGGTCTACCGGCGTATTGCCGATCGTGGCGGTCCAGTGCAGGTGGTCGCCGAGGGAGAAGCCGGTATTGCCAACGGTGCCGATGACCTGCCCCGTCTCCACCCAGTCGCCTGGCTTCACTTTTAGCGTGTCGCAGTGGTAGTAAGCGGTGAACAGGTTCAGTCCGTGGTCGATGATCACCATGTTGCCGGAGAGAATCAGCTTCTCCGCCAGAATGACCTGGCCCGGGGCGGGAGCGTGGACGGGTGTGCCTTTGCCGGCCCCAAAGTCCATGCCGCTGTGGCGCCCGGTCTCCTTGCCGTTGACGTAGCGGATTTCGCCGAAGTACGTGGTAATGTCCAGCTTTCCGTCCAGCGGCACCCGGAAGGGAGTCTGCCAGAGCGGGCGGGGGGCGGAGCGGGAGCGCAGGGCGAATACCCGGGCCCATTCCTGGTCGGAGCGCGGATCGTAGTACGTGTTCTCCAGTTCCTGGGAGACGACCAGCCGGTCTTCGGTGAACGCTTTCTTCACCACTTCCACCTGACCCTGCCAGGAACCGTCGGGCCAGGTAACGGTCACGGGGTAAACCCCTACCCGAGCGGCGGCCGGAAAGCCGATGAACGCCACCGGCCGTCCTTCGAGCCGGTACGTCCGGGGCTGTTCGGCGAGTCCCTGCACCTGCACGGTCACTTCGCCGGACACCGGCTGGTCGAGCCGGAGCACGGCAAAATCGCCCTGCAGCACGCGGGCCGGCTCAATGGCGGCCCGGGGCGGCTCCGGCGGTTTGGGCGGCGGGGCCGGGGCCGCTGCCGGGGCTGGGGCGGATGCCGGGGCTGGGGCGGATGCCGCGGCCGCGGGCGGCTGAGGGGGTGTGGCTTTGGGGAGGGTCAGAGTGCAGCCCGCCAGCAGAAAGCCGGCCAGGGCCAGGCAGATGGCGGAGCGGGTCACGTTATCACGCTCCCGAAAGCGGGGTTAGGAATTCGAGCAGGAGGGCGGAGAGTGCCGCGGGCGCCTCCAACGGCACCAGATGCCCGGCGCCGGGCACCACCGCCAGACGGGCGCCCGGGACCTCGGCGGCAAGCTTGTCCGCCATGCGGCGGAAGTCCGGCAGGTCCCGCTCGCCGACGACGACCAGCGTCGGCGCGCCGATTTCGCCCAATCGGTCTACCTCCGGGCGGCCCGGCGGGGCCGGCGGATTTGCGGGCCGGAGCCAGATCTCCCCGGGGAACTCGGACACAATCTGCCGGACCTGCGGTCCCACGCCGGAGGCCAGCACCGGGGCGAAAAGCGGATCGGCCAGCCAGGCGGCCAGCGCGGGGGCGAGTCCTTCTGACCGGGCGATTTTCACGTAAGGCCGGGTGCCGGGCCAGTCCGTATACTGCCAGCCAAAGAGTGCGGCATCCACCGGTACCAGGGCGCCGCACATCTCCGGGTAATGGAGCGCAAAGCTGACGGCGATGCCGCCGCCCATGGACAGGCCGCAGACGGCGGCCCGCGGGATCGACAGGCGCTTCAGCAACCCGGCCAGGTCGTCAGCCAGGGCGTCGCCGTCCGGCGCCTGCCCACTGCGGCCGTGGCCGGCCAGATCGGGTGTGATCACCCGGAACCGGGTGGCCAGCGGCGGGATCAGATCCGCCCACATCCTCCGGTCCAGCGTATGGCCGTGCAGAAGGACCAGGGGGAAACCCTGGCCGTGCTCCTCGTAGTACTGATGCCCGATCTGCGGCATGTGTTCACGCCTCCCCGGCAGAAAAATCCCGACCTTCGAACCGGCCGACCACGTCCCGCCACGCCGCAGGCACCGGCACCGACCGCTGCGCCGTGTAGTCGAAGCAAACGAGCACCGCCCGGCTGGTCGCTACCAGCCGCCCGGTCTTCTGATCGGTAATCTGCGATTCCATGATGAAGCTCGAGTTGCGGACCTCTGAAATCCGGACGCCGATCACCAGCGTCTCGCCCAGATAGGCGGGCGACTTGTAGGTGACGGTGATCTCGGCCAGAATGAGGCTGCTGATCTCCTGGTAGTCGCCGATTACCTGGCCGAAGTACTCAATCCGCCCGGTCTCGAAGTACGTCGCATACACAGCATTATTGACGTGGCCGAGCGAGTCAAGGTCGCGCCAGATCACACGCTCGTCGACCGTAAAATGATATCCTTCCATACTGGCAGCAACCTCCTATCGGTTTTGGATGATACTGTTGACCTAGTTTTCAATTGGGATGCCCCCGTATCCTGCCGCTTACTCTGCGCATGCTATCCAAACAAGAGCGTATGACAGGGGGACTGGTCGTGACCTGGCTCCTCGCAATTATTGGCATCGTGATCGCAGGTGTTGGACTCTGGGATAGGCCGGCCACTGCCCAGCCTGGCGCCCGGGAGGGAAAGTTGCCTGAGTCTCGGGACGAGGCCTGGGCGATTCTCGGGCAGCCCATCGAGCGGGCCGAAGAGCTGGCCCGCCAGGGGGAGCGGGGCAGCCGCCGCTTCCGGCAGGGATTGCTGGTGGGTCTGGGGACCGGGCTGGTGGTCGCCTGGGCGGTGATGCTGGTCATGCCTGGCCCGGCGACGCCACTGCCCCCGCGGTCCGGCCGCGAGCCCGCCGGCCCGGCGGCCGGACCGGCTCCGGGCGTGGCCCCGGCTCCGGGCGGGGCCACGAAGCCAGGCACCACGCCGGGCACGGCCGCGCCGCCGGCGGGCACGACCCCGGCCGCCCCGCCGCCCAGGCCCGCCAACGTCACTTTCACGGTCGAACCAGGCGACATGGCGCCCACTATCGCTGCCAGGCTCAAGACGGACGGACTCATCGCCGACGAGAACGCATTCCTGGACCGGGTCACCGAGCGGGGGGTAGACACCCGCCTGAGGTCCGGCACGTTTGTCATCCCTACTCAGGCCTCCCTCGACGACGTGATCGACGCCCTGACCGGTTGAGCCATGTGGTTTGGCATCGCACCGGCAGCACAGACCTGCACCCGGAAAGCCGTCAGGTCTATCCGGGCGCAGGGACCTGGCGGCTACAGTATTCCGGGGTAGTGTCGGGGTACTAGTCAGAATTGGAACGCGAAATTCAGTTTACCGCTTGACCGTATCTTACAAATGCTGGTAATATATACTCACAGCGATTAATCTGATGGTTAAAATGAATGGGGTGACTTGCCCTTGGCGGATGAACCGATTCTCAAGCAGTTGGAGGCCGTTTATCTCCGGGGCAAGTATGGCCGGGTTATCTTCATGTGTGACGACCTGATGGCAAACCCGGCTCATGAACACCTTCGACCATACCTCCTGTTCTGGAAAGGTTCGGCGCTTGCGGCCGGCGACACGGCCTACAGCGGTCAGGCGATAACCTGCTACCGGGAGGGCATCCAGGCAGCCGGAAAGGACAGGGCCATCAAGGCCCGGCTCATCGCCGGCCTGACGGCCATCTACGGTCGTGCGGGCGACTGCGACGCCTTTCCCAGGTTGCTCCAGTCCTTTGAACGCACAGCCGGGGGCGGTGGTCCTGCCGCGCAAATGTGGGGCACGTTCGTCTGGCAGAACTACGGGACCGCCCTCGTCAACGCGTTTCGGTACGCCGAAGCTGTCACGGCCTTCACCAGGGGTGCGGAGGTTGCCCACCAGTTCAGTATCCCCGAAATGGAAGGCAAGTGCTACCACGACCTCAGTTGGGCCCAGGTGCTGCAAGGCAATCTGCCGGAGACGGCCGCCGCCATGGCCAGGGCTCGGGATCTATGGTCGGAAGAGCAATGGGGACACAAGAAGCGGAACGTAGAGGCCGAATACCTGCTGGCCATGGGCGACCCCAACGGAGCCATACAGCAAGTCCAGGCTGCCCTCGCTCACCCACAGATCGATGACACCACCCGAGCCGACGTGCATTTCACCTGGGCCAAAGCGCTACTGGCCCTGGGATGCCCAGAGGAGGCGAAGGAGCAGGCAACGCAGTCTTTGGACTACGCCACCAAGGCGGTCCATTACCCGGTCATTCACAAAGCCTATCGATTCTTACAAGAACAAGGCGGGCTTTCCCCAGGTTAATCCTCCTGGAGGTCTGCCATATCCCGAGGAGGCAAGAGTAAATGAAGAAGATGACGGTCGCAATTGCAATGGCAGTCTTCATGGCCGCCGGCTTTTGGCTGACTCCGTTGAGCGGTGGCGGTGCCACGATTCCCGTGATCAGCGGGCGCTGACCCAAGTCCCTTTTATGCCAGGGAGACCGACGCGCAGGCTCCGGCGAAGCAGCGACGCCGCATACCGTCAGAAGCAACAGCGCCCGTGCGGGATGACCGCACGGGCGCCTTTCATTGGTCCGGGCCGACAACCTCCCCGTGGGGGGAGTACCCGGTAAGTCAGGTCCTGGCTACACTGAAATCAGGCTTGGCCCGATGCGGCCCCACAGACCGGCGGGGATCTCAGGCGCAACATGGCGTACTGCTGCTTTCGTACCGAGGAGGGCTTCGCATTGCGTACAAGACGGTTCCTGGGTGTCATGTTGATCTTCTGCCTGCTCCTGCTTTCAGTGCCTGCCTACAGTGCCGAACCGGATGTGGGCGGCAGCCGGTTTCGGTGACCCGCATCACCAGCGACGGCAAAGTCAAGGACGGTGCGTTCATCAGCGCGGACGGCGCTACCGTCGCCTGGTTCCAGGGCGGCGAGGGAAACTCACATGTGCTGATGGTGGCGCCTGCCGACGGCTCTGCGTCGCCAAGGCGTATCTCCTCCTGGAGCATGGAAATGTACGGAATTTAGTGTGAAAATAGAGGGCAGGGTACCAGCGGTGAGAGGAGGACCGGCCTTGTCCAATCCCTTGAAGTTGTGCGCCATGCATTGGTCTTACGCGTCCGTGCACGGCGTCCGCATCCAGGTCCCATGGGACGAGAACCTGCCCCAGTATGGCAAGATCCACTTTGCGTTTGGCAAAGGCACTCGCCAGCAGATCCTGAACTACGCGGAGGCCAACTGCCCCCAGGGCACCCGGTGGCAGATCGAAAATTACCTGAAGGGTAACAACCCGGACGACGTCCATGTGGGCATCGACTGCAACGGCTTCGTATACCGGATGTTGGAGGAAGCCGCGCAGTTGAGCGGCGCTCCGTCCCTGGTCGAGACGATGGGCACCACCTGCGAATTTACGCCGCTGGACGCCCTGACCCCGGCCAACCAGCTGCTGTCGCGGGCGATTGACGTCCAGGCGGGCGACACCCTGAGGTTCCATGAAGGCCGGCACAGCGGGGTCATTCTCGAAGTGGTGACCGACGCGGGCGGTACGCTCAAGGAGATCTGGTATGCCCACTCCAGTTACACCCGCGGCCCGCATATCGGCTGGATCGCGGTCGGCGACCCCTACCAGGGGTTGAAAGCGCCCGTACAGAACTGGTACGACGATATGTGGGACGGGCTGGCCAACAACTACCTGCGGGATCTTTACTTTACGAGCGTCCACCACAGCCCATTCTACCAGGGCCTCCGGCCCAAGGTGGTCAAGATGACCGGCATTACGCTGACGCTGAACGGCCGGGCGATCGCTTTCCAGGTGCCGCCCTTTGTGCTGGCCGGCCGGACTTTCTGCCAGATCCGGCCGTTGGCCGAAGCCATGGGCTGCCAGGTCACCTGGGACCAGGGTCCGCAGATGGTCACCATCTCTCGGGGTACCCGGACGGCGCAGTGCCAGGTGGGTTCCGAAGTCGGGTTGGTGGGCGGCAGCGGCTACGCGCTGGACGAGCCGCCGATTTTCGTCGGGCAGAACGTGCTGGTGCCTGTGCGGTTCCTGGCCGAGGCGATGGGCTACAAGGTCTCCTGGGACCAAATCGGCAAGGTAGTGGCACTCACACTGGCATAGATCAGACTTGCATGATTTTGCAGTTAGCTCCCGCAGTGTGACGCTGCGGGAGTTTCTTCGTTCTCAGGCAGAAAAGGCTGGAGGATGCTCCGGGGATATCTTAAAATGAATATCGTACATCCTATGACAGATACCGGTATCTAGATCTGCGTGGAGGGATAACCCTTGGGGGGGAACCTGGTGATCACCGTCCTTGAAGCCTTTGTAGGGCTCCTGGCGGTGGCGTTGGTCGTCTGGGTCGTCTTGCGCACCAGAGCGGGTAGTCTCCGGACTCAGGGTAATCTCCTTTGGCAGCAGGGGAGGGCGGAAGCGACCGTCAAGTACGATGCGGCGCTTGCGCTGTACTCGCTGCTGGGCGATCGCCTCTCCCAGGCCCAGGTGCTGGAAAGCCAGGGGGACGTGGCCGGGCGGATGGGGAAAGCGGCCGAGGCTCACGCCCGTTACGAAATGGCATACAAGCTTTACACGGGCGCCGGCAACCGGTCGGGCCAGGCCCGGACGCTGACCAGCGATGGAAATCTGCTCATGGGCCAGGAGAAACTGGACGAAGCGCAATCCTGCTTCACGCAGGCGCTGGAACTGTTCGCCCTGGAGAAGGACTGGCTCGGGCAAGCCCATGCGCACATGCACCTGGGCGACGTCCATGCGAAGCAGAATCGGTTGAGCGACGCCGAGCAGAGCTACCGGGATGCCATGGAGTTCTTTAACGCCGCACGGGACTCCCTCGGGCGGGCGAAGGCGCTTCAGGGCCTTGGCGACGTGCAGGTTCGGGCCGGCAAACTGGACGACGCGGGCACCGTCTTCTGGGAAGCGCTTCTGCTTTACACGGCTGCCGGCAACCGGCTGGGCCGGGCCAACACGCTGCAGCGTATGGGTGACCTGCAGGCGTTGCAGGGTAGGCTGGACGAGGCGTCGGCCAGTTTCCGGGAGGCGCTGGAACTGTACACCGTGATCGGCAACCGCCTGGGGCGGGCGGGCGTGCTGCACGGTCTCGGCAACCTGATGGCGCTCAAGGGCAGGCTGGCTGAGGCCGGCGTCGCCTTTCGGGAAGCCCTGGAACTATACTCGGCCATGGGCGACCGCCCGGGCCGGGCGAATATGCTCCAGCGCATGGGCGAACTGGAATTGACCCTGGGCGATGCGGAACAGGCCGCCCTCTATTTCCGAGGGGCCCTGGAGCTTTTTACGGCCGAACAGGACCTGTTGGGCCAGGCCAACACCCTGCAAAACCTGGGCGACCTCTTCGCCAACGAAAGCCGGTGGGAGGAGGCCGACTCCAGCTTCAAGGCAGCCCTCGATCTTTACGTCGTTCTGGGCGACCGGCTGGGCCGGGCCAACATCCAGCAGCGGCGAGGCGAGTTGCTGACCAAGCAGGGCAAACAGGACGAGAACCTGTTCAAAGAGGCGCTGGACCTGTATGCGGCGGTCGGAAACCGTGCCGGCCGTGCCAAGACGCTCGTGCAGTTGGGCGATCTGCAGACCAAGTACGGCAAGGTTCACGACGCGACCGTCAACTTCAAAGAGGCGGTCCAGATCTTTGAAGCCACCGGTGACAACGCACTGCGAGCTGCAGCCCTGCAGGGACTGGGCAACGCCCTGGCCCAGGCGGGCAATGCCGAGGAATCGGCTGCCAGCTTCCGCAAGGCTGTCCAGCTCTACGCCGCCCAGGGCGATCACCTGAACCTGGCGCACACCGCGCTGCGGCTTGGCGACCTGAACCTCCAGTGGGGCCGGGTGGATGACGCCCTGACCGGCTTCCGCAAGGCCCACGAACTCTACGCCATCGTCGGCGACCGGGCCGGCCGGGCCGGTTCCATGCTCCGGCTGGGCGAGACCCTGGTCCAGTTGAACCGGCTGGACGAGGCCGCTCTCCGGCTGGATGATGCACGGGCGATGTACGGCTCCATTGGCGATCACGTCCACCGGGCCCGTGTCATCCGCTGCCAGGGCGACTTGCTGGCGGCCATGGGCCAACTGGAGGATGCGGCGGTCAGGTACGATGAGGCGCTGGCTGTCGCGGCGGGTCAGGGCGACACCGGCGGCCTGGCAGACATCTTCAAGAGCCAGGGCGACCTCTTCAAGCGTTGGGGCAAGCGCGACGAGGCCGTCGGCAAATATAAGGACGCGCTCGTGCTCTACAACAGCAGCGGGATGACGGCACAAGCCGAGTCGCTGCAGAAGTTGCTGCCGGAGACCCCCGCAGACTAGGCGGTGGAGGTGCTCGGTCGCTCCCCGGCAGCGGGGAGCGATTTTTTTATTTGAAAATCGTTTTTTCCCCTTAAGTTTTAGGAGTGAATACCGCAGACATATACTAGCCAGGCGAAAGCCTACCCCGTGTCATGGATGGCGTTGGAGGGATGAGCCATGACAGCACGACCAGAACGCAAGGGAGAAGCCGAATCCGGCTGCCGGTTGTTGCCCGGCGAGGCCGGCGACATTGTGCTGCTGGTCCACGAAAGCGGCCGAATTCTGGAGGCGAATCAGGCGGCAGCGGCGGCCTACGGCTATGGCGAGGCCGAGTTGTCAAGTTTGTCGCTGCACGACCTGTGTGCGCTGCAAGAGCGGCGCCGGAGCGCCGGCGAAGCCGTCCGTGCCATGACCTATGAGACGGTCCACCGTAAGAAAGACGGGGAGACGTTCCCTGTAGAAATTAGCGAAGTGGCCATGGAGGCCGGCGGACAGTGGGTCCAGCTGACCCTGGTGCGGGACATTACCGGCCGGAAACAGCACGAGGAGCACCTGCTCCGGATGGCCACGCAGGACGCGCTCACCGGACTGCCTAACCGGCGAATCTGGGAAGAGCGCCTGGGCGGGAAGATCGACGCCGCTTGCGGCGGTGCGGGCGGCGCCCTGATGATCCTGGACCTGGACGACTTCAAGTCGGTCAACGATACCATGGGCCATGCCGCCGGCGACCGGCTGTTGGTGGAAGTCTCCGCCCGAATGGCCGGAGCGCTTCGGCGGGGCGACCTGTTGGCCCGACTGGGCGGCGACGAGTTCGGCGTAATCATGGAAGCGGTGACGCCGGAAGAGGCGCTGCTGGTGGCCGGGCGGATTCGGCAGGCCGTGGAAGCTTGCCGGTTCTACGCCGGCGGGCGGTCTTTCAACCCCACCGTGAGCATCGGTCTGGCGCCGTTCGACGGGGCGTTTTCTCGGGCGGCGGTCCTCAAACAGGCCGATCGGGCGCTGTACGCCGCCAAGGCCCAGGGAAAGAACCGGGCTGTGGTCGGCCTTGGGCGGGCCGGCCAGGTCTCGTTGCTGGCAATTCGCCCGGCGGTGCGGTGGCGGCAGGCCGCCCGTTAGCCAAAAATGGCATCAAACTCCCGCAGCGCAGGCTGCGGGAGTTTTTCGCGACTGACTCCGTCAGTCGCCGGAGCGGCCGGCAGACTTTTGCGAAGCAAAAGGCAGAGGCGACTGTTGTTTTGCGAAGCAAAAGGCGGGAGGCAACTAATTTAACCGACTTTTGGTTCACATAAGTGCTGACGCTGCGGGCAGACTACCCATAGCCAACTTTCGCGAGGGAGGGCACGGGAAATGCGGCTCGCAGCGCTCCTGGTTTCAGCCATGCTGATGTCGGGGCCCGCCGGGGACGCGCCGGCGGCGGAGGCCGTACCCGCCTTCGACCGGCCCGGGGCGCCGACCCAGTGGGAGATGACGGCAACCGCCTACACCAGCGGTCCTGAGTCCACGGGCAAGCGGCGGGGTCACCCGCTGTACGGCCTGACCGCTACCGGCACACGGGCGCGGCAGGGCCGGACGATTGCCGTTGACCCCGCCCGGATTCCTCTGGGCAGTCGGGTCTGCGTGGCGGAACTGGGGGAGTGCCTGATTGCCGAAGACACCGGCGGCGCCATCCGCGGCAACCGAGTCGACCTGTACATGGAGAATGTCGCCGATGCGCTGCGCTGGGGACGGCAACGGGTGCGGATTCAGGTGTTCCCCAAGATCTAGGCAGGCAGAGGGACCCCGTTCTTGGGGTCCCTTAAACTTTCCTAAAAATCCGTCACATAAACAGAGTTAAAGAGGAGTATAAGTTGCAGTTAACTAATCTTAAGGCTATCACTGATGTGGGGATGGAGGGGCTGACATGGCGGAGGATTTCGCAGGGCTGCTCAAGGTGGGCCAGAAGGTGGATCCGCCGGCAGAACTGGCTGCGCGGGCACTGGTGCCGGACTACGAACGCTATTACCAGGCTGCCATGGCGGACGTCCAGGCCTACTGGGACCAGGTCGCGAAGACCGAAGTCGACTGGTTCAAGCCCTACGACCAGGTGTTGGAGTGGAACTATCCCGATTCGAAGTGGTTCCTGGGCGGCCAGACCAACATCTGCTACAACGCCCTGGACCGGCACGCCGACGGGCCCCGCAAGAACAAGGCAGCGCTGATCTGGCTCGGGGAGGGCGGCGAAGAGCGGGTCTTCACGTACAGCATGCTGCGGCGGCAGGTGGCCCGGTTGGCCGGTGGCCTCAAAAAGCTGGGCGTGGGCAAAGGGGACCGGGTCGTCATTTATATGCCACTCACCCCGGAAGGAATCATGACGATGCTGGCCTGCGCCCGCATCGGGGCGGTGCACAGCGTGGTTTATGCCGGCCTGGGCGCTGCGGCGCTCCGGCAGCGGATTGAGGACGCGCAGGCCAGGGTGGTCATCTGCGGAGACGTGGGCTTCCGCCGGGGCAAGCGGGTGGGGCTCAAGTCCATCGTGAACGAGGCCACGGAAGGGAACCCGCTGGTGGCGCACGTGGTGGTCCATCGCCGGGCGGAGCCGGCCATCGACCTCGGGCCGGATGAGATCGACTTCGACGAAGTGATGGAGATGGGCGACTACGAGACCCCGTGCGAGGTCATGGAGAGCGAGGACTGGCTGTTCATCCTCTACACGTCGGGTTCTACCGGCACGCCCAAGGGGACGGCCTATACCCACGGCGGCTTCATGGTGGGCACGCAGCACATCTGGCGGATGGCCTGCGACATTCGGGAGGACGATATTTACTGGTGCACGTCGGATATCGGCTGGATCGTCGGCCATTCGATTATGGTGTACGGGCCGCTGGTCAGCGGCACCACCATCGTCGTGCGGGAAGGCGCGCCGGATTTCCCGCATCCCGGTATCGTCTGGGAGATCGTGGAGCGGCTGCAGGTCACAAAGATGTACACCGCACCCACAGCGCTCCGGATGTTCATGCGGTTCGGAGCGGAGCACCCGAAGAAGTACGACCTTTCCAGCCTGCAAATCCTGAACTGCGCCGGCGAGCCCTTGAACCCGGAGGCGCAGCTATGGGCGCTGGAGCACATCATGCAGGGGCGGGGGCCGCTGTTGGACAACTGGTGGCAGACGGAGACGGCGGCGCCTACGATCGGCACCTTCCCGTCGATGGCGGCCAAGCCAGGCCGCGCCGGCAAGCCCTTCCCGGGCATTCAGGCGGAAGTGCTGGACCGGCAGGGGAATCCGGTGGCGCCGAACCAGGGCGGGCTGCTTTGCTTGCGGGGGCCGTGGCCGCACATGTTCCGGACGATCTGGGGCGCGCCGGAACGGTATGAGCAGTACTGGAACATGATCCCGGGCGTCTACACGGCGGGCGACGTGGCCACGGTGGACGAAGACGGCTACATTATGGTGCTGGGCCGCGCAGACGATGTGCTGAACGTGGCGGGTCACCGCATTGGCACTGCGGACGTGGAGTCGGCGCTGATCAGCCATCCGGCGGTGGGGGAGGCGGCGGTGATCGGCAAGCCGGATCCGCTCAAGGGCGAGGCGATCAAGGCGTTTGTCATCCTTCGGGCGGGATACCAGGGCGACGACCGCCTGACCCACGCGCTGGTCTCGCATGTCCGGCATCAACTGGGCGCCATCGCCACGCCGGCGGAGATCGACTTCGTGGTGAAGCTGCCGAAGACCCGGTCGGGGAAGATCATGCGGCGGGTGCTGAAGGCGCAGGAACTGGGGCTGGACCCCGGCGACCTGACGACGATTGAAGAGTAGCGCACAAGCAATAGCGGGGAGCCCTTGG
>DASXVX010000071.1:0-8224 GCA_036504075.1 Symbiobacteriaceae bacterium | reverse complement strand
CCCCCCCAACCCCGTTTGTGCCTGCGGTCCCCTGCCAATCTGTCAGCCCCGGGGGTGCAAGTCATAGGCTTCGATCTTCCGGTAGAGGTTGCGAACGCTTATGCCCAGCACCTGTGCGGCCTGCGCCCGGTTCCAGTCCGTGTGGTCCAGCGCCGCGGCAATGGTGCGCCGCTCCGTCTCCACCAGTGTCAAAATGGCAGGCTCCCCGGGAGCGGACGGTGCCACGGCTTCCGCCGCCGGACTCGGCTGTGGTTCCGCGGAGGTCATCCCCAGGTCCTCGGGGGCAATGAACCGGTCCGGACTCAGGATGGCGCCGCGCCGGACCAGGTTAAACAGCTCCCGGATGTTGCCGGGGAAGTCGTATCGGACCAGCGCCTCCATGGCCTCCGGCGTCAACTCCTTGTCGGAGTCCGTGCCGGCCAGGAAGTGCGCCACCAGGAGCGGGATATCCTCCCGCCGTTCCCGCAGGGGCGGAACAACCAGCGCCACCACGTTGAGCCGGTAGAAGAGGTCCTCCCGGAAGCGGCCTGCCTTCACCTCGTCCGCCAAATGCCGGTTGGTGGCGGCCACCACGCGGGCGTCGACCCGCCGCAGGCGCGTCTCGCCCACGCGCCGCAGCTCATGGCTCTCCAGGAACCTGAGCAGCTTGGCCTGCAGTTCCAGCGGCAATTCGCCGATTTCGTCCAGGAAGAGCGTGCCCCCCTCGGCCAGCTCAACCAGGCCCAGCTTCGTGGTCACCGCTCCGGTGAAGGCGCCCCGGGCGTAACCGAACAGCTCGCTCTCCAACAGGTTGTCCGGCAGGGCGCCGCAGTTGACCGGGATGAACGGCCCGGCGGCACGGGGGCTGAGTGCGTGCACCGCCCGTGCGATCAGCTCCTTGCCGGTGCCGGACTCCCCCTCGACCAGCACCGCGGTGTCGCTGGCGGCCACCCGCTCGGTCATCTGGAGGAGGCGAGTCAAGGCCCGGCTCTGCCCCACGATCTCCGCCTGCCCCCCCTGGCGGCGCAGGGCCTCCCGCAGCCCCTGGTTCTCCACCTCCAGGGCTTTTCGCTCCAGCGCTTTGGTGACGATCAGCTCCAACTCGGCCAGGTTGCAGGGTTTCGTCAGGTAATCGTAGGCCCCGGCCCGAATCGCCTCGATGGCCGTTTCAATGGAACCATGGCCGGTGAGGATCAGCACCGGCAGGGCCGGCTGCAGCTCGCGGGCGCGGCGCAGCACCTCCAGGCCGCCGGCGCCGGGCATCCGGAGGTCGAAGATCGCCGCATCATACTCCTCCGCCGCCAGCGCCCCGAGGGCTGCCGTGCCGTCGGCTACAGCGGTGACGGCGTATCCTTTGCGGGTCAGCCGCGATCTCAGCAGTTCCCGAAAGCTCGCTTCGTCATCGGCGATCAAGAGTGCGTAGGTGCGCATGACGATTCCTCCCACACGGGCAGATCAAAGGTGACCACGGTGCCCTGGCCGGGGCGCGAAGTCAGATCCATCCGGCCGCCCAGGCCCGTGATGATGCCGTAGCAGATCGAAAGGCCCAGGCCGGTACCCTTGCCGGGCGGCTTGGTGGTAAAGAACGGCTCCGTGGCTCGGGCCACGGTCGCCGCATCCATCCCACAGCCCGTGTCGGCCACCGACACGTTGACGGTACTGCCGCTGCGCCGGGCCGTCACGCAAATCTCCCCGGGTCCCGGGATCGCGTCCATGGCGTTGGCAATCAGATTCAAAAAGACTTGCTGCAACTGGTCCCGGGTCGCCTGCACGGGCGGCAGGCCCGGCTCGGCGTCGACCCGGACCGCCACGCCGGCCTTTCTGGCCCGTGAGCCGGCCAGGGTGACCGTCTGCCGGGCAATCTCGCCCACGTCGACCGGTTCCGACTCGGTCGCGCCCTGCCGGGCGAAGTCCAGCAGGTTGCGCGTGATCCCCTTGCAGCGCCGGACCTGGTGCTGCAACTCTGCCAGATACGCACCAAGCACGCCTTCCTGCTCCAGGGCCGCCGTTCCCTCTTCCGCCAGCCGGTCGGCCAGGTCTTCGGCGTAAGCCGCAATCACCGCCAGTGGGTTGTTGATCTCGTGGGCGACGCCGGCGGCCAGCTGGCCCACTGCCACCAGTTTCTCCGACTGCCTGGCGATGGCCAGTCGTTCGGTCATGGCGTTAAACGCGGAGGCCAGCCGGCCCAGTTCGTCGCGCCCGCCTTCGGGGATGCGGCCGGAGAAGTCGCCGGTGCCTACCCGCTTTGCCCCGGCCTCCAGGCGTTCCAGCGGTTCCGCCAGCTGCAGCCCGAAGATCACCGAGAGCACCACCACCACGGTCATGAGCGCCAGCGCACCCGACCCAAACTCCCAGCCCAGGCGGTGCACCGGCGCCATGGCAATATCCAGCGGCGTCTCCGCCACCACATGCCACAGCAGCTCCGGCACCGGAGCGCTGATGCCGAGCGCCTCTTCACCGGTCACCGAGCGGTAGGGTGTGTCGTTGTCCGAGGGCAGGGGTACCTGATTCCCGGCCAGGACCAGGCTGAAATCCGAATCGCCGATGAGCCGCCCGCTCTCGTCGGCCACATGGATCCGGACGCCCCCGGCGCCCCTGACGGCGGCAATATTGGCGAATACGCCGCGCAGGCTCGCCCGGGCGATCAGTGCGCCGGATCGGTCCGGAAGCGGCACTCCGACCTGCATCAGCGGCCGCCCGTCTACGTCCAGGGTCACGGAGCTCAGCGCCGGGCCGCCCTTCGCCAGTTTCGGCCAGAGAGGCGCGCCGCCGTATTGGGCCGGCTCTGCCCCGGTCGTAATCTCACGCCGGGAGACACGGGCGTGCTCCAGCCCGGTGGAATCAAGGAGCGCCACCTCCTCCAGGTACGGCACATCCCGCAGCAGCGTATAGAGGAGGCGCTCCTGTTCGGACCCGTCTGCCCGAAGCAGGTCGGCCCCGTACGTTCCGGCCAGGATCCCGAGCGGCATCTTGAGATCCCGCATGAACCGGCTCAACTCGTCGGCCACCGTGGTGGCGGCGGCGCGGTTCTGGGTCTGTACGATCTCCATCTGGGCGCTCTCGGTCGCCGTGATGCCGAACCAGCCAAAGATGGCCAGGGGCATCACCGACATGACGATGCCGAAAGCCAGCACTTTGGCCCGCAGATGTCCCCACCAGCGCTTCACGGGCGATCACCCGCCTCTGTCAGGACCGTCTTGGCCAGGGCCATCCCCACCGGTGAGAGATTGACCCCCAGTTTCCTGGCCATCCGCAGGTCAACCACCAGGACGGGATCATCCGGCGTCTCTACGGGGATATCGGCGGGGCGCACGCCCTGGAGCATCTTCACCACAAATCGGGCCGCCTGCGCGCCCTGATCCCGCATGGAAACGCCGTAGGCCGCCAGCAGCCCGCCCTCGCCCTCCAGGTCGAGCGGCCCCATGACCGGCAGCTTGAGCCGGTCAAACTGGACGGCGATATTTCGGGCGCCGGACTCCAACACGTAGCCCGGCAGGAGCAGCGCCGCATCGTACTCGCCGGGTTGGAACGCACTCAGCTCGTTCATCGTCTGCTCCAGGGTCCATACCTGCAGCGGCTGCACATCCAGGCGCAGGCGCCGGGCGGCCTCCATGGTAACCTCCAGTGCATGCTGCCCGGGGATAATCTGCGGATCATAGAGCAACAGCACCCGCCGCACGCCGGGCAGCAGCTTGGTCAGCAGTTCCAGGCGCTTGGCCGACAGTTCGGCGTGCTGATTATCTAATCCGGTGATGTTTCCGCCAGGGTGCAAGAGGGAGTCCACCAGCCCGGTGCGGACCGTCGAGGCCACGCCCATCATCACCACGGGCGTCTGCCCGGCGGCGGCCTCCTTCAAGGCAATCGCCTCCACCCCGCCGCCAGCCACCAGGACCGCCGGATGGCGGGTCCGGGCCTCCCCGGCGAGTTTCGCCAGCGTGGAGCGATCGCCTTTGGCGGACAAAACGTCCACCACAATGGCGTCCGGGGCGTATCCCAGACCCTGGAGACCGGTCCGGAGTCCCTCCACCTTGGGCGCGCGCACGTCGTCGGACAGCAGAACGACGACCAACGGCTTGTCCAGGCCCGCATGGCTGCAGCCGGCAATCATGATCAATGCCATCAACCACACAGACACCCAACGCATAGGCCCGCGCCCCCATCCAATCCGCACGTCCGGGTTTCAGTCTACAGGACGGAAACCATTTGAGCCATACCAGAAGCGCGGGGACCTCGGTACGTTGCCGCCGCTCCCGGAGCGGGAGCATGGGCTTTGGCAGGATCTGCGTGTAAGGACGGAGCCTTACCCCCTTGCCCCCCTGCCATCACGACGGCTTTCATTGTCACCACTCCCCTACACGATGTACCGCGAGGCGTGCTCCGGGCGGAAGTGCTCCTGGATAAAGGCCATCGTCCGCTTCAGTCCCTCCGCCTGGGAGACCTGTGGCTCCCATCCCAGTTGGGTCCGGGCCGGAGTTGAGTCGGCCAGCAAACGGCGCGCCTCACTGGCCGCCGGCCGCACCCTGTGCGGTTACAGTATCTCCAGGGAAGCATATTTTGGCCGACAGTCCGGAACGGAAGCAAAAACTGGCCAGGAGTTCAAAATCGGCACCCGGGGAGCGGTACTCTCACACCTGTCGGTCCAGCTTGAAATAGTCGCCTCGCCTGCTGTCATGACACCATAGCAGCAGCTTCTGCTTCGCCCCAGCTGCCGTAGCCATTTCTCCCTCACCTGTGTAAGAGGCTTACGTTGTACCGGAAGCCCTGGGGCCTGGATGTGGAGTTCGTGGCCGATTGGGTACAGCCACAGGAGGCAGATCTGCGGTCCGTCAAAAGCGCATGCCCATCCTCGCCGGCGGCGAGGATGGGCATGCAACTTATGAAGCCGGTTGGCTAGAAAGCGAGAGTGCCGCTCTGCTGCGCATCACCGTAGTAGTGGCGATAGATCACCCAGTTGGTCCGGGTGTTGTCGTAGGTGTTCTCGTACCAGCCGTCGTACGTGTATACCCTCTCATTGAGGTTCAGCGTGTACCCGGCGGAACGAGTACCATTGCTGTCTGTCAGGTCCAACTTCACCTTGACCAGTTCCTTGGCGCCAAGGATCGTACCGGTGCTTCCGGACGTGGTGTAGGTGTACCCGGTCGCATCGAGGAACTTCTGGCTCATCGTCCAGACGCCGCCATACGTCCATACGTAGAGAGCGGCATCCTGATCGTAATACAGCACCCGTACGCCGGTCATGTTGTCATTGTTAAACAGGTAGACGCCGGGACCGGTAATGCCGCTGACGGTAAAGCTCTTGGTGTCACCGGTCTCCGAAGTCAGCATCAAGGTGACCTGATTCGCAAAGTTGGTCTGCTTATCTGCCATCAGTACGAGTGAGAACATATCCTCACGGGTCTGCTTGTGCGTGTGCATGAACGGCGTGGACTCACCCATGTGGTAGACATACCAGTCGTTCTGGTCGTCATCGGCATACCAGTAGTACGAGGTGTAGTAGTAGGACTCGGTGGGCGTCGTCCTGACGTCGATCGTGAACGTGGCTGCGTTGTTGGACAGGTCATAGTCGCCGGGGTTCACATCTCCGATGCGCACAGTCAGGGTATGGGTCCCGGGTTGAGCGAACTGGAGCATGAAGGCGAGGGAGGCCGTCGAACCAGCGTCCACCTGAACGTTGGGTACCCGGTCCAGAATCTGGCCATTTTCTTCGATCTGCACCGAAGCGGCAGCACTCAGGTCGCCGTTCTGCTCACCCACGACGACGTTCACGGGAATCAACTCGCCAACTTTGGCAGCCGATGCGGCCTTCACCTCATTAACCGCCAGGTCGGGCCGGAGCAGGACCTTCGTTTCGCCTGTGATGATCTTCTCATCGACGGTCTGGCTATTCTGCACGCCGACCATCACCTTCAGGGGCTGACCTCGCTTGACGTCGTCGAGGCGAAGGAGCGCCTTGCCGGCAGGCGAAACAACATCCTTAAAGTTTCGAGTGTAGGCCAGTTCTCCATCCAACAGGAAGGACTTGAGCTGTACCTTTTTCAGGCTGTCGGGGGCCGTAAAGCCAGACACCACGGGTGTCACCGTGGCGGACAGGTCCGTCGTGCCATCCTTGCCCAACAGGGCGGTCAGCTTCAGAGCGAAGGGGTCAACCGTGCCGTTTCCCTTACCGGGAGCACCGGCTGACACGGTACTGGAAATCGAGACCAGCATCAAGAGGGCAGCCAGCAGTGCAACAAGCTTCGCTTTCATCGACCAGACCTCCATTCAATATCCGTAACTTCAATGCGCAGCATTGTTCCCCAGCATGTGGTCGAGCCAGTGCCCCACAATTGTATATGCTTTTTATCTCGTAAACCGAAATACATATATACCTTAATCTATTCTTCGCTGTTTGTAAACACGATATTATCCGAATTTATGGTACGTATTGTTCTTGCTTGTTCGCCGGGGGCCGGGCGTGTGCGGCCAGGAAGCTCATGCGACATACCGCCTGAGTCACCCGGCATTACGTACAGCATGTGTAGACGCCCGTGGACAAGGCACTACAGGACTGGCCACCAGTCTCGCAGCTTGAGCTGGCCAGACGACTGAGTTGCCATCGCGGCAGGATCAGCGTGGGGGAGTTTGACGGCATCGAGCGCGGGCAGGACGAGTTCATCCTCTTCATGTACGGTCCCGATGCCGACGCCTTGTTCCGTGCCGTCGAGCCGGTGCTGCGGACTTATCCGCTCCGCCAGAACGCTCGGGTCGTCATCCGTTCAGGAGGCCCGGATGCAGTGGGCCGAGAGCTTCGGCTCGGCGCGGACCCACGGATGGAGCGGACGTGGCCCAAAGCGTGATGGGGCTAATCCCACCCCGTAGGGGGGACCCCTTCGTCAAGACACAGGACTGGGCGGCGGACTGCCGCGCGGGCGTGGCAGCTGAGAGCACGGCTTCGCAGACGTGGTGGAGTTGTTTCGCTTCGCGCCTTGATGCTCCTCGGGAGGGCCTCAGATGGGTTACTCGGAGGTCTACTTGTGTCCGGACTACGAAACCGGTGGCTGGCGGTTCCGGCCAACCGCCGAGCAATTGGCCGCCTGCCAACGCAGTACAAAAACGAGCCCACTGAGGCTCGTTTTTTGTGACATTTCACGTGTTTGTGGAACCATAAAATGGCCGGGAGTCGCACCAGGAAGCAATAAGTGGCCGAAAGTGAAAGGAAGCATAACCTGGCCAAAATGGCCAAGTTATGCTTCCAGTCACACGCCGGCTTACGCCGGCGCCTGTACGCATTTGGTGGGCCCTGCAGGATTCGAACCTACGACCAACCGGTTATGAGCCGGCAGCTCTACCGCTGAGCTAAGGGCCCGCTTTAAGTCTGCACTTTATTGTACGTGAGCCCGCCCCTGCATTTCAAGACGGGTTCCGCAAATAAACAAAAACAGGCGAACAGGCCGCCTGTTTTTGCGCTGGCTCCGGCAGTAGGATTCGAACCTACAACCCTTCGGTTAACAGCCGAATGCTCTACCGTTGAGCTATGCCGGAATGCGATGTCGTTACTATAGCATATGCCCCGCGAGGCAGTCAACGCATACGTTGCAGGTTTTCCCTGCCAGTTCCGTTCCACTGTTCATACGATGGCAACACTCTGTTCAAACTCTTCTCAGGCCGTCCTCAGTCATCTGGGGCAGAATGAACCTCGAACCGCAAAAAGAAAGGATGATCCAATATGGTAGTCACTCGGAAATGGGCCGCGGCGGCCGGTGCCGTTCTCGTGGCCGGCACACTCCTCGCAGGCGGCGTCGCCCTGGCGGACAGCAACACGGCGAACCCAAATTCCACGAATCCCACCGCAGTTACTGCCCCCGTCGACAAGGCCGGACATCTCGACGACATGGTCAAAACAGGCAAAATGACCCCGGCTGAGGCCGACGTGGCCAGGCAGCTCATGGCCCTGCGCAAGTCGGCCATGACCCAGCTGAAGGTCAACGAGAAGAGTCTCCTTGACCAGGCCGTCAAGGACGGCAAGATCACCCAGGAGCAGGCCGACAAGTTCGCCCAGCGCCACGGCGGACGCCGCAACCGCCACGCCGACGGCAAAGGGATGGGGATGAACAGGCTCACCAAAGATGAGCTTCAAGCCAAGCTGGCGGACGCGGTCAAGTCAGGGAAGATGACCCAGCAGCAGGCCGATAAGGTCATGGAAAAGTGGCAGCAGCACCAAACCAACGCACAATAACGCTAAACCTTAAGGAGTCGGCCCCGCGAA
>DASXVX010000070.1:0-12456 GCA_036504075.1 Symbiobacteriaceae bacterium | reverse complement strand
TCCGACGATGAGTGAATGTACGGCTCGGACGATGGAGAGCTTTTCGGCTCGACGCTTGTGGTTCATGGATCTCGACCTCCTGCGTGTAATGGGTGTGTTGCAACACCATTTATACCAGGAGGTCTTGTCTTTTCTCAACCCTTACCGTCAGCATTACAGGACTGCTGCGAAATCTGCGGCCAACAAACGCCCCACGGTCTACCTGCCCAATGTAACAGGCCTCCCGCACAACCTGCGGGAGGCCTGTCTGCATGAACCGGTGCTATTCGTCCCCGAGGACGTAGGCGTTCTCCCCGTGGATCGCGCTGTCCAGACCTTTCTGCTCCGCTTCCGGGCTGACCCGGACCGGCGAGAACAGGTCAATGCCCTTCAGGATGCCGTACGTGACTGCGAAGGCGTAGACAGCCGTCAGGACCGTGGCCAGGACCTGGACGTAGAACTGGTGCAGGTCGCCGGTCAGCAGGCCGCCGACCCCGTTCACGCTCTTCACGGCAAAAACGCCGACAGCGATCGAGCCCAGCATGCCGCCCACGCCGTGCACGCCCCACACATCCAGCGCGTCGTCCCAGGACAGCCTGACCCGGAACTGGACCGCCATGTAGCAGACGACCGACGCCAGCAGGCCGATGACCCCAGCGGCCCACGGTTCCACATAGCCGGCGGCCGGGGTAATCGTCGCCAGGCCGGCCACGGCGCCGGTCAGGGCGCCCACGAAGCTCGGGCGCTTTTCGTGCATCCAGGAGATAAAGAGCCAGGCCACCATGGCTACCGACCCGGCGATGTCGGTGTTGACGAAGGCCGTGGCCGCGATGCCGTTGGCCGCCAGCGCACTGCCGCCGTTAAAGCCGAACCAGCCGAACCAGAGGAGGCCGGTGCCGAGCGCCACGTAGGTGATGTTGTGCGGGACGACTGGCTCGCCCGGTTTGATCAGCCGCTTGCCCACGAACATGATCGAAGCCAAGGCTGCCATGCCGGCACTCACATGGACGATCATGCCGCCGGCGAAGTCGACCACGCCGAGCTGGGCCAGGAACCCGCCGCCCCAGATCCAGTGGGTGAGCGGAATATAGATGAGGACGCTCCAAATCACGAGGAAAATCAGGTAGCTCTTGAAATTGACCCGGTCGGCGAAAGCGCCGGTAATGAGGGCCGGGGTGATGATTGCGAACATCTGCTGGTAGGAGAAGAAGGCCAGGAACGGGATCGTCGGGCCGTACGCCGGATTGGGGAGCATGCCGACCCCGTGCAGCATGGCGTACTTGAGGTTGCCGATCAGCCCGGCCACGTCGGGGCCGAAAGCCAGCGAGAAGCCGAACAGGACCCAGATTGCGGTCACGACGCCCATGGAGATGAAGCTCTGCATCATGATCGTCAGGACGTTCTTGCGGCGCACGAGGCCGCCATAGAAAAAGGCCAGGCCGGGGGTCATCAGGCACACGAGCGCGGCACTGAGGAGCACGAAGGCGGTATCACCGGCGTTGATCATGTGTTTTCCTCCATATTACGGTGTATGATGCCCTACGGCCGTACGATACGCCTGTGTGGATGTCAAAGAAGTTCGCACGAGCCGATAGAAACGTTACGCAAACGTTAAGTTGTGTTTAGCGGCCATAAAGTATCCAGGTGACGCAAATCACCGTCGCCGTAGACAAACAGGGCCTCTCGCCACGGTTGGCGGGAGGCCCTGCGCACGTTTTTGGCCAGTGGAAACCGCCGCTAGTCGGCGCCAAGCACGTAGGCCTTTTCACCGTGAATGACGGTGTCGAGCCCCTGCTCTTCCGCGGTCGGGGTGACCCGGACCGGCGTGAAGAGGTTGATCACCTTGAGAGAACCGTAGGTGACGCCAAACGCATAGGCGGCCGTCAGGACCGCGGCCAGGACCTGTACGGAGAACTGGCGCAGGTCGCCCGAGAGGAGGCCGCCCACCCCGTTCACCGAGGTGACGGCGAAAATGCCGACACTGATCGAGCCCACGAAGCCGCCGACGCCATGGACGCCCCAGACATCGAGGGCGTCGTCCCAGCCGAGTTTCATCCGGAACTGGACCGCCAGGTAGCAAACGCCGGCCGCCAGCAGGCCGATGACCACGGCCGCCCACGGCTCCACATAGCCGGCCGCCGGGGTAATCGTGGCCAGACCCGCCACGGCGCCGGTCAGCGCGCCCACGAAGCTCGGGCGCTTGTCGTGAATCCAGGAGATAAACAGCCAGGCCACCATGGCCACCGACCCGGCGATGTCAGTGTTAATGAAGGCGGTGACCGCCACGCCGTTAGCCGCCAGCGCACTGCCGCCGTTGAAACCGAACCAGCCGAACCAGAGCAGGCCGGTGCCGAGCGCCACATAGGTGACGTTATGCGGGCCAAGGTCCTCGCCGGGCTTGATCCGGCGCTTGCCCACGAACAGGATCGAGGCCAGTGCCGCCATGCCGGCGCTGACATGCACGACCATACCGCCGGCGAAGTCGACCACGCCCAGCGTGGCCAGGAACCCACCGCCCCAGATCCAGTGGGTGAGCGGTATGTAAATCAGTAGGCTCCAGATCACCAGGAAAATCAGGTAGCTCTTGAAGTTGACCCGGTCGGCGAAGGCGCCGGTGATCAGGGCCGGCGTAATGATGGCGAACATCTGTTGATAGGAGAAGAAGGCCAGGAACGGAATGGTCCCGCCGTACGCCGGATTGGGGGTCATGCCGACGCCATGCAGCAGGGAGTACTTAAAGTTGCCGATGAGTCCAGCCACGTCGGGGCCGAAGGCCAGAGAGAAGCCGAACAGGACCCAAATGATGGTCACCACGCCCATGGAAATGAAGCTTTGCATCATGATCGTGAGGACGTTCTTCCGGCGGACCAGGCCGCCGTAGAAAAAGGCGAGGCCGGGGGTCATGAGACAGACAAGTGCGGCACTCAGGAGGACGAAGGCGGTATCACCAGCATTAATCATGATAAAATACCCTCCCATCACCATGTGAGGCACCTCGAAAGTACGCCCTGCGTAGCGAAATGTCAACATTGTTTGATGGGAATATATCTGTCATCAATTGCGCTTATGTGCGACTTCCTGACATCGGGCCAGCCGGGAAGGGCATCCGCGCAGGCAGGGCGAAGTTTATATTGTTAACGGGTTAAGGGAACTTCTGCGGTCCCCGGACCGTCTGCAGATAGGTCTGGCATTTATTGTGGCGAACGTTTGGTGGTGAATTGACGATGACTCTGGCGGCCCTGCGTGAATTGCCGTTGCTGGCCCCGCTTTCCGACAGCGAACTGGACATGCTGCACGGCCAGTACGACTGGGCCTGGTATCAGCCCGGCGAGGTGATGGTCCGCCAGGGCCAGGCCGCCGGCGATTTCTGCATTGTGGCGGAGGGCGCCGTGGAGTTGCTGCTGGAAGGCGATATGCCCACCCGGCTGAACCTGCTGGGGCCGGGCGACTTCTTCGGGGAGCTGCCCGCCCTGACCGGCGAGCCCGCCCCGGCGACCGCCGTCGCCCGGGAAGTGACCAGCCTCCTGCGCCTCTCGCATGAAGGGCTGCTGCTCCTGCTGGAGCGGAACAGCCAGCTTAACCGCGCCATTATTGCCGCGTTGTCCGCCCGGGCCAAGGAGGCGGGCGCCCGGCTGCAACGGGCCAAGCTCCGGGAACGGACTTTCGCGGACCACCTGACCCGGCAGTCGGCGCGGGCCTATCCCGAGTGGGTCGGCTCCGGCCCGTGGTCCCAGCGGGTGCGGGCGGCCATTGCTCGGGCCGGGCGGAGCATACAACCGGTCATTTTCGTGGGCGAACCCGGCACCGGCAAGGAGTTGGCGGCCGCCCGGGCTCACTATAACAGCGAACGCAAGGACGGGCCGTTCATGGTGCTGGATGCGACCCACTGGTCGGACCAGCATTGGGCGGAATGCCTGCGCATGGCGGCACACGGCACGCTGCTGTTGAAGCATGCCCACCTGGCGCCGCCGGAAGCGGCCGGTCCGGTCCGGGCGGTCATGCCGTCGGTCGCCGGCGACCGGCCGGGGAGACTGCCCGGCAACGTACCCAGGGTGCTGGCCACCGCGGGGTCGGCCGAGGAGCGGGAGCCGTCGGACGTGGAGGCCGTACTGCTCGACGAAGGCTTCGCCGTGCCCGTGCCGCCGCTGCGGGAACGGCGGGAAGACGTGCCCGCCCTGGTCCGGCATTTCATTCGCAAGCACGGGCACCTGCCCGCCGGCGCCCGGGCGCTGGAGCCGGTCAGCCCGGACGCCCTCCGCAAGCTGGAGCTGTACCCGTTCCTGGCCGGCAACGTCCGCGAGCTGGAGCGGGTGGTAAGCCAGGCGTCCCTGCTGGCCGCGGGCTCCACCATTGCGGCAGAGCACCTGCGGCTCAAGCGCCAGTTCAGCCGGACCGGGCGCCCCACCGTCGGGCTGGCCCTCGGCGGGGGCGTGATTCGGGGTGCCGCCCACATTGGCGTCATCCGGGCGCTGGAGGAGGCATCCATCCCCGTCGACTTTCTGGCCGGGACCAGTTCCGGCTCCCTGGTGGGGGCGCTCTGGGCCGGTGGCCTGGACTGGACACGCATCGAGGCGCTGATCAGCCAGACCGGCTGGCTGGATATCGCCGAACCCGCGTGGCCCGCAGGCGGATTCCTTACCAGCCGGCGGATGAGGGGGTTCCTGGAGCGGCAGATCGGTCAGGTCAGGTTCGACCGGCTGCGGGTGCCGTTTGCCGCCGTGGCGGCGGACGCCGGGGCGGGACACGAAGTGATTCTCCGGGATGGGTTTGTGGCCGACGCCGTGCGGGCGTCCACGGCCATTCCCGGCATTTTCAAGGCGGTGGAACTCGACGGCCGGTACCTGGTGGATGGCGTGGTGGTGAACAACGTGCCTGCCAGCGTCGTCCGGGCCATGGGCGCCGACCTGGTCATCGCCGTGGATATCACCCAGTACAGCTTTTCCCCCGGGCCGATCCGCTCCATTGGTGAGGCCATCTCCCGGGCGTTTGACATCATGGCCCGGCAGACGGTGACCGCCTCGCTGGAGTGGGCCGATGTGGTCATCCGGCCGCAGGTCTCCGGCCTGAATGGCTTTTCGACCCGGTCCGCCCCCGAGTTTGTGCGCCGGGGCTACGCCGCCGGGCGGGAGGCGGTGCCCGGTATTCTGGCCCGGCTCGATCAACTTCGCCAGGAAATGGCGGAAGGGTAGCGCTACTATCAGGAGGCCTGACCTTGTCACCCGTCTACTTTGCGTATTTCGGCGCCGTGGGCGCCTTGTCGCCATATCTGTCGCTCTATTTCCGCTCCATCGGTCTGACGGGCACGGAGATCGGTCTGCTCATGTCCGTCCAGCCGGTGCTGCTCTTCATCTCGCAGCCGATTTTCGGGCCGCTCACCGACCGGTCGGGTCACCGGGGCCGGATGCTGTCGGTGCTGCTGCTGATCGTCGCGGCCACCGGGCTGTTGATGGGGGCGGGGCGGTCCTTCTGGTCGCTGCTGCCGCTGGTGATGCTCTGGTCGTTCTTTGCCGGCCTGATCGGACCCATTGCCGATTCCATCGCCCTGGGGGAGATGGAGCGGACGGGCGTCGCCTACCCCCGGCTCCGGCTCTGGGGCTCCATCGGCTTTCCGATCGTCGCGGTGACGGCGGGGTGGCTGTATGGCCGCATCGGCGTCCACTCCCAGTTTTTCCTCTACGGGGGGCTGATGCTGTTCTCGGTCTTCTTCGCCCGGCAACTGCCGGCGGAGGGGCTCACGGGCCGGCGGCCCGTCTGGGGGGAACTGTGGAAGCTGGTGAAGAACCCGTACCTGCTGGCCTTCCTGTTGCTCTGTGCGGTGGAGCAGACGACGCTCGCCGCCAATTCGGCCTTCTTTTCGGTCCACTTCATGAGCGTCGGCGGCTCCAGCTCCGCCCTGGGCTGGGCCTGGGGGCTGACGGCACTGGCGGAAGTCCCGGTCTGGCTCGTGCTGGGGTCGATTATTGACCGCACGGGTCCGCTGCCGCTGCTGGCATTGTCCGGCGCCGCGTACGCACTCCGATGGGGGCTGAACAGCGTCATCACCAACCCGAATCTGCTGGTGGGGGTGACCCTGCTCCAGTCCATCACATACGCGCTGCTTATGCCCACCGCCGTCATTTTTGTGGGCGAACTGACGCCGCCGGAACTGCGGACCAGCGGGCAGGCGCTGCTAGGCCTGGTGACGCTCGGGCTTGCGACGCTGGTCGGGACTTACGTCGGGGGCCGGCTGGTCGACCAGGTGGGCACGGCGGGCATGTATCGGTTTAGCGCCTGGGTGGCGCTTGTCGCCTGCGGCGGGTTCCTGCTCCTGCTCCTGTTGCGGACGGTGACACGAAAACGAAGGGCGGCGCAGGCGCATGGCTGACCTCCGCATGGAACGGGTTCTCTGGCACCACGGCTTCGCTGTTGTCGGGGTGGACGAGGCCGGCCGCGGCCCCCTGGCGGGGCCGGTGGTGGCCGGGGCGTGCATTCTGCCCGCAGGCGTCGTGCTGACGGGCGTCGACGATTCGAAAAAGCTGTCGGAAAAGCGACGGGAGGCGGCCTACGATCGCATCTGCGCGGCGGCGCTCGGCTGGGGGGTCGGCGTGGTCGACAACCGGCGGGTCGACCAGATCAACATTCGCAATGCCACGTTCGAGGCCATGGCCCTGGCGGCGGCGGCGGCGCTGAAGATGGCGGGTTTGACCACGCCGGGTCCCTGCCTCCTGGTCGACGGCAATGCAAAGCTGCCGGGGTGGGAAGGGCCGCAGCGTAGTGTAATTGGCGGCGACCGGAAAGTGCTGTCGATCGCCGCTGGCTCGGTGTTGGCCAAGGTGACCCGGGACCGGATGATGGTGGCGTACGACGGGCAATATCCCGGGTACGGCTTCGCCAAGCACAAGGGCTACGCGGCCAGGGAGCACTTTGCCGCATTGGACGCGCAAGGTCCGTGCCCCATTCATCGGATCACGTTCATCGACCACCGGCAGATCAAGCTGTTTTAGAGCAGGTCCGAAAAACCGCACGCAGGCTTCGGAGACCGCACGCAAGCTCATGAGACCGCACGCAGGCTCATGAGACCGCACGCAGGCGTCTGCGACCTTCTGGAGCGGCAAACGCAGGTAAGGCCGCCGCAGGGCGGAAACGCCCGCATCCTGTGTCGCACATGCCCTCGCCCTTATGGGCTCTCCGGCCCGCTCGCGCGGGAGCGGCTTCCTGCCCTCACACAGGCTTGCAAACGAGCGTATACACGCCAATCGGGGCTCATGCGCTTGCACGCAAGCGCACGCAGCATAATGCGCTTGTGCGGGACGCCTTCGGTTCAGCTCATGTCGACATTTGGCGAATAATAGACAGAAACGCACTCCGGCCTTCGACAAGCCGAAAGTGCGTTCTGTGATATCCTGAATCTGGGAGTTGCGGCAGGCCGAGCCCTGAAAGGGGTGACGCCGATGGTGGTCATTACCGTCAAGATGAATGTACTCACGTTCATCTATGTCGTGCTGATCGTGATCGCGGCCATGCGCTTCGCTAGCAAGTAGCGGCTTCTGTCTCGGATTGCAAACGACAGTCGCCGCCGTCCTATCATGTGGGACGGCAACTGCGAACTCCGAACCTCGAATCGCCCGGTGCTCTTAGCCATGCTGTCGGCCAAGGGTGATTCTAGGTGAGAAGGGGCGCCCCACCTGTAACCGACCTTTGCCGTAACGGTTCGCAAATGTAACCAAACAGCCGCCGAGTCTATGCAGAACCACTGCATAGATTTGGCGGCTGTTTTTCGTGTCCCCGGAAGCAGGGCAACGGCGTTCGGCATTGAAGCATATAGCCTCATACTCTCACTACACGAAAGAGTTGAGGATGTTTGGTAATCAAGGCGTACCGCGCTGTGGCGCGGCCCTCCGCCGCAACTCACCGCCACCCTGTCCTTGTTTTTGACCGTCTGGGAACCTTGCACATGCCCCTGACAGTCGCGGCGAAGGAATCAGCCGAACGAACGAGCGGCAAGACCGCCCAAACCTACCTGAGTGCGGCGCTCCCCTTCTTTACGTGGCTGGAGGTGGACGAGTGGCAGGTGCGGGCGGGGAACCGGTGGGACAGTCCTCCTGAGCAACTAAGGCAGGCGGTCGACGACTATCTGATCCAGAAGCTGCGGTGCCGGGTCCGTCCGCACAAGTATGGCTTTCAAGTTGTAGAGGTGACAGGAGAAAGCCGCAGCACCATCCGGGTCTTTCTCTCTGCGCTGAAGCTATTCTACGGAGTCATGGTGACCAGGGGCTATTACCCGTTCCTTGACAACCCGCTGGTGGAGTCGGTCTCCAAGCTGTCTGCAGATGCGTTGGCCGCCTTGGAGGAGATGGAAGCCGAAATGCGGGAGTTCCCGCGCATGTCGCTGCTGGGCGGCACGGAGGAGCCGCGTCGGAAGCGGCGTCTGTCGGACAGCTACTTCCGCATCCAGGGGGACGAGTGGCTGCCCCAGGTGGTGGATGACCCCAAGCTGCCGGGGCTGGTGCTGGCGGGTGGGAGCAGGGTGAACGGCTGGAACCTGCGGGAAGAGTGTGTCACCCGCATCCTGTTCGAGTCCGGCGGTCGCATCTCGGAGGTGCTGGCCCTCACGCTCGGCGACTGGCAGGCCAGAGGGCTGCTTCGTGAGGCCAACGCCACCAGCAAGGGCAGCAACGGCAAACGGGTCAAGTTCTTCCGTTGGCATGACGACACGGCCAAACTCCTCCGGCGCTACTTCGACACGGAGCGGCGCAAGCACGACCCGAACGGCCATGGGGTCGAGGACTACGTAAAGCTGGCGAAGCGGAAGGGCGTGAACCTGCTGGAAGTGCCGCTGTTCCTGACGGAACGTGGAACTCCCCTCAGCCCGAAGACCTTTCGGCAGCACTACTGGAACCCGGCCTGCAAGGCGGCGAGGATTGACGCCGATCCGCACCAAGCGCGCCATTGGTACGTGACGATGGCGGTCCGCACGATCTACGAGACCGCCCGGACAGAAGGCGAGGTGCAGCGGCGGCTGCGTGAGCTAGTGGAGTACATGAAGTGGAAGAGCGGTATGGCCATGATTGAGGTCTACCAGCACTACTTCGATGCCCAGCGCCATGCAGAGGTGCAGGACAGGGTTCACAACCTGATGGAGCAGTCCAAGAAGCAGGCGATGGCCGAACTGAAGCGGAGGCGTCCCAAGAACCAGCAACCGATTGTCCATGGTAAGAAGGCGGCTGAAGAAGCGCCTCACAATGACGACCTCGCCTTCCTCATGGACATTATTGGAGGCGACCAGAGTGCCGAATGATGGCAAGACAACGCCGTGGCAGCGCCTTGCAGGGAAGATCGCCCCGGAAGTCCTGGTTGCTCCTAAGACCTGCGGTGCCCCTGGGAATGAGGGTGAGTGGCCGGAGGTCGAGGAGTCGGTTGTGGTCTACTTGGAGCACAATGTCGTCGGCAACCCGTGGGCGGACCATCTCGCCCTCGCTGCACTCGTGATGACAGCTCGTAGACTGCAGGCGAATACAGTTCTCAACGTTCTGAAGTATGTCGCCCCGCGCTTCCGTGAATTGTTCGGAATTCTTGGCTATGAGTTGATGGAGGACTGGAACGCCACTGAAGTCTTCCGAGCTTACCTATCTGGCCAGGTATTGCCAGAGGACTCCCTTAACACCAAGAGCGATACATGGAAGAAATATAACACCGCTGCCATACAGGTTGATCGATGGCTAAAGAGCCTACCACCCGCGGAACGCAGGCTGTACGAGCCGTTTTCCTTGCCCATACCCGATAAAGGACAGCTTCACTGGGTGGGGAAACTCAGCGGGGACGCTCAACAGAAGGCAAGGAAGGCCCGTAAGGCCGCTACAGATGCGGTCGTACCCAGTCTTCCTGCGATTCGAGCCATGGCACAACTGCGCCTCAACCGCCTCGCCCGCGTCCGCCAAGCTTACCACGATGCCATGAAGGAACTACAGAGCGGTAAGCCGTTCACCCTGCCAATCTCCTACTGCTACGACGAAAGCGAGGAGAGGGAACAAGGCATTCCACCCCAGGAACGGCTGCACTTCCGCATCTGGGACCGCCGCTCGTTCGTATTCGCCCATAAGGACAAGTATTCGCCACACTCGGTCAAGGCAGCCACGACCAAGACCGGGGCCTATTCCGACGGGCAGAACCGCCTCTTCTTGGAATTTGTCCATGCGGAGCACCTGGTCGGAGATGGCCCGGCCGAAGGCCTATGGTTTGAGGAGCTGTTGCGCCGTGGACTGCTGGGGAATGGTCCGCGGCATGGAACGGAAGAAGAAGTCCATGCAAAGCAGGAGTACGTTCGTGCATGGGGATACGGGGATGACGAGAAGCCAGAGGCGTTGACTACACCCTTCCATGGCATGACGGCGGGACTTCTGACTTGGCCCAAGGCAGAAGCTCTATTCATGTCCGATGCCCAGCGTGCGGCCGAAGGCGTGTTGATTCCTATAGAACCGCTCTATGCCGCAGCCATGTTCGGCCTGTTGGCCCTGGACACCTTTACGACGACGGGGATGCGAATCAATGAGGCGATGCAGATCCGGATGACCCCAGAATGCCTAAAGCGAGTGACGCAGCCAGCCCCACCAGGAGCCAGTGACCAAGGACCACGTGAGCGTGTCTGCCTCATGTTAATCCCGAAAGGTGAGCGGCGCGACGAGCCACACCCCTACTACATCGGGACGGAGCAGATTCGCTTGATGCGGATGACCATGCAGATGCTCCAAGACCACTACGGGCTGACCGTAAAGGATAACCTCCGGGAGGTCAATTTTGACTCCCAGAACGCCCGCTCGTTCCGCTTTAAGAATAAGCAACCCTATCTGTTCCAGTACAGTGGCCGTCACCTTCGCGACATCGCAATTACCGCCTGCATGAAGTTCATTCTTCACGGCATGGCCTTTAAGACCCAGGAAGGCGGCAACGTGGTGGTCACGGCCCACACTCTGCGCCATTGCTTCGCCACGCACGCCGTGCAGGTGCTCAAGATTCCCAAGGACGTTGTCCGGGAGTGGCTCCAGCAGAAGGACATCGAGGTCACCGATTACTACAGCCAGCCGACTGATTCGATGATCGCCGAACACCACGACCAGCTTCTCATGCGGTTCGCCGCGAACGTCAACCTCGGGAAGCAGGTCCTCCGTGCACCGGAGGAACAGGTACGGCTTTACGAAGATGCTGCGGGGAAGGCGGGGACGCTGGCCGATGTCGAAGGCGGGCATTGCGTGAGCCACGGCTTCTGCGCCGCCAAGTTCGCCTGCGTTGGCTGTGCCGGCAAAGTCGTAGACCCGACCAAACGGTACCAGGTTGAACGCAAGAAGGAATGGGCCAGGATGCAACTCGACTTCTGCCGGGCTGAAGGGCTAATGCCGGAGGTAAGCCGCCTGGAGCAGTTACTCCGTGACTGTGACGCCGAACTGGCCGAGATGGACATGATGGAGCAATACAGGAGGGATGGGACCCGTGTCGCGTTCATCCGACTGGACAACCTCGATGCCGCCGACTGAAGCCCCCTCCTGGCTGAAGGAGAAGGTCTACGAGCCAAAACGTCAGCGCACCGTTGACCTCGTGCGGCAGGCTGTCGATGCCCTGGTGAAGGAGCAGCAGAAGGTATCCTTGGCCTCCGTCTCACGCAAGTCCAAGGAGATGGACCCCGAGGGGCGCGGTGTGTCGGAGAGCGCGATCCTCAACAATCCGGATGCCAAGGCCTACTACAGCCGTCACAAATCGTGGAAAGGCGCTCCGAGCCACAAGAGCACAGGTGGTGGCCGGACCGGCGCACCCGTGCAACGGCCCATAGACCCCAACCGGGACACCGCCAGAGTTCGGCAGCGGCTCATGCGGAAGGGTAAGGATGAACTCGCAAACCGTGTGCTAGAGCTGGAGCAAGGCTCGGCCGTGCAGGACGAGCAATGGCTTCGACTCAACGATGACCTGCTCCAGTTGCGACTCCGGGCGGAAAAAGCCGAGGCCCAGGTTGAGAAGACGCGGCGAGCCTTGGACGCCAAGGACGCACAGATTCGAGACTTCCAGAAGAGGGTGAACGGCCTCTACACGGCTGGGTCAGGGGTGACGGATGAGGAGATCCACCGACCACTTCAGGAAGCCCTCAAACGAGCGCAAGAGGCTGAAGAGCAAGCCAAAGACCTACGGCTCCGACTGTTCGCCAAGAAAGTCGTGCGCATGCGGGACAAGGTCCGCCACCTAGACCCGCATTCCGCACATCGAATGTTCGCAGATGTGTCAGTCGCGGGATGACTCCAACTTCAACCCGGTAACAGGAATGACAACCGAAATCGCGAACCAACCTGGGTATGGATTACATTGCATCCACCAGGTGGGTTTGGTGGTTGTTACGAGCCACAGAGCGAACCCTCCTGGTGGATGCAATGTAATCCATACCCAGGTTGGTTCGCGATTTCGGTTGTCATTCCTGTTACCGGGTTGAAGTTGGAGTCATCCCGCGACTGACACATC
>DASXVX010000069.1:0-23736 GCA_036504075.1 Symbiobacteriaceae bacterium | reverse complement strand
TTTTTTGCCCAAACGGCCGCCCCTTCTCCAGTCGCAACAGACCCAGCCACCACCACGTTGGTGAAGAAGAAAATGAAAGAAAACAAGAGAAAGACGGACCTTGGGCCATCAGGATTGAGATAGATGGCGCAGATGACCTGGCAAAGCAGTTTTGGTATTTCCATTAAGTTCCTTACGGCGATGTGCTCGGGCCATCCGGTAATGATCATTGATGTATAAGTTATATTGAATTAATATCTGCGCAATCTGCGTCATATGCGGCCAAAAATGGTTCCACTGGTTGGGCGCGGTCAGCGCGCACCCTACTTCCAGAAAGAGCCCGATGGACGCCAGTCCTGGTCCGCTATACGATAGCCATGACCTTATTTTCTAGATGCTAGCTAATGGTACCATAAATTTAAAGACCCCAAAATGCCACAGAACCGATTCGGTATCGCATTAGGATATTTAGGCAATAAATAAGTTACGTTATCGAAAGGACATGCAAGGTTACCGCCGAATAATCAATGCTCATGCCCGAATTACCGTTTGGTTTTGCGGGACAGACAGAACCCAGTTCGTTACAACACATCCTGAGCCGAGGGGGAAACACAGTCTATGAAAAAGAGAATTGCCCTGATTCTCGCGTCGCTGCTGGTCCTGTCCGTCTTGCTGGCTGCTTGTTCGGGCACCAAGAAAGCGGACGCTCCGGCCGCGGCAAAGCCGGCCGACAAGCAGGAGATCACGCTCAACCTGGGTGAGGAACCGCCGAACCTCGATTCCGCCAAGGCCACCGACCAGGTCTCCTTCGACGTCCTGAACCAGGTGATGGAAGGCCTCGTCCGTAACGGTGAAGGGTTCAAGCTCCTGCCCGGCATCGCCGAAAAGTGGACCGTCGACGGCGCTGCTTATACCTTCAACCTCCGTAAGGACGCGAAGTGGAGCGACGGCAAGCCGGTCACTGCCAAGGACTTTAAGTACGCCTGGATGCGGGCCCTCGATCCGAAGACCGCTTCGGACTATGCCTATCAGCTGTACTACATCAAGGGCGCCGAGGCGTACAGCTCCCTGAAGATCGACGACAAGGACTACGACGCCAAGGCGAAGGACCTGTCCGCCAAGGTGGCCATCGAGACCCCGGATGACTACACCATCAAGGTGACCCTGACTCAGCCGACCCCGTACTGGCTCAGCCTGATGTCTTTCACGACCTATCTGCCGCAGCGTGAAGACATCGTCACGAAGAATGGCGAGAAGTACGCCGCCGACGCCGACAAGTTCATCGGCAACGGCCCGTTCGTCCTCAAGACCTGGGTGCATGAGGACTCCATCGTCCTCGAAAAGAACTCGAACTACTGGGATGCTGCGAATGTGAAGCTGGCCAAGGCCACGTACAAGATGATCAAGGAGAACGCCACGTTCATCAACATGTACGAGGCGGGCGAACTGGATGCAACCGGTGTTCCCGGCGAGTATATCGACAAGTACAAGTCCGACAAGGGCTTCTCCACGATGGCCGACGTCACTTCCTGGTACCTGACCTTTAACACCAAGCGCCCGGCGATGGCCAACGTGAACCTGCGCAAGGCCGTCAGCGCTGCGCTTGACCGCAAGGCCTTCGTCGACTCCATCATGAAGAACGGCTCCATGCCCGCCGCCGGTCTTGTGCCCGCTTCCATGGCCGGCGTTGACGGCAAGACCTTCCGGGCCGTCTCCGGTGACCACCTGGCCCCCACGGCCAACAAGGAAGAGGCCGTGAAGTACTGGAACGCCGCGCAGAAGGACCTGGGCGTTACCAAGCTGACCATCAAGCTGCTGACCGGCGACAGCACCGCCGCCAAGAAATACGCCCAGGGCGTTCAGGAGATGCTGCAGAACGTGCTCCCGGGCCTGACCGTCGACCTCGATCCCACTTCCTTCAAGGTCCGCCTGCAGCGCACCAAGGACAGCGACTTTGACGTTGTGTACGCCGGCTGGGGCGCCGACTACAACGATCCGATGACCTTCATGAACATGTGGGTGACCGGCGGGACCTACAACGACGCCAAGTGGTCCAACAAGGACTACGACAAGTACGTCAAGGACGCCGAGACCAATCCGGACAACAAGGTCCGCATGGACGACATGGCCAAGGCTGAGAAGATCCTCATGACCGAACTGCCGATCGTCCCGATCTACACGCCCGCCGCCAACCGGGTCCTGCGTCCGTACCTGAAGGGCATGAAGTTCTTCCCGCTGGGCGCTGGTATCGATCTCAAGGGTGCGTATGTCGAGGGCCGCGGGAAGTAACTGTTCGACCCAGGCCCCGAGTCTAATGTAACCCCCGACGGCTCCGAGGCCCTGCGGGGCCTCCGGGTCAGTCGGGGGTTTCAACTTCAACTCATCCGGACCCGTGGAGGTGTGAGGGTTTGGCACGCTATGTCGCAAAGCGTTTTGGTTACATGCTCTTCACGCTGTGGATTATCATCACGCTAACGTTCATGATGATGCACGCACTTCCCGGCGACCCGTTCATCAAGGACAACCGCAAAATTCCGCCGGCAGTATTAGCGAACTTAAAGATTAAGTACGGGCTAGATAAGCCGCTATACGAACAGTACTACGTGTATATGAAGAACCTGGCGCACGGGGACCTGGGCGTCTCCATGCGTTCGCAATCCCGCACGGTGAACGAGATGATCTCCGGGCATTTCCCAATCTCCGCCGAACTTGGCCTCTGGGCCCTGGTCTACGCCGTGATCGGCGGCCTGGCGCTGGGCATCATGGCCGCCCTGCATCGGAACAAGTGGCCGGACTTCCTCGCCATGATGGTCGCCGTCGTGGGCGTCTCCGTGCCCGGTTTCGTGTTAGGCACGCTGATGCAGTGGCTGTTCAGCGTCAACCTGAAGATCCTCCCGGTGGCCGGCTGGAGCACGCCGCAGAGCCGGATTCTGCCGGCGCTGATGCTGGGCCTGGGCACCCTGGCGCTCAATGCGCGCATGATGCGCTCAAGCATGCTGGACGTGCTGGCCCAGGACTACATCAAGACCGCCAGGGCCAAGGGTCTCTCGCCCGGGGAAGTAGTCTGGCGCCACGCCATTCGCAATGCGATGCTGCCCATTGTGACCATTTTGGGTCCGGTAATTGTCAACCTGACCACCGGCTCGTTGATCATCGAGGCGGTCTTCGGCATTCCGGGCCTGGGCAAGTATTACGTGCAGGCCATTACCGACAACGACTACACCCTGATTCTCGGGACGACGGTCTTCTACGCCGCCCTGCTGATCGCGGCGCTGTTCCTCGTCGACATTGCGTACGGTCTGGTCGACCCCCGCATCCGCCTGGTTCGAGGCAAGGCGTAAGGAGTGAGAGAGCGTGGAACTGAGTCGCGATTTGTTCGTGCGTGAGTCCGAAGCAACCGCTGCACGCGAGGCGATTACCCGCCCCTCGCTCACATACTGGCAGGACGCCTGGCGCCGGCTCAAGCAGAACAAGGTTGCAATGGTTGGCCTGGTGGTGCTGATTTTGATCGCACTGGCGTCGATCGTGGCGCCGATGTTAAGCCCGTATACCTATCGCTCGCAGGTGCTGGCTGAGGTAACGCAGCCGCCGTCCTTCGGCGGGGTCCATCCCCACTGGTTCGGCACCGACGACCTGGGCCGCGACCTGTGGACCCGCGTCTGGTACGGTGGCCGCATCTCCCTGTTTATCGGTCTTACCGCGGCGTTCTTGAACCTGATCATCGGCGCCCTGTTCGGCGGCGTGGCCGGTTACTTCGGCGGCCGGGTCGACGACATGATGATGCGGATTGTCGAGATCATCAGCGGCCTACCGGAACTGATCATGCTGATTCTGTTGATGTTGATCTTTGAGCCGGGCCTGCGGACGATCATCATCGTGATGACGGTGTTCGGCTGGGTGGGCATGGCCCGCCTGGTGCGCGGCCAGGTGCTCCAGCTAAAAGAGCAGGAGTTCGTGCTGGCGGCCCGGACCCTGGGCGCGAGCCCCATGCGCATCATCATCAAGCACCTGCTGCCGAACGCCATGGGCCCGGTTCTGGTCTCGCTGACCATGGCGATTCCGGGCGCGATTTTCTTCGAGGCGACGCTTTCGTTCCTGGGCATGGGCGTCAAGGCGCCGATCGCTTCATGGGGCGTGCTGGCGAGCGACGGGCGCAATTATCTCCTGATTTATCCGTACATGCTGATATTCCCGGCGCTGGCGATTGCCATCACCATGCTGGCTTTTAATCTCCTGGGCGACGGTCTGCGCGATGCGCTTGACCCTCGGCTGCGGGGCAAGGACTAAAGGAGGGCGAGCGGTTTGGAGAAGCTTCTTGAAGTACGCGACTTACATGTCTCTTTCGATACGTACGGCGGCGAGGTCAAGGCCGTCCGCGGCGTCTCCTTTGCTGTCAACAAAGGCGAATGCGTGGCGATTGTGGGCGAGTCCGGCTGTGGCAAGTCGGTGACGGCGCAGTCGATTATGAAGCTGATTCCCATGCCGCCGGGGAAGATCGTCTCCGGGTCGATCAAGTTCGACGGCAAGGAGATCGTCGGCTTCTCGGAAGCGGAAATGCAGCGGGTCCGGGGCTGGGAGATGGGCATGATCTTCCAGGACCCGATGACCTCCCTCAATCCGACGATGCCGATCGGCCGGCAGATTTCCGAAGGCCTGGTGAAGCACCAGAACATGACGCAGCCGGAGGCCCGGGCACGCGCCCGCCAGATGCTGGAGCACGTGGGTATTCCGCATCCGGAGGAACGGCTGGATGCTTACCCGCACGAGTTCTCCGGCGGCATGCGCCAGCGGGTGATGATCGCCATCGCCTTGGCCTGCAACCCGAAGCTGCTGATCGCCGACGAGCCGACCACAGCGCTGGATGTGACCATTCAGGCGCAGATCCTGGAGGTCATGAAGAAGCTGAAGCAGGAATTCGACACGTCGATCATTCTGATCACCCATGACCTGGGTGTCGTCGCGGGCATGGCCGACCGGGTGGTCGTCATGTATGCGGGCCAGGTGGTGGAGCAGGGCACGCTGGACGAGATCTACTACCGGCCGCAGCACCCGTACACCTGGGGTCTGCTCCGCTCGGTGCCGCGTCTGGACGAGGAGGAGAAGCAGGCGCTGAACTCCATTCCCGGGACGCCGCCGGACCTGTTCGCACCGCCGCCGGGCTGCGGCTTTGCTGACCGCTGCGACTACTGCATGAAAATCTGCCGGCAGGCGCCGCCTGAGAAGACGCAGGTTTCGCCGCAGCACAGCGTGCGCTGCTGGCTGAAGCATCCGCTGGCCCCGCCCGTAGCGGGTCCGGTGAGGGGAGGGCTGGCGGTATGAGCGCGGCGGTAACGTTGGCGGAACCCGCACAGCAAGCGGCCGGGGGAGAACCCTTGCTGCAGGTGAAGGACCTGAAGAAGTTCTTCCACGTGGGCCCGAACCGGGTGCTGAAGGCCGTGGACAATGTCTCGTTCACGATCCGCAAGGGCGAAGTGATGGGGCTGGTGGGCGAGTCGGGCTGCGGCAAATCCACCACGGGCCGGACGATCATCGGCCTGTATGAGCCGACCGGGGGCACCATCCGCTTCAACGGCAAGGACGCAACCCGCCTGAACCCGGTGGAGGCGAAGGCGTTCACCCGGCAGATGCAGATGATTTTCCAGGACCCGTACGCCTCGCTGAACCCGCGCATGACGGTGGGCGACATTATTGGCGAAGCGATCGACATTCATGGCCTGGCCACGGGCAAGGAGCGGCTGGATCAGATCTGCGAACTGCTGCACACGGTCGGGATGAACCGGGAGCATGCGGGCCGTTTCCCGCACGAGTTCTCGGGCGGGCAGCGGCAGCGGATCGGCATTGCCCGGGCGCTGGCGGTGGACCCGCAGTTTATCATCGCCGACGAGCCGATTTCGGCCCTGGACGTCTCGATTCAGGCGCAGGTCGTCAACCTGATGGAGCGGCTGCGGGCGGAGCGGGGCTTGACTTACCTGTTTATCGCCCATGACCTGTCCATGGTGAAGCACATCTCCGACAAGGTCGGGGTCATGTACCTGGGCAAACTGGTGGAGACGGCGCCGAGCGGCGAGCTCTACGCGAACCCCCTGCACCCGTACACGGAAGCGCTTTTGTCGGCCATTCCGATTCCGGACCCGGACGTGGAGCGGGCCCGCCGCCGCATCGTCCTGGAGGGTGACGTGCCGAGCCCGGTCAACCCGCCGGCGGGCTGCCGGTTCAAGACCCGGTGCCCGAAGGCGATGGAGATCTGCGGCCAGGAGGACCCGAAACTGAAGGAAGTGGGCACGGGCCACCATGTGGCTTGCCACCTGTATTAGGCCCTGGTATCCCTTGTGACAGGCGGGGGCATGGCTCCCGCCTTTCTTGCGCGCCTCGGGGTTCGTGCAGGTTGGGTAGATGGTGGGGTCTATTAATTGGCCGCAGATGTCCGCAGATGACGCAGATCTTAATCCAAACGTGGATGAGTTTAGCAGATCCGTTCTTCTTGATATAAATTATATATCTATATTATGATTATGTAGTCCGCGTGTTCTTCCGGACATCTGCGTAATCCGCGTCATCTGCGGCCAATAAACGCTCATGCGTTTTCATGGCTTCTATCACCGATATTATTTACAAAAATTGGACGCGGCTTCTTGAATCATTTTGCTCAGCCGCTTAGAATAAGATCAGGGTCATAAGACATAACGATGACCTAAATAAGGCCGGCGTTTCAAAAGCGGCGAGGGAGGGACGACGGGTGCGCAAGGGATTGGCAGGGCTCATCGTGTTTCTGCTGGTACTGGGCGTCGGGATGGGGGCCTGGGCGGCGCCATCCGGCAGCGGGGTTCCGGCCGGCGACAGCGGGGGCTACCGGATCGTCCTGGATGCCGCCGGCGCGACCAGGGCCGGTCTCTCCACCCGACACGAACTGGGGCGTGGGCGGATCAGCGCTGACGTCACCAGCGCCCAGCTGGCCAAGCTGGACCGGCTGGGGGTCTCCTACGAGCGGGTGCCTGTCCGGACGATCAGCGTGACGACGGAACAGGCGCCGTCAGCGGCGAGGACAAAGCCCGGCGGTGGCTCCAGAGCCGTTCCCACCACGCAGGTGCCCTGGGGCATCAAGCTGATTTACGGCGATTCGGCCCTCACGCCTGCCGGCATCAGCGGCGGCAGCGACGTTACGGTCGCGGTGCTGGACACCGGTTCCGTGAATCACCCCGACTTCACCAGGCCCGACGGCTCCAAAGTGATCACCGGCTGCGTCGACTTCTCGCAGACCAGGTCCAACCAGGTGGAGGGCAAGTGTCTCGACGGCCACGGCCATGGCACCCACGTGACCGGCACCATCGCCGCCGCCGGCGGGGTGGACGGCAAGGGCCTCTTCGGAGTGGCGCCGCAGGTCAGCGTCTTCAGCTATAAGGTGCTGAACGACCGGGGCAGCGGGTACGCCGACGATATCGCCCGGGCCATTCGGGTGGCGGCGGACCGCGGGGCCAACATCATCTCCATGTCGCTGGGCTCCGCCACCGGCTCCAGCATCGAACTGGACGCCATCCGGTACGCCGCGAGCAAGGGCGTGCTGGTGGTGGCGGCGGCGGGCAACAGCGGGCCGGCGGCCGACACCATCGGCTACCCCGGCGGTTACGCCGAAGTGGTGGCGGTGGCGGCGCTCAACCCCAACGAGGTGGTCTCGTACTTCTCCAGCCGCGGCATTACAGACGGTAACGACGCCACCATTGTCGACCGGGAGGTGGAAGTGAGCGGGCCGGGCCGGGACGTGATCTCCACCTACAAGGACGGCGCCTACGCCACCATGAGCGGCACCTCCATGGCGACGCCGCACATCGCCGGCCTGGCGGCCCGGATGTGGCAGGGCTCGGCCGCCCAGACCCGGGCCTGGCTCCGGCAGGCTGCCGGGGCGCACGACATCACCCAGGCGGAGCAGACGAACAACGCTGGGCCGGGCTACGACATCGCCGCCGGCTACGGGGCGCCCCAGGTGCAGACACTCAACCAGGCGCTCTGGAATAACTGATCCGCGGCGGCGGCAATCCCGCCGATCCCGCGGTTCAATGCTGCACATCTGAGCATGATCACAAGGCCCGCCAGCAATTGGCGGGCCTTGTCGTCCTTTCGGGTAGAATAGTGTTCGGGACCCCTGCGGTCGCCGTCCCGTGAAAAGGGAACACCGGGGGACGAGGCGAATTCTGATGGCGTAGCGGAAAAGCAGGCCGGGGGGAAGACGATTTGTCACATAAAGCGTCATTGACATGGAGCGGGCAGGGGCACGCGTTTGCTGCCACCACCGGTGGCGGGTTCAACCTGCAGGTCGGTGTCGATGAGGACGGCGCCCCGGTGGGCGCCCGGGCGAAAGAACTGGTCTGCCTCGGGATCGGGGCGTGCAGCGGCACGAACATGGTCACACTCATGAAGAAGATGCGCCAGCAGGTGGAGCGGATCGAAATCAGCGTGGAGGCCGAACAGGCGGAGGTTGATCCGATGGTCTTCACGCACGTGGTGACCCGGTACCGCCTCTACGGCAAGGGAATCGATCCGGCGAAGGTCCGGAAAGCACTGGATTACATTGATGAGAAATACTGCGGTGTCTTGCATATGGTCAACAAGACCGCCAAAACGGAGTACGCGTTTGAGATTGTGGAGGTCTAGCCGCCTATGCGCTGGCTCAGGTATTTGCATAACCACACCAGCATCTTCACGAAGGTGTTACTGGCCAACGGTTCGATCGTAGGCATCGGCAGTGTGTCGGCCGTGTTGATCGCCACCTACGTCCGGGCCTGGGAGGCGCCGGGCTTGTTGGCAGCGTCGCTGTTCGTGGGCGCCGGGATGCTCATTTCGCTCGGGGTAAATTACGGGATCTTACGGCTGGCGTTCCGGCCGCTGTTTACCATGCAGGCGATTCTGGACCGGGTGCGCCGGGGCGATTTTTCGGCCCGGGTGCCGGAAGTCTCCGGCGATCCGGCCATGGCCCGGATCACGGAGACGGCCAACCTGATGCTGGACCGGCTGATTGAGCACCGGCAAGCCGTGGCGGCCCAGATTCTGCGGGCTCAGGAGGCCGAACGGAAACGGATCGCCCGGGAACTGCACGACGAGACCAGCCAGTCGCTTACCAGCATCATCGTGAACCTGACGGTCATCGAGCAGGCATTGGGCGCCGTTCAAACGGACGAAACGGCGGGCCGGGTCCGCCTGACCAAGGAGATTGCCCAGCGGACGCTGGACGAGACCCGGCGGCTCATGTTCGACCTGCGCCCGTCGGTGCTCGACGACCTGGGCCTGGTGCCGGCACTGCGCTGGTTTATCAGCCAGCGGGTGCAGCCCATGGGGCTGAGCGTGGCGTTTCACGCCGATGGCTTCGAGTCCCGTCTGCCCGATGACCTGGAGACCGCCCTGTTCCGGATCGTGCAGGAGGCGATTACCAACGCCGTCAAACACGCCCGGGCCAAGCGCCTGGAAGTGACCCTGACCCGGAGCGACGGGCGAATTGCGGGCGTTGTGCACGACGACGGTGTCGGCTTTCATCCCGTACACGTCGTAAGTAAGGATGACAAAGAGCGCGGTCTCGGACTTTTCGGGATGCAGGAGCGGGCGGCGCTCGTGGGGGGAGCCGTTCAAGTTGTATCGGCGCCGGGGCGCGGAACGACCGTGTCCGTGTCGGTGCCGGATCGTGTAAGGGGGAGGGACGCCGGTGGGTAACATTCGGGTATTACTCGTCGATGATCACGCCATTTTGCGGGAGGGCATCCGGTATCTCCTGTCCGCCAGCGGCGAGGTCGACGTGGTCGGGGAAGCGCAGGACGGCGTTGAAGCGCTGGAAATGGTGGAGGCGCTGCAGCCGGATGCCGTGCTGATGGATATTGCCATGCCCCGGATGAACGGGATCGAAGCGACGACCGAGTTAAAGAAGCGGCACCCCAAGTTGCCGGTGCTGATTCTTTCCATGTATGACAGCGAGGAGTACGTGGTGCCGATCCTCAAGGCCGGCGCTTCCGGCTACGTGCTGAAGCGGTCGGCGGCCCAGGAACTGGTCTCCGCGCTCAAGGCGGTGGTGGGCGGACAGGTGATTCTGCATCCGGATGTGGCCCGGACGGTCATGGAGTCGCTGCACGGCGGGGGTCCGGGCGCGCCGGCACAGCCTGCCGCTCCGGCGCCCCGGGGTGAGGGCGGGCACCCGCTGCTGGAACAGTTGACGGACCGGGAGCGGGAAGTGCTGACGCTGATTGCCAAAGGGCTGACGAATCAACAGATCGGCGAGAAGCTGTTTATCTCGATCAAAACGGTGCAGGCCCACCGGGCGAACCTCATGGAAAAGCTCGACCTGCATGACGCTGTCGAGCTTACCAAGTTCGCCATCAAGAGCGGGCTGGTCTTACTGGACGATCTATAAACGAAGTGGAGAAGCCATGTCGCAAAATCTTGGATCCCAACTGTCCCCGGAACTCCTGACCCGGTTGGCGGCAGGTGAAATGTTCCGACCCGGCGGACTCGGGCTGCCCGTGTTGACCATCGACGGGGCCGGGTGGCCGCATGTGGCCATGGCACCCGGCTGCGTGGCCGCGCAGCCGGGCGAAGTCTTCGTCGCCCTGGGCGGGCAGTCGCGCTCGCTGGAGAACGTGCGCCGGGACGGGCGGCTGACGCTGCTGATCGCCGGGCCGGACACGCTTTTCTACGTGAAGGGGCGGGCGGAACTGGTCCGGCCGGAGATGCAAACCATGCCGCAGGAGGCGGCCCTGCGCCTCACCGTCACGGAAGTGCTGCAGGACATGGAGTCTTTTGTCACCATGACCGGGGGCGTCAGCTACCGGTATAACCTCATGCACGAAGACTTTGTGACCGTGATCCGGGCGCTTCTGGATGAACTGACGGCCATGGCGGAGGCGGAATAAATGCGGCTGGTGGTGGGAATCAGCGGCGCCAGCGGCGCCATTTACGGAATCCGGCTGCTTGAGGTGCTGAAGGGCCTGGGGGTCGAGACGCATCTGGTGCTTAGCGAAACCGCCGGCCAGACCATTGCCTGCGAGACGGCCTACGATGTGGCGAGGGTCGAGGCGCTGGCAACCAGGGTTTACCCGGTGGCGGATGTAGCTTCGGCCATTTCCAGCGGTTCGTATAAGACCGATGGCATGGTGGTGGCGCCCTGCTCGATCAAAACGCTTTCCGGCATCGCCAACAGTTACAACGAGAACCTGCTCACCCGGGCCGCCGACGTGAGCTTAAAAGAACGGCGCAAGTTGGTCCTGGTGGTGCGGGAAACCCCGCTGCACCTGGGCCACCTGCGCCTCATGACTGCGGTTACGGAGATGGGAGCCGTCGTCCTTCCGCCGATTCCGGCATTTTACCACAAGCCGCAGACGGTGGCAGAGATCGTGGATCAGACCATCGGCAAGGTACTGGACCAGTTCGGCCTGGAAGCCAATCTGTTCAGACGGTGGACCGGGCCGGGAAATTGACGACGCGCCCGTCGGGCCGGACGTCGTAGACCAGCCCTTCGTAGAGCACGGTCAGGTTCCCCAGGGAGACCGCCCGGATGCCTGGCACGTAGTCCAGTTCATCCAGGTCGTAAGGCGGGTCGACATGAATGGTGGCCGTCCGTCCGGAAAGCAGCTTGAGCCGTAGTTCCGTGTACAACTTGCCCCACCCTCCTCGACATGACAGATTCATCCGGCAGATGATACTTCCGAACTGGAAGGATATCCCAACTGCGCTGCCGAAGGTGAACTGTACGTGACCGAAATGGAGGAAGGGATGGCACCATGCTGCGTAACCCAGTCGCCCCCGAACTCCTGGAACTGCTGGATGCGGGCAGCCCGGGGGATGCTGACTTCTACAGCGAGTATGCCCGTCGCAGCGGGGGTCCAGTGCTTGTGCTTTTGAGCGGAACCGGCCGCATTGCCATTCCCATCGCCCGGCAAGGCATTCCAGTGATAGGGCTGGATACCGACGCAGGCATGGTCGACCAGGCGAAGCGGAAGGCGCAGCAGTTCGGGGCTGCCAGGGCGATGTTCGTCCGGGGCGACCCGACCCATTTTGTCAGCGACAGCAAACACCCGCTGGTATGTATTCCAAGCGGCGCGTTGCAGCGGCTGTTGACGCTGGAAGAGCAGCGGTCCTGCCTGACGGCGGCGCGCCATGCCCTCGGCGTGGGTGGCAAGCTGGTGCTGGACTTCCCCCTGGGCGAGCCGGCGACGCCCGGGGTTGAGCTACCGGTCGTGAAGTGGCAGGGGGTGGCCGGCGAGCGGGCCGGGGTGCTGCGCCGTCACCGGAAGTATGAGCCGGCGCTCCAACTGGTGGAGGACCTGATTTCCTGCGATTGGCTGGACCGGGAGGGGCAGGTGGAGAAGACCCAGTACGCCATGCTGACCACTCGGTATAGCACTCCCGGAGAGATAGAATTGCTACTTACGTCATGCGGCTTTGCCACTACCGTGTTCGGTGGTTTTGAACGTCAGGACCTCCTCCCTGGGGCCGGACGTCTGGTGGTCGAAGCCCAGCGGACCATGTAGCGCATAAGCTGCGGCGCTATTGATTATAATGGCGCCGTATTTTTTTATTGTTCGTTCGGGGAGAGGTTCTTGCGTATACCGTGTCGAATGGAAAATGAGAACAGGCAAAAAGCGTCGAAAACTGCCTTCACGTTCGGATCTAGACCCTTAGGGTTGAAAGCCGATTGTTCTAGACCTTTATAACGTGGTAGACTAAACTTAAGAGGGAAAGGAGGGCGCCCGAGCAATGAAAGTCTTGATTGTCGATGATCACCTGATGCTCCGCAAGGGCGTACTAAGCATCCTGACCAGCAGCGATGTCGAAGTGGTTGGCGAAGCCAACAACGGCCAGGAGGCGCTCGAATTCGTCCCCAAGCTCAAGCCCGACCTCGTTCTGATGGATATCAACATGCCGGTGCTCGATGGCGTTGAAGCCACCAGAAAACTGAAGGCTGCCCATCCGGATCTGAAGGTTGTCATTCTGACGGTCTCCGAGATCGACAAGGATCTCTTTGAGGCGATCAAAGCCGGGGCCGATGGATACCTCTTGAAGAGCCTGGGGCCGGAAGAACTGGTTGCCTCGCTCAAGTCTGCGTTTGCAGGTGAGGCGCCGATCTCTTCCGTGATGGCCGCCAAAATGCTGAAGGAATTCCGCCAGCCGCGTACTGGCGCAGCCGGCAAGGAAGAAGGGCAGCAGCTTTCGCCCCGCGAGGTGGAAGTACTGCGCCTGGCCAGCACCGGCCTCACTTATAAAGAGATCGCAGCCAAGCTCTATGTGGCGGAGTCGACGGTGAAAAACCACATGCGCCACATTTTGGAAAAGCTGCACCTTCGCAACCGTTCCGAAGCTGTCGGCTATGCCATTCGGGAAGGTTTGGCTGGGGATCCTTAAGGATAATGCCTGCAAACCACCCGAAACGCTTTGGGTGGTTTTTGCGTATGGGCCGATTGCAACCAAAATCGGGCGGCAGGGGGATACCAGGTCTATATGGCCGCCCGCTACCATGGAAGTAGGAGACACCCTGGTCCGTGGAGGCGATTGACAATGAAGAAGATTCTCCTGGCGACGGACGGCAGTGATTGCAGCGTGCGCGCAGCGAAGGCCGTGGGCGAGCTGGCGGCGACCATGCCGGCGGCCCAGGTCACTGTGCTGCACGTGGCTCACGTGCCGAATTCGTTCTACGTGACCGATGAGAACGGGAACTCGGTCACACCCGAAGTGCCGATGGACGTCATGATCCGGCGCTCGGCCGATCCGATTCTGCGTCGGACAGTCGCTGCCCTTGGCCTCCCGGCAGATAAGGTCTTCACCGAAGTGCAGGTGGGTGAGCCGGCCGAAGAGATCGTCGACCTGGCAAAGTGTGAGGGCTATGACATGGTCGTCATGGGTAACCGTGGCCTCAGCCAGCTCAAGGAGCTTCTCATTGGCAGCGTGTCGAACCGGGTGCTGCACCTGGCGCCCTGTCCGGTGCTGATCGTGAAGTAACTTGCGCGCGTACGGCGCCGCTCCCGCGTTGGGGTGGCGCTTTTGCTTTGGGGGATGCTGGTACTGGGGGCAAAGAGCATGGGCGGGGTCTTCTAAAGGGGGGTTCGGCTTGGCGGTTCAAATCGATTTCTCCCGGTACCATCGCTACGACGAGCTGGTCGTCCACCTGCGGGAGCTGGCGGATGGATACCCGGCGCTCGCCCGCCTGTACGCCATCGGGAAATCGTACGAGGGGCGGGACCTCTGGCTGATGGAACTGACCAACCATGCCACCGGCGACCATGGCGACAAGCCGGGGTACTACATAGACGGGAACATGCATGCCGGGGAAGTGACCGGCGCGGCCGCAGCGCTGTACACCATCTGGTATTTGTTGACGAACTACGGGACGGACCCCGAGGTGACCCGCCTGCTGGACACCACCAGCTTCTACGTGCTGCCGCGGGTCAGTCCGGACGGGGCGGAAAAGTACCTGACCACGCCGTATTTCCTCCGCTCCAGCGCCCGGCCGTACCCGTTTGTGGCGGAGCAGGACGGGCTCTACCCGGAGGATGTCGACGAAAACGGCTTGATTCTGCAGATGCGGGTGGAGGATGCGGACGGCGAGTGGAAAATCTCGGGGCAGGATTCCCGGCTGATGATTCCCCGCCGGCCGGACGAGTATGGCGGGCAGTACTTCCGGGTCTACCAGGAAGGGCTGATCCGGAACTTCGACGGGGTGGAGATTCAGGCGGCGCCGCCCCGCTGGGGGCTGGACCTGAACCGGCAGTTCCCGGTGAACTGGGAGCCGGAGGCGAAACAAAAGGGCGCCGGCCCGTATCCGCTGTCGGAGCCGGAGACCCGGGCGGTGGCCGACTTCCTGCTGGCGCAGAAAAACATTGCCGCCGGACAGTCGTTCCATACGACCACCGGCATCATTCTCCGGCCTTCGTCGCTGCGGAGCGATGAGAAAATGCATCCGAAGGACCGTACGGCTTTTGAAGCCGTCGGGAAAATCGGCGCGGAACTGACCGGCTACCCTTGCGTCTCCGTCTTCGATGGCTACGCCTACGACAAGGAGAAGCCGATCAAAGGCGCGTTCCTCGACTGGTGTTACGATAACTTGGGCATGATGCTCTACTCCACCGAGCTCTGGGATTTGCGGGTCCGGGCGGGGCTGGACCGGGTGCCGTTTAGCGCGCCGTTCAAGGACCGGGACGCCGAGGCGGAGGGACTGGCCATGCTGTCCTTCGTCGACCGCGAACTGGGCGGCGAGGGGTTTGTGCCCTGGTACGACTTCGAGCATCCCCAACTGGGCAAGGTCCAGCTGGGCGGCTGGCGGATGAAGGACGTGCTGCAGAACGCGCCGCCCCGGTTCTTGCAGGCCGAGGCGCACAAGAACGCCATGTTCACGCTCCGGCACGCCGCTACCCTGCCGCGGATTGCAGTGACCGCTGCGAAGGCCGAGCACCTCGGGGACGGGGTGTTCAAAGTTGACGTCGTGGTGAAGAACCGGGGTTACCTGCCGACCCACGTGACGGAGATGGCGAAGCAGATCAAAACGGCCGCGCCGGTCACGGTGGCGCTGGGGCTGCCGGCGGGCGCCGAGCTTGTGCTGGGCAAGCCCAAGGAGGAACTGGGCCACCTGGAGGGACGGGTGCTCCCGCCGGCGGGCTTCTACCCCGGCAACGGCTCCACTGCGAAGGAGAAGCGGGTGGCGTGGATCGTCAAGGCGCCGCATGGCGGAGTGCTGGTCGTGACGGCTGAATCGAGCAAGGCCGGTCGGCAAACCGTTACGCTCTCGCTCGGGACGGAGGGCTAGGCATGGAGAAAACGGCGGCGTTGGCCGTGCTGAAGGGCTACGACTCCAGCAAGTACTACCGCTACGACGACCTCTCCCGGTTCCTGAAGGCGCTTGCGGCGGCGTACCCGGCGCTTTGCCGGCTGGAGTCGATCGGCAAGAGCCCGGAAGGGCGGGACCTCTGGTCGGTGACGCTGACCAACTTCGCCACCGGTGCGGATGATGCCAAGCCGGCTTATCACATCAACGGGCAGCACCACGCAGGCGAGGTGACGGCCTCGGCGGTGGCGCTTTACTTTGTGCATGACGCCCTGACGAACTACGGCCAGGCGCCGGCGGTCACCGAACTGCTGGACACCCGGGCGGTCTACGTGCTGCCCCGCATGGCCGTGGACGGGGCGGAGTGGTACTTTGCCCACCCGCAGATGCTGCGGTCGAGCCCGCTGCGCTACCCGCTTGAGGAGGAGCCGGAGGGGCTGCGGCCGGAGGATGTGGACGGCGACGGGCGGATTTTGCAGATGCGGATTCCGCACCCCCTGGGCGAATGGAAGATTTCGGCGAAAGACCCCCGGCTCATGGTCCGGCGGCGGCCGGAGGATCGAGAAGGCACGTTCTACCGGATTTACACCGAGGGGCTGAACTATCCGACGAACTCGAAGCCGCAGCACCGACAGGGCGGCTCGGGGCGGTATCCGTTTGACCGGCCGGAAGTGCGGGCCATGGCCGAATTCTGGCTGGCGCATCCGAACATCGGGGCGGCGATCTCCTACCGCACCCGGGCGGGCCTGAACCTGCGGCCTTCGCCGCTGGTGGCCGACGACAAGCTGAACGGTGCCGACCTGCAGATGTACAAGCAGATCGGCGAGACCTGCACCCGGCTGACCGGCTACCCGACGGTCTCGGTCTACGACTATTTCACCATGGATTACGCCCCGGACAAGTTGGCGGTGGGCTCCTGGCTGGAGTGGGCCTACGATAAGCGTGGCGTGCAGGCCTTCGAGACGGAACTCTGGGACTTCCGGTATATTTGCGGGGTGAAGAAGCGCCCACTCAAGGACCTGAAGAACCTGACCACCGACCAGCAGGAGGAGGATGCGCTCCTGCAGTTGCGGTGGAACGACCGGGAACTGGGCGGGGCGGGGTTCAGCAACTGGAAAGAGTTCGACCATCCGCAGCTGGGCCGGGTCGAGATCGGCGGCTGGGAGCCCAAGTTCTGCGGGCAGAATCCGCCCGAAAAGCTCCTGCACGCCGAGTGCCACCGGAATGCGCTGTTCGCCATCGAACATGCGCTGGCGACGCCGCGGCTCGCGATCGGCGAGGTGCGGATCAAGCCGATCGGGGGAGACTGCTACCACATCGCCGTCCAGGTACTGAACCGGGGCTACCTGCCTACCAACGTCACCCAGGTGGCGATTGCCATGAAGGCCACGCGGCCGGTCGAGGTCAGCATTTCCGGCGCGCGGGTGGTCGGCGGCAAGGCGAAACAGGACCTGGGCCACATCGCCGGCCGGGGCTCAGGCGCGCTTGCGGTCTGGGCCGGGGCGGTGTCGCCGTCGACGGAGAAATGGGCCGAATGGGTTGTGCAGGGCGAGTCCGGGACGTTTGTCACGATTTCGGCGGGCCACGACCGGGGCGGCTCGGCCAGCCGGACGGTGGTGCTCTCATGAGTGCGGTTTTTGACCCGGGGCGCTACCGCCGCTACGCTGAACTGACGGCGTTGCTCCAGGAATGGGCAGCGGCGTATCCGGGCCTGTGCGCCCTGGCGGAGATTGCCCGCTCGGCGGCGGGCCGGTCGGTCTGGGCGGTTACGCTCACCAACCGGGAGACCGGGCCGGATACCGCAAAGCCCGGCTACCTGGTGGATGCCAACACCCACGCCGGCGAGGTGACCGGCGGGGCGGCGGCGCTCTATACGATCCACTGGCTGCTGACGCAGTACGGCGCCGATCCGGTGGCGACGGAGATCCTGGACACCCGGGCGTTTTACGTGCTGCCGCGGATCGCGGTGGACGGCGTGGAGCTGTTCCTCACGACGCCCCACGCGGTGCGGTCCAGTCCGAAGCGCTACCCGCCTCAGGCGCCGGAAGCGGAGTTGCCGACGGGGCTGTACCCGGAGGACGTGAACGGCGACGGGGCGATTCTGCAAATGCGCCTGCCGCACCCGGACGGGGACTGGCAGATCGACGACCAGGACCCCCGGCTGATGGTGCGGCGCGCTCCCGACAGCCGGGATGGGAAGTTCTACAAGCTGTACATCGAAGGGGTCATCAAGGGCGACTGGAACGGCCAGGCGATCCCGCCGGTCCGGCGGCCCTGGGGGCTCGACTTCAACCGCAACTACCCGGCGTTCTGGAACCCCGAGGGGAAGCAGCCGGGAGCCGGGCCGTACCCGCTTTCGGAGCCGGAGACCCGGGCGGTGGCCGATTTTCTGCTCGCACATCCGAACATTGGGGCGTACGTGGCCTACCACACCACCGGGGGCATTCTGCTGCGGCCGCCCTCGAACGGGCCGGACGACAAGCTGAACGCCGCCGACCTGGAGTCCTTCCGGCGGATCGGCGAACTCTGCACCCGGATCACCGGGCACCCCTGCAAGTCGACGTACCAGGCGTTCTGGTACCCGGGCCAGGAGGCCCTGGTGAAAGGCGCCGACGATTGGGCCTACGAGCATCTGGGCATCCAGGCGTTCACGTTTGAGCTCTGGAACCCCGACCTGCGGGCCGGCGCTCAGGGCTACGCCCAGATCGGCCTGAAGGGGCTGTTGGAGCAGACATCGGCGGAGACGCTGGCACATCACCGGAAACTGCTGGCCTGGAACGATGCCGAACTGGGGGGGAAAGGGTTCGTGAACTGGCAGCCGTTCGACCATCCGCAGCTCGGGCCGGTGGAGATCGGCGGCTGGGAGATGAAGCGGTCGCTGCAGAACCCGCCCGAAGGGCCGCTGCTGGTGGCACAGATCTGCCGGGCGGCGCAGTTCACGTTCCAGCACGCGCTCTCGACGCCCCGGCTTGCCCTGACGTTGAAAGCCGAGCGGGTGGGCGATGGGCTGTACAAGCTTTCGGCCGGCGTCCGCAACGTGGGCGCTCTGGCGACCAACGTGACCGAGATGGCGCGGGCCATGCAGACCGCCCGGCCGATCGAAGTCCGGCTCAGTGGGGATGTCCGGGTGCTCTCCGGTCAGGCCCGCCGGGAGATCGGCCACCTGGAAGGCTGGGCGGTCTCGGGCGGCACGCCGGCTCGAAACGAGACATGGGTAGACTGGCTCGTGGAGGCGAACCCCGGCGCTTCGGTGGTCGTGACCGCCGGCACGTCCCGGGCGGGGGAGGCCAGGGCGGAACTGGTGCTGTAAGGGCAGAGGACGGGCGGCGACTGATTTTCGCACATACATTAGTCTACGAAGAATTATGGGGCAAAAGGGGTGCCGAAACAGTAGTCAAAGAGACTAGAGTATAGTACCATGTAGCTTGGTCATACTGTTCGCCTGGGGACTTCCCGGGCAGTAACTACATAGGGAGGTTAGCTTATGCCCAAAGGTGCAACCACGACCAGGACCCTGAAGGTCGGGGACAAGGCGCCTGACTTCACTTTGAAGTCCCACCTGGACACCGAAGTGAAGTTGAGCGACCTGCGGGGCAAGAACGTGTTCATCGCGTTCTACCCGCTCGACTGGACCCCCGTTTGAAGCGCGCAAATGCCCTCGTACGAGGACGAAATGTCTCGTTTCGAGGAGCACAATACCCAGGTTCTGGGTATTAGCGTGGATTCGATTCCGAGTCACAAGGCCTGGGCGAAGTCGCTGGGCGGCATCGACTATCCGCTGCTGTCCGACTTCTACCCCCACGGCAAGGCGGCCGAGGCGTTCGGCGTCCTGCGGACCGATGCGGGCCAGCCCGCCATGGGTGCTGCAGAACGGTCGTTGTTCGTTATCGACAAGGAGGGCGTCATCCAGTTTATCGACGTCCATCCGATCGACAAGCAGCCCGACAACGAGGAGATTTTCGAGATTCTCCGCAAAGTGAACAACAAGTAGCGGCCTGACCCCTGGAGTCCGGCTACGAGGAGGTTCGGTCATGCCAGCTGAACTGTCACGCCGCTGCGTTCCGTATACGCCGGTCAGCCGGCCGCTTTCCGAGCTGACGATTGCCATCGTTTCGACCGCCGGGGTGCACCTCAAGGGGCAGGAGCCCTTCAACACCCAGGGCGACGACACGTGGCGGGAGTTGCCGGGCAACGTTTCCGTGGCGGATCTCATGATCACGCACGGGGCGCCGGATGAGCACTACGATCGGTCGCAGGCCCGGCAGGACATGAACGTCATCTTTCCGATCGACCGGCTGCGTGAACTGGCGGCCGAAGGGTTTATCGGCGGCGTTTCCGAGAAGCACCTCACATTGATGGGTTACAGCCTGCGCCTCAAGAAGTACTACGATGAAACCGCTCCCGCCGTGGCCAGGGAGCTGGAGCGGTCACCGGTCGATGCGGTGCTGCTCACCGCCGGCTGACCGCTCTGTCACCGCACGGTCGTTGCGGTTCAGCGGGCCATTGAAACGGTCGGGATTCCGACCGTGCTGATCACCACGGACAAGGAATCCTCCGAAAACCAGCGCCCGCCGCGGGCGATTCACCCCGACGGGTTCAAATGGGGACATTCCCTGGGCACGGCCGGCAACGTTCCGCTGCAGCGGGAGGTGCTCATGACGGCGCTCCGGCAGCTGGAAGAGCTGCACATGCCGGGCGCCGTCCGGACGCTGACGTTCCCGGGCTACAATCCCTGAGGAATCCAAAACAGCAGCGGCAGGAGGCCCCGGTGGGGCGCTCCTGCCGCTGTTCGGTTCCGTCTTACAGTGTCCGCATGGCACCAAAGACGGCGGTGTCGAGTTTTTCTTTGACGGCACAGTCGTAGGTGACGACGTACTGCGGCTCGGCGGTGATTTTGCCGCCCCAGAACGTGACGTCACGGACCGCCTGGACTTCGACTTCGGCGCAGCCGAGCTTGAGGCTGGGGCCCTGAAGCTCATCGGCGACCACCCGGGCGGTGCCCTGGACGGTGTGGCAGGCGCCCTGGGTCATGACGGTCAAGAGCACCCGGTTGTCGGCGCGGATGTTGTTGAGAATCCGGCCCTTGGCGTCGGCCGCCAGGCGCACGGTCCGTTCATCCTTCGCGAGCACCCAGGTAATCAGGTTGTTGCTGGGCCACTTGGTTTCCAGGTCCATTGTGGTCACCAGCACCAACTGTGGGCCTTGCAGAAACGCAACCAGCTCTGCCGAGAGTTGGCTCGGAGCTTCGGTTGTTGCACCCACTTCTTGCTCCCCCTTCCGGCACAGGTTACTTCCATTCTACCATACCCATGGCTGCCGCGATTCGATGCGCAGGAGCCTTCGGCTCCGGTGGAGAAAATGATGCTGTTGGAAGGGGGCTTCGCTGTGGAACAGATGTTGCGAATCGATATGGGGAGCCAGGCGGCCCGGTTTGAGCCCCTGCCCGATTGCTACCGGTACCTGGGCGGACGGGCGCTGACCTCGGCCATCGTCAGTGCCGAAGTGGACCCGACCTGCGATGCGCTCTCACCCGGCAATAAGCTGGTGCTGGCGCCCGGGTTGCTCTCGGGCACCGTTGTCTCCAGTTCCAGCCGCATTTCCGCCGGGGCCAAGAGCCCGCTCACGGGGGGCATCAAGGAGGCCAACGCCGGCGGCAATACCGGCTGGCGGCTGGCCCAGCACGGACTGCGGGCGGTCATCATCGAGGGGCAGGCGACGGCGGGCGACTGGCTCATCGCCGTGATCGGCGGGGGCGAGTGCCGGCTGGAGCCGGCGGGTGATCTGATCGGCCTGGGCACCTACGCCGCAGCAAGCCGGCTGCGGGAGCGGTTCGGCGAGAAGGCGGCCCTGGCGCTGATCGGGCCGGCAGGTGAACAACTCATGCAGGTGGCGGGCATCGCCAATACGGACCCGGAGGGACGGCCCGCGCGCCTGTGCGCCCGGGGCGGCCTGGGCGCGGTCATGGGTTCCAAGGGGCTGAAGGCCGTGGTGGTCCTGGACCCCGGGCCGAACGTGGCGCCGGCGCTGGTCGATCCGGCGCTCTGGCGGAGCGAAACGCGGGTGTACGTCAGGGCGCTGCGGGATAGCCCGGCCATCGACCGGTATCGGAAGCTGGGTACCGCCACAACGCTGGAGTTCGTCAACAAGCTGGGCGGGCTGCCCATCCGGAACTTCAGCCGGGGGCAGGACCCGGCCACCGAGGCGATTACCGGGCTGCACATGGCGGAAGTGATCAAGGCACGGGGCGGGCTGAACAGCCACTCCTGCATGACCGGCTGCGTGATTCAGTGCTCCAACGTCTGGGCGGACCGGGAAGGCCGGGAAGTCACCTCCTCCATGGAGTTTGAGACGAACACCCTGTTGGGTGCGAACCTGGAAATCTATGATTTCGACGTGATCGCCCGGTTTACCGAGGCCTGCAACGACCTTGGCGTCGACACGATTGAAACCGGCGGGGCCATCGGCGTGGCCATGCAGGGCGGCGTCCTGCGCTTCGGCGATGTGGACGGCGTGCTGGACATTTTTGCGCAGATGCGTTCGGGCGGCATTTTGGGCAAACTGATTGGCGCAGGCGCCGCGATGGTCGGGCGGGTCCTGGGCGTCCGGGAGGTACCTTGCGTCAAGGGGCAGACGATGGCGGCCTACGATCCGCGCGTCATCAAAGGGAACGGCGTCACCTACGCCACCAGCCCCATGGGCGCCGATCATACCGCCGGCCAGACCATTGGCGCGAAAACGGACCACCTGGATCCGGCCGGCAAGGTGGCGCTGAGCCGGGAGGCGCAAATCATGGCGGCTGCCCTGGATTCCCTCGGCTTCTGCGCGTTCGCCGGCAAAATCTACGAACAGGTCGCGGAGAATATCCGGGCCATGTACGAAGCCCGGTTCGGCGAGCCGATTTCCGCCGCGCAGGTGCGGCAGCTGGCCCTGGATACCATCAAGGCGGAGGTAGCTTTCAACCGGGCGGCCGGGCTGGGGCCCGCGACCGACCGAATTCCGGAGTGGATGCGCACGACCCCGTTGGCGCCGCATGGGGCGGTTTTCGACATTCGGGAGGAGGAACTCGACCGCATATGGGAGACGGACTGAGCATACACCTGGAAGTGTACCTCCGGTTCCGTGGCCAGGCTCCCTGGCGAGGGGACGAACGCCTGCCGGAAGGGACGACCGCCGCCGACCTGCCTCGGGTTCTGGGGATTTCGGAGCCGGGGCTGGCCATTCTCGTGAACGGGCGAAACGTGCCGGAATCGGCGATTTTGCGCGCCGGTGACGAGGTGGCGGTCCTCCGTCAGGCGGAGGGCGGCGACTGAAAAACGCTTTTGTTGAGAGTCAATATCACCATTAAAAACTACCCGAAACCCTTGACGGGTGGGCATTTCGATGGGTATGCTAGTAAACAGTTGAGATCCGGTCAACTAACCTTTTGAGTTGGCCTCTGCCCAAAACGCCGGTGTTTCGCCGGCTGAAGTTCGGTTTATCTTCACGAAGGGGGAAATACCAATGGCCGTTAAAATCATCGACTCTTGTATCTCCTGCGGCGCTTGCGAACCCGAGTGCCCCAACGAGGCGATCAGCGCCGGCGATTCCATTTATGTGATCGAGCCCGAGAAGTGCACCGAGTGCTACGGCTTCTACGGCGAGTCCCAGTGCATCTCCGTCTGCCCGGTGGAAGCCATCATCCCGGATGACGACAACACCGACACCACGGACAGCCTGGTGGCGAAGTTCAACAAGATTCATCCCGGCGGTTCGCTGAAGAACACCGAGGGCTGGGTCAAGCCAGGCTAATTCATACGGAAAATCACGAGACGGTCGTTCTGACCGTCTCGTTTTCGCGGTGCGCCTCGCAGTCATGCAAGTCAGGAGGTTCAAGTCCTCCCAAGGCCGTTTATCCTGTTCGGTCTTGTAACTGAAAGACAAACAAGTGGAAATCCCACTTGGGCAGTGCGCCCCGGTGACGGGGCGTGCGG
>DASXVX010000068.1:0-66963 GCA_036504075.1 Symbiobacteriaceae bacterium | reverse complement strand
GCACAAGCGGTTCCGCGATTGGCATAACGTCGATCTGCGCGGTGTGGCCACCAAGTATCTGCTCAATTACACCACGTGGTTCATTTACCTGGACCAGGCTCGGAAGATGAGTCAAGTACCGGCTGCTCGGCAGATGCTGGCAAGTGCATGTTCAGTCTTTGGTGAGCGCCCGGCGGTTTAGCTGTCTACGGGAGCACCCGTTCTCACGAACAGAGCCAATATATATTATGACCGGAAAAGAGAAGCGGCTTAACCCATCGGCGTTTTGTCTTGAAATCTGCGAAATCTGCGTCATCTGCGGCTGAAAACTTCCGGACACGCTCTACACCGGACCCCGCCGCTGGATGTGGAACTTCGCCGGCCCCTGCCCGGGCGCCTTCGGCTCCGGCTCCGGCGCGGGCGTGACAACCTCAGGCGAAGAGCCCTTCTCGGCCAACCGCCGCTTCACCACGTCCAGCCGCCCGAACGCCAGGTTCCGGATGGCGAATGGATAGGCAAGCCCAAGCCGCTCGGTCAGCGGCAACATCAGCGACTCGTACGCCGCCGCCAGCCGGTGGGCGCAGCGCCACTGAGCCCGCAGGTCCAGCGGGGCCACCAGCCACTCCTTCAGCCCGTCCAGAACGCGGTCGCTGCCGGGAATCCGCTCGGCCCCGCTCCACCCCCCCGGTGGCTCGCCGGGTGCCAGCGCCATCCGGTAGAGGTTGAGCAACGCCATCCGGCAGCCCTCCAACTCCCCGTGGGCCGTGATGGCCTGTCCCCGCCCAATCGCCGCCGCCGCCTGGAAGAGGCCGTGCCAGAATCGGGCCGCGTCCCGGACCAGGTCCTGCTCCGCCACCGGCCGGCCCACCCCGGCAGGCCGGTACTCGGTCCGGTTAAAGACCGGCTGCAGCCCGGCCGGCACAGCCACCACTTCCGGCGCCACATGGATGGCCACGGCGACGCCGTCCCCGGTCACCACCAGGCAACCGTCCGCCGTCATGGCGAAATAGGCCGGGTCCGCCGGCAGCCCCGGCCACTCCCGGAGGCGGTCGGCAAAGCTCGCCGGCGCCACCAGCCAGAAGTCCAATTCCATAAACGGGTCGTCCCCGCCCGCGGCAAGCGGGCCGCCCACGAAGGCCGCCCTGATTTCCGACTCGCCTGCCGCCTGCCGGATCAACCGCTGCAAGTTCTCTGTTGACATGGCGTGCCTCCCACGTTCGGTGAGGCTATTGTACCATGCTCCGTCAGTGGTCGCGTGGGATCACCACGACCGCCGCCGCTTTCACCCCGGTAATCGTGCTGACCATGTCCACCACCTGCATGAACTGCTGCTGACTGATCCCCTTGCCTTTCACCACCACCTGGGCCGAACTCTCCGACAGGCTGACCAGGGCATCGGCGAAGCCTTTGGCCTTCACCATCGCTTCCGCCCGCTCCTCCAGCGATTCCTGGTTGCCGACGGCCAGGAACTGCTGGGTGGCCTGCTTTCGGACATCCGGGTCGGTGTTCGGGTCCTCCATGACCACTTTGAGGGAGGCCCGCAAGGCACCGCGGTTCCGGTCCCGGTCCATGCGGGTCTCGGCGAAAAAGTCGCTCCCGTCCCCCGAGTCAACCGCTCGCTGCGCCAGGTCCACTCCCTGCGGTCCGGCGATGATCGGCCCGGTCGTCGTCGGGTGGCCCCCGCCGTCGCCCCGGGCGGACTGCCAAGTCACGTACTTTCCAGCCACATAGTAGGCCAAAAGCCCCGCCAGAACGAGAAAGATGCCGAAACGAATCACTTCCGACCGCCGCTTCACGACAAACATGACGCTACCTCCCCTCTGCCGCCACCACCTGAATCAGTTCCGGCGATACGCCCAGGGCGGTCCGGGCCGCCTGAAAGAGCAGTCCCTTCACCGCCTGGCTGCGGGCGCCGTCCGCCACGATCAGCACGCCCGCGATCTCCGCCCGGCTCCGCTTCATGACCGCCAGATCGCCGCTCACGCCGGTCCCCTTGGCGACCACGTTGGTCACGTCTTCCTCGGTGGTCGTCTGCGCGCGGCTGGAGCCTTCCGTCGTCTTCTCATTGGTGGTGGTGGTCTGCTTCCGGGTATCGGTCACGGGCGTGACGATCTGCCCGCTTTTCAGGGCGATGGCGACCGAGACCCCGCCTGCCCCCTTCATTTTGGCCAGGATGCCCTCCAGGTTGTGCTCCAGGTCTCGCTGGAGCTGCGCAAGTTCGTCCGGCGACGTGGCGACGCTGGGGGTTCCCGAGACTTCGGTGGCGCCCTTGGGCCGTTTGCTGTCGTCGGTCAGCCCGAAGAGGCTGTTCGCCTGCAACAGCAAAATGCCCACCGCCAGCCCCACCGCCACGACTTTGATCCAGCCCACCTGCTTCGGGTTCAATTCCAGCTGTTTGATCACCCGATCCGTCACGCTTGGCTTTTTCTCAGGCCGCTTGACCCGAATCGCCCGCGGCTTCTTCTCCACCCTTACTTCCCTCCGTTTACCAGTACCCGGATCATCTGGCTTTCCGCCCGGATGCCCAGCCGGGCCGCCACCTCCCGGCGGACCGCGTCCGCCAGGGTTCGCTGCGCCTCCGTCAGCGGGGCCGCCGGCGCATCGGCCGGCGGCTCCGGCTCCCCATTCAGCTTCACTGGGGCCACCGGCTTCACCGGCTCCACCAGGTGCCTTCCCGTTGCCGGCAGGAGCGTCACCGTTACCGCCCGGACCGCCATTTCGCCGCCCTTTTCGTCCAGTTCCACCGTCGCCTGCGCGTCGGCCACGCCTTTCACCGCCTTTGCCGCCTGCACCGTCTCCGCCGCCAGCTTGGCCCGGGCCTCCGCCAGCACCAGCGTGTGGTTCCGGTTCCGGAAATCACCGGCCTGCGCCATGATCTCATCCACCGTCGGCAGATGGTTCTGCCCCTGCTGGCTGAAGGCGGCAGCATCCAGGTTGATCGGATGGCCGACCAGCGCCAGCAGCGGCTTGCAGACCGCGAGCACGACCAGCAGTCCCATGGTCATCCGCACGTACTTCTTCATGTTGCTCATCGGCAGCAGCAGTTCCAGGCAGCCCCCGAGCAGCACCAGCAGCACCAGCGACCGGACCCACTCTTTCAGAAAGTCCACGCGATCACCCCGCGGCCATCAAAAATTACTCGCCTTTCGCCATTTCCTGACGGAAAGGCTGTCGGCCACTCCGGCTGTTGGCCCTTCGGGCCAACAGCGGCCTGGCGGCGATCTAGCGGACCATCACTGTAAGATTCCCCGCGCCCACGATCACCGTGATGCCCACCAGGAACATCAGCGCCACCACCGCCACGCTGGCGAAGACCAGTTGCAGCGACTTGGCCATGGTGGTCAGCATTTTTGCCACCTGGGTGGCGCCTACCGGCTGCACCACGGCGCCGGCCACCTGATAGACGACCACCAGGCTCAGAATCTTCAGCAGCGGGAAGGCCACAATGAAGAAGATCGCCGCCACGCCCGCCATGCCCAGGGCGTTCTTCAGGAGAATCGAGGAGCCGAAAATCAGGTCGGTGGCGTCGGCGAACATCTTGCCCACCACCGGGATGAAGTTGCCCACCAGAAACTTGGCCGTCTTCATGGTCACGCCGTCGGCCACGGCGCCGGCCGCCCCTTTCACCGCCACCGTCCCCAGGAAGATGGTAAACATCAGCCCCAGTACGTACATGGCCCCCTGCCGGAGCAGCCCCGCCAGGTTCGTCAGCTGAAACTGGTCGTTCAAGCCCGAGACGATGTCCAGTACGGCCGACAGGAAAATCAGCGGGAAGACGATCGTCACCATGATGGTGGCCGCGGTGGTGGTGAACGTGATCATCAGCGGCTGGAAGATGGCGGCGCTGGAGACCCCGCCCAGGGCCACCAGCACGGTGAGCAGCGTCGGCAGCATCGCCAGCATGAAGCCCGAGAGCATATCCATCACCTGTTTGGCCGTGGTGACCGCCAGCCCGAAGCCGGTAATCGCGAGGCCCACCAGCACCAGGTAGACCACCGAGTGCGCCATTTTGCCGGCAGCGTCCGACTCGAAGGCCGACTGCACGTTTTGCAGCAGCGCCGCCAGAATCGCCAGCACCACCAGTTCCGTCAGCAGGCCGGCGTTCGCCAGCACCTCCCGGGTCAGGTACCGGAGCAGGCCGGTCAGAATGGTCTTCGGCGAGTACTTGGCGTCGTTCCCGCCCTTGTAGACTTCCAGGAAGTCCTTCAGCGACATGTCGGGTCCGTAGCCGGCCCAGGTCCGGTTCAACTGCTGAATGTACGTGTCCAACGACCGGGTGTCCAGGTTCTTCGCCTGGCTCTGCAGAAGGATGTCCCGCTGCTCGGCGGCCACCCGCTCCGGCGTGGTCGCCCCGGCCGCCAGGCCCGCCCCGCCCAGACAGAGCCAGAGGAGCAGGGCCAGGATCATCGTTCGATAGCCCACAGGCCGCCCTCCTCAATCCATCAGCTTGAGCACGGTTTCGACGATGGCTAAAATGATCGGCACCGCCAGGAGCATGATCAGCACTTTGCCTGCCATTTCGACTTTTGCCGCCACCGACTTTTCCCCGGCATCCTGCAGCACCTGCGACCCGAAATCGGTCACGTAGGCGATGCCGATGATCTTGAGCACGTTCCCCATGTAGACCTGGTCCAGCTTCGCCTTGGCGCCCAGCGTCTGCAGGACGTCTACCACCTGCACGACCTTGGACATCATGAGCAGGAAAATCATGGCCCCGGTGGCGACGGCGAGCGGCATGGCCATCTCGGGCTTCTGCTGGCGCAGGAGGCTCAGGAGCATCCCGGCGAGCAGCCCGATGCCAACGATTTTGACGATGTCCAACGCGCCCGCCCCCTAGTGGTTGAGGAAGGTGAAATTGACCACATTGAAAAATCGGTACAGCAGTTGTGCGGTCATCAAGAGCACCGTCAGCACGCCTACCAACGCCACCGTCTGACCGATGTCATCCCGGCCGGCCTGCTTCAGCACGGAGACCAGCAGGGCCACGGCGATGCCGATGCCGGCAATTTTGAACAGCAGCATGGTATCCAAGCTCTTACCCCCTAAAGGAAGATCAGGACCAGGGCGGCACCGGACAGCACGCCCATGTAACGGGCCAGCCGTTCGTACTTCGCCTGTTCCGCCTGTGCCTGGGCCTCCTGCCCCGCCAGCCGCTCCCGGGCCAGCGTCAGGTGCCGCATCTGATCCGACCGCCCGGAACTCCCAAGCGCCGGCGCCAGGGCCAGTAGCACGGAGCGGTCGGCCTTCGTCAGCGCCGTCCCGTCTGCCGTCTCGTCCAGCGCGCCCGCCAGCGCCTCCCCCGGCGTAATGCCCCGGCCTTCCCGCAGCCGCCGGACGGCCGCCCGGAAGATCGCCCCCGCCGGCTCCCCCGCCGCTTGCGCTGCGGCCGTCAGCGCCTGCGGCAACGGCGTCGCCCCGTACTCCACTTCGGTCTGCAGCACCGCCAGGGCGGTCTGCAGGGCCCGCAAGTGCTGCGGCCGGTTGGCGTACCGCGCCGCCACCTGCCAGCCCACCGTCGTCGTGGAGCCCAAAACCAGGGCGACGCCTGCCAGTTTAGCCAGCAACGCGCCCACCCCCTTCGCGTAATTCCGACAGATCGATCACCTGCTCCAGGGTGCCCGGCCCCCGGCTCCGGCCCAAAACGGCGGCCCGGGCGAACGCCCCTGCCCGGATCAGCTCGGAGAGCGCGGGGCGCCGGCTCACATCCTCCAGGCCGGTCCCGTGGGCCGTGGCCAGTACGGCGACGCCGGCATGCAGCGCCTCCATGACCGCCACCGCATCCTCCGGGCGGCCGATCTCGTCCACAGCGATGACGGCAGGCGACATGGCCCGGATCAGCAGCATGATCCCCTCCGCCTTCGGGCACCCGTCCAGCACGTCGGTCCGGGGACCCACGTCCCGCTGGGGGACGCCGGCCGCACAGCCCGCCAGTTCGGACCGTTCATCCACCAGCCCGACTTTGGCGCCTTTCAGCCCCAGGGCCGGCGCTCCCGCAGAGACCTGGCGGACCAGGTCACGCAAAATGGTGGTCTTCCCCGCCTGTGGCGGTGAAATGATCAGCGTGCTCGGCAGCCGCCCCGCCCGGACGATCCGGGCCAGCAGCGTCCCCGCACAGCCGGTCACCTCCCGGGCGATCCGGATGTTCAGGCTGCTCACCTGCTTGAGCGTCCGGATCCGACCGTCCTCCGTCACCACCCGCCCGGCCAGCCCAATGCGATGACCGCCCCGGACGGTGAGAAAGCCGTTCTTCACTTCGTCTTCCCAGGCGTAGACCGACCCCTGGGCAATCAACTGGAACGACCGCAGCAGGTCGTCGTGATCGGCCCGATATGCGGCGGCCGGGTCCGGTGTCAGACCCCCGTCCGGCGTCACGAAGAGATCGGCCCCGTCCAGCACCAGTTCCAGCGGCCGCGCCTCCCGCACCCGGATCTCCTCCAGCGGCGCCGGCAATCGCCGGACCGCCCGCCGGACCAGGCCAGCCACCTGCGGCGCCAGAAGCGGCAGAATCTCCGCTCCGAATCCAGACGGAATCACTCCGGCCTGCACCTCCTACCACGAAATAGGTATGGGACAGACACCAGGGTTATGACGTCCCAAAACTTCTGCCCGCCGGGAAGGAAACCGGACCCCCCACCGGGAAAACAGTCGGCGTAAGCATGTCACCCATCCGTACACGGACGCCATCTGTCAGACGAGGAAGGTGATCGCTGTGATCAGACTGGTGCTCTGCCGTCACGGCCAATCGGAGGCCGACCTGGAACCCCGGCGAATTGAAGGGAACGCGGATTTTCCCCTCACGCCCCTGGGTCACCGGCAGGGCGACCTGCTGGCCAGAGCGATTGCGGCCCGGTACCAGGTGGACCGGGTGATCACCAGCCCGCTCGTTCGGGCCCGGGAGACGGCCGAAAAAATCGCCGCCGTCACCGGCCTCCCCCTGACCGTTGAGCCCCGCCTGGCCGAACGCAGCAATGGCCTCCTGGCCGGCCTGACCAGCGACGAGGCCGACCGGCGCTTTCCCGTGCGGCATCCGGTGCCCATCCACCACCGGCCGCCCGAAGGCGAATCATATCTGGACCACTTCCGCCGGGTGGCCGACTGGTATTTCGCGACCTACTACACCGAGGCGCTGGACAAGAAGACCGTCGTCGTCGTCTCCCACGGGGGCACCATCAACTGCCTCCTGGACGCCGCTCTCGGACTGCCCCCTCTGGCGCAAGTGGACTTCCTGTGTGCCGACACCTGCATCCATGAACTGCACCTGCAGCCCGGCGGCCGGGTTCGAGTGGTCCACCTGAACGACACATCACACCTGGAAGGACTCACATGAAACGCATCATCATCGACATGAATGCACGCACCGAGCACCACATGTTGAGCGGCAGCACGTTTCAAATCGACCGCCGGCTGGAGCGCCGGGGCGTGAACATTCACCTCGACCGCACCTATACCCACCATCCCTCGATCTCGTCGATCCGGTCGATTCTCATGCCCCGCCATCACCTCTGGGTCATGTTCTGGGAGGGGCATGGCGGACCGCATCCGTTCCAGAGTTACATCCACATGGCCCGGGTGCTGGACGGCGGCGATGTCATCACCGTCGAAGACCTTTACCTGGACGTGATCATCCGTCAGGACGGCCGCTGGCAAGTGGTGGATATCGACGAGTTCCGGGTCGCCGTCGGGGCGGGCGAACTCTCCCCCGACCAGGTCCAGGCGTCGCTGCTGGGGCTGGAGTACGCCTGCAAGCTGGTGGATGGCGCCCGGGGCCATATCGAGCGGCATTTGAAGGAAACGCTCCTCAAACCGGAGAGCTGAAGACGGCGGGCCAGATGGCCCGCCGTCTTCAAGCCTTTTCTTATGGCCGCAGATGACGCTGATTTCCGGAAAATCCACGCAGATAAAGCATGAACACCGGAAAAGAGAATCCGCTCAATCCATCCGCGATTTGTATTTATATCTGCGAAATCTGCGTCATCTGCGGCCAAGAACAGGCCCCACCACCTACCCCGGCTTCGCGACTCCAATGCAGGTGCAAAGTCTCAAACGTCAAATATCCTCCCCTATCAGACCCATGAGGAGAGGATGCCGCATGGACGTTGGGGGAACCCGGAAGCGGTTCATCGATCCGATCGTTTTGGAAGGCGCCCGGCTCCGGGATGAACACATGGCCGAAGACGAGTGCGGGGCCAAAGGAGAAGGCCTGCGCATCATCGCGAAAGACGCCGCGGGCCACTGGACAGTCACCTGTCCACAAGCGCCGACCGAGATTCCGGACGCCCCGCCGGACGGCCGGCGCCGTAATCGGGTGCTGGTCCTGGTGCACGGAACGTTCTCCAGCACCTACGCCCTGCTCGGGGACTTTGTCAAAGGCGCTCCCGGCGCCGCGTTCCTGGCGGAGGCCCACGACTGCTACCGGTCGGTCGTCGGTTTCACCCACTACACGCTCTCCGTGGAGCCCGATGCGAACGCCGCCGTGCTGAACCAGCAACTGCTGGCCTGGCTTTCGGTCCTCCCCGACTGGGTCGACGGCCCGCCCGCCATCGACCTGGTCGGTCACAGCCGCGGCGGCCTGGTGATTCGCTCCTTCCTGGAGCAGGGCCAGGGCCTGCCGGCCGTGGTCGCACGGGTCCGGAAGGCGGTCTACGTCGCGACGCCCAACGCCGGCACCAACTTCGCCGTCGAGGCGAACTACGACCGGCTGGTTGCCAAGCTCCACCGCCCCGCCGAAGAGGTGGCTGCCGCCGTCATGGTGGACGCGGGCGAACGGCTGGAGACCGATTTGCCGGGCGTAAATTGCATGGTCCCGGACGGGGAGTGGCTGACGGAACTCTACCGGACCACGCCGACCAACAAGCCGGCCCACGTCCGCTATTATTCGGTCAGCGGCCGGTACGCCCCGCTGCTGACGAAGGAAGACGAACTGCGGGACGAGCTGTTCGGCGTGCCCAACGACCAGACGGTGGATACCGAGTCGGTCACCGGTGAGACCGTCCTGCCCGCCCAAGATAACCGGCGGGTCGGCTGCCGGCTGGACCTCGACCGCATTCTGCTGTTCGCCGCAGACCCGGCCGACGTGGCCGGCCTGAAGGCTGAACTGGAGCAGGAGGGCAAGACGGTGGCGGTGGCCATTCAGGCCGGTGTGAGCCACAGCGATTACTTTAGCACGCAGCCGTGCCACGACTTCCTGGCGGACGTCCTGCAGATGCGCCCGTAACCGGTTGCGAACTTCCAAGCGCCCGTCATCCTGGAAATCCGGGATGGCGGGCGCTGACGCGTACCGCACCGGTTCAGGGATGCGGATGGCGCCGCTCTTCTCCACCATTCCTTGTGATTCCGTTCGCTGTGACGACGTAAACGGGAAATTCTCGGGTCAATCTGCCACAACAAGGTTTTTACGCCGAACTTGGAAGTTCACCCGACCAATATTTCAGCTCGGGCCCGGAGCGCTCGGAGCCGCGTGCAAAGAGCGCTTCCCCGAATCGCATGTCAGGTAGCTGTCAAGTTTTATGCCATAAGTCTAAAAATAAGCTAACATGACCGGTTGCCTGCGGGTTCAATGTCCTTCTATAATGCGTCCAAACAGGGCTCCGGGGCATTGTTAGACACGCTAACATGCGCCAGACAGCCCACAGGAGGGGTAACAGATGAGAAAGTGGACGATGGGGCTCCTGGTTGCAGCTCTGGCCCTGGGAATCGCGGTTCCTGCTCTGGCTACCGCAGGTGATCCGACTGGCGCTGCCGTGTCTGCGGACAAGCTCACAGGGGTCGGTTTGAACTTCGTATGGACGATTGTGGCCGGTTGTCTGGTCTTCTTCATGCAAGCCGGGTTCGCCCTCGTGGAAACCGGTTTCACCCGGGCCAAGAACGCCACCCATACCATGGGCATGAACCTGATGGTCTTCCTGGTCGGCGCCATCGGTTTCTACCTGGTCGGGTTCCCACTCATGTTCGGGAACGTCGGCGCCCTGGGCACCCTGACCGGTACGGACGTGTTGAGCAGCGGCATCAGCATCGGTGGCTGGAACATTGTCGGCACCGCTGGCGGGTTGCTGACTGGTGCGGCCTACGACGTTGCGGTGGTCACCATGTTCTTCTTCCAGATGGTCTTCATGGACACCGCCGTTACCATTCCCACCGGTGCCATGGCTGAACGCATCAAGTTCTCCGCCGTCATCGCCGGTTCGTTCTTTGTCTCCATGATCCTCTACCCCGTCTTTGGCAACTGGGTCTGGGGCGGCGGCTTCCTGGCTCAACTGGGCTCCAAGGTCGGACTCGGGCACGGCGTGGTTGACTTCGCCGGTTCCGGTGTCGTTCACGCTATCGGCGGCATGGCTGCCCTGGCGGGCGCCATCGTCCTGGGTCCCCGTATTGGCAAGTATGTGCGGGGCAAGTCGGTGACCATCGCCGGCCATGACCTGCCCATGGGCATCCTCGGCACAATCATCCTGTTTTTTGGATGGTTCGGCTTCAACGCCGGCTCCACCCTGGCTGGCAGCGACCTGCGCCTCGCCGTGGTCGAAGTCAACACCATGATGGCCGGTGCGGTCGCCGGCTTCGCTGCCCTCATGTACTACAAGGCGAAGTCCGGTAAGTTCGACGTCGGCATGATGTGCAACGGCACGCTCGCCGGCCTGGTGGCGATCACGGCTCCCTCCGGCTTTGTCACGCCGCTCGCCGCGGTCCTCATCGGTGCGATCGCCGGCGTCCTGGTTATACTCTCCCTGGAATTCATCGACCAGAAGCTGCATATCGACGACCCCGTCGGCGCCGTCTCGGTACACGCTGTGAACGGCATCTGGGGCATCATCGCCCTCGGCCTGTTCGCTGACGGCACTTACGGCGCCGGCCTGAACGGCGTGGACGGCGGCGTGGCCGGCCTCTTCTACGGCAGCGCCGGCCAGTTGTGGGCCCAGTTGATCGATGTCGGCGTGATTGTCATCTGGGGCTTTGGCGCCTCTTACGCCTTCTTCAAGGCGTACGACAAGCTATTCGGCATGCGGGTCAAGCCCGAGGAAGAGATCGCCGGGCTGGACCTGCCCGAGATGGGCGCACTGGCCTACCCCGAGTTCGTCCTCACCGGGACCGAATCCGAGGCGTTTTCTGAGGCCGCCGACTAATTCGTCCGAACCTGATAGTCTTTCGGCAGCATCACGGAGGGCGGCGAAAGCCGCCCTCCTGCAGTCCCGGCATCAGTCGTGTTCGCTTTCCTTACATGCCGGATGGGGGCTCCGATACAATGAAGTCGGCCGCCGGGAGGAATCACTATGGCTGGCTGGTATACCGTCCCCGCACCCGTCCATGCGGTCATTCGCCGGCTCGTTCCGCGTGGCCGTCTGACGCTCCGGGACCAGAAGGTGCTGCTCGCCCTGGGCAGGGCCGGGTGCCTCTCGCTGGCGGAGTTAAGCCAGGACTGTTTCCGCGGTGACGCAACTTACGCCGCTGAACGTCTGAAAAAGCTCCAGGAGTGGCATCTGGTGATCGTTCGAGACGACACCTGGGTCTTGCAGTCCAAAGGCTGGCTGGCCGTGCAGGCGCTGCTCTCCCTGGAAGAAGAAGCGTAACCGTAGTGCCTATGCGGCCAGGGGCCTGGGCGACCGGCTGGAGCCGGCGCCGGTATGACTGCGGGCACGTTTGGGCAGAATGAAAAAGCCCGGTGGTTCAGCACCGGGCCCGGCGGCTACCGTTGTTCGAGCTACTTGCGGGGTGAGATCCTCACCCGTTACAAGTTAACGGAGAGGAGCTTAAGCAAGAGGGCCAAGAGAATCAGCCAGAAGACCGCTTCCCCGAGCTTGCTCATGCGTGCACCCCCTTCCTTGTCAACGAGGCGCCGCCACAGACACATACGAAGAGACCCGCGAAAAAGTTCGCGGGTCTCTTTCGTTTTGACCTTGCCGGACCCGGAACGCCCAACTTCACCCGAGATTCACCGGACACGGCCCCAAGTCACCCATCTTCGCCCAAAATCACCCAGCCTGACCCTGCATCACCCAGCATGGCCCAAAGTCACCCAACCCTACATTTCCCCGCCGAAATTCACCCGGGAGCCTCTTTTCTCAGCCAGGCGCTCCTGATTCCACCAAAGTCTGCCCGACACCAGCGGGCCAGAGATCGTTTTCCAGAGCTGCACCGAACCCTGAATCGCCCGTCAAGCCTGGTCCCAGCGGGTTGCCCTTCGTGCGTGAACCCGATGTGCGTACGCCCCTGCCGGGCTCCACCTGGGATCGCCCGGCTCCGCCTGGGATCGCCCGGCTCCACCTGGGATCGCCCGGCTCCACCTGGGATCGCCGGGCGCTGCCGGGGATCGCCGGACACCGCAGAACTCGGCCCGCCGGCGCCGGCCCACCCCCCCGGTGACAATCATCGGCTCTGGAAGCTGCATCCAGTAATTTTTTCCCAAAACTGTTGACAGCTTATAGTGTTATTAGTATAATTCAAATCGATCCATACATCAACAACCGGTTGTGTGAACGGAGGCAAGAGCAGATGGCTGATAAGAAAGTGACCGCCGAGGAGAACGAACTACTGGATTTTGAACTGGTAACTGAGACTTACAACTCCCCGACCCAGACTCGCCGTAACGACGCCGGTTCCAACATCGCCCGCAGTGGCTACGGCGAGACCAATACCAACGGCACCGACGAATTCGACACGCTCGTCACCCTGGAGGGCCACAGGCGGGAAGACCAATTCTCGGTAAAATTCGGTGCGAACGCGGCCAAGGGCATGGTGGCCGCATACCTGGCCAAAGCCGGCGAAGATGGCGCCACCACCGTCAAGCGTAGCAAGGACATGAAGGTCATCTCCTTCCACATCGGCCACATTTTCGACAAGTACCCCACCCTCCGCCCGGCCGGTGAGGTTTTCTGCACCGTGAAGCAGACCAAAGACGCGAAGGGGCTCAACTGCGTCATGATCAACGTCCGGGGCGGGACGCCGAAAAAGGGCCGTGCATCCTCAAGCTCAAGCTCAAGCTCAAGCTCAGAATCCACCTCCACCGCCAAGTCTGACTCCGCCGCCACTGCCAAGTCCGCCGCCGCCGCCAAGTCTGACTCCACTTCTAACCAAACGTCCACCCCCACTTCCACGGCTGGCGCCAACGCGGACGCAAAGTCCGCCGCCCCCCGGCAGAAGTAAACCCGCCCGGAGCAAAAATCACCGCGAACTTTATACCTCAAACTTCCGTACTCTCCCATAAGGAGAGCGGGAGGTGGCGGTATGACTCGGCGCCGGCGGTTCTTTGTCGCACTTGATGTGACAGCCTCATTGGACGAGGGGTTCGCCGCGGAACAGGAGGCGCGGTTCGCCGCGTGCCCGGATGCGTCGGCATACACCGACGAAGAAACCGCGGATTTCCTGGCCGCGGCGCACTACCTCGACTCGATCGACCTCAAGATCCTGATCAAAAGTCTGCGGAGAGCCCGCATCGCCTATCCGCCGGACCTGGCCTTCGACCAATACCGCCTTGGCCGGCATCTGCTCCGCCGCTGGGGGGAGCCTGCCATTCGACAGGCGTTCTTCGAGCATGCGATGAGCATCGATTACCGGTTCCTGAGACAGTTAACGAAACCGGGTGACATCCCGAATCTGTTGAACTTCAGTGACGCGTTCGGGCCGTCCACCCTGACCCTCATGCGGCGGCACGGCATGAGCGACTCGGTGCCGGCGCTGGTGGCGGCATTCAGCCCGGAACAGGCGGCGCGGCACCGGGCGCTCCTCCTGTTCGGCAAGCTCCTGCTGCATCGCTACCTGACAGAGTCCGAGCCGTCGAAACAGCCCTCCCGCTGGGAACAGCAGAAGCTGGCCCGCCGCCTCCGGCTGCGCGACGTGCAGCTTCGCTCCATGCAGGGAAGCCGGCACAGGCTGCACGGGGAACGAAAGGCGCTGCTGAACCGGCTCCGGGAGGCCAGCCGGTGGGACTATTCCGAGTTGGATGGGCTTGCGGCAGAACTGGAGCAACTCCGCGCAGCACGGGCAGAGTCCGAGCAAGCCTTTGCCGTGGCGCTGACCGAACAGGCCGGGCGCTACCAGGAGGCGCTCGCACGGCTCCACGCCGAACTGGCGTCCGCCCCACAAGACTACCGCGACACGCTTTCGGTGCGTAGCACCTGGCTGCCGCTGCCACGGAGGGAATAGCCATGTATGTGGATTGGCTTTTCACAGTCCCCCGGGCAGCGACGTTAAGTGCCCAGGAGGAGATCATGGGCCAGTGGCTCGCCGCCGACCCGGCCGCCGCTGCCATTTCCGACGACGAGGCGGAAGCGTTCTTCGCAGCGGCCTTCGTGGTGCGGTACTCCGTCTCCTCTGAAAGCAATCTGATCTGGCGGGCATTTGGCGTACACACTTCCCACAGCGGGGAGAAAGCCCGTCGCCGGGCTGCGATCATGGTCCTGCGGAAGTGGAAGGACCCCAAGGTCCGGGAACGGCTCCTGTGGCTGGTTCCCAACATGTCGTTCAATCAATTTCCGGACGTTGCCACCCACCCCGACGTCTGGACCGACGAGTACTTCCAGGACGCGTACGCCTTGGACATGAACATTATCTGGCTGGTGCGGGTCCGTCGCGCTCTCGGCATGGCGGAAAGCCTGTCCGAGTGGCTGCAGAGCCTGGACGAGTTTGCCGAGCGGCGATATCGGTTCTATTTGAACGTGGCGCGGTGCATGTTGCGGCGGATTGTCTACCATGACCCGGCCCTCGAGGAACGGCAGGCGGAAACAGCGGTTGCGGCACAGGCGACGCTCACGCAGGAACTCCGGGAGAAGGACCGGCTCTCCGGCGTACTCCGGCGGGACGTCCGCTCGCTGGAGCAGGACCGCAAGCGGTTGCGGGAGCAAGCCCGCCGGGCCGAACTGAAGGCCCGGGCCGTCCTGACCGAGGCCCGGGGCGAAGTGGCGGCGGCCCGCCGAGTCCTCACGGAGCGGCAGGCGGCCCAAGAACGGGAACTTGCGGAGCAGGCCCGCCGGTTTGAAGCGGAACTCTCCCGATTGCGCGCCCAGGCTGCTGCGGCCCGGGCTGACTTCGTCCACTCGCTGTCCGACCTGGCGGCGCACCGCCACGACGTGCTCTCCGGGCGCGCGGTCACGGTCGTAGGCCGCGAGGCAGACCGGGAAGTCCACCGCCTGCAGGTGGAGTCGCTCGGCGGCATCCTGGCCCTTGAAGGCGGCGATGTGGTGCTGTCCGCCGAATCGGGGTTCGCGGCGCTGGAGCGCAGCCTCCGGAGCCTGGCGTTCGAGCGGGTGCTGGTGAAATGCGACGGACTCCACCGCCGGAAAGACGGGCGCCCGGGGATTGCCATGTCGGGCTTTCAGGTGCATATGGGCAACGAGACGGTGTGGCGGCAAAGCCGCGTCGTCTGCTGCGGCCCCACGTCCGGGAGTCTCATGGCCGAATACGGTGCCGTGACCATGGCGATGAGCTGGCTGCTGGCGGCGGGCGCCGATTCGGGAGCAAAGCTTGAGATCTGGTCGGACTGCCGGGCGCTCGTCAACCGGCTGCACCGGCGCCAGCCGGCCCGCCGGAAACTGGGCTGCATCACGCTGGACAAGACGGTCCGGCGCCTGATGCAGCAACTGCGGAAACAGGGCTGCGAGGTGCATCTCCGCTGGGTGCCCCGCGTTGAGGTCCACGCGGTGGATCGGCTTTGCGCCCATGCCTATTACAATCTGGCCTGGTACCACCGGTCTGCCAAGCAGCCCAGGGCCTCTCTGAAGTCCTTCCTGCGGGCTGCGGTGGGGTAAAACTTAGTCGCCTCCCGCCTTTTGCTCCGCAAAAAATATTGTTGCCTCCCGCCTTTTGCTCCGCAAAAGTCTGCCGGCCACCACGGCGACTGACTCCGTCAGCCGCGGTCTGCCGGCCACCACGGCGACTGACTCCGTCAGCCGCGGTCTGCCGGCCGCTCCGGCGGCTGACGGAGTCAGCCGCGAGAACGGCGGGCCGTATGGCCCGCCGTTTCGTTCAGTCGGCATGCGTGTGGTGCCCGTCAAAGGCATCGGTCTCGCCGCATTCACAGACCACTTCCACGTCGTCATCGTCGACGTCGTCCAAGTCCGTCGCCGGGACGAAGCGGATCACTTCGTCGCGGTTGTCGTAATGCGCTTCCTCGAGAGCACCCAGGTCGTAATCCAGGTCTTCGACATAGTCGGCCATCTCGTCGTGCGCTTCGGCCAGACCAGTCATCTGCTCTGCCAGATCGCCCAACACGTCGATCACCGAACTCAGCACCCGGCCCTCGGGGCTGGAAGCGTCGATTTGCAGCCCTTCCGCCAGCCCGTTCAGATACGCCACTCTGGCGCGAATGTCATCCACGGCGAATCCCCCCTATGCAAGGCGTTCACCGCATAGTCTGGCTGTGCGCCGGTCCCGTTATGCGCGACCCAGGTAGTCACCGCTGCGGGTGTCGACCTTCAGCACGTCGCCGACGTTAATGAAGAGCGGCACGTTGACCGAGTAGCCGGTCTCCAGCTTCGCGGCCTTGGTGGCGCCGGTGGCGGTGTCGCCCTTGAAGCCCGGCTCGGTGTCCACGACCTTCAGCTCAACGGTGTTGGGCAGGTCGACGCCGATGATGTTGCCCTTCCACTCGGCGATGTTGACCATCATGTTCTCGAGCAGGTAATTCTTCGCGTCGCCGATCTGCGTCTCGCTCAGTTCCAACTGCTCGTAGGTCTCGTTGTTCATGAACGTCCAGGTGCCCTGACCGCCGTAGAGGTACTGGAACTCACGGCGTTCGATCTGGGCCTTCGGGAACTTTTCCGACGGGTTGTACGTGGTTTCAGTCACGGACCCGGTCCGCACGTTCTTGACCTTGGCCCGCACGAACGCGGCGCCCTTGCCCGGCTTCACGTGCAAGAAGTCGATAACCTGGTATATATCCCCATTAATCTCAACGGTCGTGCCTTTACGAACTTCGCTCATCGATATCATTGGACAAATCCCTCCGCGTCGCAAAAATGTTGCGCGAAACCGAAACTGTTAAGCCAAAACCAACAAGTGCTAGAGAATGATCAGTTCTTTCGGGGACTTCGTCAGCCTTTCACAGCCGCCGGCTTGCACCAGCACCGTATCTTCAATGCGGACGCCGCCCCAACCCGGCAGGTAAATGCCCGGCTCCACGGTCACGACCATGCCCGCCAGGAGCACATCTTCGGCACCACGGGCGGAAACCCGCGGCCCTTCATGAATGAAACGGCCGACCCCGTGGCCCGTGCCGTGGCCGAACATTTCGGCGTAACCCTGCTCCCGGATATAATCCCGGCAAATGGCGTCGAGGTCCGCCCCGGTGATGCCGGCCCGGCACCCGGCCACGCCCCTGCGCTGCGCCTCCAGGACGATCGCGTAAATCTCCCGTTGCTTAGGCGCCGGCTCGCCCACCATGACCGTCCGGGTCATGTCGGAGCAGTAGCCCTTGTACAGGGCGCCGAAGTCGCAGGTCACCAGGTCGCCGGCCTCGATCAGCTTGTCGGAGGCCCGGCCATGCGGCAGCGAAGAGCGGACGCCGGAAGCACAGATAATGTCGAACGCCAGCCCGTCGGCCCCGTGCTTCTTCATTTTGTACTCCAGCTCCACGGCCACGTCCCGCTCGGCAGTGCCCGGCTTGATCAGCGGGAGCGTCTCCGCCCAGGCCGCATCGGCAATGGCTGCCGCCTTTGCCATGAGCTCCACTTCGGTTTCGTCCTTGATCATCCGGAGTCCTTCCACCAGCCCCGAAACGGAGATCAATTCCCGCCCGGCATGCAGTTGTTCGGTCAGGTGGTACTCATCTACGGTCAGGAAGTCGCCTTCGAACCCCAGGCGCTTCACGTGATAATCGTCGCAAAGCTTCGCGACCAGCGCCCCGATGGTGGCGTCCGGCTTCAGAATCTGAAAGTCCGGCGCCTGGGACGTCGCCTGTTCCACGTAGCGGAAGTCGGTAACGAGGCAAGCGTGCTCTTCGCTGATCAGCAACGTGCCGGCGCTGCCGGTGAAGCCGCTCAGATAGGCTCGGTTCTCCGGCTTGGTGATCATGATGCCGTCGAGGCGCCGTTCCGCCAGATGGGAGCGCAGGGCTTGAAGCCGGGACACGGTCATGGTCGATTACCTCTCTTCGCTGCGGGCCAGGCGGGCAGCCGCCCGGAGCCCGAGGTAGTAGCTCTCGGCGCCAAAGCCTAAAATGGTCCCGACGCAGACAGCCGAAAGCACGGAATGGTGGCGAAACTCTTCCCGCTTATGTACGTTGGAAAGATGTACTTCCACCACCGGCACATCGACGGCCGATATCGCGTCGCGAATGGCAATGCTGTAATGCGTGAACGCCCCCGGGTTCATGACGATGGCCCCGTGGCGACCTCGGGCCGCCCCAATGGCATCGACGATGACGCCTTCGTGATTGGACTGCAGGCTCTCCACCGTCACCCCGAGTTCCGCACCCAGCGAGACCAAAGCCGCGTTGATCTCCGCCACCGTGGTGGTGCCGTAGACTTGCGGTTCGCGGCTGCCCAGCAGGTTCAAGTTCGGACCGTGAATGACCAGAACCGAGGCCATCAGGGACACCTCCAGCCGCAAGGTTGTGCAAGCCCGCATTATCGTACCAAAAATTATGGGTGTCTACAAGCCTGCGTGCTGCAGGGGAATCAGCCCCGCCAAAATCAGGATGACGGCGAGCCCGACGGCGCCCATGGCCCATAACCGCCAGGGGGAACGCTCTCCCGGAATGCCGGTCAGAAAGGCCGCGAGGATACCGCCGATGAACCCGCCGAAGTGGGCATAGTTGTCAATGCCCGGGATGAAGAAGCCGAGCATCAGGTTAATGCCCACCGGCCCGAGCAGGTTTCGCCAGTCCACCCGCCGCCCCGGCAGGGCCAGGGCGAAGTAGACCATGGCGCCCATGAGCCCCATAATGGCGCCCGATGCGCCCACGGAGTTGACGCCGCCCGGCCGCAGGACCACGCTGGCAAAGCCGCCCGCCACGCCCGCCACCACGTAGATGTAGCCCATGCGCTGGCTGCCGAAGATCAGTTCCACATGCCGGCCCAACTGCCAGAGCGCCCACATGTTCAGGCCGATATGCAAGAGGCCCCCGTGCAGAAGCACGTGCGTAAAGAGCCGCCACTGCTGCCCCTGGAACACCAGTGGGCTATAGTTTGACCCCCATTTGATCAGCGTACCGCCGGAGGGGCCGCTTAAAATCATGGCGAGTCCGCCGCCGCTGATCAGCGCCACCCAGAGATAGTAAGCGACGGTGGCGGCGAGAATGAACCGGGTCGCAGGCACGTAGCCCAGGTTGATTGCCAGCCCGGGCGCCCGCCGGCCGATCTGCGGGCCGGTCATCGCCCGCCAGGCCTCTTCCGTCCGGCCCCGGGGCACGTCGGTCAGCGCCTGGGTGACTTCGGGGCCCACCCGCGGGAAGCCGGAATGCCGGTCCACCAGTTCCACCGCCAGGTCAGCGATCCAGGGCACCACGCCAGATCGCTGTGCGGGATCCTCCTGCCGGAGTCCCATGATCGCGCCGGCCTCGTCCTCCGGCACTTTCCGGTCGAACGGGAAGACCGGAATGAAGTAGCAGGGTGCGCCCTCCCGTCTTGCCAGGTCTCGGGTCCAGGCGGCAATGGCCCGCACCAGCGCTTCCCGCCCGGCCGAATCGCCGGCGGCCTCCGGGTTCACCAGCCCCAGGACCAGCAATCCCCAGTCTTCCGTGCGGGTGACGGCCAGTGCGACCCGGGCGCTCAGGTCTGCGGGGATTGCAAGGTCGGCAAAGCCGCGGGCCAGCAGCTTCTCACGTACGGCAGACACGTAAACGGCAACATTCAAGGCGGTCCCTCCGTCCCAAATGCGGGCGTGGTATGCAAAAGTACCCTCGTATTATACACCGTGCCGATCTCCAATGGGTGTGTTTCCCTGCGAAAGCCGAACAGGGAGCCAGGGCAACGCCCCGACTCCCCGTAGAACGAATGCACGGTGCGGATCGCGCCTAAATGAGCTCCAGTTCCCGGCCGACTTTTGCAAAGGCGGCCCCCGCCTCGTCCAGGTCCGCCTTCGTATGGGCGGCCGAAACGATGGTCCGGACCCGGGCCTTGCCTTTGGCCACCGTCGGGTAGGCGATGCCCTGGGCGAAGACCCCCTCCTCCAGCAGCCGGTCGGAAAGCTTCAGCGCTTTCACTTCGTCGCCGGCGATGACCGGCGTGACCGGTGTTTCGCTCTTGCCGGTGTTGAAGCCGAGCGCAGACAGCTTGGCCTTGAAGTACCGGGTGTTCTCCCAGAGCTTGTCGATCAACTGCGGCTCCTGCTCCATGATCTCAATGGCCTTCAGACAGGCCGCCGCGACCCCCGGCGGATGCGAGGTCGAGAAGAGGAACGGCCGGCCGCGGTGCCAGAGCAGCTCGACGAGCGCCTTCGGGCCCGCCACGTAGCCCCCGAGTACGCCCATGGCCTTGGAGAGCGTGCCCACCTGCACGGTGACCCGCCCGTCCAGCCCGAAGTGGTTGACCGAGCCCCGCCCGTTTTTGCCCAGCACGCCCGAAGCGTGGGCGTCGTCCACATAGGTCATGCAGCCGTGCTTCTCGGCGAGTTCGACGATGGCCGGCAGGTTGCCGATGTCGCCGTCCATGGAGAAGACGCCGTCCGTAATAATCAGCCGCCGCCGATACTGGCCGTCCGTCTCTTTCAGCACCCGGGCGAGGTCGTCCATGTCGGAGTGCTTGAACCGGTGCGTCGGCGCCTTCGTGAGGCGGCAACCGTCGATGATCGACGCGTGGTTCAGTTCATCCGAGATGATCGCATCGCCTTCGCCCACCAGCACCGGAATGACGCCCGAGTTGCAGGTAAAGCCGCTCTGGAAGACCACGGCCGCTTCCGTATGCTTGAACGCCGCCAGCTTCTGCTCCAGTTCGTTATGTATCGACATGGTCCCAATAATGGTCCGCACGGCCCCGGATCCGGCGCCCCACTTTTCGGTGGCCTGAATCATGGCCGCCTTGAGGCGGGGATCATCGGCCAGGCCCAGGTAGTTGTTGCTCGAAAGGTTAATGACCTCGCGCCCGTCGATGACGGAGCGGGGCTTCTGCGGACTCTGCAACTCCTTCAGCCGCCGGTAGAGTCCGGCTTCACGCAATGCGCTCAGTTCTTCGACCAGGAAGTCGGTAACAGCCACAGTCAAGACCTCCTACTTGGTAAGCTCAGGCAGGAGAACCACCTTGCCACACTTGCCGGCGCCCATGAGCTCCATGGCGGTGGCGAAGTCCTCCAGCGGCATCTTATGGGTGATAATGGGCTGCAGCCGCTCAGCCAGGCCCGCCCGCAGGAGCGAACGGATCTGGTACCAAGTCTGCCACATTTTGCGACCGGTGATGCCTTGCAGGACCAGGCCCCGCATGATCACGTCGGCCCCCAGATCGATCTCCAGCGGCCGGGACGGCAGCCCTAGCAGCGAGACGCGAGCGCCGTTGCGGGCGGCCTTCAGCGATTGCCGAATCGCCAGGGCGTTGCCGGACATCTCCAGCACCACGTCCGCACCGAAGCCGCGGGTGTACTTGCGGACCACTTCCACCGGGTCTTCCTTCGCCGGGTTGATCAGAACGTCGGCGCCCAGCCGTTTGGCCAGGTCCAGCCGGTACTCGTTGATGTCCATGGCGATGATCGTCTCGGCACCGGAGATTTTCGCGATCGGCACGGTCATGATGCCGATGGGGCCGCAACCCGTCACCAGCACGGTTTTGCTGGTGAGTTCGCCCGCCATGGCCGTATGCATGGCGTTGCCCAGCGGCTCCTGGATCGACATGACCTCCCAGGGGATATCCTTGTCGTTGACCCAGGCGTTCTGCTCCGGAATCGCCACGTATTCGGCGAAGACGCCGTCGCGGTCGACGCCGAGAATCTGAGTCCGCTCACACAGGTGGTACTCGCCAACGTCACAGCGGGGGCAGTTGTTGCACACGATATGGGTCTCTGCCGAAACGGCATCGCCCACCTTGCAGCGGGTTACTTCGCTACCTGTGGCCACCACTTCGCCGGCCAGTTCGTGGCCTACAGTCAGAGGGGGCTTCACGCGTCCGGCTGACCAGGGGTCCCAGGTGTAAATGTGGTAGTCCGTCCCACAGACGCTGGTCGCCTTCACTTTGACCAACACGTCATGCGGGCCGATCACCGGTATGGGCACATGCTGCAACTCAGCGCCAGGGCCTGCCTCCAGCTTTCGGATCGCCCTCATCAATTCGGGCACCTTGTCCACCCTCTTCAGTAGCACATTGGGCCGTTTATACTCTAATGCATATGTCAGGGAGACGCAAGAGCCGGGGTACAACCCCCGGCTCATCCATCAGGCAACGCGAATACGTGACATAAGCAGCTTTAGCCCGTTGAAAGCGACCAGAATCGTGGAACCCTCGTGGCCCACTACTGCCAGCGGCAGCGTGATCGAGCCGAACAGCACCGTGCCTACGAGTACGGTGATGACGCCCACCGCAAATATGAGATTCTGCAGAACGGTATACCGGGCCTTGCGGGCCAGGTTAATCGCCTCGGAGATCTTCTCCAGTTCGTCGGCCATCAGCACGACATCGGCCGTCTCCATGGCCACGTCCGAGCCGACGCCGCCCATGGCGATCCCGACTGTGGCTGCGGCCAGGGCCGGGGCATCGTTGACGCCGTCGCCCACCATGGCCACCGGGCCGTACTGTTCCCGCAGCTCCTTGATGATCCGGAGCTTATCTTCGGGCAGCAGTTCCGCCCGGACTTCGTCCACGCCCACGGTGTCGCCCACGGCCTGGGCCGCCCGGCGGTTGTCGCCCGTGAGCATGACGATCCGCTTCACGCCGATCCGCCGGAGCATGTTCAGGGCCGCGCGGGCCTCGGGCCGGGGCGTGTCCGCCAGGCCGAGAATGCCCAGCAACTGTCCCCCGGCGATGACGACCATGGTTGTAAGGCCGGATTCGAAGAGTCCTTCGAGCCGGGCCTTCACCAGGTCCGACGGGACGACTTTCAGGTGCTCCAGCAGCCGGGGGGCGCCCACGTAGACTTCCCGGCCGTCCACCACGGCACGGCCGCCCAGGCCGGCCAGGGCCTCGTAATCTTCGGCCACGGGGTACAGCAACCCCCGCTCCTTGGCGGAGCGGAGCACGGCGGCCGCCAGCGGGTGCTCGGAGCGGGACTCGGCGGCCGCGGCCAGCCGGAAGAGCTCCTCCACCTCGATGCCGTCCTCCGCCAGCACTTCCACGACGCCCGGCCGCCCGGTGGTAAGCGTCCCGGTCTTATCCATGGCCACGACCTGGATCATGGCCGTCTGCTCCAGGTGCAAGCCGCCCTTGAACAGAATGCCCGCCCGGGCCGCCCGGGCGATCGCCGAGAGAATCGCGGCCGGCGTCGAGATGACCAGCGCGCAGGGCGAGGCGACCACCAGCAGCATCATCGCCCGGTAAAAGGAAGAACCCCACGTGCCGAAGCCTGCCAGCGGCGGGGCCACCCAGGCCAGCAGCGCCACCGAGACCACGATCAGCGTATAGTAGCGGTCAATCCAGTCGGTCAGGCGCTGCGTAGAAGCTTTCTGGGCCTGAGCCTCCTCCACCACCCGGATGATCCGGGAGAGCGTGGATTCGCCCGCACCCCGCTGTACTTCAAACTCAAGCACGCCGTGGCCGTTCACCGTGCCGGCGAAGACTTTTTCGCCCACCGATTTCTCCACGGGGATCGATTCGCCGGTGATCGCCGCTTCATTCACGGCAGAACTGCCCTTGCGGATGACGCCGTCAGCGGCGACCCGCTCGCCCGGGCCCACGATCACCAGGTCGCCCCGGTAAAGGTCCGCCACCGGCACCCGGTGCTCGGCGCCGTTCCGGCGAACCAGGGCGTCTTCGGGCGCCAGGGCCATCAGCTTGCGGATGGCGAGCCTGGTACGGCCCACGGCAAAGGCTTCCAGGGTCGCCGACAAGGTGAAGAGGAACATGAGCATGGCGCCCTCTTCCCACTTGCCCAGCACGGCGGCCCCCGCCGCACCCAGGATCATCAGGAAGTTGATGTCCAGGTTCTTCTCCTTGACGAGCGCCTGGAACCCTTCGATCAGGCGGAAATAGCCGCCCGTGGCATAAGAGAGCGCATAGAGCGGCACGTACACCCACGCACTGGCGCCGACAAACCGCTCGGCGGCGAAACCCGCGGCCAAAAAAACGGCGCAGAGCACAGTGGAAATCAGCAGCGGACGGACTTCTTCCGCCTCGTGAGGCGGCGCCGGCCTGGCGGTTGACGTGGGCGAAACGGTCCGGGTTACCTCGCGGGCCGCGGCCACCGCGGGACCGAGATGCAGCACGACGCCGTCAGGGCTGACGAGGTTCATGGTTTCAGCCGGGGTGAGCATTTCGCCCAGGTGCAGCATGCAGGTGGCGCAGTGAGCGCCACCGTCGCCCGGACACCGCTCCCGGTTGGCGGAAAGCCTTGCGGCCACCCGATCGGCGACCTCTTCGGCTTCCAGGTCATCCGTCAGCAGCGGGTCGAAGCGAAGTGAGAGTGTCAGGTTGCCGGTGTCCAGCTTTGCCGAGACGACGCCCTGCCGGCCTTTCAGCTCGGCCAGAATCGCCGTGGCACAAGAGCCTTCTTCGACTTCCAATAATGTTTCAGGGCGTTTCTCCACCCGTTCTGCCATCTAATAAATCCTCCAAATCGAAAGGAATTTCCCTTCCCATTCTATCCTTTAGACGAAGCGAATGGATAGGCGGTAATGGCATCATTCTTCCGACTCGGTGTCATTTCCAGAGGAACGGGCGGCCACCAGCGTAAACGTGAACGTGGAGCCCTTGTCGGGTGCGGATGTGACCGACACCTCCCCGCCTAACCGCTCCACCAACTGCTTGACAATCGCGAGGCCGAGGCCGGTGCCCGAACTGGTGGTCCGGGTCCGGGCCTGGTCGACTTTATAGAACCGGTCCCAGATGTGCGCCAGATGCTCCCTGGCAATGCCCACGCCCGTGTCCTGCACGCCCACCGTGACCATCTCCGGGTCGTCGCAGGCGAAGAGGCGGACGGTGCCCCCGGACTCCGTGAACCGGACGGCATTGTCGAGGAAATTGGTCAGAATCTCCTCCACGCGGTCGTAGTTGGCGATCACGCGAATATGCGGGCAATCCACCACCAGGTTGACGGACGCAGCCAGCGCCCGCGGCTCCCACTTCTCGGCCAGCTCATCGCAAACCGGCCGCAGGTCGAACTCCTCCAGGCTAATTTGCAGCATGCCGGCATCCAGCCGGGAGAGTTCCAGCAAATCGTCCACCAGCCGGCGCAGCCGGCCGATTTCGGCCAGCATCACCTTGAGAAACCGGGGGCGCATTTGCTCGGAAATCAACTCGTCGTGCATCGCCTCGACCCCGGCGGAGAGCGAGGCCAGCGGTCCCCGCAGTTCATGGGAGACGTTGGCCACAAAGTTTTCCCGCAGCCGGCGCAACTGCGTCTCAGAGGTCACGTCTTGCAAGAGCGCCACCGCCCCGGAGGGATGACCGTTCTGGGTGATGACCGGCGAGACCCGGGCGCAGAGTTCGGCGCCGCCGCAGGCGAAGTTGACTACGTTGTGTTCTGGGCAGGCCGGGTCAGAACCACGTTTGAGTGCCTCCACCAGTGGCGTCGGGAAGCCGACCTGGTCCAGTGCCTGGCCCTCAAACGGGCCGGGAAGGCCGAGCGCCCGCCCGGAAGCCGGGTTCGCCAGGAGGATGTAATTCCGTTCGTCCACGGCGATCACGCCTTCGGCCATGTCCTGAATCAGCGACTGAATCCGCTGCTTCTCCTCCACCAGGGCGTCAAAGGCGGTCTGCAGTTGTCGTGCGGCCACCACCAGCGAAGCGCCCAGGTGGTCCAGTTCCTTCACGTTACCGGGCTTCAGGTCGGCGGCGAACCGTTTGTTGCCCAGGTCGGCGGCGAAGCGCGACATCTCCTCGATCGGTCGTGAGAACGAACGGGAGAGCGTGTAGGCAGCGAGCAGGCCGGCCAGGGCGGAGCCCAGCACCGTCAGCCCGATGAGGATACTGAAGTCCTGGAACACTTCTTGCAGCCGGTTTGGCGATTCAAACACAAACACCGCGCCAATCACCTGGCCGTTCCGCGTGACGGGAACGCCCGAAGTGATTGCCGCGGAGATCCATGGACTCGGTTTCTGCTCCAGGAGCGACTTTCCGGACAGCACCTCGTTCACCCAGGGGTGGTCCAGCGTCTTTCCCTGAAAGCTATTGGTGCTCGGTCCGGTGTCGGCGAGCACGACTCTGTCCGTGTTAACCAGCCAGAGCCGCCCCTCCGTCACCATGTCGACCCAAGGCAGTTCCAGCGCAATATCGGCCGCATTCATGTGCTGTTCGGCCCAGATGGCCATGCCTTTGGCGTCATCCATGAGTGCAACGGCCTGCTGGTGTTCGAACATCGACTGCAAAACGGTGTTCAGCACCCCGGAACTGACCAGCAGCGTGGCCACAACGACCGAGCCGAAGGCGAGCATCAGGCGCCAGAACAACGTGTTGGCGGCCTTGAACCACCGCGATTTCACGGGCGGCTCACCTCAAACTTGTAGCCAATGCCCCAGACCGTGTGGATATACCGATAGTCCTGGCCTTCCAGCTTCGCCCGCAACCGGTTAATGTGCGTGTGAATGGTCCGGTCGTCTTCGCCGAGCCCGTAGCCCCAGACTTTCTCCAGCAGCTCTTCCCGGCGTACGACGGTGCCGGCCCGGCTGGCCAGGTACCAGAGCAGTTCGAATTCCTTGGGCGTGAGTCCGACCTGCTTGCCGTTCCGCTCCACCCGGTGGCGCCGGTTGTCGATGACCAGCGTCGGGAACGTGAGCACGCCTTCCACCGGCGTCGGCACCGGTGTGCCGGCTGGGGCGGTAAAGCCCTGGGTTCGCTTCAGCACCGCCCGGACCCGGGCGAGGAACTCCTGCATGGAGAAAGGCTTGGTCAGATAGTCGTCGGCGCCGAGTCCGAACCCCTTCAACTTGTCCGCTTCCTCACCGCGGGCGGTCAGGAGCATGACCGGGACCTGTGAGACTTCGCGCAGCTGCCGGACGACTTCCCAACCGTCGATGCGGGGCAGCATGATGTCAAGCACCACCAGGGCCGGGTGGGTGACCAGCGCCTGGGTCAGACCGTCCAGTCCGTCTCCGGCCACAACGACCCGGTAACCGTCATTCTCCAAGTACATCCGAAGCACATCCGAGAGCATCGGATCGTCTTCCACGACGAGTACCAGCGGCGTCAATATTTCTCCCCTCTTCCCTGATAATCATCGTCCAATTCCGGGGTCCATATTCTCTACACGAGGGGATTCCATACGTTCGTTCGCAGTCCTTCTCCGAACGAGACGTTTAGAAACAGTTTAGCCCGGTCGCACAGGAGGCACTCGCTTTCGATCACATGCGGGTATTGCGGCGGCGGCGCACCCAGAGTGCGGCCGGTAGGGCCAGGACGGCGAGGGGGACCAGGAACGGGGCCGCGGCCGCCAGGCCCAGGACCACGCCTTTGCCGAGGCGGCCCAGCAGGTTCAGCGAGGCGCCGAAGGCGTTGCCGAGCTCCTGGGAAAACGTTGCCGGGGCCTTGGGTTTCTCCGCCTGGCCGGGGGCGGGCTGGTGCAGGGCGATGGTGACGGTGGAGAACTCCACCTGGTTGGCCAGTTGCTTGAGGCTGCCCTGCATGGATTCGATCTGGGCGCGGGTTTCGTTGATTTGCCGGGTCAGCTTCAGCCAGTCGTCGAAGGTGCCGGCCTTCCGGGCCAGTTCCTCCAGTTTCTGCTCCAGCTCCCGTTGCAATTCCACCCGGGTCTGAAGGTCCTGGTACCGATCCGAAACGTCCTGGGACCACTGGCGCTCCTGCTTGACTTCGCCGAACCGGCGTAGCTGCAGGATTGCCTGGCCGTACTGCAGAGACGGGATCCGCAGGACGAGCCGCCCGGCGTAGGAGCCGTCGTCGCCCCGGTTCACGCTGGCCTCCACCACGTAGCCGCCGCTGCCGGTGGCGAGCCGCTGGAGGTCCTCCACCACGGTGGGGGCATCTTTCACTTCGAGGGCGTAGTCGGCGTTCAGGACGATCTTGCGGCCCGGCTCCACTTCGACGCCGGCGATCCCGGCGCCGGGGGCTCCGATGGTGCTCGTGAACGTTGCGATGGTGTTGCCGTTGGCGTCCGCCGCAACGACGGATTTTACGATGCTGACTGCCGAACCGGCCATAACCGGACTGAGGGTGACTTGGGCCGCCTGGCCGTACACGTCAGACGAAAGCACGGTCACCACGGGCGGCGCCGCACTCGGGCCTGACGGAGCCGGAGCCGGAGTCGGGGCTGGGGCCGGGGTCGTGGCGGCAGGCTTGTGCACCGCCGTCAATGGGGACGCCATCGGAGAGCCGAGGCTGTACCCAATCAATACCAGCGCCACAGCCGCCACGGCGGCCGCCGCCGACCGAGTCAGCCAGGTGCGGCCCGGGGCCCGTTTCGCCTGCTCTGCCCGACGGATGTTGCGCTGAAGCCGCGCCTTCAGTTCCGGGGTCACCCGGAAGTCTTTGAACAGGGTCTCTTCGGCATGGGCTTTCAGCCCCCGGAGACCTTCCTTACCGGTCATGGCCGAACCCTCCTTCCGAGAGCGCCGTCCTCAGCTTGGCCCGCGCCCGGTGCAGCCGGCTTCGCACCGTGCCCTCCGACAGCGCCAGGGTCTCGGCGACCTCCCGGGTATCCATCTCTTCGTAATAGTAGAGCAGCACCACTTCCCGGTACTCCGGCGGCAGGTCTGTCACCGCCGCCAGCAGTACCGCCTTGTCCGCCGCGGCCAGCGCCGTGTCTTCCACGTCGTCCGGCTCAGGCGACACGCCCAGGAAATCCTCGCCCAGCAGCAGCACCCGCCGCAGGGCCGGCGAACGCAGCCGGTCCCGGCAGAGGTTGATCGTAATCCGGTACATCCAAGTCCGGGGGCTGCTATCGCCCCGGAACTTGTGCAGGTTCAGGTAGACCCGGGTGAAGACCTCCTGAAAGATGTCCTCGGCGAGGTCCCGGTCTTTCACCTGCAAATACGCAAGCTGCAAGATGCCGTCCCCGTAAGCATCTACGAGCCGCTCCAGGGTCAGCACTTTGTCTGATACGTCTACCGCGATGTTCGGGACTGCTGCCGCCTCCGTTGCCATGTCGCGTCCTCCTCCGAAACTGAACAGACGCAGATTCCAGCTGGTTTCTACTTCAATAGACGTGTTTGTTACCCTGTTCGCTCCCGCAGACTGGGCGCCGTTTTCGCAACGCGGTGTTCACCTGTGGTATCCGACCGCACATTCGCACGTCCCAATGATGGAACAATGGCGTGGTACACGTGCCACACGCGCCTGCATTCCGGAGGAGGGCATCTATGAGCGAGCCGAAGCTGGTGGCCAAGCCGCCCCGCGCCTCTGCCGTCGAAATGATCGAAATGGTGCTGCCCAACGACGCCAATCCGCTGGGCAACATGCTCGGCGGTCGGGTGCTGCACCACATCGACATGGCGGCGGCCCTGGCCGCGATCCGCCACGCCGGCAATCCCTGCGTGACGGCATCCTTCGACTCCGTGGACTTTCTCACGCCGATTCACATCGGCGACGTCTGCATTCTGAAGGCCCAGGTGACCTGGGCCGGCCACACCTCCGTGGAAGTCTACGTGGAGGTTTTTGCCGAAACGCTCGTCACAGGGGTGCGCCGTCCGGCCACCACCGCCTTCACGACATTCGTCGCCCTCGACCCCGCCACAGGCAAGCCGGCCCCGGTGCCGCCCGTGACGCCCGAGACGGATGACGAACGCCGGCTCTACGAAGGGGCCACCCGGCGGCGGGCCGAACGGTTGGCCCGGCGGGTCCACCATCCCACCTGAGTTTTCGGGCATACTACCTGGGTCGGACACACGGGCCGGACCGCTCCTGTCACGATGTTCCATCACATTACTCAATAGGAGCGTGAGGCACATGGGGACGTTCATAAAAGGGGCGCGACTGGGCGCCGGCCTTGTGGGCCTGGGTTACGGCCTCTACCGCCTCAACCAGGGCAACCGTGACTGGGTGACCACCTCGACGGTAACTGCGGGCCTCTCCATGACCCTCAGCGGGCTTACCCGGGCGGAACCGGAGCCCCCGGACATGCCCGAGCGAATCCGCCGGATGATGGACCGGGTCGACTTGACCATACCCATGGCGGTCATGCGCGCCTTGCGTTAACGCTCGCCAGCGGCCGGGTGCCGTGTGTCCGGCATCGACGTTCTGGCTGCGTCGATGATCACAAGGAGGCGCGATGTTCATGCCGAAGCCGGTCCTGCTGTTCGACCTGGACGGTATCTGCTGCAACCTGATGAAGAAATGGCTGGCGGTCTACAATCGGGATTACCACGACGACCTCACCCCCGATCGAATCGTCAGCTGGGACTGGGACGACCACGTCAAGCCCGCCTGCGGGAAACGGATTTACCACTACCTGAACCGGCCCGGCTTCTTCGCCGACCTGGAGCCCATCGACGGCTGCGTCCAGTCACTCCAACGTCTCAGCCATTTCTGTGAACTGGTGGTGGTGACCGCCAGCCCGAAAGAGGCCTGCGAGGATAAAATGCGCTGGGTGAAAGCGCACCTGCCCATGGTCCCCAAGGGCAACGTCGTCATCACGTATCGCAAGGACCTGGTCCGCGGCGACTTCATGTTCGACGATGCCCCCCGAAACCTCCAACACCACCCTGCGACTCGAATTCTCATGGACTACCCCTACAACCGGGATTTTCACGACTGCTACCGGGTCGGATCCTGGACCGAGGCGGAAGCGCTGATTGCCGGCCTGGCTGCCGCTCAGCCCCACACGGAGACCCCATCGGTGGGAGGGGCCATGCAGCCCGTTCACCCTGCATAAGCAAACAAAAAGGCGCCGGTGGAAAGGCTTCCCCTTCTCCCGGCGCCTTTGAAATTTACTTGAGTCCAGCCTTGATTACGATGTAGGGCGCTTCCAGATGCACGTCCAGCAACGAGAAGCCCCGCATGAACGCACTGGCATCGATGTCCAGCTTGCCCTGGGCCATAATCTCGTTGGTCACCTTGTCCGGTACTTTATACGCCCCGACGAAGATCTCCCGGGGTTCGAACCGGATGATGGTCTTGCCCTGCACCGTGAAATTTCCCGACACTTTCATGACGGTGCCGGAAAACGTTCCTTCCAGGACGATCCGCTCCGGCAGGACTTTCACAGTCATGCCTTTCAGATCCGCCTTGGCGGTGAAGAGTTGGTTCAGGGTGGCCTCCGAAATCTTGATCGTCGCCCCCGGCGGCAGGATGGTCCCCTTGATGGAGTCCGGCTGAAACCCGTTCAGGTCTACCGTTTGCAGGGAACTGCCCAGATCGTAGAGCACCGGCTTGGCCGTTCTCTCCCAGACCTCGTCCAGGGCGGCTAACTGCTGCTCCACCGCTGCCCGCTTCTCCTGAAGCGATGCGAGGAGCCGTTCTTTTTCGGCGATGTCGCTCTGCAGGCTCTGAACGTGCTCCGCCTGCGTTTGCCGGAGGGCGGCCAGTTCAGCCCGCTGGTCGGCCAGCTTTTTCTCCTGCGCGGCCACCTGCGTTTTTAGCTCCCGGATTTCCGCCAGCAACCGGGCGTCCTGCTCCAGCACCTGCTGCAGCAGTTCAAGCCGCTCTAGAAACTCAATCAGGTTCCGCGAGGTGAGCAGGTAGCCAATCGGTGTCACGGTCCCCGTTTCCTGATAAAACCGGAGCCGGCGCCCGAAGTGCGCCAGCCGGTCCTTTCGGCGGGCGTCCAGGCGATCGCGCTCGGCCTGCGCCGCTGCTTGCTGCGCCGTAACGGCGGCGATTTGCTGGTCCAGCCTGGCAACCTGAGACTGGGACGTTTCCAGGGTGCGGTTCAGACCAAAAAGCTGACCCAGCACCGCCTCTTCTTCCGTTTCGGCCCGGGAGGAAGCCGGGACCACGATCAGTGCAAAAGCCAGGGCCAGCGCCATGAGCCAGCCACGGCGAAATCTCACTGCCTTCCCCTCCTTCCGGTCTTCGGGAGGTTCGACAGCTTTTGCCGGTAATCCTTTCGGCTACTGGAAGAACTGCTGGAGCGCACGGAAGAGGCTTTCGGCCGCCTTCTGCCGAAAATCGTCCTGCTTCAGCAGCATCTCTTCCCAGCCGTTGCTCACAAACGCGACTTCGGCCAGCGCCGCCGGCGCATCGGTGTACTTGATCACGTAGAAGACGTCGTCCTTGACGCCCCGGTCCGGGGTGGACAGGCCCTTGACCAGTTCCGTCTGGAAGAGCCCCGCCAGGACATGGCTCTGGGCAGCATTCAGGTTTTCCTTGGCCCAGTACACTTCCGTGCCCTGCTCTCGGATGGACGGGTTGGCGTTGCTGTGGATCGAGAGAAACGCGTCGGCACTGCCCGTGTTGGCAGTGACGGACCGGCAGTTCAGGTCGTACCGCAGTTGGTCTTCCGCCGGCACCAGGGCCAGTTCCTCCTGGGTGACGCAGCGAACGTCCGCCGTCCGGGTCATGATCACTTTGGCTCCGGCGGCCTGCAACAGCTTCTGCAGTTTCAGCGCCATGCCCAGGTTCGCGTTCTTTTCCATGAGGCCCGTCGGCCCGACAGCCCCGGTCTCGGAGCCACCGTGGCCGGCATCCACCACGATGGTCTTGCCCGCAAGGCCCGAGGCGTAGAAGACCAGGTCGAGGTAGCCGGGCCCCCGCTTGATCGCGAACGGCCGGTCCGTTACCACCCGACCGGTCAGCCCGGTGGGCACGGCATTCAGGGAGAGCAGGCCAGGCGCCGTGGCGCCGCTCTGGAGCCGGGCGCCGGGGATGTTCAGCACCACCCCATTGCCATCCCGGTGGACTTCCGGGTCCACTGCGCCCGTTAGCTGGAACCGGTAGGTCACCCGGTCCGTGCCCGGCACGTAGTCGACCGCCCGGACTACCGGTCGGAACTCCACCACCAGCCGGCCGGCGGTCTGCGCCGTCACCTCGTACCGGAAGGGCTGGGCGAACCGGAGCTGCAGGCTGGACGCATCCAGGCTGATAACGGCGATGTTGTGCTCAGCGATGGAGAACCCGGCTTTCCGACCGCTATTCTGGGGCAGTGAGATGCTAAACACCGAATCTGTGGCGGTGATCGCGGCGTTCGCCAGATTGCCGGTGATCTCTAACTGTTGGACGCCCGTCTGCGGCTGGGTCAGGTGGACCGCTTCGGCCGGGATGCCGGTCACCGGCTTGATCCAGTTCCGGGAGACCCAGCCCACCGTTCCATCGGTGACCATCACCTGGACAAATTCGCCGTCAGGCACTTGCAGCAGCTTCAGCCGATCGCCGGCGTGCAAGCTGCGCTTGACCGCAGTGTCCCTGGTGGAACCGGTCCGGAGCGCGAGGCCGTCGCCGGTGTCCACCACCTGCCGGACCCGCAGGTAGCTGATTTTCCAGTTGTTCTCGGCCATGGCATAAGTGGCCTGGTAGGAGAAGTCGATTCCCTGGTCCCAGAGGTAAAGGTCGGTGCCGTTCACCCAACCCTTGTCGCCGTTGTTGTTGGCGACTTTGACCCAGCCTTCCGCGGCGTCCAGGTATGTCAGCATATCGCCGGCCATGACGCTCGCCAGGGGTGCGTAGTCCGGGGACCGGCCGTTATAAATCGTCGTGTTCACGGCGGCGGCGGCTGCCTTGACCAGCCCCGGCTTGGCCCCGTCCCCCGGCGGCTTGTCGGGCGGCGGCGTGTTTGGCGGCTGGCTGGCGGGCGGCGGCTGCACTTTGAAGGCATACTGGCCGTTGATCCAGCCAGTGCCGAGGCTCCCCGCTTCGATCTTGTACCAGGTGCCCAGCCCCTCCAGCAGGTGAAACCGCTGGCCCTGGCGGACTTGGCCCAGCGAAGGAGCATCCGCGGACGCGTCCGTGCGGACATTCAAGACGTCGGTATCCACCTGAACATAGACCACTTCGTCGTCATAGACCTCGCGGGTGACCCAATCGGCCATGTAGCCGGTCAGGCCGCCCGCTGTCCTTACTTTGAGCCAGGAACCTTCGTGGCTGAGAACCGACGCCTTGTCGCCGCTGGTCAGAGACCCGAGGACGCTGTAGTTCGTTCCGGGGCCGCTGCGAATGTTAACCACGCCGCCGTCGGGGTAAGCGGTGTGGGCGAGGGCCGGGGCCGCGATGGCCAGGAAGGAGGCGGTTGCTACAATGCCGGCTAAGATCCGCTTCATGAAATAGGCTCGCTCCTTGCTGCGATGCGTGGCTAATCAGATCCCTGTTGCCAAAGCCTTTCGTGCGACCGGCCGGCTATCTGGGGGTCGGTGCAGCGTTTACCTGTTTTTCCCACTCCGCCCGCCAGGCGCCGGGCGGACCTTTGAAACCGCCGCCCACGCTGTAATCCACCGTGCGGGTGTACCGGTTGTTGGGGTCCCAGAGAATCCACTGGTAGATGCCCGCCCGGGCAAGGCCCCGGATCTGGTCCTCAATGTCGGCGGCGGTGTAGCGCTTGCCATAGGTGAAGTCCTGAATCCAGGGGCGGTGCTTCTGTACATCCACGTCCGGGGTCTTCTTCTGGGCCCGGACCAGGGACTCGTAAACGATATCGCCCGGCGCCGCATTCGGGTCGCCGATGCCGTATGTGCCGGGCGCGTAGTGGCTCGGGTAGACCATCGGCAGAATGTAGTCGGCAACGCCGGCAATCTGGCGGTAGTCCTGGCCGATCTCCATGTCGTCGCCAGGATCCACGGAGGTGGTCAAACCGAAGACGTCGGCCGCCACGAAGACGCCGGTAGGTTTCAGTTGCGCCTTCGCGTAATTGAGGAAGCCGATGATGGCATCGGTCCGTTGCGGCACCGGTACCCCCGCGTTGTACCCCTGAATCCGGTGCTCGGGGAACCGGATGTAGTCAAACTGGATCTCGTCAAAACCGCGGGCGGCCGCGTCTTTGGCGATGTCCGCCTTGTAAGCCCAGACCGCTTTGTTGTAGGGATCGGGCCAGCGGATTCCCCGGGTGTCCACGAACTGGCCCCCGAGAATCGCCATATCCGGGCGCTTCGAACCGAGGAGCGGGTCGGCGTAGACGACGATTCGGGCAATGGTGTATATGCCGTTGTCATGCAGGTACTTGACGCGGGTTTCGATGTCCGTGATCTTGCGCTCGTTGGCCCCGATCTCTTTTGCGAGCGGAATCTCCGTTTCCCAGGAGATGGAGCCGTCGTCGTCCTGTGCGTCGATCACGACGGCGTTCAGGCCCGACCGCTTCATGTAGTCCACCAGTTCGTAGAACTTCTGACTGCCGGCGATCCAGCCGGTCATGTAGAGTCCGTGAATGTCCACGTGCTTGCGCAGAGCCACCGGTGGCGCTACGGCCGGGGGTTGGGCCGCGACCGGCGGCTGAACCGCGGGCGCCGGGACGAGGGGCGTCTGAACGGTGGCGGACCCGCCTGCGGGCGGGTCGGATAGGCGCGATGGGGCCACCGGTGTCACGGCACAGCCACCCAGAAGCAACCCGCAAATCACGGCGGCTGCGGCATAGCGCTTCGCCAACTCGCCTTCCTCCTTCAGAAGACATATTGTGGGATACTTGTCTAGAAATTGACATCGATAGAGATTCGACGAAACCCCCGCAAGTCCTTGTGGCACATGGGAAGGTTCATATGAGAACATCTGCCACCGCAGCACCCACTAGCGCGTCGCCGGACGGTCATTTAAACTAGTAAATGCTTGCATTAAGCGTAGACCTAAAACGGTTTGTTCTGTGGGAGGCTATCATGCGTACATCTTGGATTGCCACGATTCTCACGACGGCGCTGCTCCTGTCCGGGTGCGCCGCCAAGCCCAGTTCCGCCCCGCCGACGCCCGCCCCGAGCGGCTCCCCGGCCACCCCGGCCGGCGGAGCCCCAACCCCCGCAACCACTCCTGCTCCGGCTCCGGAACCGCCGAAGCCAGAACCGCCGAAGCCGGTGAAGCGGACCATCCCGACCGCCCAGCGGGGCATCATGGTCTCGGGCTGGTACGCCGGCTCGCCGGACCTGATCGGCCCCCTGCTCGATTGGGCCAGGCAAGCCGGCATTAATACGCTGGTGCTGGACCTGAAGGCCGAAGACGGCAAGCTCTCGTGGAAGTCCGACATCCCGCTGGCCCTGGAGATCGGCGCTAACGAGTCCAAGGTCGGCGACCTGGCCAAGGTGATCGGCCAGATGCACGACATGGGCTTCTGGGTGGCGGGCCGGATCGTCACCATGAACGACCAGTTCCTCTACAAAGGCAGGCCGTCCTGGGGCATCCCCGGTTTCGCCGGCGGGGCATACTCCTTCATGGACCCCAAGAACGAGAACGTCTGGCGGTATAACATCGACATCGCCAAAGCGGCTGTGAAATCCGGCATCGACGAAATCCAGTTCGACTACATTCGCTACCCCGAAAAGCTGGTGCCGGGCTTTAACAAAGAGACCGGCCCGGAGTACCGGACCGGCAACATCAACGGCTTCCTGAAGCAGGCGGTATCAGAACTGAAGCCCCTGGGCGTCGTCGTCTCGGCTGACGTCTTTGGCCTGACCACGTCGGTGGCCGAAGGGGACGACATGCAGATTGGCCAGGATTACCGGAAGGTCGCCGAGATTGTCGACTACGTCTGTGCCATGGTCTACCCGAGCCATTATGCCAAGCCCACGTACGGCATCGCCGACCCCGACAAGGACCCGTACAACACGGTGAAGCAGTCCATGCAAAAGGCGTTGGAGCGGACCCCGGCCGTGCCAATGGCGAAGCATCGCCCCTGGATTCAGGACTTCACCTATCCCGGCCCGGATGCCCGGCGCTATGGCACGGCGGAGATTATGGCCCAGATCAAGGCGCTCCACGAGCTGGGCATCGATTCGTGGACGCTCTGGGACCCGCAGAACAAGTACACCCGCGGCCTGGACTACGCCAAGCCGCTCTAGAAACAAGCGCGCAAAAAGGGGGATGAGAGCCGCTATGGCTCTCATCCCCTTTGTGTTGCACTTACCGTATGCCGTCTTTGTGGTCATCGCGGGAGCGGAGTCCGAACCGGGCGGCCAGGTAGAAATGCAGCGGAATCTCGATCGCCCCGACGACGAATCCGGCGAGCAGCGCCTCGATGAAGGTGAGGCCGGGCCCCGGCCAGAGGAACTGGCCCAGGTAGATCGTCAGGGTCGCCAGTCCGGAGTCGATTGCCCACCGGGTTACGCCCTGGACCCGGAACGGCAGGCCCCGGTCGGCCAGCCAGGAGACCACGGCCACCACCAAGGCGGTCACGGCAGCCTTTCCCGGCGTCGGCCCGAAGAAGAGCCCGAACAGCCCGAGTATCAGCCAGACGCCAAACCACTTCAGCGCGATCGCCGTCAGGTTCCGGCCCACTCCGATTCCTCCTCGTCGTCTTCGGCTTCAACCCAGAGCAACCAGTCCCACACGTCTGGTTCCGCCGACCAGACGGCGGTCACCAGCGGCGCCTGATTTCGGAGGAGGTCCGCGAAGGCCGCCTGCTCCTGGCTCTGATAACGGACCCCGGCCGGGGCGCCGGCGACGTGCAGGAGCGAAAAGCCGGCGTGCGCCATCGCCCCGGTAACCAGGCCGGTGAGACGCTCGTCCAGGGCACATTCGGCGAGGTGGGTACCGCCGGCCGCCCGGACGAGGTCGAGCAACGCCGTGTGGGGCGGACCGCAGCGAACACCGGGGGGCGGGTTTTTTCCCGGTCCTTCGGCCAGAGCGATGCAGGTGATGCCCGTGTTGCGCCTGGCGGCGTGCATGAGCGCCCCCAAGCTGGCCCCGCAGAGGTCGCTCTCTCCGCCCAGGGCCACCACCGGCCGCCCGGGGCCGGTGGCCAGTCGGGCGCCCTCCGCCAGGCTGCAGAGCGTGTCGGGCGGTACATGGCGCCGGGGCACGCCGGGGGGCAGCGGGTCCGGAGCGCCCGGACCGATCAACAGCAAGCCGTCCGCCCGAATGACCGCTTCCAGCGCCTCTGCCAGCGGGTGCGCCGTCACCGTCGCACCACCTCCATCGCCCGCCGGACGATCGCATCCGGCCCGGGTCTGACGCCGACCGTCGGGAACAGTTGGTGCAGCGGCGCCGCCGGGGCGCCCAGGTGGCACCGAACGTGACCGGCCAGGGTGCCTCGCTCACCCGGTTCCACCACCAGCACGGCCCGGGCGGAGGTCACCACCGGGGCGATGATCGCCCCTGGAAACGGGGCCAACTGCCAGAGGTGCAGGTGAGCACAGGTCACCCCTGCCGCCTCCAGACGCTGCCGGGCCTCGTCGCAGGCGCCATAGCCGGGCCCGGCGGAGAGGAGCAGCAGGTCCGGGTCGTCAGGACCCCGGTGCGCGAAAGGCAGTGGCGGCTCATCGCCCAGCACCCGCTCAGACGAGAGCGGCAGCGCACCTTCCAGCCCGGCCAGCCCGGCGATGAGTCCGGGTCCGCCCATGTCGGCCGCGTGCCGGCCGGCGGCGTAACCGGCCGCAAATGCCGTCCGGGCGGAATACGGGGCCAGCATGACCCGCACCCCCGACAGGTGCAGCGGCAGGGAGTCGCTCAGGTCCACCAGCACGGGGGCGAGATCCTCCAGGCCCGCCAGAGCCGCCACTGCCGCTCCGCCGTCCGCTACCAGAGCGACGGAACGGGCGCCCGCCAGGCTCGCCCCGGCGGCAAAGAGTGCAGCCGCCCGATCGCTCTCCACTTGCACCAGTGCCCCACCCAGTCGCGCCAGCCGCCGGGCGAAACGCCCCAGTTCCCGGCCCCGGCCTCCGAGGGCCGACGGACCGGCAAAGGCCAGCCGGCAGCCCCCGATCATCAGGCCCAGGGAGACGGCCTCGAGCCCGGAGACCGTCCGCACCCCGGACCCGGCCACAGGCACTCTTGTCACAACCAAACACCCCCGTTGCGACTGTAGGGCACATCCATAGCGTGGCCCGTAAACCGCGGGTTTACACTGGGAGTGCTTTCCGTAAGGTACGAAGGTGATTGTTGGGACACAGTCTCTCCCTGTCTTACGAACGCGAGTTGTTATGAAACGGCAGGCCCAAAAGGTCGACGCGCCACGACTTGCGCCTGGCGGTGGTAGTGAGCCCCTTCAGCTGGTGTTTCTTCCAGGTAGACTCCTTCCAGGTACTCGATGACCTGGAATTGCGCTTCCTCCAGGAGCTGGCGGATTTCTCCAGGCAGGAAGAACGTCCGATACTCATTTAGTTCAGGCTTGAAGAAAGACCACGGATCGACTTCCTCGTACTTCCCCACGTGAGGGGCAGCATCCGGATCATCACTCAGTAGTGCGCTGGCAAAAATGATCCCGCCGGGAATCGTCGCCCGATACAGGCGCACCAGCAGGTCTGGAACGGCGGACTTACGAACGAAAGGGAGCATCAGGGCGAGGATAATCCCGGCATACTGCTCCGTCGGATACGCGTAGTTGATCACATCCGCCACTTCAGCCTTGAACTGCAGGCCCGCTTCGCCGGCCCAGGCGTTGGCCCGGTCGACCGCCACCTGAGAAAAGTCCAGTGCCAGAACGTCACGACCAAGACCAGCAGCCATGAGGCCGTTGCGCCCTTCGCCGCAGCCGACGTCCAGCACTGGGCCTTCCGGTGCGTCCTGCAGATGCTGCCAGATCAAACCGTTGGCATGGCGTCCGAAAACGTGCGTCTTCTTGCCGTACACCGTGTTCCACCGTGTCATGGTACACTCCCCCCTATTTTACATATTGTCAGCGGAAGTAACGGCGTCGTCAACTGTCACGGCAAGATCGGACTGCCGAGACATGCATCGCCCCGGCAGCCAAATGAGTTTCGGAAAATCGGCCGGACTCGCGAACGGAGACCGTAGCGTCATATGCTACGCCAGTCCCCGAATCCGCTTGTACCCCGCCACTACCAGCAAAATCGCCACAGCGGTCAGCACCACGACGCCGCCCGGCGCCAGGTTCAGGGCGCTGCTCACCACCAGACCGACCAGCATTGCGAGCAGCCCCGCCCCCACGGAAATGGCGAACGCCCCCCGGAACGACCGGGCCACCTGCAGGGCCGTCGCCACCGGCACCACTACCAGCCCGGAGACTACCAGCACGCCCACCACCCGCATGGCCATGGCCACAACGGCGGCCGTCAGCACCATGTAGATCGTGTTGACCAGCCCCACCGGGAGCCCGCTGACCCGGGCATGCTCCTCGTCAAACGTAATCGCCAGCAGTTCCTTATAGAGTAGCAGCAGGGTCAGCAGGACGAGCAGCCCCAGCCCGCCGATCACGTACAGGTCCAACGCGGTCACCGTCATGAGCGAGCCGAACAGATAGGAGAGCACGCCGCCCGCCCCTGCCCCGCGATCGGCGGCGATGGAGAGCAGTACTACGGCCAGGCCCATTGAGGCCGACAGCATAATGGCGACGGAGAGCTCGCCGTAGCGCTTGTACGACTGGCGGAACCAGTCCATGCCCAGGGCCGCCGCCACGGAAAAGGCCAGGCCGATCGCGACCGGGTAAGCCTGCATCAACATGCCGGCGGCCACGCCCGCCAGCGAGACGTGCGCCAGTGCGTCGCCGAACTGGCCCATTCGCCGGAGCACCAGAAACAGGCCGATCGCCGGGCAGATGACCGCCACCATGGCGCCCGCCAGCAGCGCCCGCTGCATGAACGCAAACGCGAAAAGCTCGAGCATGCGGACGCCCCCTACCGGTGATGATGATGCTGGACGGCCCGCACCTGGTGTCCGTACAGCTCGCACATTTGCTCCTCGGTGCCGAAATCTGCCGGCGAGCCGTGGTAGAACAGCCGCCGGTTCAGACAGGCCAGCGAGGTCACCTCGTGGCCCACGGCCCCGATGTCGTGGGAGACCAGCACCACCGTCAGGCCCATCTGCCGGCGAAGGTGCCGGATTAGCTCGTAGAACTGCCCTTCGGCGTGGACGTCCACGCCCACCGTCGGCTCATCCATGATCAACAGTTCCGGCCCCGAGACCAGCGCGCGGGCGATGAACACCCGCTGCTGTTGCCCGCCGGAAAGGTGCCCGACCAACCGGTCGCGGAGCGCAAGCATGCCCACCTGCTCCAGGGCCTCTGCCGCCCGGTGCCGGTCCTCCCGGGAGTACAGGCGCAGCAGCCCGCGCCGGGCCGCCCGGCCGGTGAGAACGACCTCCTCCACTGTGGCCGGAAAACCCGTATTAAAGGCCGCCGCCTTCTGGGCGACGTACCCGATTTTCCACCAATCGGAGAACGCACCCGCGGGCACGCCAAACAGCCGGACTTCACCCCGGCTCACGCCTTTCAAAGACCCCAGGACTAGCTTCAGCAAGGTCGTCTTGCCGGAGCCGTTGGGGCCAATCAGGCCGAGATATTCCCCACGGCGGACCGTCAGGTCCACATCCTCCAGCACCAGATCATTGCCGTACCCGAAGGAGACCCCCTGCAACTGGATCAGCGGTTCGTCCATATCAGTTGCCACACTCCAGGGCAGTCTTCAGGTTTGTCAGGTTCTCCCGCATGACCGCCACATCGTTCTTACCAGCTTGCTGTTCAGCGATCCCGAGCGTAAACCTCCGCACACAGACACCCTCCTGTCGACCGGTGGATCGTGCCAATTCGGATTTTCCCTATTTAGCGTGCCCCGGCGCTTCCTGCACCCTGGCGCTCATGTCTGCGGGTGGCACGATGTGCAGTAGCCGAACAACTCAATGCGATGGCTGGCAATGATAAAGCCGTACTCCTCCCGCGCCACCGCCTCCAGTTCCTTGATGGGACAGTGGTTGAGCGAGATCTCCTTGCCGCACTCCAGGCAAATCAGACCGTGCTCGTGGACTTCCCGGTTGACGGAGTATTGTGCGAGCCGTCCGGGTCGCTTCACTTCGTCCACCACCGCGAGCTTGATCAGCAGGCGCAGGTTTCGATAGACCGTGTCCAGCCCCACTTCGGGGTAGGTCGCCCGGATTTTCCGGTAGATGTCATCCACCGTCATGGCGCCGTCGGATGCCAGCAGCACTTCAATTAACAGGCGCCGCTGGGGGGTAAGCTTGCAGCCCATCTCCTTCAGCTGTTGCATAATCCGGTCCACAGTCACATGCGCCGCCCCCTGACCTATCTAAGAATTTTCCTACTTGAGATTACCGCTTCGGGCCGACGCCGTCAAGCGCGAAGCAGGGAGCCCGGAGGGGCTCCCTGCCGCTTCAGTCAGCTACCGGAACTGGTACTGGGGCCGGGGCATGATTACGGCCAGCACCAGGTAGAGCAGCACGCCGGTCCCGAAGAAGAAGAGGCTGAGCAGGAAGATCGCCCGGACCAGCACGGGGTCGACGTCCAAGTACTCAGCGATGCCGCCGGCGACGCCAAAGAGCCACCGGTCCGTCGACGACTTGGTCAGGCGCTTGTAGGTCCGCGGGGGCGCGTGGTACTCCGGCTCCGGCAGAGGCTGAGGCTGGGGCTGCGGTGCGACCGGCTCATAGGGGGCCGGGGGCATGACGATGCCCAGAATAACATAGGCCAGGACCGCCGGCCAAACTACGATGCAAACGACGAGCCAGAGCGCCCGCCAGATGGTCTTATCCATTTCGAAATACTCGGCCATGCCGCCCGCAACGCCGAAGATCTTCCGGTCACGGGACTTATGCAGTTCACGCATGTTGTTTTTCCCCTTTCACAGCTCCACGGTCATGCCTTCGTTCTAAAGAGTGTGACGTACTGAAAAAGGTTCATCCCTTCAGCTTCCGGGCCAAAACCGCGAAAACGGAGGGGCACCCCCCTCCGTCTCTCACGCTATGGTTTACTCGGCGACAGGTCGGTGCCCAGAACGATCTCGATCGCTTCGTCCGCCCGAGCGTTCGGGGCGGAGATCAGCAGGGCTTTGGGCAGCACCGCGTGGATCCGGTCGGCGGTGCCGGGCTGCCCGGCATGGTCGACGGCCACGGTCTGGGAGACCGGTTTGTTCAGGCGGCCGATGCGGGCTACCCGGAAGCCGGCGGCTTTGAGTAGCTTTACATAGTCTGGCCCAAGGTTTTTCCCCGAGCCGTCAATAACCGCAATGGTGACCGGCACCGGCTTGGCCGGCGGTTTCGGCGTCGGCTGCGGTGGCTTGGCCGTCCCGCCGCCCGGACCGCCCGCCGCCGGCTTGCCGGGCGGTGTCCCCGGCTGGGTCTCCGGCTCAGTACCTGACTGGGCCGGCGTCTCTGTCTCGCTGCCGCCGGCGGGAGTCGCTTCCGTCAGGGCAGGCTCGTTGGCTGCGGCCGCCTCGGCCAGGGCCGCCGCGTAAATCGCCTGGTCGTCTCTGGCCCGCTTCTGGAACGCTTCCGCCGGCGCCGTACCCACCAGTACCTCGTAGGCCGTCTGCCGCTCTTTCACCAGATCGGAAACCAGGTAGTAGATGCCGCCCATGGTCTTGGGAACGCCATCCAGGGAGCCGGTCTTCAGCGGCCGGTTCAAGGCGCCTTTGGCCCCGGTGGCCAGCTTGATCATTTCGCCCAGCGACAGGTCGGAGTCGATGGCGTCGCCCAGGGCGGTCAGCAACTGGGGAATTTTCGTGACGACGCCGGGCTGAGCGGCAGACTTCATCATGGCCTTGGCCACCTGCTGTTGCCGGCGCATCCGGCCGAAGTCGCCTTCCCCGTCCATCCGGTAACGGGCGTACTTCAGGGCGGTGACACCGTCCATGTGCTGCAGCCCCGGATGGATGTCGATCACGAGGCCGTCCGGCCCCATGCCGGTGTCAAAGGGATCCTTGTACTCCATCCGCTTTTCGGCGTCGACCTCGACGCCGCCCAGGGCGTCAACCAACTGGGCGAATCCCTGGAAGGAGACGGTCACATAGTGGTCGATCGGGATGCCCAGGAGCCCTTTCACGGCGCTGACGGCCAGCTTGGCACCGCCGAAGGCATAGGCGTGGTTGATTTTGTCGAAATCGTGCCCGGGAATCTGCGCCCACGTGTCACGGGGCAGCGAGAGCACCGATAGCTGCTGCTCCGCCTGGTCGTAGGCGACCACCATCATCGAATCCGACCGTCCGGTGTCGTCCGGGCGCTGGTCCACGCCCATGACCAGGAACGTGACCCGCTTGCCCGGCAACGGTGGCGGGGGCGGCCCCGCCTCCGAAACGTCGCTCACTTCGGTTGCGGGTTTGAACGGGCGATACGCAAGCCCGCCGGCGAGGGAGATGATGACAAGGCCGGCCAAAGCCAGAATCCAAAACTGCTTCCGGCCCGAAATGAGGTTCACCTCCCCCTTCGCTTTAGGCCATTATTGCAGTCCATCCCTGGTACGATTCCATTCCTAACTAAGTACCACACGGCCCCCGAAATGTTCCTGCTTCCAACCGACATTTTGTGTCAGCCCAAACAGGTCAAGACAACGATTGACAGCGAAAAAGCAGGAATTTCCACATACGAAGCATGAATACAAAAAGGACTCAACTTGTGTGCTTGGTGAAGGGGGTCGTTCTATGAAGCTGTCCATTCTCACTGATCAAATCAGTCGCGATGTGGACACCGCCTGCGAACAGATCACGTCCTGGGGGGGCCGTGAGGTGGAGTTGCGGGCTGTCGGAGAAGGAACTATTGGCAGCAATCTGTCTTCGGCCTTTCTGGACCTTCTCTGCGCCACTCTGGAGCACTGGGACGTGCGGGTGACCGGCATCGCTCCGCAGGCGTTCAAGATTCCGGTGGACGCGGCGGCCATGCGTTACCACCGGCGGATTCTCCTGCCGGCGAGCCTGCACCTGGCGGTGCTGCTGAAGTCGCCCGTGGTTCACATCGGGGCGCCGGCGAAGCCCCAGGGAGCGCGGGGCTCCATGCCGGATGCCGCCCTGGAGGTTCTGGCTGAGGCGGCTGAACTGGCGGGCAACCTGGGCCTGATTCTGGGGTTAGAGAACGAACTGGGCACCTGGGCGGAAACGGGGTCTGACCTGGCCGCGATCGTACGGATCGTGGGACACCACGCCCTGCAGATTACCTGGGACCCAGCCATCAGCCTGATGGCCGGCGAGCCGCCGTTCCCGACCGGCTTCGGCCATGTGCGGTCCAAGATCCTCTCCGTGCGCATCCGGGACATCGGTCGCGTGGGCACGGGCTTCGATGGCGTGTTGCCCGGCGACGGTGTCTGTGCCATCCCGGACATTATCACGTCGCTGGCGGCGGCGGGCTTTAACGGTACCGCAACCCTGGACCCCCAGCTGACGCCGCGCCTGGAAGGCGCCCGCGCCGCCTTCGAGACGGCACAACGGTATATGCAGGCGGCCCTGCGGGCAGCCCGGAAGTAGCACCGGCAACGGAAAGGCTGCCCACATGCGCTGCGGGCAGCCTTTTTCACGCGCGGACCTTTAGCGGATGCGAATCCCGGCAGGGGGGCCGGCAGGAGTCCCCTGTCGGTTGCGCCCGTTATGCCTCCAGCGCCTTGAGCCGGCTGACGGTGAGGCTTACGTGGCCGCCTCGCCGCTGCACCCGGCCCAGGGCCGCCAGCGGCGGGCGCGGGTCGGTGAAAATCAAGTGGCCGTAACGCTGGTAAACGTCTTCGAAAATCGTCAGGTCCACCAGCCCCGTCTCGTCCTCCAGGGCGAGAAAGACGACGGTCTTGCCGCTCCGGGTCGGCGGCCGGTGCGGACAGACCGGCACGCCCGCCACTTTCACCAGCGCCCCGGCCTCCGCCTCCTTGACCTGCGCGGCCGTCAGGTACTGCTGGCGAGACAGCCCATCCCGGACGAAGGCCATGTAGTGGCCCCGGACCATGAGCCCCAGCAGTTCGTACTCCTTCAGGTACTTCTCCGCCGGGCTGAAGTCCGCGATGTCCCGGAGGCCGCCATCGGGAAGCGCCAACGATCCCTGCCCGCCCTCAACAGCCGCCCGGGCGGCTTCCAGGGCGTGGGGCACCTGCCAGAGCAACTCCCGCCGGTTCGGGTGCAGGGCGTCGAACGCCCCTGCCAGCACCAACGCCTCCAGCCCGCCCCGGTCCATCTGCCCGCCGGTCTTGTGGCAGAAGTCCGGCAGCGAGTCGTAGCCTGCCCCCCGAGCGGCCACGATCGCCTGTTGCAGCGGCACTCCCACCCCTTTCACCTGCTTGAACCCGATCCGCATCGCCTTGCCCAGTTTCGGATACGGCGGCAGATACGCCCGCGCCTCCCCCTGCGCTTCTACCCGCCAGAAAGCTGCCCAGGCCTCTTTCGTCCACTCCTCCACGGAAAAGGCCGTGTCGCTCGCATTGATATCCAGCGGCAGCAGCCCCACGCCCCGGCGCCGGGCGTCGCCTGCCAGGGTGTTCACCGGGTAGTAGCCCATGGGCTGGGCCGACAGCAGCGATGCGAAGTACTCCGCCGGGTGGTGGCGTACGAGGTAGGCCGTCTTGTAGGCCGTGTTGGCAAAAGCCGCGGCGTGGGCCTCGCAGAAGCCGTAACTGGCGTATCCCTGTATATAGGAAAAAATCGTGTCGGCCACCGCTGGGTCGATGCCGTTGGCGATCGCTTTTTCGATGAACTTCCTGCCAATCGCCAGCATGTCTTCCTTGTTCCGGGCTTTGGTCATGACCCGGCGCAACTGGTCCGCCTCGCCGGGCGTGAAGCCCGCCACGGCGGTGGCGATTTCGATCACCTGCTCCTGGAAAAGCACGACGCCGTATGTTTTCTCCAGAATCGGCTGCAGCTTGGGGTGCAGATACGTGATCTCCTCCTGCCCATGCCGGCGGGCCAGGAACGGCTCCACCATGTTCCCCTTGATCGGCCCGGGCCGGATAATGGCGACCGATGCGACGACGTCCTCGAACCGGTCGGCCCCCAGCCTGGCCTGCAGGGCCCGCTGGGCCGGACTCTCCAGCTGAAAGACCCCGATGGTCTCGCCGGTGCCCAACATCCGGTACGTCTCCGGGTCGTCCGGCTCAATCCGCTCGTAGTCGAAGCCCGACCCCGCGAGCATCCGGGCGGCGTCGTCCACGGCGGAGAACGTTCGCAGCGAGAGCAAGTCCAGCTTCACCAGCCCCAGGTCCTCCACGTACTCCTTGTCGAACTGGCAGACCGCATGGCCCTTGGCGGCGATTTGCAGCGGCGTAATCTCCAGCAGCGGCCGTCGGGAGATTACCAGCCCGCACAGGTGCGTCCCGATGAACCGGGGCAGCCGGGCCACCTTGCCGCAAGCCTGGAGCAGTTGCTCGAACTTGTGCCAGGGAATGTTGGAATTTCGGAGTTCCGGCAGCCGGCCCATGATGTCGATGATCGCATCGGCGTCGGAGTACCAGGGCATGCGCTTGGCCAGGTAGTCGATGTCGTTCTCGCCGAACCCCATGGCCTTGCCCAGATCCCGAATGGCGGAGCGGGCATGGTACGTATTGTAGGTAGCGACCGAGGCGACTTTGTCCCGCCCATACTTCCGGTAGACATACTCGGCCACCTCGTCCCGTCGCCGGGCGTCGAAGTCGATGTCGATGTCCGGCTTTTCCGCCCGCTCCAGCGACATGAACCGCTCGAAGAGCAGGCCCCGACCGGCGGCGTCCACGTCGGTGATGAACAGGCAGTAAGCCACCGCCGAATCGGCCGCCGACCCCCGCCCCGCCAGCCGGATGGACTGCCCCCGGGCGAACCGGGCCACGTCCCAGACGAGGAGAAAGTAATCCTCGAACCCCAGCTTGCAGATGATCTCCAGTTCGTGCTCCAGCCGGTCCCGGACTTTCTGGGTGATTCGCCCGTAGCGCCGCTGGGCGCCGGCGTAAGTCAGCTCCCGCAGATAGGCTGCTGCGCTCATGCCATCGGGCGGCGTGAACTCGGGAAAGAGGCTGGCCGTGAGGTCCAGGCTGGGCCGGCACTGCTGGGCAATGGCCAGCGTGTTGGCCACCGCCCCTGGCAGATGCGAAAACCGGCGGGCCATTTCGGCGGCCGGCTTGAAGTAGTTCTGTGCGTTCAGCCGCCGCTCGGCATGCGGCTGGTCCAGCCGGGTCAGCGTCCGGACGCACGTCAGGAGATCGTGGACGAAGAACTCTTCCGGCGTGCGGTAGTGCACGTTGACGGTGGCCACCAGCGGCAGCGCCAGATGCTCCCCCAAGTCCCGGAGTGCCGTCTGCAGAGCCCGGTCGCCGGGCAGGTAAGAGTCCATGACCTCCAGGTAAAATCGGCCGGGAAACCAGCCGGCATACCGCCGGGCCGCCGCTTCGGCCTCCCGGAGCCGCCCCTGCAGAATCAGGGCGGGAATCTCGCCCTTGCGGCAGCCAGAGAGGGCGATTAGCCCGTCCGTGTCGTGACTGAGCGCAGAGAGCGGGGCGGCGGGCTGCAACCGCTCGTGCCCCGGCGCCAGGCTGTAAAGCCCGCCGGCCCCGCCGAACCCGCCAGCCCCGCCGGATTCGCCGGCGCCGGGGTCGAACCCGAGGTGCGCCGCCGTGATAATCCGGCAGAGGTTCCCATACGCTTGCGGCCCGGTGGAAAGCAGTGTCAGGTGGCGCCCGCCTGAGAGCGTCACCTCCGCCCCCTGAATCGGCAAAATGCCTGCCTCGGTACACTTCTGCTGCAGGCGGACCGCGCCGCTGACATTGTCGTGGTCCGTCAGGGCCAGCGCCGGCATCCCCTGCAGCACGGCCTCCTCGATGAGCGCGTCGAGCCGGGATGCCCCGTCGAGGAAGGAGAACGGCGAATGAACGTGCAGGTGCACGAAGCCCATGCCAAGTCACCGCCTACATAACTTTCAGCTCCGGAAACTCGTTCAGCTTCTTATAAAGCGCCGCCCGGGAGAGTCCCAGGAACTTGGCGGCCTTCGTCTTGTCTCCGCCGCAGGCGTTGAGCGCCCAGCGAATGATCAGGAATTCCGCCGACTTTATGTACTGGCGGTAGGCCTGACCCACAGGCCTGGGCAGAAGGCTCCCCGCCACTTCCGGCGGCAGATGCGCGATGTCGATGGGGTTCCCGGCCTCCGCCAGCAGCACGGCTCGCCGGAGTGCGTTCTGCAGTTCGCGGATGTTGCCGGGCCAGGCGTAGAGCAGCAGCGCCGAAATCGCCTTCATGGTCAGCGCCGGCGCCGGACCGGCCGGCACTTCGGCGGCCAGGATCTCCCGGGTCAGGTCTTCGATGTCATCCTTGCGCTCCCGCAGCGGCGGCATGGTCAGGCAGAGCACGTTCAGCCGGTAGAACAGGTCTTCCCGGAACTGCCCCTTCTCTTTCAGTTCCGCCAGGTTCTTGTTGGTCGCAGCGACCACGCGCACATCAGCCCGGCGGGGCTGGACGCCGCCCACCGGATGGAACGTCTTGTCCTGCAGCACCCGCAGCAGTTTGGCCTGCACCGGGAGCGGCACTTCCCCGATCTCATCCAAGAAAATCGTACCGCCCGCCGCCAGGTCGAATGTGGACTGCTTGCCCTCGGGGTTGGCGCCGGTGAACGCACCTTTTACATACCCAAAGACTTCCGATTCCCAGAGCGACTCTGTCAGGGTGGCGCAGTCCACCTTTACGAACGGACCCTTCATCCGGGGCGAGTGTTCATGAATGTAGACAGCCAGCCGTTCCTTGCCCGTCCCGCTCTCGCCCTGCAAGAGCACCGTGTGCTCACTTTGTGCCAGCTTTTCGGCCTGCTCCAAGATGTTTCGCATATTCAGATTCTGTGTCTGGAACTCCATTGCAGTCACCCCTTATGGGCCTATGGCCATCAGTCCATTAAGCCTATACTTTTGAGCAATTTCGGTGCCAACGAGATCGTTCAGCCAAAAAAATGCCGCCCGGCTTGAATTGGCGGGAAATCGAGCCGCTGCGGTGCGGTCGGACGTGTCTACAATCATCGAATTTGCCATCCACGCCTGTCTCCTTTGTGAGACAGCTGGATCCCTTAATAAGAACATGTGTTCTTATTTCGTGTTCCTAAGTGAACACACGTTCGTATTTTTGGGGATAAAAAACCCCCGCGCCGCCGCAGGTCATGGGATTGGCCCTGGTCAGTCATAGGCCTTATAGAGAATCCAACGCTTCTGACGGACATCCCGGGACAGTTCAAAGATGCCGCCGTCGCCGGTTGCCACCCGGTAAGTCTGCTGCTCGCCCTCCTGCTCCCACCAGCGTCCCGCTTCCAGCCAGCAGTCCAGAATTTCGCGGACCCGATAGCGGCCGTGAGCGAACCGGAAGGAGACTGGAACGCCGCCGGGGCCCATGGTCACGTCCACCGGGCGGTTAATGATGCGGGTCACGGCCCGGGCGCCCCCGGAGCCCAGCCGGCTGAGAGTCCGGCGGAAAAACCGGTCCGGTAGGGATCGTTGAAGGTGAGCATCTGTTCTCGCCAGGAGCGGTCCTGCCGGGGTCCGAGCCCGACCATGCGGGACGGAAACCGCTCCTGGAGAAGCGCCAGCGCCCGCTCCAGCCGTTCCTCCCGCTCCGAGCGCCCGCCGTCGTCCCAGAGGTCCATTTGCTGCCAGGGCATGGGGCCGATCAGCCCCAGGATCGCGGTCAGGGCCGAGACCGCCCCGTCCCAGGCCGGGCCGCCTGCCGGCTCTGCCAGGGCCTCCGCCTCCGGCCCGGCCTCCACCCCCGGGCCGGCCTGCGCCAGCGCTTCAGCCAGGAGCGTCTGTAAGGCCTGCCGGATCGGGTAGGGCGACTGCTGAAGTTTCGCCAGGGTGCGTATGACCTGGACCGGCGGCCCGCTCCCCCGCTCCAGCGTCAGTTCCACCTGCTGGCAGCCCTCGCCGGCTCCCTCCAGCCTCCGTGAGAGCGCTGTTGCCGCCCGGTTCAGGCACTGTTCGAGCAGATCCCGGTCCTGGACGTCCGGCGTAAAAGCGACCCTGTGCTCCAGCGTCCGGGGCGGATAGCAGGGCTTGACCGGTTCGTTGTCGAACCCACGGCTCCACAGCGCGACCTGGCGCCCCGCCGGACCGAGCTGGCGGTGCCATTCCCCTTCGGGAATCCGTGCCGCCTCGCCGATGGATTTCAGGCCCAAGCGGTTCAGCCGGCGGGCCATGTCGGACGGCGCCGGCAGATAGCTGATCGGCAGCGACGCCAGGAATTGTGCCTCCGCACCCGGCTCCACGTACCGCACCGTTTCCGGAACGGTCGCCCGGGCGGGCATGCCGGGCCGCCAGAGCAGCCAGCCCTCCTTGCAGAAGAGCGCTGCCGCCCGGGCCACCAGCTTCGACGACGCCACCCCGGCGAACGCCACAAACCCGTGCGTCGCTGCTTCCGCCGCCAGCCGGTCCGCTTCGGCCCGCAGCGCGGGCGTCAGCTTCTGCCCCGGCGTGGGCAAGGCCAGAAAGACCTGGTGCAGTTCCCGGGGCTCGATGTAAGGCGTGTGCTGCAAACACCGGTCCCAGAAAGCCCGGGCCACCGGTTCGGCATTTAGTTGATCAAACGGAACCTGCACGGCCCGGGGTGCGTCCCGGAGCGCCTGGCGGGCGGGAGCGCCGAGGCTGAGTCCCCCGGCGAACGCCTCCCGGCAGCCGTCGAAGACCCGGCCTTCCCGCAGCACGACCACCGGGCGGTCCGTCGGTGCGAGTCCCGCTTTCCGGGCAGCCGCAGCGTAAAGCCCCTGTACTTCGATATAGCAAACCCACTGCACTGGACTTCCCTCCCCACGACCACACCAGTTCGTATAGAACGTATGTTCCCCAAACATGTGTTCTGTATGCTTATTTTAGGCCCGAATTCCGAGCGTGTCAAGAACGCCTTATACCGCTGAACTTCCAATTGACGGTAACCCAAAGAAGCGTTATACTCCTTGGGGACACGAAAATATACCATATAAAGTCAAAAAGTTTCCGTGGAAATGTTTGTATGAGTGCCGCCGTACCAAGAGAAAGGCGCTTTTCAACTACCATATAAGCGCCTACTGACATCACACACAGACTGGGTTGCAGCCGGGGATTCTCCCGCTGGAGACTGGCCCGGCCAGAATCGAGGAGGAACGAGAGCACCGTGACGACCGCTCAATGGATCTACATCTCCCTGCTCACCCTTTACGCGATCTTGTTCGTGGTCTTCAGCCGGATGTTCTACTGGCGTTACTACGCGTACAAGAACTACTACCGCAAGCGTCCCACAGGTCTGTCCGAAGCCATGATTACCGATCTGGCCTATCAGCAAGGCAAGGCGGTCCCCTTCTTCTCGATTTTCGTGCCGGCCCGCAACGAGGCCGATGTCATCGAGAAGACGGTCGATCACCTGTCGCACCTACGCTACGCACCGGAAAACTACGAAGTGCTCGTAGTTACCGACGAAAAAGAGGTGCAGGCTGCCGACCAGGAGCGCCAGGAGATCATCGACGCACTGACGCCGTTCCTGCTGAGTGAAGCCGCCTGGCCCGGCGGTGACAAACACGAAGCCGTGCTCATGGCCCTGCTCTCCCGCCTGGCCCTCGAAGAGGCCCAGCTGGCCGAGCGGAAGGCTGGCCCCTATCTCTCCGTCCGGGAACTGCTGTCGCTCTCGCCGTTCCACCGCCAGGAGATTCTCCGCGAGATGTCGCTCTCGCTGGTCTCCAGCAACGGCCGGATCGACCGGGAGCATTTGTACGAGTCCATCCGCCGGTGCCTGCCACAGGCCACCCCGGCCGACATCGCCCGCCTCTATCCGATCTTCCTCAGCTTTGCGATCCCCACCGTAATGGCGGCGACCCAGCTGAAGAAGGCGCAACCCGAGAAGCTGGTGGCCCGGCTCATGTCTGAAGCCGCCCAGGCCCGCCAGCCACTCACCCAGAAAGTCCTGACCGCGCTCTCGGAAACCGTGGGCTCCCGGATTATCCGCCGGGTCCACTCCACCCCGACCGAGCGGCTGGCCGAATGGCTGCTGACCGCCTGTGTCGAGGCGTGGCCCACCACCCAGGACATCGTCGAGCGGAAGCGCCGGGAGTTCGCCGGCATGCGCAACACGCCGACGATCAAGCACGTGATCGTGCCCTGGGACTTCGACGGCTACCTCGACGGCGTCTGCACCGGCAACTTTGTCCCCTCTACCAAGGGACGGGCGCTCAACTACGCCTTCCGTTTTGCCGACGACCGGTCCGCCTTCTGGGCCTTCTACGACGCCGAGAGCCGGCCTGACCGGGACGTGCTGCTCTACATCGCCTGGCGGCGGCTCATGGTCGGCGAGCAGTTCCAGATCGCCCAGGGTCCCGTCTACCAGATTCGCAACTTCTGGAAGACCGGTTTCCTCTGCAAAATCGCCGGCCTCTACCAGGCCGTCTCCCATGAGTGGCAGATTCCGTACCTGCTGAAGTCCATCCCGTTCATCGGCGGTACAAACATTTTCGCCTCCAGAGATCTCATGCAGCGAATCGGCGGCTTTGACGACACAGTGCTGACCGAGGACATGGAACTCGGCGCCCGGGCCTGGCTCAAAGGCGACGCCTGGCCGGAATTCCTGCCCTACGCCTCCTCCGAGCAGACGCCGCCGACGTTCAAGGCGTTCTTCCGGCAGCGGCTCCGCTGGGGGAGCGGCTACCTGCAGGTGTACGACAAGATCAAGGCCGATCTTAGTCTTCCCGGCGACCGGAAACAGCGCCTGCTCCGCACTTATTGGTGGAAGGGTCATTTCTCCTGGGTGCTATTCCAGCTGATCGCCCTCTTGCCGATCGCGGTCTACCTGATGTATTCGGTGCACATGATCGACACCAGTGCCGCCCCCTACATCATCCGCAACCTGTTCGGCCTGCTGGGTCCGTTCTACTTCTTCTTCACGCTCTACTGCTACTTCCACTACGCCCACCACATGGACGCCGCCCCGAGGTCCACCCGGGTGGCCGGCGTGGCCCAGTTGCTTCTGCTGCCGCTCTCGGCGTTCTTCCTGCCTCTGCCGTACTCCAGCGCCCTGGTACTCAAGTGGATCGGCCGCCAGCCCAAGGGCTGGGTCAAGACTCCCCGCACCCGGGAATAATCGCACAGCTAAAACCGCCCCGCGTAACCCGCAGGGCGGTTTCGTTTGCTACCGGGTTCGCTCTGGCGTTTCCTGGCCCAGTTCGGTCATGAGGTGCACCAGGTCCGCCGGGAGCGGCGACTCGAACGAGAGCAACTCCCCGGTGACGGGATGGGCAAACGCCAGACTCACCGCATGGAGCGCCTGCCGCCCCGGCGCCCCGGCCCGCCCGTATAGCTCGTCGCCCAGCAGCGGATGCCCAAGGTGCGCCATGTGCACCCGAATCTGGTGGGTCCGGCCGGTCTCCAGCCGCAGGGCCAGCATGGTCACTTCCCGCCAGTGGCGGAGCACCTCCCAGTGCGTGACGGCCCGGGAGCCCGCCGCCGTCCACTCGTCGCGCAAGGTGCGCCCTTCGGCGACCGCGTCCGCCAGCAGCGCCTCCTGCTCCGGCGTCCGAAGCCCCACGGCGGCTTCCCGAGCCACCGGGTGGCCCCAGACCCGGCGGATGGGCACGTCCACCGTGCCCCGTTCCGCCGCCAACCGGCCGTGGACGAACGCCACGTACCGGCGCTCCAGCTTGTGCCGCTCCAGTTCCCGGGCCAGCTTTCCCGCCACGTCGGCTGATTTGGCAAACAGCACCAGCCCGGATGTATCCCGGTCCAACCGCTGAACCGGCCGGGCCGCCGGCTCCGCTCCCTGCTGCTGCAAGTGATAGGCCACGGCATTGGCCAGCGTCCCGCCGGTGTAGTCCTTCACCGGGTGGACCACCATGCCCGGCCCCTTCTCAACCACCAGCAGGTGGGGATCTTCATAAACGACCAGGAGCGGCAGTTCCTCCGGGGCCACCCGGGATTCGGCCGCGACCAGGAGTTGAATCACCTCGCCCCCGGCCAGAACGTGGCTGGTACGCACCGGCGTCCCGTCTACCAGGATTCCGTCGCTGTTTTTGGCCCGACGCACCAGCGTCCGAGAAAGCTTCAACCGGTCATAGAGATACTTGCCCACGCTTAGCCCTTTGGCTTCTGGCGGAACGTTGTAATGCAACCCATCATCCCCTTACCGAGAGCAATGGTTCCCGAAAAAAGCCGCCGCCCCTGCCGATTCGGGTGCCTCGCTGCTGCGAGGAACAGTGAAATTTCTTGGACTCGCAAGGAAAACGCTGCTGTTCGTCCAATACACTTAGATGCAGCATTTGCGTATTCGCTCGGGATGACAGGAGGCGGGATCGAAATGTTTGTGCGCAACGTTATGATTGAGGATGTCACCGCGGTAAGTCCGGACGATACCCTGCAGCACGCGTACGACGTGCTTCAGACCAAAAAGTATGACTGCCTCCCGGTAATGAGCGACCGAAAGACGCTTGTGGGGATTATCCAACTGCTGGACATCTTTGAGGCCTGTATGAAAGAAGGGCGCCAGGTCGCCCTGCCGAAGAAAGTCTCCGAGTTCATGGTCCGGGACGTCGTGACCGCGCAGCCCGAGGACTTGATCGAGCGGGTGGCCAAGGTCATGTTGCAGCGGGACATTCCCATGCTGCCCGTGGTGGAAGACGGAAACCTGAAAGGGATCATCAACGAATCGGATATCTTCCGGAACTTCAGCGAAATGCTCGGGGTCGATTCCGGCACCGTCCGCCTGACGCTGGTGGTGCCCGACCGCAAGGGGCAATTGGCCCGCATCGCCGAAATCATCCGGGACGCCGGGGTCTCCATCACCCACGTGGCCACGTTCCATTCCCAGGTCATGGACCAGTATAAAATCGTCGTCCGCGTCGAAACCGCATCTCACCATCCGCTGGTGGAACTCCTGGAGCAACACGGCTACAAGGTCATTCACGTTCAGGTCGACTAGCCGCCGGCTCTCATCACCCCCCGGGCAACGCCCGGGGGGTGATTTGTCAGGCATGTTTTGGCAGGGAAACACCGCCGGTTGTAAGGGGTTGCAGCCCGCCTCTATACTGGTATCAGCGCCATTACAACCGTCAGGAGGGAACCGCATGGACCGGCGTAAGCGGCGGACTGAATGGCGCTTCCTGGCCGGCTTCCTGGCCGGCCTGCTGTTGGCTGCGGGCAGTCTGTTCGCATACTGGAACCTGGTGCCAAAGCGACCCCTCTGGAGCAGCCCGGCCCAGCCGGCCGCCCAGAGTCCCGCTGCCGCCCCTGCACCGGTCAACGTCCTGGTGTTGGGCGTCGATGAGCGAAAAAACGACGTGGGGCGCTCGGATACCATGCTGTTGGTTCGCTTTGAGGCGGGCGGGGTTCGGGTGATCTCCATCCCCCGGGATACGCTGGTTACGATCGACGGACACGGCGACAGCAAGGCCAACGCGGCCTTCGCCTACGGCGGGGCGGGCCTCTCCCGCAAGGTCGTCAGCGACCTGCTGGGCCTGCCGGTCGACTACTACGTCAAGGTGAACATGGAAGGCTTCAAACACCTGGTGGACCTCATGGGCGGCGTGCCGTTCAACGTGCCGAAGCCCATGTACTACGTGGATCCGGACGACGACCTGGTGATCGACTTGAAGCCGGGTCCGCAACTGCTGGACGGGAAGAAGGCCGAAGAGTTCGTCCGGTTCCGGCACGACGAAAACGGCGACGACATGGGCCGGGTGGCCCGCCAGCAGGCATTCATGAAAGCGGCGGCGGCTCGGGCGCTTACCCCGGCCAACCTGCCCAAACTCCCGGCCCTGCTGTTCACCGCCAGCCGGTATCTCCAGACCAACATCCCGGTAACGGAGCAGTGGCGCCTCGTCCAGGCGCTCTACCAGGCGGCCCAGTCGCCGGGCGCGCTGGTCGAGGAGACGCTGCCGGGCCGGGGCGACTACGCCGGCGACGTCAGCTATTTTGTGGTGAACCGGGCGGAACTCACCCGCCTGAAAGCAGACTGGCAATAGAGCAGGGCTGGCTGCCTCCCCGGGCGAAGTGTTTGCGGGGCATTTCCGGACGAGCCGGACGTACTCTATGAATAGCACACCCACTCTTCGTCACGACGGAGGCAACCATGCAACCGGACAATCCCGTCCCCGGCCCCGGACGTAACCGGCGCGATGATTACCGCAAGGTCCTGACTGGCTTCACGGCGCTGCTGGTCCTGGGACTTCTGGCGGCGGCCCTCTTTCCCAACGCCGCGGTGAGAAAAACCTCCCGGCCGGAGCCGCGGACCCCGGCGCCGCCGGCAACCACCTCTCCCACCATTGCGCCCATCGTCGATGTGCCGGTCACCGTCACGCTGCCCCCGCCCGAGCCGAAGCCGGCCACCAAACCGCCCGAGCACGCAGGGGGCGAAATGACGATCTTTGTGGAGCACGGCGATCGCGCCTGCAAGCAAATTGCGCTGACCTACGACGCCGGCTCCGCAGCAGACGGTGCGGCAGCCATTTTGGCTGTCCTGAAGAAGCAACAGGTAACAGCCACGTTCTTCCTCACCGGCAAGTGGGTGGAGAGCTACCCCGCCCTGGCGAAGCGCATCGCTGCTGAAGGCCACACGATCGCCAACCATACGTACGATCACCAGGATCTGACCAAGCTGACCCCGACAGAAGTGCTGAAAGAGGTGCGCGACGGCGAGACCGCCATCGCCCGTATCACCGGCAAGGAGACCCGCCCGCTCTTCCGGGAACCCTATGGCGCCTTCAATAACGACGAGCGCCGGCTGGTCCGGCAGGCTGGGTTCACGTACAGCGTCTACTGGGATGTGGACACGCTCGACTGGCAGTTCCCGCCCCTGGCGACGCTGGTAAAGCGGCTGATCGAAAAGCCCCAGAACGGCTCCGTGGTGCTGATGCACCTCAACGTCCCCGAGACCGCACTGGCCTCCGACCAGGCCATTCCGACGCTCCGGGAGAAGGGGTACAAGTTTGTCACCATCCCGCAGGTCTTGAAGTGTGGCAGCTAAACCAGGCGGACCTGACTCCCGGTCAGGTCCGCCTGGTTGTATGGACGGTCGTCAACCGAAACGCAAAGCGCAGGCAGTGAGGACTGCCTGCGCTTCGCCGAATGCGCTTACTTGGGATGAACGATCGTCAACTGGTAGTTCGACAGGCCGCTGTCGGCGACCACGTACACGGCATAGGTGCCGGCCGCCAGTCTCGCCGAAAGCGTCTCCGGGTCGAGATCAGGCGACGTGGCCTGGGCAACGACCTGCCCCTTGCTGTCAACCACGTAAAGGTCCAGGTCCGCCCGACTGTCGGCAAAATTGACCAGGGCGTTCAGGCTGCCTGCGGAAGCCATATTCACCGTGTAAACCTGGTACCGGGTGCCGCCGGCCGAAAGCGTCCCGCTGCGGCTCTCCACCACCGTGCTCGGCACCGGCGGATAAGTGACCTTCAGGCCGTAATTCGCCCAGCCGCCGCCCGACGTCACCACCATGGTGTACGTGCCGGTGGTGACGGCGTTGAAACTGAGGCCATCCTGACCCGTCGCCACCTGCTTTCCGGCGGGATCGAGGGCCGCGAGGCTGACGCTGCCGAAACCGTTCTGAGCAAATTCCGCCTTCACGGTGCCCGGCGCCAACACGTCCACGTAGTACTTGCCGGCGGTGCCGTACGAACCAGTCTTGCCCGAGAACTGGAGCGACTGAGAGGCTGCAGCGGCGGCGTTGCTCACCTTCACCTTGACCGTCGGGGAAATGCCCACATTGCCGGCCGCGTCATAGGCGTTGGCGACCAGGGAGTGGGTCCCGTCGGCGACCCGGGTCGAATCCCAGGCGACGGTGTACGGAGCCGTGGCGACCGTGTTAAGCTGCTGACCGTCCACGTAGAAGATCACCTTGCTGACGCCCACGTTGTCGGTGGCGCCCGCCGTGACCGAGACGGTGCCGGAGACGGCCGCACCGTCCGTCGGGCTGGAAATGCTGGTCTTGGGCGCCTGCGTATCCTTGGCCGGCGGGTTCGGATTGGGATCGGTCGGCGGCGGGTTCGGAACCGTAGTCCCACCGTCGACATTGCCGGAGGCTACCAGTGCAAACCGCTGGGGTCCCTGCGGGATGTTATAGCCCTTCACCGTAACCGTGTAGGTGCCGTCTGCCGGAGCGCTCACCACCACGTTCTCCACGTTGTTGGTGTGGTCGACGGCGTTCCCGAGCATCGCATTGCCGAGAATCTCCTTGCCATCGGGTCCTTTAACGGTGAGATCAAGGTCGTTGACCAGCGTCTTGTCCGCCGCCGGCGTGGCCGGGTAGTCGGTCCAGACCAGGGTCACCTTGAAGGGCTGGCCGCTCTTGACCGCGTAGCTGTACGTCTGGGCTTCGCCAGTCCCCAGCGCCTTCTCCTCGTTGACGAACTTGAACGGCCGGCCGTAGAGCGTATTATTGATGTCTACCCGGCCCCAACCGTCGTCCTTCCAGGAGAGGCTGGTGTTCATGGCTGCCGCCCCGTTGATCAGCGACGCCTTCAGGAGCGACGCCTTCGGGGTGATGGAAAGCTTGTCCACGAAGTACTGCCGGAGCACGGTGGTGGCGCCCGCCGTCAGCGGGGTGGCCATGGAGGTCCCGCCCATATAGCCGTACTTATCGTTGCCCTCAAAGGCCCCCCAGAACTCCTTGGCGTCCGCCAGGCTGGACCTGGTCGAGGCAATCCAGGTGCCCGGAGCGACGACGTCCGGCTTCACTCGGCCGTCGCCGGTGGGGCCGCGGCTGGAGAAAGTGGCCATGGCGCTGATGTCGGTGGCCATTTTCTTGTCCGGCCGGTTATTCTGCGAAGCGCCCACCGTAATCGCGTTCTTGGCGGTGCCGGGCGTGGAAACCGTGCCGTAGTCGGTCTGACCGTCATTGTTCTGGTCGCCGTCGTTGCCGGCGGCAAAGAGAATCGTGTAGTCCGGGTGCTCCCACATGAACTTGTCGACCTGCGCCGACTGCGCATCATAGGTGGTGCCGCCCTGGGCCGCCGGAACGCCCCAGGAGTTCGAGTGGATCCGGGCTCCGGCGTCATACGCCTGCTTGAAGAGCGTCCCCAGATCGTCGGGGATGCCGCCCAGACCGCCCTTGCTGTCCAGCACCGACTGGAACACCAGCTTGGCACCGGATGCCATGCCTTTGAGTTGCCCCTTCGAAGCGGCGCCGGTGCCGAGAATGGAGCCGGCCACGTGGGTGCCATGGCCCATGGTATCCGAGGCGTCACCCGGCCGGCCCAGTGCGGTCAGCTGTTTGACCTGGCCCTGGAAATCCGGGTGCAGGGAAGAATCGTTCTTGCCATTGTCCAGGCCCGTATCGCTGATAGCGACCACCTGGCCTTTGCCATCCAGGCCGGAAGTCCAGGCCTTGGTCACGCCCATGACCCCGGCAGCCTTGTCATTCAGAAGCGCATTGGCCCGCACCGGCTCCACGTAGACGACATCGGTGCTGTCGAGGAGCGACCTGAGCCGCTGCCCGTCCACCCGCGCCGTCAGCACGCCCACGCCGATGGCCTCCGGCTTCAGTCCCAGCGTGGAAAGGGCCTGCACAGGTCCCTTGGTTCCAGACCCGAACGTCGAAATGCGGACCAGCGACTCGGCCTGCCCGGAGAGGCCTGCCAGCCCCCGGTCCAGCTTGTAGGCCGGCGCATATGCCGCCACGCCCTTCACGAACCCCAGGTTCATCACTTTGGCACGCAGCGATCCATCCATCCGAACCAGGAACGCATTCTCAGGCAGGTAGTCCCCCAATTCCGCCCCCAGGCGGGTCAGGGCAGTCTTGTAAGCATCGTGGACCGGACCGGTAAACTGAACGACGTATAGGCCCCGGCCTGCGGCATCGGTCGCTGCTTTACTGGCAGTATTAATAGCGTCCTGGGTCATGTACAGCGATCCGTTTCGCAGGAGAACCGGAAGGTTGGATGCCGCCCAGTCCCGATTTGCGGTCCAGGCCTGTACTCCGAAGGCCCCCATGACTAGTGATGCCGCACTCACAAGGGCGAGCATCCGACCTTTCTGCATAGCGTAAACCCCCATCTAAAATCTAATTAACGAGACATAATTTGAGTTTCCATTGCTTCCGTTAGATGTCTTTGCTTACACTTCATTTCACCTTAATCGGTAAGCGGTATAGTTCGGTGAGGTCATAACAAGTCCTGCCCAGAGGACGGCGGGGATTACTGGGAGCGCATTTAACCAGCGTTGGACATTGTTGAGAAGTCGTTCACATAACCCCTCTGGACAATCAGAGCGGGCGAGAGTAGGATTGTGAATGAATCTGAACGTTACCGGAAAGGGGGGCGTGTGCTTTCCTCGAAAATATTGGGTTTGGTGAGATTCTCCTCATCCTGGTGGCCGCCCTGGTCATATTCGGTCCGAGCAAGCTGCCGGAGCTGGGCAAGAGCCTGGGACAGGGTATTCGCGAGTTCAAGAAGGCCACTCAGGCGCTTACGGAAGAAGTCACGAAAGTCGCCGTAGAAGAGACGACGACGCACACGTCTGCGGTCCCGGCTCCTGCTGCGCAGCCCGCGGCCCAGACGCCGGAGCCTCCGAAGAGTTGAGCGCATACACAAAAAGACGGTTGGCCATGTTGGCCAACCGTCTTTTTCCTGGCTCGTGCCTAGTGCGGCAAGAGATCAATCCGCTCCGCCCCGGTCTCCCGCATCTCCCGGGCGATCGCCTGGGCCTGCTCCGGGTCGTTAGCCCGGGCTACCACAAGCGTCTCGCCTTGCCAGAGCTTATCCCCCCACCGCTTACCGACCGGGTCCTCGTCGCCTGCGGCGCCCGAGATCCCGCCGGAAAACGCGGCCGCAATCCAGGCCTCCGTCCGCCCCCAGGCGGGATGGCTCAGATTGTCGAATTCCGCCTGACCGATCACGTCCAGTTCACCGGCGGACAGGGTATACTCCTCCTGCAGATACGCCGCGGCCAGGTCCGCATCGCCGCTGTGCCGAAACACCCCGATCACCGTATGGCCCAAACCTGCTCCCTCCTCGGAGCTAGTTTGGCCGGGCGGGGCGGCAGCGCATCCATGCCGGTCAGATCCCTTCCCGCCGTCCGATCGGCGGGCGCACGCCGCCCTCCCGGTCTGCGGTGTCACTGCGCCGGCGGTTGCCCACGGGGACGATAAACCCCAGCCCGGTCAGCACGAGAGCCAGGTTCCAGAGCGCGTTAAACCAACGGTGCTGCCATGCAAACACCACACCGAAGATGGCGCCGATCACGATCAGCACCCAACCGGTCCGGGGCCGGGGCCACGTCCCCGCCGTCATGCTCAGAATCGACCAGCTGCCCGCGATGACGGCACTTAACAGCCCGCCGGCGACAGCGAAGACCCAGAGACTGGGCGCCAGCCGCGGCAGCAGCGCCACCCCCACGGCGGCACCAAGCAGGCCGGCCCACCCAAGTCCATAGAGGGAAGCTCTCACCGTGCACCCCCTCCGCATCCGAAAGTTCTGATTCGAGTATATCGTACCGGTTGGCGCCCGTCACGGGTCCCATTGCAAAGAATACCCGTGCCAACCGTTCGCTGGAATGGTTTTTCCGGAAGCAAGTTTTCCGGGAGCGAGTTTTCCGGGACCAAGTTTTCCGGGACCAAGTTTTCCGGGAACAAGTTTTCCGGGACCAATGGAAATGATACAATGTCGGGTGATTTCTGCTTTGGGAGGTCAACACATGAACCGCATCGACGTCTCCTACATAGCGGCACGCGTCGTTGAGCTATGCCGCATCGCCAGCCCTACCGGCTACACCGACGACGCCATCGCATACGTGGAAGCTGAGTTTACCCGGCTGGGTGTTGAGACCCGGCGCACCCGCAAGGGCGCCCTCCTGGCGACACTTCCCGGTAAGGACAAGCAGGGCCAGCGCACCCTGGCAGCCCATGTGGACACCCTGGGCGCCATGGTCAAAGAGATTAAAGACAGCGGCCGCCTGAAGCTGACCCGCGTCGGCGGCTACTCCTTCCAAACGATCGAAGGCGAGCACGTCCGCGTGCACACCCTGGACGGCAGGACCATAACCGGTACCGTGTTGGTGAACAAGGCTTCCACGCATGTCCACGGGCCGGAACACGAGAAGCAAGAACGGGTCGAGCAGAACATGGAAGTCCGGCTCGACGAAAAAGTGAAGAACGCGGACGACGTGGCGGCGGTGGGCATTCAGGTGGGCGACTTCATCTCCCTGGACGCCCGGGCGACGCTGACGGACTCAGGCTTCATCAAGTCCCGCCACCTGGACGACAAGGCGTGCGTGGGCGTCCTGCTCGGGCTGGCGAAAGCAATCCGGGAAGAACGGATCGAACTGGCCGCCACTACCCATTTCTTCATCTCAAACTATGAAGAAGTCGGCCACGGCGCCGCCGGTGCGATCCCGCCGGAGACGATGGAACTGATCGCCATGGACATGGCGGCGGTGGGCGAAGGGCAGACCAGCGACGAGTACTCGGTCACCATCTGCGTAAAGGACTCCAGCGGCCCCTACGACCTGGAACTCTCCCGGCGCCTGCAGTATCTGGCCTCGGACCAGGGGATTCCCTATAAGGTCGATATCTACCCGTTCTATGGCTCCGACGCGAGCGCTGCGCTGAGGGCCGGCGGGCAGTTCAAGGCGGCCCTGGTGGGTCCGGGCATCGATGCATCGCATTCCTACGAACGGTGCCACGTCGACTCGCTGGAAGCCACTGCCTGGCTGATGCTCGAGTACCTGGAGCGGGCATGAGTTCAAGCACCCAGCGCACGGAAAAGTTTTGGCGCGACGCCGCCGGGGCGTCGCTCGTCGTACTAACCGATTTTGACTTCACGATCAGCGAGGTCGATATCGGCGACCTGATTACCAACACGTTTTCGCCGCCCTCCGCCGAGACCCTGGCCCGCTACCGGGCCTATGAGATTGGCACCCGCCTCTACTGGGCGGATTCCATGGCCCGGGTCGACCCGAACGCCGGTGCGGAACTGGCCGCCACCGTCGGGATCGACCCGCACTTCGCCGGCTTTGCCAGGTGGGCGGCGGGCCAGGGGATTCCCATGGCGGTCGTCAGCGACGGCTTCTGGTTCTACATTAGCCGGGTGCTTTCCCGGGAAGGGCTGGGCCACCTGCCGGTCTTCTGTAACGACATGCCCGCGACCGGCCGCCTGGAGTTCCCCAACGGCAGTGCGCTGTGCGACCGCTGCGGCTGCTGTAAGGCCGGCGTGGCCCGCCGGGTCAAAGCGCAGGGCGCCCATGTGGTATACTGCGGCGACGGGTCCAGCGATATCTACGGTTCCGGCTTTGCCGACTGGGTCTTCGCGAAAGGCCGCCTTGCCCGGTACATGGAGCGCCGCGGCTCGCCGTTCTTCCCGCTGGACAGCTTCGACGACGTCTACCTGACGCTCTCCGCCGGGCTGGACGCATTCCGGGCGGGGACGGCTCCCGGCCGGGCTACGCTGGGGCAACACGAGTTCTGCCGCTTCTGAGTCAGCCCCCCGCCCCGACCCGGCTACGGCCGGAGCGCCCGGATCAATGCGGTCAGGGTCTCGTTCACCGGCGTCGGGACGCCCAGCGCCCGGCCCCGCTCCGCCACGGCGCCGTTGATCGCCTCAATCTCCGTGCGCCGGCCGGCTGCCACGTCCTGCAGCATGGAGGAGCGATTGGCCGCCGTGGATTCCGCCACCGCCCGAACCCGCACCCGCGGGTCCTCAACCAGCACGACCCCCAGGGCGGCCGCGACAGCGGCCGCCTCTTGCGTTGCCGCCGCCATTAACCGGCGGGCGTCCGGGCGCACCAGCAACTCCCCGTTGTTCACCCGCAGCAGCGCCGTCAGTGGGTTAATGCCCGCATTCACCGCCAGTTTCGCCCACAGCAGCGGCTGCGGGTCCGGGGCTGCTTCGGTTGGGATGCCGGCTCCGGTTAACAGTGCGGCGATTTCGCCGGCCCGCCGGGCCGCCGGTCCCGACGGCTGCCAGGGCGCAATCCAGGTCGGGCCCGTGCCGCCCCGGCGCACCCGCCCCGGGGCCGGACTCCACGCCCCCAGGGCCGTTGTGCCGGCCAGCACCCGGTCCGGCCCCAGGGCCGCCGCCAGGACCTCGCCGTTGCCCAGGCCGTTCTGCAGCGTGAGCAAGAGCGTCTCCGGCCCGATGGCCCCCCGGGCCCACTGGACCGCCTCCGCCGTATCGTAGGCTTTCACCAGCACCAGCAGCAAGTCTACCGGCTCGTTTCCCCGGTTGACCACCCGGAGGCTGATCTGCCCTTCGCCCTCCACCTCGGCAAATGGCGGCCGACGAGAACGCGAAAGCAGCCACACTTCTGCAGAAGTGTGGCGTGCCAGGTGGTACGCAAACAGCGTTCCCAGGGCGCCTGCGCCCAGGACCCCTACCCGCAGCGGACTCATCGGGCCGGCCCCCCGGCCGGCGTCGGGACCGGGTCGCCGGTCGCCCGGCGCAGTTCTTCGGGCTTCATGCCGAAGGCGTGTTCCGGCCCGGGAAAGACCCCGGTCTCCACTTCGGCACAGTACTGCACCAGCCCTTCACTGATGGCCGCCCCCGCCTCGGCGAACCGCTTGAGGAACCGGGGCTGAATCTGATCGTAAAGCCCGAACATGTCATGCCAGACCAGCACCTGGCCGTCGCAACCCGCGCCGGACCCGATGCCCACGGTCGGAATGGACAACCCGGACGAAATGTACGCCGCCAGCGGCGCCGTCACCATCTCCAGCACCACGGAAAACGCGCCCGCGTCCTCCAGCGCCCGGGCGTCCGCAATAATCTGCCGGGCCGTTTGGGCGTCCCGCCCCTGCACTTTCCAGCCACCCAGGGCGACGGCGGTCTGCGGCGTCAGGCCGACATGGCCCATGACGGGAATACCCGCCCGGACCATCAATCGGACGGTGGCGGCATAATCGACGCCACCTTCCAGCTTCACCGCATCCGCCCCGGCCTTGATTAACTCGTTGCCGTTGGCAATCGCCTGCTCCGGGCTGACGTTATAGCTGCCGAACGGCATGTCTGCAATAATGAACGTCCCGGGCGCCCCTTTGACCACGGGCCGCAAGTGATGAGCCACGTCCGCCATGGTCACGGCAGTGGTGCCGCTGTACCCGAGCATGACCATGCCCAGGCTGTCGCCCACCAGAATCGCATCGACCGGGGAGCGCTCCACCAGCACGGCCGCCGTGTACTCGTATGCCGTCACCAGCTTCAACTTGCGCCCTTCCTGCTTGAAGGCGCGCCACACCGGAATCGTCAAACGTGTTTTCGCCAAGGTACCCACCCTTTCTCGTCTCAGCCTCTTTGCGAGGTCTCAGCGCATCGGGGATAACGAAGTCAGTATACCAGGGTCCGGACCAAATATCCCACGTTTTTGACGTTGTCAGGAAACTTCTGGAGACCGGTCAGGGCTGAATCGGTCCCGGCAGCCCGCCCTCCGGCCCGGCGTGCCGCATGGCCGACAGCACCGCCAGCTCCACGGCAATCGCCGCCGCCGTGCCGGCCACGGTCACATCGACCGGCGTCTCCCCCGTGGCCAGGCAAAACAGCGTGTCGCCGTCGTACATGGTATGAATCGGCGAAATGGTGCGGGCCAGCCCGTCGTGGGCCATGCGGGCCACCTTGTTCGCCTCCTCCTTGGTGAGGTTCCCCCCTACCGCCACCACGCCGATGGACGTATTCTGCCCGGCGCCGAAAGCCGTCCGGGGCGCACCGTTCAGCAGCATCCTGGTCGTATCGACAAACTCCGCCGCGGACCCCGCCCCGGTGCGGGCGCCCGCCAGAATCCGGCCGGTCAGCGGGTCCCGGATGTCGCCAAACGGGTTCACGGCAACGATGGCCCCCACCGTAAACGCCTCCGCCCCGCCGCCCACCACAATCGAGGCGCTGCCGATGCCCGTCTTGGTGGCCCGCGCCATGCCCAGGAGCTTTCCCGCTGCGCAGCCCGTCCCGGCGCCGCAGCACCCCTGCGCCACCGGCCCGCCTGTGGCTGCTTCGCACGCCGCCAGACCCATGGCTGCATCCGGTCGGGTATGCGGATCGCCCAGGCCCAGGTCGTAGAGCACGGCGGCGGGCACAATGGGCACAAAAGCGTCCCCGGTGGGAAAGCCCACCTGACGCTCCTCCAGAAAACGCATGGCGCCGCCGGCGGCGTCGAGCCCGAACGCACTGCCGCCGCAGAGCAGCACCGCGTGGGCCGCCTTGATCAGATTACCGGGCCGGCACAGATCGGTCTCCCGGGTGCCCGGCGCAGCACCCTCGACCGCGACCCCGACCGAGGCGCCCGCCAGCGCAAGCACAGCCGTCACGCCGGTGAGGGCGATGCGGTCCTGAGCGTGGCCCACCAGAATGCCGGGCACATCGGTAATGTCGTTATGAGCTCCGTGCGTCCAGATGGCCATCCTCCCCTTCCGTCAGCCGCACAAAAGGGACGGCCGTTCCGCGACTGACTTCGTCAGTCGCG
>DASXVX010000067.1:0-139880 GCA_036504075.1 Symbiobacteriaceae bacterium | reverse complement strand
TGACAGAAAGTCACGCCGAACCCCGTTTGTGCGCCCTTTTCGGGCGGTTTTCGCTGGCACGTGCCTTGCAACTATAGTCTGACGACGGCAAGTCTTCGCTGAGGGAGTGAGTTCCATGCCCACCCGGCCCGATCCCCATTGGGCAATGGTGATCGACCTACAGAAGTGCGTTGGCTGCGACACCTGCACGGTCTCCTGCAAGGCCGAAAACCGCACCCCGCCCGGCATCAGCTACAACGTTGTCACCGAGACGGAACTCGGTCAGTTCCCCAATACCCGGCGGGCATATCTGCCCCGCCCCTGCATGCAGTGCGACAATCCGCCCTGCGTGGGCGTCTGCCCCGTCGGCGCCACGTACAAGGGCCCCGGCGGCATTGTGGCCATCGACCACGACCGGTGCATCGGCTGCCGCTACTGTATCACTGCCTGTCCCTACGGCGCCCGCTCCTTCGACTTTGGCGAGGCGTACGCCGAGATGACCGACTTTGACAAGGTTCAGGCCCCGGAGTATGGCGTGGAGCGTGGTGCGCGCCAGAAGGGCGCTGCGCCGGTCGGGACGGTCCGCAAGTGCACGTTCTGCTACCACCGCCTGAACCGGGGCGAAGAGCCCGCCTGTGTGGAGACGTGCATCGGTGACGCCCGGTTCTTCGGCGATCTGAACGATCCGGACTCGCTGGTCGCCAAGCTGGCCGCCAGTCCCCGGGCGTTCCGGCTCAAGGAAGAGCTGGGCACCAAGCCCCGGGTCATCTATCTCAGATAGGAGGAACCAACCATGACGGCTATGACGACAACCGCCGGCGCCCGGCCGGGCCTCAAGGTCGCCTGGTACGTCGCCCTGGCGCTCTTGCTCCTGGGCGGGGGTGCGGCGATTCTGTACCGGACCCTGGACGGGCTCGGCACGACCTACCTGTCCAACTTCACCCCCTGGGGGGCGTGGGTGGCCTTCTACATCTACTTCGTGGGCCTGTCCGCCGGGGCGTTCCTGCTCTCCAACCTGATCTACGTCTTCGGCATGACCCGGTTTGAGAAGGTCGGCCGGATGGCCCTGCTGGCGGCCCTGGTCGCCATGATCGTGGCCCTGGCGTTTATCGGGCTGGACCTGGGCCGCATGGATCGGGCGCTTTCCACCCTCTGGCGGTTCAACTGGCTTTCGCCCCTCGCCTGGGAAGTGCGGTTTTACGTACTTTACATCGTCCTTCTGGCTACGGAACTCTGGTTTGCCGTCCGAGCCGACCTGGTGAAGCGCAGTGGTCGCTCTCGGATCGCCCGGTTCCTGGTCTTCGGCACCACGGCTACCGATGACGGTCAGGATCATCGCTGGCTCCGCATCCTGGGCACCATCGGCATCCCGATCGCCGTCTTTGGCGTCCACGGGGGCACCGGCACCATCTTTGCGGTGGTGAAGGCCCGGGGCGTCTGGTCCGGTCCGCTCTTTCCCATTGTCTTCATCGTCTCCGCTCTGGTCTCCGGCACCGCCCTGCTCACGCTGTTCTACGCCGTGCGGCAGCGGGCCCGGCGGCTCCCGGTGGACGAGGAGCTGATGGCCGAGTTGGGCAAGCTCCTGGTCGGCTTCCTCATGGTGGACCTGGGCCTGCTCTTCTACGAAATGATCGTGCCGGCCCTCGCCATGGACCCCCATGAATCGGAAGTGATCCGGACGATGCTCTGGGGGCGGTTTAGCTGGTCCTTCTGGGTCGGGGAGCTGGGATTTGCCTTCATCGCCCCGTCCATCATTCTCTTCAGCAGCCTGCGGCGATCCTGGCAGTGGGTCATGGCGGCGGCCGCCATGGTGGTGGTGGGCATCGTCTTCGTCCGTTTCAACATCGTTGTACCGGCGCAGGTGCCGCCGCTGCTCCCCGGTCTGCCCCACGGCGACTACTCACCTAACCTGGTGGAGTGGGCTGCCAGCTTCGGGGTCATCGCCCTCGGCCTTGCGCTCTTTTCGTTGGGGGCCGAAGTGCTGCCGCTCGATCTGGATGGAGGTGCGGATCATGTCTAAGCGCGAGGCAGGCTTTACCCGGCGTCAGTTCGTCATTGGCGGCACGGCCGTGGGGGCGATCGCCGCCATGCCGCTCCTGGGCCGCCGCCTGGAGGGCAGCCTTCAGCATGCCTTCGCGGATCAGGTCGTCCACGGTGTGGGCGGCTTCGGCGAGGAGACTGCGGCCAACCGAGTTGTTTATACCACGTGCGAACAGTGCAATACCCACTGTACCATCAAGGTGTCGCTGACCGACCCGGCCAAGACCGGGAAGCCATACATCCGCAAGATCGCCGGCAACCCCTACAGCCCGCTCAACATGGTGCCGGTGGGCCAGATTCCCTACGGCACCGATCCGGCCGAGGCGGTCAAAGGGCTGGGGGACATGCCGGTGGACGGGCGGTCCCTGCGGGGCGGGCGGACCTGCCTCAAAGGCCAGGCCGGCATTCAGACGGCCTACGACGCCTACCGGCTGGCCAAGCCCCTCAAGCGGGTGGGCCCCCGGGGCAGCGGCAAGTGGCAGTCGCTCTCCTGGGAGCAGGCGTTGGCCGAGATCGCCGCGGTCGTCAAACCGTCGCTGGCTTTTGTCGGCAAGGAGCCGGTGATGCAGGACTGGACCAAGGTGAAGCAGGGTCAAATGACCCAGGCGGAGTTCGACGCCAAGTATGGCGACAAGCTGATCGACACAAAGCGCCCGGACCTGGGTCCCAAGGCCAATCAGATCGCCTTCCTCACCGGCGATCGGCAGGACTTCATGCAGCGGATTGTGGGCGGCGGCTTCGGTTGCGTCAACATGTTCAACCACCAGTCCATCTGCGGCGTGTCCGGTGTCACTGCCGCCGTGCGCACCCGCAACGGTAAGGCCGGCAAGAACCGAATTTTCGCCGACATGGACAACTGCGAGTACATGATCGCCTGGGGCACCAACCTCATGACCGCCAGCAAGGGTCCCACCTGGCTGGCGCCCACGCTGACCAATGCCATCGCCCGGGGGTTGAAGCTGGTCGTGGTGGACCCGCGGCTCTCCAAGACCGCCGAAAAGGCCCACCTCTGGGTACCGGTGAAGCCCGGCGGCGACCCGGCGCTGGCCATCGGCATGATCCGCTGGATCATCGAGAACAAGCGGTACGACGCCCACTTCCTCACCAAGCCCGGCGGCAAGGCGGCGCAGGCCGGCCATGAGCCCAACTGGTCCGACGCCACCCACCTGGTCAACGTCTCGGCCCCCGGCAAGCCCAAGCTGAAGGCCAAGGATCTGGGCCTGGGCGACGAGACCCAGTTTGTCGTTCTGCAGAACGGTCAGCCGGCCCTGGCCGAGACGGCAACCGAAGGCCAGTTGGAGGTGGATGGCGAGGTCAAGGGGATCAAGATCAAGTCGGCCTTCACGCTGCTGAAGGAGCGGGCCTTCGAGCACACCTTGGCCGAGTATGCGGAACTGGCGGGCGTCAAGGAGGCCACCATTGTCGAAATGGCCCGGGACTTCACCGCCCACGGCAAGAAGGCGGTGGCGGTTCCGTACCGCGGGCCGGCCATGCACACCAACGGCTTCTATGCGGTGCAGGCGATCAGCATCCTGAACTTCCTGGTCGGCAATCACGACTGGAAGGGCGGCGAAAACTCGTCCGGCGTTCGGTTCGCCGAGGTCAAGGGCAAGCGGTACGACCTGACCGCGGTCCCGAACGGCCGCAACGCCTGGGGCGTCCCGATTACCCGGGAGAAGTCCGTGTACGAGCAGAGCACCTACTTCACCACGGACGGCTATCCCGCCAAACGGCGCTGGTACCCCTTCGGCGCCAACCTGACCCACGAGGTCATCCCCAGCGCCTACGAGGGCTACCCGTACCCCCTGAAGGCGCTCTTCATCAACCGGATCAGCCCGCTGGAGTCGGTGGGCGGCGGCCAGTTCCAGGCGGAGATGCTGAAGGACGAGCAGCGGCTCCCCCTGGTGGTGGCTTTCGACATCACCGTCGGCGGCACCAGCCAATACGCCGACTATATTCTGCCGGACAACACCTACCTGGAGCGCTTCGGCCTGCAGGTGATCTACCCGAACCAGAATCTGAAGGAAAGCCATGTCATGCAGCCCGCCATCAAGGTGATGGACGGCCCGCGCACGGTGGAAGATGTCATGATCGACCTGGCCAAACAGTTGGGGCTGCCGGGAGTCGGCGACAAGGCCTTCACCGATGGCAGCCCGCTGAACAATTCCGCCGACTACTACCTGAAGCTGGCCGCGAACATTGCGTTCGACGAGCCGCCCGTGCCGGATGCGAGCCCGGAGGAGCAGAAGTTGTTCATTTCGGCCCGCCAGCAGGCGCTGGGCGACGGCTTCAACTACAGCCAGTGGCGCTCCGCCGTCAAGCCGGATGAGTGGGCCAAGCTGATCTATGTCCTGAACCGGGGCGGCCGGTTCGCCGCTGTTGACACGGGTTACGACGGCGACTGGCTCAAGATGCGGCACAATGGCCAGCTCAACCTGTACGACGAAGGCGTTGCCAAGGCCAAGAGCTCGTTCGACGGCAGCCTCTACGACGGAATCCCCAGGATCGAACCGGTGAAGGGCGACGCCAATAAGCCGGTAAGCGACGACCTGCCGCTGGCATTCATCAACTGGAAGTCAAGCCACATCGGGACTCACCGCAACATCGGCGATGCCTGGCTCCGGGAGATTCGCCCCGCCAACCCGGTCTGGATGCACCCGCGGGATGCGGCGGCCCGCGGCCTCAAGAGCGGCGACAAGGTGACGATCCGCTCCGCCAGCGCCGCAGTGGCGGCCGAAGTCTACGTTACCGAATCCATTCGCCCCGGCACGGTGGGCGCCGACTTCAGTTACGGGCACGCGGCGTCTGGTGCGAAGGCCATGGCGATCGACGGTGTGTTGATCCCGCCGGTGACAGCCTACGGCCACACCCCGTTCCGGTACCGGGAAACCATGACCGAACCCACTGGTTACGCAGCGGGCCGGGGGACGGGCTTCCGGGTGAACGATCTGGTCCGCCAGGACGAACGGTTCGCCAAAGGCACGCCGCTCTCCGACCCCCTTGGCGGCAGCGTCTCCCAGTTAGATACGCGGGTGGAGATCACAGGCGTCTAGGCGTACTCCGGATTAAACGATTGAGCCCCCTTCACCTTGCCGGTGGAGGGGGTTCGGTCTGTCTCACCATGCCTGCACCGTCGCCCTTCGATGCGGTCACGGTGCGCTTGTCACATACCCCATGGCGTATATACCTATCCCTGGTACCGTATTTTGTATGAACTATGATCACTCCGGCTAAACGCTTGTAGTTCTAAGGTTCTAACCATAAGTTTTACCATGGATTTTGCAGGATACCCCGCCATTTCCACCGAACCTCCACACTGTCTCCAAATGTTCATCAACATGATATGCGAATCTATGTCCATGCGAGCGAACGTCGCAGAACAGTGCACAAGGAGGTTAGACATGATGAAGAATCAAAGCATGCCCGGAATGCCCTCGGGCGAGAACCACATGGGCGGCCAGATGGGCGGCCAGATGGGCGGCCACGGCAACATGATGGCGATGCTCAAGCAGCTGCCGGCCGGGGCGAAGTCCCCCTCCGGCCACTACTGGTGCGCGATGTGCAAGAAGATGTTCGAGATGGAGGACCCGGTCTGTCCCTACATGCCCACCATGTGCGTAAATACGCCGATTCCCATCGAACTGATGGCCCCGGGTTCGACCGGCTTCTATGAGCGGGTCGGCCTGTTCTATCCCAAACTCGTGCAGCGGCTTCTGGCTGCCGCGGTCTCCCGCAGTGCCGAGCCCGAAAAACTGGGCCTGGCCTTTGCGGAGAATTACCTGACCGATCTGGCCGAGTGGAACGTCCAGTACAAGTCGAGCCCCATTGAGGCCATCAAGTCCTTCCTGATCTACACCTCCGGCTTCGACACCGCCACTCGCACCACCGATGCGGGCATCACCTTCTACCTCATGGACGCCCAGATCCTCTGGGGCGAGGAGATGCCCGACAAGAAGCGGAGCAAGGCGGCGCTGCTCACGGGAGCACTCCGGGTGGCCGAGGCGGTCGGGCTGACCAGTCCGATTGACCTGCACTTCATGACTGTCACGTCCGGCAAGATGGGCCGGTACTTCTGTGCCCAGTGCAGCATGTTCTTCGAGTACGGACAACCGCAGGCGCAGGTGACCTGCCCGTTCATGTCCCAGAAGTGCAAGTTCCGTCCCAAGCCGGTCGGCGGCATGGCCGAAGGGCAGGAAGGAATGGAAGCAGCCGCGCCGATCAGTCTCGACGTCGACCTCCTCACAAAGATCTTCGCAGTATCGCCGAAGCTTTTACGCAGCGACCTGCAGAGCGCACTTGCCTCCGCTCCCGACGCAGCCCGCGGCCAGGCCCCCTTCGATGCCGCCGCAGCCCGCGAGTTGCTGACCGCTGAACTGCAGACCTGGGGCTTCAACGTTGCCGACGCCGGCAAGATGGCGGGCCTGTTCCGCCAGCTCAGCATCGACTAAATCCACCGGAGGCGCACCGAAGGGAGAGCGAACCACCCACAGCGCACCAAAAGGTCTGTTGACGGATAACCGTCGACGGACCTTTTGTGCTTGACCGGCAACCCTGGCGGGCTACATCGGGCCATAAATTAGTTGCTCTATTGACAAGGGATTCCCCGGGAAGCTAGAATAGCAAACAACGATAGAGATAAATAATTGACATGATTACAGTTCGTAATTGATTTTACCCGAACAGAAACAGTGGAGGTACTTAAAATGGCACTCATGACACCAGCAAACCAAAGCCTCTGGCAAGGACATTCCGGCCCCCTCAAGGGCGTGCGGGTTCTGGACATCGCAACGGTAATTGCCGGTCCGTTTGCAGCCAGTCTGTTAGCTGACTTCGGCGCCGAAGTGATCAAGGTGGAGCAGCCAGGCGTAGGTGATCCCAGCCGGACCATGGGGCCGTTTGCCGAAGGTGAGTCGCTGCGCTATCCGGCGCTCAACCGCAACAAGAAAGGGATCACCCTCGACCTGCGCCGGCCGTCCGGGGCAGACCTGTTCCGGCGCCTGTGCAGTAAGAGCGACCTGGTCATTGAGAACTTCCGGCCGGGAACGCTGGAGCGCTGGGGACTGGGACCCGAAGAACTGCGGCGTGAGAATCCAAACCTGATCCTGGTGCGGATCTCCGGGTACGGGCAGACCGGCCCTTACCGTGAGAACGCCGGTTTCGGCACCCCGGCCACCGCCTTCTCGGGCCTCACCTATCTCCTGGGCTACGAGGACCGTCCGCCACTGAACATGCCCATCTCCTTTGCGGACCTGCTGGCCGGGCTGTTCGCGGCATGGTCGGCCGTGCTTTCGCTCTACTGGCGGGATGCCCGCGGCGGTGCCGCCCAGGACGCGGATGTCTCCCTCTATGAATCGGTCTTCCGCATGCTCGATTTCCTGGCCGCCGACTACAGCGTCACCGGCCGGATCACGGAACGCCAGGGCGGGTTCAAGGGCAGCGCCTGTCCGGCGGGCACATACCGGACCGGGGATGGCAGGTGGGTCGTACTGGTCTGCAGCACGGACCGGACGTTCAACCGGCTGGCTGAGGTCATGGGCCGGCCTGATTTGATCACGGACCCGCGCTTTTGCACCAACTCCGCACGCTTGCAGCATCGTGACGAGCTCGACCAGGTGATCACCGCCTGGATCGGCAGCCACGACTGGGAACCGCTGCGGGAAATCTGCCGGGAGGGCGGCGTGCCGATCGATCCGGTCAACACGATCGCCGACATCTTTGCGGACCCGCAGTATCAGGCACGGGAGTCGATCGTTCAGGTCGACCATCCCCTGTTTGGGAAGATCGCCATGCCCGGTCTGGTCCCCAAGCTGTCGGAAACCCCGGGCCAGGTCGTACACGGCGGTCCCGGACTTGGGGCCCATAACAGCGAGATCTTCGGCAACCTGCTGGATATCTCCGAGGCTGAACTGGACACCCTGCGAGAGGCTGGTGTAATCTGATGAACCAATTGCCAAAGCGGGTCGAAATCGTGGAGGTCGGGCCGCGGGACGGCTTTCAGAACGTGCGGGAGTGGATCCCTACCGCCGTCAAGGTCGAGATGGTGAATCGCCTCTCCCGCACCGGCATTCGGGAGCTTCAGGTTACCTCCTTCGTCCACCCCCGGGCGGTCCCCCAGTTGCGTGATGCCGAGGAAGTGCTGAGCCAGGTGGAGCGGCTGCCGGGCATCATCTATGAGGCGCTGGTGCCAAACGTGAAGGGCGCGGAGCGGGCCATTGCCGCCGGCGTGGACAAAATCAAGCTCATGCTGTCCGTGACGGACTCGCATAGCCTGGCCAACGCCAACGCCACCACGGAAGAGGCGCTGGCCAGACTCGAACCGGTCGCCGCCCTGGCTCATGAACACGGGGTGGCGCTGTGCGGCGGGCTGGCAGCCGCTCTCGGCTGCCCCTACGAGGGGTTCCCGCCGGCTGAAGGTCTCGCCTGGGTGGTGGACCGGTATCTCAGTCTGAACGTGCACGATATCGTGGTGTCCGACACGTCCGGCATGGCCAATCCGGTGCTGGTCTACGATCGGCTGAGTAGATTGCGCGACCGGTACCCACAAGTATCGTTCGGACTGCACCTGCACGACACGCGGCGAATGGCGGCTGCTAACGTTCTGGCGGCCTTGCAGGCCGGCATCACCCGGTTCGACGGGGCCGTGGGCGGACTCGGCGGTTGCCCGTACTGTCCGGACGCCTCCGGCAATATCGCCACGGAGGACCTGGTCCACATGCTGCACGAGATGGGCATTGAGACGGGCGTGGACCTGGAAGCCCTCATGGAAGTCGCCCGCTACGCCCGGGAGCACATCCCCCATCCGCTCGACTCCGCGATGCTGAGAGCCGGTCCGAGCCGGAACGTGCTCGGGTCTCGCACCGAGGGGCAGTCGAAGCTAGGGTGAAGACGATCAGCGGCAGCTATCCGAGGCTTTGACCCTCGTTCCCAAAGAAATTCCCCCTCACAGCCGGCTCGGCCATGAGGGGGGACCTCTTTATTTACATTTCTTGTTTTGCGGCATTTCGGCGGACCGGTCGGCGTGCGTCCAACTCCTGATCACATTTCCAATTATAGACTTTAATACATGAACGTGTCAAGCCTTGTTATAGGATATATCTGTAAGGTACTGCTTCATGCATCAGAAAGGCCCACCGGGTAAGCCGGTGGGCCTGTTCCTATGCGCTTACGTCAGTCGCCGCCAACGTTGGCGGTCTTTCCTGGACCCGTCCACGGGGTGCCCAGGGCCGGCAGCACCCAGTAGTCGAGGCCGATGTAGCCGGACGTCTTCCAGGCCAGAATCAGCAGGCCTGCCAGCATGAACAGCACCGGGTTGGTGCTGGCGCTGCCCGCCAGCATGAAGTTCAGGTTCATGAAGGCCCCGAAGATGGCGGCAATGCCGGTGAAGAGACCGAGAATCAGGCAGAGACCGATGGTTAACTCACCAATCGTGATCAGCTTGCCGAACCAGGTGTGAGCCCCGCTGTTCAGCAGCGACTGCAGAAAGACCCGATACCAGTCGTACGTAATGGGCGGCTTGCCGGTCGCCGGGATCTTGGTGACGTTCACCCAGAAGCCCTTGAGCGCTTCGCCGGTGCTCATCCATTTCGGGTCAAGCAGCTTGTGATAGCCGGCGGTGACCCAGTCGTACCCCACGTACAGCCGGATAACCAACCACAACCACGAAAATCTGGCGTCACTGAAAAGCTTCTGAATAAAGACCGGGTCGCTCACCGGTTTGCGACTGACCACTCAAACAACCCCCATTTCTAACGTGAGGTCCCACCGTCCACAGCGTTTGACGCTCGTCTGCTATATCTTTCGATACAAATAAAACATTTTCCTTCCGAATGTTACTAATATGATCATAATCACTGCACGGAAGTTCCAGTGGTGGTTTGAGATGGAGCCGTTTCAGGGGCAAATCTCTTCGCCGTCCACGAAAATATCGATCCGGACCCCGCGCACCGCCAGCACGCCGTTCTCCGCCGTGCTGAACGCCGCGTTCCGGCCATCCACGACCACGACGGCCCCGGCGCCGGCCACCCGCGCCCCGTCCGGCCCGACGACTAGCAGGGTGCCTCGCTCCAGTCCCACAGCCACCAGGCCGGGGTGCGCTGCCGCGACGCCGTAGAGACGGCCCCAGCGCTTCCCGTGCAGCAGGTCGGACTCAAAGGCCACGCCCGGCAGCAGCCCGAGGCCGGGGACCATGCCCGGGCTCCCCGCCCGGAACCAGCGAATGGCGGCCGCTTCGACCGCCTCCGCGCCGGCGGGCGCAGGCTCCGGGCAACGGACGGCGCCCGCCAGGGCCGGGTCGGGGAGAAGCAGCGGCTCGCCCGCCCGCCACCGAGCCACGGCAACGCCCGCCGCCTCCCCGTCGGGCGGCAATGCGAAAACCCCCGGAAACAGCCCTTCCGCTCCGCACGCCAGAATCAGCGGCCCCGCTCCGGCGGGCGCCCGCAAACACGCGAAATCCCGGCCGGCCGGCGGCCTGCGGACCGCACCCGGGTCATACGGGTCGCAGCCCGGCCCCAGCAAGTGGGTCACAAAGCCCCGGCCCCCCAGGGTCCGGTTTGGCCCGCCGTACGCCCAGGTTTGCGGCGGCTCCACGATCACCGCACCGGACGGTCCGAAGACCGCCGTCACCACTTCGTCCTGCAGGTGCACGCCGGTGTCCCGGTCCAGACCCAGGCCGGTCAGGCCCGTGACCGCCACGGCGTGAATGAGCCGGCCCAGCCGTCCCCGCTGATACAAGTGCTGGTCGATGATATACTTCCGGGCGCCGAACTTCAGTCCGCCTGCCGGCCAGATTTCCAGCCCCCCGGCCCGCAGCCCTTCCGCCGGGCCAAAGCCCTCGCTCGCCCCCGCCAGCATGGTCCGGGACTGAATGGTCGCCCCGGCGCTGGAGCCGCAGAACGGCACGCCGTCCGCCACCCGCTCCGCCAGCGCCGCCTCCAGCGGCGTGCCCGCCAGCACCCGCATGGCCACCATCTGGTCGCCGCCGAGGCAGATAACCCCGTCGACATCTGCACCCAGCAGGGCAACGTTGTCCGCCGCCCGGGCGTCCTCCCGGACCAGCACCGGCAGCAGGCGGACCCGGCAGGCCCGGCCCGGCAGGCTTTGCCGGCAGACCTCCTCCAGGTCGGCCCGGCGGTCGTCGGCGATCAGCAGCCGCTCCTGGCGCTCTGCCGGCGAAATGGCGAGCGGGTCTGAGGCATAGGTCGCCGGCAGCACCCGCAATTCGATGACGCCATCGGTGTCACGAACCGCAGCCCGGGCCGCGAAGTACGCCAGCGGGCCGGGGTCCCGTCCCCCGCCGATGGGCAGCAAGTGGACCATGCGCTCACCCCCGCCTCATCAGTTCGCTACGACCCAGCCGTTCCCTGTACCATATCAGCCCAAAACAATTGGCTCCTCCGCACAGTGGCGAAGGAGCCTTTTCACGCGCGAGTGCTAAACCAGGCCCCGCTCCGTGGCCACGCTGGTGTAAGCACCCTTGACGGCGCCAAAGAGGTGGGCCATGAGCAACTGCGGATTGGCGGCGTAATCGGCGCAGTTGAGCGTCACGAACGGGGCGTCGGCCCGGAATTTGCCCGCCGCCACGCCGAATGCGTGCATCAGTTCAGCCATTGCAGATAAATGGCAATCGCGCGCTGAATATCTAGATTCAGCGAAGCAGCCCCTGGCAGGAGTCTGCCCGTCAGGCCGCCGAAAGTTACTATGTACAAACGGCCTCCGTAGGTTGGGTCCCCGGAGGTTTGAGTGGAAGGCGGGTGCCGCGGTTGTCCGTCGCTTTGTTCCTGGTCACTTCGCTGCTGCTGGGCATGCGCCATGCCCTGGACCCGGACCACGTCGTAGCGGTCTCCACGCTGGCGGCCGAGGAGCGCCGGCTCTGGCCGGTGGCCCGGCTGGGGTTCATCTGGGGGCTGGGGCACATCGTGCCGCTCGCGCTCCTGGGTATTCCGGTGCTGCTCCTGCGGCTGGAACTGCCGGCCCAGCTGGAACAGGTCGTGGACCTGGGGGTGGGGGTGCTCCTGATTGCCCTGGGCGTCCGGACGCTCTGGCGGCTCCGGCAGGAGCGAATGCACATTCACTTGCATAATCACGACGGCCACGAGCACGTCCACTTTCATGCGCACGGTCAGGACATGAACCACAGTCCGGCCCATCACCGGCACACGTGGGACCGGCGGTCGCTGATGACCTTTGCGGTCGGCGTGGTACACGGGCTGGCGGGCAGCGGGGCGGCGGCGGTGCTGGCCCTGGCGGCTGCGCCGTCGGTGACGGGAGGCGTGGTCTACCTGCTGGCGTTCGGGGCGGGTACGTGCCTGGGCATGTTCGCCATGACGCTCTTCGTCGCCGCCCCGGCGATGGCCACGATCTCCCGATTCGGCGCCATGCAGTTCGGCGTGCGGATGGTGTCGGGGCTGGCCAGCGTGGCCCTGGGGGCGTTCATGTGGTTCGAGATCCTGCCGCACCTGGTGGGGGGGTAGGGGGCGGGGTTCCGCCATGAGGTCCCTCGGGACTTTCAAGCCAGAGGCAGGCGTCGTACGAATGCGTACGGCGCCTGCCTTTTGTGTGCCCGGCGATGGCCCCTGCTGGTTCGAAGGGCTCATACAGCCCGTCAAGACACCGGAGACGGGTATCCCCCTCTATGGCGCTGAAGTGGCCGGCAGTCCAAGGGCCGAGTTACCGCTTCAGCCAGCTCTCGATGGCTGCGGCCACCTCGGCGGGGTGGTCCGCCTGCACATAATGCCCGGCGCCGGCGATGCGCACGAAGGTGGAACCCGGCTTCCGTCCGGCCAACGCCTCCAGGGAGGCGGCGAACTCGCCCGACGGAAGTCCGGGCACGTCGCTCTTCTCCGCTCCGATCAAGAGCATGGGTGCTGTGACCTGCGGCTCAGCTGCCCGCAGATCAGCCCCGGCGGTCGCTTCTGCGATGGCGCCTTCGTCGCTGAGCGCCAGTAGCGCTCGGGCACCGGACCGTAGGGCCACCATCTGATCGCGCACCGAAGCGGCGTAGCTATGGTTCGTGAAGAGGCTGCCGAGCGGCCGGAGCAGCCCGAGCCGGGCAAGGAAGTTGAGGGACTGATAGCTGCCCAGACGCTTGACGACGCTATCGACGTCGGCGGTGGTCAGGCCTTCCACCAGGATTACGCCACTGACGTCGTACCTCGCAGCATAGATCTGGACCAGGGCGCCCCCGAGCGAGTGCCCCACGACAACCGGTTTCTGAATGCCTAACGTCTCAAGTGCCGTGTGGAGCTCATCCGCCGCGGTGCTGAACCGGCGCGGGTGGGGGGCCGGGGCGCCGTAGTCCTGACCGAAGCGGTCAAAGGCGCAGACGCGGTTGGTGGCCGACAGTAACGGGATGACGGGGCTCCAGTCCAGGGCACCACCCCCAAAGCCTGCTTCTAGTACCAGCGTGGGCTCACCGGAGCCCTGGCAGAGATAATGCATCTGCCGGCCGCCCACCAGGACAAACCCGCCAGAGGCCGGGTACCACTCAGGCGCCCGCCTACTTGCGTAAGTATCGTAGCCAGCGGCCATGGCCACCAGCAGAATAACGGCGCCGCCCACCGAGAGCAAGATTCGCCGCAGCGGAGTCCGGTGTACGCGGGGGCGCCGTTTGGGTTCGGTTGTCATCATAGGTCTTGCAGCCCTTTCTTCGCGAGAGATGATGGGTTCCAACGGGGCGGGTACCTTTCGCTGTTGCGCTCTATACCATTCCGGGTTCTAACCATGCGGTGGCGACGGCCGCAATGATCGCCTCATGGTCATATCGGGTGGCATTGCCCATCAGAACAATCCCAAGCGAGTCGTCAGGGTACAGGCGCATGACGCTGAAGAACCCGCCACCGCCGCCCAGGTGCTCCACGACTCGGTGCTTGCTCCGCCTGGCAGGGCGGGGACAGTACCAGCCCAGGCCTACATCCAGCTTGTCGCCCTGGACCGCAATCGCTTGCATCATACGGGCGGATTCCGTCGAGAGAATCCGGACACCTTCGACTTCGCCCCCGTTCAGGTGCATAGCCATGAACCGGGCGGCGTCTTCGACCGGCCCGATGAGCCCACCGTAGGCCGGACCGTTCACGTAAAACGGGTGCAAGGCCACGTACCGTCCCGCAGGTGCCGCGAACAATCCCCTGGGAAGCATGAATCGCAGGAGCGGCGTCAGCAGGCTCCAGCGCTGGTGATATCCGGTGGCAGCTTGGGCGGTCATCTCTCCGTGGTAGCTGAAGTCGGTCTGGCGCATCCCGAGCGGCGCCAGGATCTCGTTGCGGACATAGTCCTCATACGTCCGACCAGATACCGCTGCGATGATCTGGCCGAGCACCAGGAAGCCGATGTTCGAGTAATCGGCCCGGCTGCCGGGGGTGAACCTGAGTTTGGCATGCTGCTTCAGGAGATGGGCCAGAAAGGTGTCCGGGTCGGGAGCCGGCTCGTCCGCACGGTGTATCCACGCAATCGGTACGGGGTTGGCCAGCCCGGAGCTGTGACTGAGCAAGTGCCTGATGGTGACCGACCCGGACCCTGGTGGATAACGCACCGCGGCGAATGCCGGGCAGTACTGTATGACCGGATCATCCAGATCCAGTCGGCACCCGGCTGGTCAAGTCCGCCACCCCGAATCCCCTTGACCACCGGACCTTCCCGTCCCTGACCGCGGCGATGGCCAAACCAGGTACATCGCCGTGCATGTTCTTCATGATGTGGGACTCAAGTGCGTCCATGGGTCCCCACCATCCGTTCGAGGGCGTGGCGATAAATCGCATCAAAGTTGGCGTCGAATGTGCGCAGGTGGACCTGTTTCAGCAAGGCCATGCCGTGCACAAGCGACCAGATGGCAAATGCCATCGCCTCCGCTCCGTCATCGCCGCCAGGCACAACCACATCGCCGGACTTGATGGCCTCTTGCACCGCGTCCAGCAGAATCGCATAGGGCGAATTGGCCGGGACCGGTTCCGAGAGCGAACTGCGCCCTGCCGGTAGATCTGAGAAGAGCAACCGGAAGTGGGCCGGATTCTCCCCGGCAAAAGTCAGGTAGGCCAGGCCCAGGCGGATCAGGCGTTCGCGGGGGTGGAGATTCGTGGGGACACTGTTCAGGTGGTCGGTCAGGAGCCGCGTTGCATCTGCCGCCAGTGCGGCGACGATGTCCTCTTTACTCTCGAAGTACCGATAAAGCCCGGCGGGGCTGAAATCTGCCCGGCGGGCGATCTCCCGCAAGGACAGTTCCTCCAGGCCGCTTTCGTTGCTTAATTCCAGGGCAATCTCCAGGATCGCCTGCCTGGTGCGGGCGTGGCGCCGTTCCCGCCCGGTAGGCCCCTGCTCGTTCATGCGAACACCGCCTTGTAAAGTGAACGATGTTTACATAGTAAGACTGTGTTCGCGCTTTGTCAAGCGGATATGTCGGCCCAACGTCGATGGTAAGAACGCGTCCAAACCCCACAAAAACAGGCCCGCCATCCCCCTCAGGGAACGGCGGGCCTTTCGTGTGAGCCGGCGTGGCCGGCGAAAGTGGCGGAAGGGGCTAGAGGCCGAGAGCGGCCAACCCGGTCCAGGTGCGCTTCGCCTTCACGGACGGCCACTTGCGCATGGCGCATGCCGCCATCTCGACACTGATCTGCAGATCGCCCGCAATCTGCTGGAGCGTCCGACCGGAATTGGCCTGCGTGGCCACCGCCTCAACGTCGTCATCCGTAAGCTGCCAGATCGTCATCGTGTTCGTCCTCCTTTTTTTCATCGCATCGTTGTTTTGCTCTGGTTTCAGCATACCAGTGCAGCCGCCCTGGCACATCGGCACGGGGGCGGAATTTCGCGCTCATTCACGCTGATGAAGCATCCTCCCTCAGGAGGATCATGAACTATTTCTACGATTTCGGTATTACCAATGCTTATCGCACGAACCTACGGCCATAAAGCTTCCACCCACACTCGCCCGCTGCGGCCGGAATGGATGGCATAACTTGTTAGCATGTGATGGAATGAACTATTAGCACATACTATTCAAAGTATAAGGACGCTGCTATAATTCCTATTAAAGTGAGTGGTCACTTACTAGAAGGCGCTTTGGCGGCCGGTACCCGCAAATTGCCGGTTGGCTCAGGAAGCAGCAACGAACGCAGCACATCACGTGGAAGGGGCGGACATCATGATCGAGGAGCGTATTCGGCACAAAGGGCTACGGCAACGCGTTTGCTGGCCTCATCAGGCAGCGGAGCTGATCAACGATGGGGACGTCGTCGGCATTAGTGGTTTTACCCGCGCCGGCGATGCCAAAGTTGTGCTCCTGGAACTGGTCAAGCGATCGGAGCGGGAAGGCCGTCCGATTCGCATTGACCTGTGGACCGGCGCCTCCGTCAGCGACCAGGTCGATGGCGTGCTGGCCGAGCACGGTCTCCTGCGCAAGCGTCTCCCGTTCCAGGCCGAAAGCCGTCTGCGCAATGCCATCAACCAGGGCAATGTCATGTTCGTCGACCAGCACCTGGGCCACACGGCCGAGTTCATCCGGTCGGGCGCCATGGGACAGTGCAGTGTCGCCATTATCGAAGCGACCGCCATTACCGCCGACGGCGGCATCGTGCCGACGACCTCCGTGGGCAACTCGGTTGCGTTCGCCCGCTCGGCGGATACTGTCATCGTCGAGGTCAACCTGGCCCAGCCGCTGGGGCTGGAGGGCATGCACGACATTTATGATCCCGGCGTCCGGCCGAATCGCCGCCCCATCCCGATCATGCGGGCCGGCGACCGGGTGGGCGACACCGTCATCCGCATTCCGCCGGAGAAGATCAAGGCGGTCGTGCTGACCAACAAGCTGGACGATTCCCGGCCGCTCGCCACGCCGGACGCGGAGACCAAGCAGATTTCCGGCTACTTGCTGGAGTTCCTGGAGCACGAAGTGAAGATGGGCCGTCTGACCCGGACCCTGGCGCCGCTGCAGGCGGGCATTGGCGTGCTGGCGAACGCCGTCTTCGCCGGGCTGGCGGACTCCGCGTTCGAGAACCTCGAAGTCTATTCGGAGGTCCTGCAGGACGCCATGTTCGACCTCATGGACCTGGGCAAGCTGAATGTGGCGTCGGCGTCGTCGATCACGTGCTCGCCGGACAAGCTGAAGTACGTCCTGGAGAACCTGCACCGGTACCGGGACAAGGTCGTCCTGCGGCCGCAGGAAATCTCCAACCATCCGGAAGTGATCCGGCGCCTGGGGCTGATCGGCATCAACGCCGCCCTGGAGGCCGATATTTACGGCAACGTCAACTCGACGCATGTCATGGGTACGCAAATGATGAACGGCATCGGCGGCTCGGGCGACTTCACCCGTAACGCCTATCTGCCGATCTTCGTCACGAAGTCGACAACGAAAAACGACAATATCTCCTGCATCGTCCCGATGGCCTCCCACGTGGATCATACGGAGCACGATGTCCAGGTGATCGTGACCGAACAGGGGCTGGCTGACGTGCGCAACCTGGCCCCGCGGGAGCGGGCTCGGGTGATCATCGAGAAGTGCGCCCATCCAAAGTATCGGGACCTGCTGCGGGACTACCTGCGGGACGCCGAGGCCCGTGGCGGCCAGACCCCGCACGACCTGACGAAGGCCTTGTCCTGGCACCAGCGGTATCTGGAGACCGGGACCATGGGGGACAGGGTTGAGGTCGAGGCGGAGCGCCCGGTGAAGGTGAAGACCAGGGGCTAGCCGCAAACGCCAGAACCAGGGGATTTCCACGGCCGGCCACCCCGCGTTAACCGGGGGGCGGGACCACAAGGGTTGCCGGAGGATTTCTCCTCCGGCAACTTTCATGTCTGGAAGGATGTCATTGGTCCTCCGGCGAAGCCCTTTCTGAAGTTTGCGTGACAAGGGGACTGCTCAATGCCACCACGTGCGATTTGGACCGAAGCGACCGAGCGGCGCCGCCTGATCACGGAGGCAGCCATGAAGGTCTTTGCCAGCAAAAGCTACGGCACGGCAACCACTGCGGATGTTGCCAAGGTGGCGGAGGTCTCCCAGGCCACAATCTTCAAGCACTTTGCCACCAAGCGGGACCTGTTTCTGGCGACGCTGGCCCGCACCACTGACCTGGTACTGGAGCGGTGGCAGGATGCTGCGGCCGCCCAGCCGACGCCGCTGGACGGGCTGGTGTCAATCGCCTATGCGTATTCCATGATGGCGGCCACGGAGCAGGTTCCGTTCCGGGTCCGCATTCGGGCGGTGGCGGAGTCGGACGACCCGGTGATTCAGGAGGCGGCCCGGGCGTCGTACGTGACCGTTGTGGGGTTCCTGCGGGACCTGATCGAAAAGGCCAAGGCCGCCGGCCAGTTGCCGGAGTCCGTGGATGCCATGGCGGCAGCCTGGTACTTTTTAGCGGTCGGCCAGGGCTTCAACCTGAACCACTTTATGGGATTCGGCTGGGACCAGGCCATTTTGCGGGAACTGGTGGCCAACCTGTTCAGAGGCATGTCGTCTGGGCCGGCTGCGAGCGCGACGCAACCGATGTGGCATTAGAATCGGCAGACGCGCACATGGGGTGGCCTGAGGTCACCCCATGTGCGCGTTGCGCCTGTGTTCGGGGAATTGGGGACATGGGATATAATGAAGGAAGAAGGCCGATGTAACGGGGGTTCGCGTGCATGATCACACTTTCGCCGCGGCTGGGCGCGGCGGCGGGATACGTTCTGCCGGGGCGGCCTGTGGCGGATATTGGAACCGACCACGGCTACCTGCCGGCCTGGCTCATTGAGACGGGCACCGTGGACCGGGCGGTGGCCGCCGACGTGCTGCCGGGGCCGCTGGAGGCCGCCCGGACGACCGTCGCGGCGGCGGGACTTGCCGCCCGGGTGGAACTGCGCCTGGGGTCGGGGCTGACCGTGCTGGCGCCCGGTGAGGCGGCTACCGTCACCATTTGCGGCATGGGCGGGCCGCTGATCGCCGAAATCCTGGCGGCGGGCGTACCGGCGGGCGTGGAGCGGCTGGTCCTGCAGCCCATGGGCGGCGAGGAGCGGCTGCGGGAGTGGCTGGCGGCCCACGGCTGGCGGCTGGTGGCGGAGACGCTGGTGGAGGATGCCGGTCGGATTTACGTGGTGCTGGCCGCGGAGCCGGGGGCCATGGCGCTCTCTCCAGGCGACGCGCTGGTGGGGCCTTTCATCGCACAGTCCGGCGGGCCGCTCCTGGAGCGGTACATACAGATTCTGCTGGGGCTCGCCCGCCAGGCCCTGGAAGGGGTGCGAAGGTCGGACCGGCCGGAGGCGCGCCAGCGGGCGCAGGAACTGACGCAGCGGATGACGCTGTTGGAGGAGGTTTTGGCCCATGGCGCTCGCGACCATCGGTAACATCGCCGCCTACATGGAGGAACTGGCACCGCTGTCCTGGGCAGAATCCTGGGACAACGTGGGGCTGCAGATGGGGGACCCAGGCCGTCCCGCCGCCCGGGTGCTGGTGGCCCTGGAGCTGACCGACGCGGTGGCGGAAGAGGCGCTCCGGGAACACGCGAGCCTGGTGGTGCTGCATCATCCGGCGATATTTAAGCCGCTGAAGGCGCTGCGGTTCGACTCGCCGGCCGGCCGGCGGCTGGAGCGGCTGATGCTGGCGGGCATCGCGGTTTACGCTGCACATACGAACCTGGACATGTCGCCGGGCGGCACCAACGATACGCTTGCCGCCGCCGTCGGGCTGCAGGCGCCGGAAGTACTGCTGAACGCCGGGGAGGAGAAATACGTCAAGCTGGTGGTCTTCGTCCCCGAAGGGCACGAGGACGCGGTGCGCGATGCCCTGGGCCGGGCGGGCGCTGGACACATCGGGAACTACAGCCACTGCACCTTCCAGGCGCCGGGGACGGGCACGTTCCTCCCGCTGGCAGGCACGAACCCGTTCATCGGGCAGCAGGGGAAGCTGGCGTACACGCCCGAGTTCCGGCTGGAGACCATTCTGCCGGAAAGCCGGATCCGGCAGGCGGTGCAGGCCATGCTGGGCGCCCACCCGTATGAAGAAGCGGCGTACGACCTCTACCCGCTGGTTAACCCGGGCCCGGTGCGGGGGCACGGGCGCATCGGCCGGCTGCCGGCGCCCACGACGCTGGGGGCGCTGGCGCAGCGGCTGAAGGCCCAGCTGGGACTCGGGTACGTGCGGCTGGCAGGCGACCTGGACGCACGGGTGGCGCTTGTGGCGGTGGGGGCTGGCTCGGGCGGCATGCTGATTCCCCACGCCATCCGGCGGGGGGCACAGGCGCTGGTCACCGGGGACATCGATCACCACGATGCCTGGGATGCCCGGGACGGCTCGCTCGGCATTATCGACATCGGCCACTTCGCCTCCGAGCAGTTGGTGGTGGCGCCGCTGGCGCAGCGCCTGCGAGAGCGGCTGGCGGCGGACGGGCTGGCGGCCGACGTGTTGGCAGCCCGCACCGGACGAGATCCGTTCGATTGTATCTGAGGCATGAAAACGGCCCGGCCCTCGCATGTGAGGGCCGGGCCGTTTTCATGCCGACCGGGCGGAGTCGTGCTAGTGGCCGGCGAAGACTTCGGTCATGTCGTCATCATCGGCGTCCGGTTCATCGGGCTGCTTCGCAGTGACGTTCACGTGGGCCACCTGCCGCGCCAACTGGGTCGTCAGGCTCTCCTTGCCCAGGAACTGGCCGACCAGGACGCCGAGGGCGATGATGGCGATGCCGGTCCAGAAGACCGGGTGAATGGAGTTGGCCATCATCTCCTTGATGGTGCCCAGGAGCGGCTCCCGGATCGTCCCCGGCAGCATTTCCTGCAGCGGCTTCTGCAGGAGCAATTGCACCAGGTCGGCGGGCTTGGCGGCAAGTTTGGTCAGCCCGGCGGCCAGTTGCGCCGGCATGACCTTCAGCTTGGGCACCATGAGGAGGTTGTACTGGTTGCTCATCTGCTTGTTGAAAAGGATGCCGAAGACGGTGACGCCCACCGTCGCACCGACGCTCCGGAAGAAGGCGGTGGCCGACGTAACCACGCCCCGCATGTTCCGGCCGAAGGCCGACTGCACGCCCAGGGTGATCAGCGGCATCACAAGGCCGAGGCCGAAGCCGATCAGCATCATGGGAATGCGGGCCTGCCAGAGGGTGGTCGTGAGCGTGAACTGGGTCGCCAGGTAGAACCCGGTCATGACGACCAGCAGTCCGAAGGCGACCTGCCAGCGGTACTGAATCTTCCGGGCCGCAAGGCCGCCGAGGATGGAGCCAAACATGAGCATCAGCGTCATGGGCAGCATGACCGTGCCGGAGTGGGTGGCGCTGACGCCGACGACGCCCTGGATGAACCAAGGCACGAAGACGATCGCGCCAAACATGCCCATGCCCACTACGAACGCGATGGTGCAGAACGTGGCGAAGGCCCGATTGGTGAACAGCCGCAGGTCGAGCAGCGGCTCCGGCACCTTCAGCTCGTTGTAAATAAAGAGGCCGAGGAAAACGACGCTGCCGGCGAACAGGCCGATCGACTGCCAACTGGCCCAGGCCCATTCGTTGCCGCCCATTTGCAGGGCCAGCAACAGGGCGGTGACGCCGGTGATGGAGAGCGCGGAGCCCATCCAGTCGATTTTGCGGCTCTTGCTATTGATGATGTTCTTGAGGGCGACGGAGGAGAGCACCAGGGCGATCACGCCGGTGGGCAAGTTCAGCAGGAAGATGTACTTCCAGTGGAAGTGGTCGACGATGTAGCCGCCCAGCAGGGGACCCATGGCCGAACCAAGCGCAAAAACACCGGTAAACAGGCCTTGCATTTTCGCCCGCTGCTCGCCGGTGAAAACGTCGCCGATAATCGTCTGGGCGATCGGCATGATCATGCCGCCGCCGAGGCCCTGGATGCCGCGGAACACGATCAGCGAGGTCATGGAGGTGGCCGTGCCGCAGAGCACGGAGCCGCCGACGAAGATTACGATGCCAATGTTCCAAAATAGCTTGCGGCCGTATATGTCGGCCAGCTTGCCCACCACCGGCACGATGGAGGTGGAAGCCAGCAGGTAGGCGGTAATGACCCAGCTAAACATGGAGACGCCGCCGAGTTCGGAGATCATTTTCGGAAACGCGGTGTCGACGATCGTCTGGTCCAGGGACGCGAGGAGCATACCGACCATCATGGATGCTGTGATCAATACCTTCGTACGAGTGGTCAACCGATCTTCCCCCAAACTTTATGTTTCGTATTACGTAGTCTGCGCACCAGGACGGTGGGAAAACCGTCCGAGTTGTTAACTATGTTAATGAATAACGACACTAAGTTACGCCTTTCGGCGGCGGTCGTCAAGTATCAATCCGGCGGCGGATGGACGAAAAAAGGCAAGTAGGCCCTGTTGGGGGCCTTCTTGCCATTCTTATGCGGGATTATCGTGGCGCTTATACCGAGCGCGTCAAAGTCCGGGCTGGAAGGCGAATTTTTCTGACCAGTCGATCCAGCCGTAGAAGCCGAACCACTCGCCCGGTGAGTCGATTTCGACCAGTTGCGCCGGCCGTCCGCCGTCTGCCGGCACCAGCCAGAGGGCTGCCGTGTTGGCCGGTGTCAGACGAACGAATAGCAGGCGGCCGTCGCTCGTAAAGCGGGGCGCTTCATCCCGAAAGCCTTCGTCGGTCGTGAGCGCCCGGGCGCCGGTGCCGGCGGCGTTTGCGACCCAGATGCGCCGGCCGGTCAGGGCCTTTCGGGCCTGGTCGCCGCCGGAGATCGACATCCCGGCGTCTGGCATGGCAGAGTAGGCCAGGCGGCGCCCGTCGGGCGACCAGGCGGGGGAGATGGCGGCCACATCGGCGGGCGTAATCCGCACGGCCTCGGGCCCCCCGGCGGGCACCACCGCAATGGCCTTGGACGTCCAGGCGACGCGGCCGGCGCCGGACGCGACGGCAATGGCGCCGTCCCGAGAGGCGGCCAGAAAATCCGGGTGGGTCAACATGGCGCCCACCAGTTTGCGTGGGGTTCTGCCGGCGGCGGGCACTGTCATGAGCATCGTGCCGTCTGCCAGCAGGGAGCCCGAGCAGAGCGGCTGCGGCCAGAAGAGCAGCGCCTGGCCGTCGGGCATCCAGCCGGCCATGATCAGGCACTGGGGCTTGTCGCTCTGGATCGCGTAGACCGCCTGCGGAGTGCCGCCGTCGACCGGGACTTTCATCAGGCTCGCCGGTCCGGTAGGAATACCCGGGCCGCCGGGGTTCAGATCGTAGCCGATCCATTTGCCGTCGGGACTCCAGGCGAGGCGGGTGACGTGGCTTCCCGGGGCCAGCGATACGAGGACCTTGTTGCCCTTGCCGCCGGGTTCAATGACACCGACACCGACACCGACGCCGACACCGACACCGGGGGTCACGACGTCGATGCGGTCGGCGACGCGGTACGCCAAGCGGTCATTCGCCGGTGACCAGGCGGCAAGAACGGATTGCCCGGCAACGGGCAGTTGCCTGAGTGCCGAGCCATCGGTCCGGACGGTCCAGAGTTCGTTGTTCCGGCGCACGAGAATCCAGTCGCCGGAATGGGAGAAAGACGGGCTGTTGAAGCCACCGGCGTCGGTCAGCCGGCGGGCTTCCCCGTCCAGCGGTTTGACCCAGAGGTCTCCGCCGTGAATATAGGCGATCACCCCGGGCAGGGTTACCGTCCCGTCGGACGTCCCGGGCGGGGTTACCGTCTCGCCGGACGTCCCGGGCCGTTGGGTCGCCGTGCATCCCAACAGCAGCATGACTGCGAACAGGAGCCAAATCCGCTTCACCAGTCGTCCCTCCAAATGGCGTCGGCCCGGCAGTGGACCCAATCCGCTGCCGGGTTTTTCGTGAGCACAAATTGTATAACGTATCAGCTTCCAAAAGGTTACGGCTACCGGACCGCGCCGGCGAGCCGGTCAGAAAGGGCCGGGTCGACGGTGGCAAACGTGACCAGCAGGTTGCCGGTGCGGACGGCCCGCTCGCCGGCCTCCCGGCTGAGGTCCGGGCGGACGGCCGCAAAGGCCCGGGCGGCGCCGGCCGGGTCGCCGAACTGGTGGACATAGAGCCAGGTGGTTTCCACCCGCACCGCCTGCGTGCTACGGGCGCCGTAGCGGCCCGGCAGTGCGGGGCCGGCGGGTTCGACGTTCAGGCCGCTAAACCGGAGGCGGGCGACCACGTCGGCCGCGGCGGGCAGGGCATCCAGGGCCTGCCGGACTTCCCGCTCCAGGCTGCGGACCCGGGCCTCATCGCCCACCGGCATCATGCCCTGGGTGCCGCCTTTGATGAAGTACCGGTCGGGGCTGTCGTCGTTCTGCTTGCCGAGGAAGAGGACCCAGGTGGTGCCCCCGTTCAGGAGCCGGGTCTGCCCGGTCCCCAGCCGCCCCACTTGCAGTACCACCGGGGCGGCCGGCGGGGATCCCTTCAGCGTTCGCTCCAGGTGCAGGGTGCTGGTGACGGCGATTGGGCTGAACTGCGTCTGCGAGGCCACGGTGGCAACCACAATCAGGTCCGCGGCCCGGGCCATATCGGCGGTGGAGGCGCTCACATCCGTGACCAGCGGGTCTTCCAGGTACATGCCTGGTTGCCAGGCCGAAAACTCGAACGGGCTGAGCTCCACCTTGACCAGCTCGGACCACCCGTCCGGCAGCGCGGGGGGCGGGGGAACCGCGTGAGTCGGGCCGCTGTCTTCCCAGCCGGCATCTGCCGGCGCCGGGGTGCTGACCGGGGCGCGGGACGGGCGGAAGGCGGGGGCGTATGGGGCAGCGGCGAGGCCGGCGATCTCCATGGCCAGCAGCGCCAGCACGGTGGCGGCAAACCGGCGGCGGCTCTTGGACCCCTTGGGCACCGAAGTCAGGTTCACGGGGCAATCTCCTCCCGGACGGTCGCAATCCCTTGGTCGACGAGTCTGCTATTAGACGAGCCACGGCCGAACAATGTTCGTCTGACAAAACTATTGCGATATTCGCGGGAGAGCATCTTTACGGCTTCTGCCATTCCGGCTAAAGTGGAGCCGCGGTCAGCAGATTACCGGATGTGCGCATTGATGATGGAGGGGGAGGACTGACGATGCGTTTTGTAACCCGGAAGAACGCCAACGTGGATCGTGTGGCCTGTCCGTGGCTGATCAGGCGGTTCGTTGACCCGGCGGCGGAATTCGTCTTCATGCCGGGCGACACCGACCCGGCGACCATCACGGACGGGATTCCTTTCGACATGAAGGGCGTCGAACTGGGGCATGTCGAGGGGAGGTGCAGCTTCGAGTCGGTCATGGTCAAGTACAACCTGACCGACCCGGCTCTGCAACTGCTTGCCCAGATTGTCCACGGCGCAGACGTGCCGGAAGACCTGCCCAAATGCCCGCCGGAAGCCCACGGCTTGCGGGCGGCGGCCTATGGCTTCGCCTTTTTGCTCGGCGAGGACGACCACCGAAAAATCGAACTGGAGTCGCCCATGTACGACGCCCTGTATGCCTGGTGCCAAAAGCAGGTCCGGTAGTCTGGTCACCGAAGCAGGTGAAGTAGCCTGCTCATAACCGAGGGCTGTTCATCCATCCGGGTGAGCGGCCCAAACTTTTGCCGGTACATGCCAGTCTGAAAGGTCGTATAATAACATCATCTGGCTCAAATTGGATTCGAGGTGCTGTCATGCAGGCGGAGTCCGCTCCGAACAGTGGCTCCACGATCCGCTCGGTGACGATTCTGGGCGTGGTCTGGGCGATACAACTCGCCTTGCTGATGCTCTACATGCCGTTTCAGTTTCAGGTGGGGACGGCCCGGTTCATCTATCCCTATTTGCCGTATTTCGGGACGGCCTATGGGGTAGCCGCCGCACTGATCCTCCTGGACTGGGCGCAGGTCGGCATGCCCCGGTTGACGGGTTGGGCCGGCAAGGTGCTGCTTATTCTGGCCTTTGCCACGCAAACCTATATCATTGCCATAAAGCCCTGGGTGATCACGGGCATGATCTTCTACGGAGCTGAGATCTGCGCGCTCGTGCTCGGCGCCTTCTTTCCGGACTGGGAGCTACGCTGTTTTCAGTGGCTGTGCGCGCTCCTGGGCGTCTCGTTCGGGACCCTCATGCTGACGAAACCCCTGCTCTTCCCCACGGCCCTGTTTGGCCACCTGCCGGCCTGGCTGCCGGCGATGTTTCTGGCGGTGGGCCTCCTGCAGCCGCTGGCCCGGTTCCTGGCCCGCTATTGGCGGCAGGTGGAATGGGTCAGCCTGTTGGCGGCGGTAATCCCCTTCGGCTGGTTTGCCGTCTCGTGGGGGCTCATCCGACAGTGGACCGGCGTTGCGGGATACGCCAGCCTGACAATCGTGATCATCCTTTCCGCCCTGTACATCCGGCGCCCGTGGCAGATACACGTCCCCGGGATGCGGCGGCGGGTCATGGCGCTCGCCCTGACCGTCTCCGTGGTGCCGCTGGTTGCCATGGGCGGGTTCGGCGTGCAGGCGGCGCAGCGACTGGACCGGCGGGACGCCTGGGACTCGCTGCGCATAAGCGCCCTGCAGGTGGAACGGGAAGTGCAGCGGCTGGTCTGGACCCGTCGGGGCGAGGCGCTCGATCTAGGGCAATTGCTGAACGAGGTGGGGCCGTCGTTCGCCCAGCCACAAGCGTCATTACGCATTCTGCCGCTCGCCGACGTCCCGAATGGCGCCGGTGAGCACGTCGATATCCGTGAAGAGGTCTCCGCACAGAACGTCTTATTTCTTACCGCCACCATCCGGCGGCCGGACCTCCGGCTCGCGATCGAGGTGACGGAGCCGGCTGTTCTGGCATACGACCAGGCCAACCAGCTGGCCGTGGGCGCCCTGACTCTCATGGTACTCATTGCCGCCCTCGCTTTCGGCCTCAGCCTCGCCCTGTCCGCCCGGATTACCCGGCATCTCAGCGAAGTGCGGGACGTGGCGGCGGCCCTGGGCGCCCGTCATTTCCGGGTTCGGATGCGGTCCCCGGCGGACAGCAACGACGAAGTGACGGACCTGGCCGCCACGGTCAATGGCATGGCGGAGACGTTGCAGACATACAGCGAGGAGCTGCAGCGGCTCCTGACCGTAACGGATACAGCCCTCGCCCACCTCACCCTGCAAGACCTGCTGCGGGAGTTGATCGAGCGGATTCGTGAGACGCTCCCGGCCGACATCATCGCCATCATGCTGATGACCGCCGACAGCCGGCACCTGGAGATCGCTGCCGCCCATGGCACGCCCGTGGGCCGGCTGCTCGCCGTTGGCGAGGGGTACGCCGGCCGCATCGCCGCCAGTGGCAAAATGCTCGTCATCGATGAGGTGTCCAAATCGGACATCACCAGCCCGTGTCTGGCTGACCCCGTCTCCTCGGTCATGGGCGCACCTTTGGTGGTGGAAAACCGGGTCATCGGCGTCGTTCAGGTCGGCCTGCTCGCCGTGCACCACTTCACTCCCGATGACGCCCGGCTGTTTCAATTGGTCGCCGATCGCATCGCCCTGGCCATCGACCACGCCCGCCTCTACGAGGCCGAGGTCGCGGCCAGGCGGGAGGTGGAGGAGCAGCGGGCCGAAGTGCAGCGGCTCAACGCGGGTCTGGAGCAACGGGTGGCGGAGCGGACGACGGAACTGACCGCCGCCAACCAGGAGCTGGAGGCGTTCGCCTACTCGGTCTCTCACGACCTGCGGGGACCATTGCGCACGGTGAACGGATTCAGCCTGGCAATCCTGGAGGACTACGGCGACCGGCTGGACGCGGATGGGCAGGATTACCTGAAGCGCATCATCGCCGGCACGGAGCGGATGAGCAGCCTCATCGACAGCATGCTCCGGCTTTCGCGGGTCTCCCGGTCCGAACTGGTGCCGAGCCGGGTTGACCTTACCGCCATGGCGCGGGACGTGTTTGCGGACTTGGAGCGGCAGCAACCAGAACGGTGTGTGCGACTTGAGGTTGAAGACGGCCTGGCCGCCAGTGCCGACGAGCGGCTCCTGCGGATCGCCATGGAGAACCTGCTGGGCAACGCCTGGAAGTTTACGGCCAGGTCCCCGGACCCGCTGGTGGCGGTGGGCGCCATCCGCAGCGGCGAGGCGACGGCGTTTTTCGTGCGGGACAACGGCGCCGGATTCAACATGGCCTACGCCGGCAAGCTGTTTTCGCCGTTCCAGCGGCTCCATACGAACGGGGAGTTCGAGGGCAACGGCATCGGCCTGGCCATCGTGCACCGGATCATCACCCGGCACGGGGGCCGGATCTGGGCCGAATCAACCGTGGGCAGCGGGGCCACTTTCCTCTTCACGCTGTGAGTCCGGAAACAAAAACCGGGCCTGCTTCCCGCGGGGAAAGCAGGCCCGGTCGCTGTTGGTAGACCCGGTGGCTGTTGCGGTGCGGCTGAAGGGAACTGCCTTACGTAAGCCGAACTGTTTGTTCCGGATAGCCGCAGAGGAGGCAACGCCATGGACCTCGACCAGATTTACGACCTGGAACAGCTGCGCCAGGCGGTTTTGCAGTGCAGCAGTTGCGGACTCAGGGCCGGTTGCAGCGGTGTCGTTTTTGGGGAGGGAAACCCGGCGGCCCGGTTGGTTCTGTGCGGCGAGGGTCCCGGGGCTGAAGAAGACAAGCTCCTGCGCCCCTTTGTGGGCGCGGCCGGCCAACTGCTGGACAAAATGCTGGCCGCCTGCGGTTTTGACCGTTTTCAGCATGCCTACATATTGAATGTGGTGAAATGCCGCCCGCCGGGGAATCGTATTCCCACGCCGGAAGAGCGTGACGCCTGCCGGCCGAACCTGGCGGCCCAACTGCGGATTCTGCAGCCCGCCATCATCGTGCTCATGGGCGCGACGGCGGTGCAGGGCATGATCGACCCGAACGCCCGGATTACCCGCATGCGGGGCAGTTGGATTCAGCGGGATGGGGTCTGGTACATGCCGACTTACCACCCCGCCGCCCTGCTGCGCAATCCGGAACTCAAGAAGGATGCCTGGCACGACTTCAAACTGGTGATCGACAAGTACCGGGAACTGGTGGATGCGAGCCACGTCTCTCCCCACTACGCCGGCCCGGTCCACTCGCACGGGGAGGACTGATTCATGCGTCCCACCGCACTTGCTGCCGCCAGTCCGCTTTACTACATCGAGTCCGGCGGGGGTGACCCGGTGGTCCTGTTGCACGGTCTGGGTGCCGACAACCGCACCTGGGACGGCGTGCGGCCAAGTTTGGCCCGCTCCTGGCGGGTCTTTACGCCGGACCTGCCCGGCCACGGACAGACGTCTCTGCCGGGGGGCGAACTTACGCTTGACCTGTATGTGACCTACGTGGCGCGCTGGCTGGATGCTCTCGGCACGGGGCCGGTACGGCTGGCCGGCCATTCTTTGGGCGGAGCCGTGGCCCTGGCACTGGCCGCCCGGCGCCCCGATCTGGCCCGCTCGGTGTCGGCGATCGGCCCCCTGGGGCTGTTGGACGACAAGCCGCCGGGGCCGGTGCTGCGCACCTTCGTGCTGTTCAGCGTCGCCCAGACGCTGGGGATGCCATCGCCCGGGGCGACGCGGCGGTACCTGGGGCAGGGGCTGGGGGTGGCGCCGTCGGCCCTGACGCCGGAACTGGTGGCGCGCTGGCAGGAGACGTCGCACACCGCCGCTGCGGCCATGATTCGGGTCAACCGGGAACTGCGCCGACCCGACGCCGGCCTGTCGTTGCAGTTGCCGCGGGTGGAGTGCCCGGTCGGTCTGCTCTGGGGCGAGCGGGACCCGCTCTTTCCGGGACGGGCGGCGGCGGCTTCCATCGCCGGCCGGTGCCGCAAGGCTTCCACGACGTACATGGAGACGGGGAATTTGCCGATGGCCGAACGCCCGGACGAGTTCCAGGCGTGGCTGGAGGCCCAGTTGCATCCGCTCCGGGGCTGAACAACCAACGCCGGCGGCCTGTAAAGCCCCCGGCGTTCATCTTTAGTAGCCTCTGCGCTTGTCCACCAGGTTGAGCAGCGGTTGTCCGTCCGCCAGCCGGACGAGGTTCTCCGCGACCAAGTCCAACACCCGGTCCATGACCCGCGGGCTGCCGCCGGCCACATGGGGGGTGAGCAGCACGTTGGGCAGGGACCAGAGCGGACTCTCCGCCGGGAGCGGCTCCTGCACGGTCACGTCCAGCCCGGCCCCGGCGATGCGCCCTTCCTGGAGGGCCTGAATCAGCGCCGGCTCGTCCACCACGGCGCCGCGCGCCACGTTAATCAGGTAGGCGGTGGGTTTCATGCGGGCCAGTTCGGTGGCGCCGACGAGGCCCGTGGTCTCCCGGGTGAGCGGGACGACTACGTCGAAGTAGTCGGACACGGCGGCCAGTTCGCCCACGCCCGCCACCAGTTCGTCGACTTCGGGCGGTTTGGGCTTGCCGGGTCGGCTGACGGCGGCGATCCGCATGCCGAGGGCCCGTGCCCGCCGGGCGGTCTCCTGGCCGATGGCGCCGAACCCGAGGATCCCGAGCGTGAGTCCGGCGATTTCGCCGCCGCGGGTCGATTTCATGTCCCAGAGCTGCTGCTGCTGGTTCCGGACTGCCGCGTGGAGCGACCGGCTGAGGGCCAGAATCAAGGCCAGCGTATGTTCGGCCATGTTGGGGGCGTTGCACCCGCGGGCGTTGGCCAGCGGCACGGGTGAGCCGATAAACGCCGGCGTGAGAATGCCCTCGACGCCTGAGCCCAGGGACTGGACCAGGCGGAGGCGGGGAGCGGCACTGGCGAAGGGTGCGGCGTAGCTGCCGCCCCAGGCGACCAGCACGTCGGCGGTCGGGGCGTGGGACAGGGCATCCGCTTCCGAGACGGCGGCAACGAGTTCTGCCCCGGTCGGGAGCGGCAAGGCGGCGAGTTTTTCGGCAAGGCGGGGGGCGTTTTCGGCCCAGACGACGATCTTCATGCAGCTTTGACCTCCTCGTGCTCATGGCAGAGAAGGTTCTAGGCGTTTCCTTTTGTCCCCTGCACCTGGGTAGATGGTGGGGTTTTATTAACGGCCGCAGATGACGCGGATTTCGCAGATTTTAATACTAACGCGGATGGGTTTAAGCGGATTCTCTTTTCCAGATAAAATTATATTTTATATTGTATTTGTCGTCATCTGGGTGTTTTTTCGGAAATCTGCGTCATCTGCGTCATCTGCGGCCAATAAACGCTCATGGAGTCTACGTGGCGCTAGACCCCCCGGCTTGACGCTGTTTCCGAAGGTTGGTACACTTCTAGTCGCCTGTGGTTTCTAATTGTTGCGCCCGCTGCGCGAACTCTTCCCGGGTGAAGAGCCCTTTCTGGACCAGCAGGTCGATCAGCGTGGCCAGGGCCAGGGTGTTCCGATAATCCACCGTTTTCATGTCCGCAATGGCAGCTATGAGGTCGATCTCTTGCCGAGCCGTCATACGCTTGGGTCACCTCGCTGCAGTTCTTAGGAGAGTATAGAACCAACCCATCGCAGTCTAAACAGTAGATGAGACAGGTTGTGCGTTTAGTACCGTCCCGGAGGGAGGAAAGGCCGTGAAGTTACCAGAGAATACCGGAACGCCGGAGACACTAATGGCGAAGGAGTTTGCGGAGTTCCGCGAACGCCTTTACCCGCTGATGATGGACCTGGCGCAAATCCAGGAAAAAGGCGAGGGCGGCATGGTGAACGGCCCGGTCGCCGATGGCCTCTTCGTCATTTACGGCATCGAGGAGCCGGGCGACAAAATCCGGTACGTTACATACCAGGACCTGCGGGACTGGGGCGTCACCCACACCACCGTCCATGTCACGGCGGTCCGGAACCTGCAGCGCAAGACCGCCGGCGCCCGGTTCAACAAGCTCGATACGCCGCAGGGCGACCGGCCGATGTTCATCTGGCACCTGGAAGACGGCTACGACGCCGCCCGCATCCTGCTGCCCGACTGGTTGGCGGAGTTTGGCGACGCCGTGCCCGGCCGGCTGGTGTTGGGCGTGCCGCACCGCAACTGGCTGGTGGCCTTCGGCGACGCCGACCCCGAACTGGTGCGGGTCGTGAAGCGCCGGGTGGAGTCGGAGCACCACAGCGCCGACTTCCCGGTGAGCCCGTTCCTCTACACGTGGACCGGCGCCGGGCTGGTGCGCTACCTGCCAGGCAGGGGGGAGGCGGGCGCCGGTGTCTGAGGAGCGGTTCTTGCAGGAACTGGCCCAGAAAATCATCGACGCCGGGGGTTCGAACCGGTTCGACCCGGCCAAAGCCCGGGCGACGGCGGCAGAGGTGCTGCGGCTCCTTCGGGAGATCGGGGCCGATGCGTATCCTTCCCTGCTGGACACCGACGATCTCCGGTTCGTCTACCAGTGGGACCAGGAGCCGCCCGTGCTGACGATTATGTGGTGGGATGACACGATGTGGCGGGACATGGTCCGCATGCCCGTGCCGCCGGAACTGATCGACTGAAGGAATGCCACGTCCGTTTGCGGAAGTAGCCGGGGATGGCCCGATGAAGGAAAGGTGCAGACATGGAACAGATACTTGCCCAGTTGGCCCGTGAGTTGGGCCTCAGGCCGCAGCAGGTTGAGACGTGTGTGGCCATGCTGGATGAAGGCAACACCGTCCCGTTCATCGCCCGGTACCGCAAGGAAGCCACCGGCGAGATGGACGAAAACCAGATTCGTGACCTGCAGGAGCGCCTGGCCTACCTCCGCAACCTGGACGCTGAGAAAGAAAAGGTCCTGCGCGTGATCGGCGAGCAGGGCAAGCTGACGCCGGAACTGGAGAAGGCCATTCGGGCCGCCACGAAGCTGAACGAGGTGGAAGACCTGTACCGGCCCTACCGCCCGAAGCGGCGCACCCGGGCCATGATTGCGCGGGAGCGGGGGCTTGAGCCGCTGGCCCTGCAAATGCTGGCCCAGTCCGAAACCAAAGGCAGCCCGTTTGAAATCGCCGGCGCTTTCGTGGATGCCGAAAAAGGCGTCACCACGCCGGAAGAGGCGCTGGCCGGCGCCCGGGACATTATCGCCGAAACGGTCTCCGACGACGCCGGGGTCCGCAAGTTTACCCGCGAGCTGACCATGCTGAAGGGCGTCATCGAGTCGGTGGCCGACGACAAGGGCGACCCCGACAAGGCGCAGGAGTTCCAGATGTACGCGGCGGAGTTCAAGGAGCCGCTCCGGACGCTGCCGCCGCATCGCATTCTGGCGCTGAACCGGGGCGAGCGGCTGGAGTGTCTGAAAGTGACGCTGACGGCGCCCGCAGAGGAGATTGTCCCGCGGATCGAGCGGCAGTTCATCAAGAGCGATCGGTCGATCTGGGCGAACGAACTGAAGGAGGCCGTGGGCGACGCCTACAAGCGGCTGGTCGCCCCGTCGATCAACACCGAAGTGCGGACCGAGCTGACCGAGAAGGCCGAGGAGCGGGCGATTTCGCTGTTCGCCGTCAACCTGCGGAACCTGCTGCTGCAGGCGCCGATTAAAGGCCTCACGGTCATGGGCGTCGACCCGGGCTTCCGCACGGGCTGCAAGCTGGCTGTGGTGGACGATACGGGCAAGGTGCTGGAGACGAGCGTCATTTACGTGACGTTGGGCGAAAAGGGCCGGGCCCAGGGCGAGGAAGCCCTGATCAAGCTGGTCGACAAGTACAAGGTCGACCTCATGGCGATTGGCAACGGCACCGCCTCGCGGGAGACGGAAGCGGTCGTGGCCGCCATCATCCCCCGGTGCAGCCACCCGACGGCCTATATCATCGTGAGCGAGGCGGGCGCCTCGGTCTACTCGGCCAGCAAGCTGGCCAACGAGGAGTTCCCGGACTTCGACGTGACCCAGCGTTCCGCCGTCTCCATCGCCCGGCGGGCGCAGGACCCGCTGGCGGAACTGGTCAAAATCGATCCGAAATCCATTGGCGTGGGACTCTATCAGCACGACGTGGACCAGAAGCGGCTGGCCGGGTCGCTCGGCGGCGTCGTCGAATCGGTCGTGAACGCGGTGGGCGTCGACCTGAACACGGCCTCGCCGATGCTGCTGCAGCACGTGGCGGGCATCAAGGCGACGGTGGCGAAGGCGGTCGTCGAGCACCGGGAAAAGAACGGCAAGTTCAAGAGCCGCAAGGAGCTCATGAAGGTTTCGGGCCTCGGGCCGAAGGCGTTTGAGCAGTGCGCCGGCTTCCTGCGGGTGACCGAAGGAGCCGAGCCGCTGGATTCCACCGCCGTGCACCCCGAGTCGTACACCGTGGCGGAGGCCATTCTGAAGGCCGTCGGCGCTACCCGCCAGCAGTTGATTGGCCACGGGGCCGCGGGCCTGCGGGACGCGCTGAAGGAACTTTCGGCAGAGCGGGTGGCGGCCGAACTAGGCGCCGGCGTGCCGACGGTCCGGGACATCATCGATGCCCTGGGCAAGCCGGGGCGGGACCCCCGGGAGGACCTGCCCAAGCCGATCTTCCACACGGAAGTGCTGAAGATGGAAGACCTGCAGGTCGGCATGGAACTCATGGGCACCGTCCGCAACGTGGTGGACTTCGGTGCGTTCGTGGATATTGGGGTCCATGAAGACGGGCTGGTCCATGTCTCCCAGCTTTCGCACAAGTACGTGAAGAACCCCAGCGAAGTGGTCGCGATCGGCGATGTGGTCAAAGTGCAGGTGCTCGAAGTGGACCTGAAGCGGCAGCGCATCGGGCTCACGATGAAACTGGGCGAACCGCCCGCCGCCGAGCCGCGGCAGTCGTCGGGAACGCAGCCCGTGGCGGCCGGGACCCAGGGGCCGAGGCCGGCCGCCGGGGCAGGACCGTCCAGGCCTTTGGGAGCCGGGACGCCCGGACCGCAGGGGCCTTCCGGGCCGAAAGCCGGAGCCAAGTCGGAGCCGCCGAAGGCCAGCCTGGACGATCAACTGAAGGCGCTGGCAGCGAAGTTCAACCAGCGCAAGTAGCGGCGGCCCTGGCCGGCGGTTTATCCCAGAATCGTATTTAGGCAGGGAAGTTTAGACATTACATCGAACCACTTAGTTTTAATGCCGGGATTACGCGGGGAAGTTAAAGGAGAGACTGTAACACCATGGGTTTGATGACGGGGAAAAAGTGCCTGATTATTGGCGTCGCCAACAAGCGGTCCATCGCCTGGGGCATCGCCCAATCACTGCACCGTGAAGGTGCTGAACTCGCCTTCACCTACCAGAACGACCGCCTCAAGGAGAACGTCGTCGAACTTGTGGAATCGCTGTCGGGGCACGAAACCATGCCGCTGTTCCCCCTCGACGTCACCGTTGAAGGGGACATTGAGCGGGTCTTTGATAGCGTGAAGGAGACTTGGGGAAAACTGCACGTGATGGTCCATTCCATCGCGTTTGCCAAGACCGATGACCTCAAGGCCGGCTTCGTCGACATCACGCGGGACGGCTACAAGTTCGCCCACGAAGTCTCGTCCTGGTCGCTCATCGGCTGTTCCAAGGCAGCCGTACCGCTTATGGAGGCGGCCGGCGGCGGCTCGATTTTCACGCTCTCCTACCTGGCGGCGGAACGGGTGGTGCCGGAGTACAACCTCATGGCCTCCTGCAAGGCGGCCCTGGAGTGCAACGTCCGCTACCTGGCCGACCAGCTCGGACCCAAGAACATTCGGGTAAACGCCCTCTCTGCCGGTCCGCTGAAGACCCTGGCCGCCAGTGCGGTCAAGGGCCTTACCCAGCTTCGGAACATCGTGGAGGAGCGGTCGCCGCTGCGGCGGAACGTCACCATCGAAGAGGTGGGCGACGTGGGCCTGTTCCTGGCCTCCGATCTCTCCCGCTCTGTCACCGGACAGACGGTCTACGCGGACAGCGGCTTCAACATTCTCGGCGTCTGATTTCGTATGCCCGGCGCCCGCCTGACGCAGGCGGGCGCTCTGTCTTAAGGAGAGAGATCCATGTACCGACTGACGACCCATAGCCCGGCGGAGACGGAACGGCTGGGCCGGTGGCTGGGCGGGCGGTTGGCGCCCGGTGATTTTGTCGCCCTGACGGGCGACCTGGGTGCCGGCAAGACCCGGCTGGCCGGGGGTATTCTGGCCGGTCTCAGCGTAGAACGTACAGGGGGCAGCCCGACCTTCACCCTGCTCTGGGAGTATCAGGGCCGCCTGCCGGTCTATCACTGGGATGTCTACCGCATCGCCTCCCCGCTTGAACTGGAAGACCTGGGCTACGAAGAGTACTTTTTTGGCAGCGGGGTCAACGTCGTGGAGTGGGCCGATCGTATCGAGGCGCTGTGGCCCGACGAGCGGCTGCGGATCGACCTGACTTACGGTCCGGAGGAGAACGACCGGGTGTTGACTTTCACCGGCTCGCCCCGCTACGCCAAGTTGCTGGAGGATCTGATGCATGCGGATTTTAGCGCTTGAGACCGCTACGAGCAGTTGTACCGTCGCGGTGACCGACGGCGAGGCCGTGCTGGCCGAATCGACGCTGGCGGTGCCGCGCGCCCACTCGACCCGGCTGATGCCGCTCATCGCCCGGGCAGTGGCGGAGGGCGGCCTCGCCAAGACCGACCTGGACGCCATCGCCGTGGGTATCGGGCCGGGTTCCTTCACCGGCCTGCGCATCGGGCTGGCAACCGCCAAGGGGCTGGCCTTCGCCCTGGAAAAGCCCTGCGTGGGCGTAAGCACGCTTTTCGCCATGGCTTACGGGACGTGCGCACAGATCGGTCTGGTGGTGCCCATGCTGGATGCCAAGCGGGGCGAAGTCTTCGCGGGCATTTACGCCGCCGGGGACCGAGACCCGGCGACCTGGGCGGAGGTGATGGCCCCGGCGCACATTGCGGTGGAGCGGCTGGCGGAGCATCTTGCGGACCTGCGAACGGGACTCCGGCACTCCTGGCAGTTCGTTACCGTCTGCGGCGATGTGGCGGAACAGTACGGGCCGCGTCTGGCGCCGGCGGGGGTCGTGCGGCTGGCTCCGGCCGGGGCCATGCTGCCGCGGGCCTGGGCGGTGGCGGCAGTGGCCCGCTCGCTCCTGGCACGGGGCACCGAGACTTCGCCGGATGCGCTGGCACCCCTCTACTTGAGGAAAAGTGAGGCAGAGACGCTATGGGAAGCCCGGAAATTGCCATCTTCCCAATGACCCCGCCGGACTTGGATGGGGTCATGGAAGTGGAACGGCTTTCATTTCTGACCCCGTGGTCCCGCGAAGCTTTTGCCAACGAAATCCTGCAGACTTACACGGTCTACCTGGTCGCCAAGGCAGGGGACCAGGTGGTCGCGTTCGGCGGCATGCACGTGGTGTGGGAGGACTCCCACGTCACCAATGTAGCGTGCCATCCGCTCTGGCGGGGGAAGGGCCTGGGCGAGCGGATGATGCGCGAGCTCATGGCCCGCGCCGCCGCCCGGGGGGCGATTCGCATGACGCTGGAGGTCCGGGACAGCAACAAGACGGCCCGGAACCTGTACACGAAGCTGGGCTTCGGCACCCGCCCCGGTGCAGTTCGGAAGGGGTATTACACCGATACCGGCGAAGACGCCATCATCATGTGGAAAGATCCACTAGTTGAATCGAGTGCCGTCTAATTGACCGTCTGAGTGAAATGCACCAGCCAATTCGCGGGGATGTGGCATACCCCAGCGGCGTGGCTGGTTTTCCCGCGCGGCCAGTCATGATGTGGGGGCTTGAAGACCACTCGCTCCTTACGAGAAGGCAAAAATCAAGGGCAGCTTGTCCGAAAATGGACCTGCGCCCTTGGTCCGTTCAGCTATGCGTGTTGCGAGGCGGGCGAGATCCCCATGGCCGCAAAGTAGAAGGCAGCGACTTGCTGATAGGCCTCGGCCATTGCAGACTTCTTTCCGCACTCCTGCATGTATGCGCCAAACTTGGTCTTCCAGTCACCTGGAGGCTCTTCCAAGCGTTCCGGGACGGCGTGTGTCGCACGTCTACCGAACGTGCGGGTCACGGTCTCCTTGACTCGCTCTGCCTCCAGTTCCCCCGAGTCAACCAGCAGGAACAGGTCGACCAGGTCCTTCACCCGGCTATTGGGCTGGGTATGGGGCACCGAGTAAGCGTGGATCTTCTCAGCAAACTGCTGCTCCTTGCTGATCAGACGCACCACAGGGGCTGGTATGTCGGCAAAGTCCAGCCACCCCCTGCCGGGGGTGTGCTGAGTCGGATCGAGAATCAGGTCACCTGCACCTATGTCCACATGGAACTGGGCAAAGATGCGGCCGGCCAGTCGGGCTGTGACGGGGAAACGGGCTCCGCCATACGGCGCTCCATCAAGATCGTCTATGGATTCCCCAACCAGGAACTCGAAGAAATCCAACTGGTTTTCAGCGATTGCGTTCTGGAGCAGTTCCCTGATGATGCCCGGATCGCTGATGTCCATGTCCGACCGCTTGCCAGACAGAGTTAGGTCCAGGTCCTTGGTGGCTCGGGCGCCGTTCATCTGAAGCTCCATGGCGTAACCGCCCTTTAGAGCCCACTGACCCTGCTCCTCGTGACAGACCCGAGCCAGGAAACGCTCGAAAGCCACAGCCGTCCGAAGCCGTTGAAGGTTCGTTCCCTGTCGAATGGCAGGGTTCTGTAGCCGCTGCTCCAGTGCCGCTCTGAACCGATCCGGCGTTTGATACTTGCCTACCACGAACTCACCTCAACAACCAGGTGGTAAAGCTGTCGAAGCACTTCTGGGTTGTCGAGATTCTCACCCGCTCGTTGGAGGTCTGCTTTGGTGATACGCCCTTCTTTGAGAGCCTGTCTAAGTGCTTGACGCAGTAGGTCCCATGCCACTGTATCAGCCTTCAGAAGATCCAGAAGCGTCCTGACTGGTAGCGTGACCGGCACACCGTATGCGAACTCAACATCGTCAGGACCGACCTCACCACGATGTAGGACCAGATCTTCCGGGATATTGACTCTTCCGAAAGTCGGCGGCACCGTGATATGAAGCTTTGACGGCAGGAGATCTGAGAGACCATGAATGCCCAGAGCCGTCTCATGGGAATACACGCCTTCCGGTCTGCCGTCACGGTCATGGGACCACAGATACCACACCATCAGTTCGGGACGGTCTACCATCGGGTAGAAGGTTAGCCTGAAGATTCCCCTGTGCTCTCGCATCCAGTTTCCCATCTTGACATGGTACGCCTGAGCCTGCTCACTAAACCCAGCCGCTTTAGCCTGGAGAGCCGTGAAGAAACCTTGCTGTGCTTCGGCTACTTCCATCAGCTGTCGGGCGGAATCCCGGCGTGAACGTTTCATTACAGCCTCTACCCCCGGATGGACTGTAAGCCCCATGACTTGTCACCTCCAGTATCTCCTGGTTCGACTCTGCAAAACGAAGTCACGTAAACCTACAGTTTAACTTTAGGTCTACGCTCGAATGTGGGAGCCTTCTATCACGATTATACAAGTATTTGGCCTGTGATTCCAGAGATAGGAACAATATTCTTTGGGGATTTGGTCAACTTTCATCCGCGGAAAATACGCTTGCCGAGGACCATTTCCAGCGGGGTCTCGTCCACGAGTTCATGCTTGCGGAGGAAGGCGGTTTCAGCAATATGCAAAACGGAAGCGAGGGTTCCAGGATGACCATTTACATCGCCCTGCTGCGCGGCATCAACGTAGGCGGGCACAAGGTAATCAAAATGATTGAATTAAAACGTATCTTCGAAGCGATGGGATTCGGCCGGGTGCAAACGTATATTCAAAGCGGCAATGTCCTGTTCGAATCGGAAGCGGAGTCGGAGCCGCTGCGCCGTCGAATCGAGCACGAGATCACAGCGGGGTTCGGCTTTTCGGTCACCGTGGTCTTGCGAACGGCCGTGGAACTGGAGCGAATTACTGCGAGCTGCCCGTTCTTGGCGGACGAATTGCCGGCAGGAGAGAGCCTGTACGTTTCCCTGCTGGCCGAGGCACCGTGTCAGGAAGGGATCGACCGGCTGCTTGCCTGCAACTGCGAGATCGACGAATTCCGCATCGTGGGCCGAGAAATTTACCTGCTGTACCGCCAAAGTGTGGTGAAATCCAAGCTTACGAACAACTTGCTTGAGCGAGCGCTTGGAGTCCCGGCGACGACCCGCAACTGGCGGACGATGAACACGCTGGCCGATATGGGAAAAGCGATGGCGGCGCCATTATGATCCGCCCTCAGGGAATCAAGCCGAAACCTCCTGGTGCCCAGGAGGTTTCTCCATTGCCGGACAAGCGGTATACTGGGAAAGATGAGGGGAGTGGTACACCTGACGGATGTGCGTGAAGTAACGGTGTATACCGATGGCGCCTGCTCCGGCAACCCCGGTCCCGGCGGTTGGGGCGCCATTTTGATGTACGGTGAACACAAGAAGGAATTGTCGGGCTATGAGCCGCAGACCACCAACAACCGGATGGAGATCATGGCGGCCATTGCCGCCCTGCAGGCGCTGAAAACCCCATGCCGGGTGAAGCTATACAGCGACAGCGCCTACGTGATCAATGCCTTCCGGCAGGGCTGGCTGAACAACTGGCAGCGGAACGGCTGGCGCAACGCGAAGAAGGACCCGGTCGAAAACCAGGACCTCTGGCGGGAACTGCTGCAGGCCCAGGCGCTGCACCAGATGGAGTGGCTGAAAGTCAAAGGCCACGCCGACAACCCCTACAACAACCGCTGCGACGAACTGGCCAGGCAGGCCATCACGGCGGGCCGGAACGGGTAGGGGCAGCAACAGGGGAGATGAAACGTTGAAGGAGTCGCTGATCTTAGGCATCGAATCCTCGTGCGACGAAACGGCGGCAGCCGTGGTCGCCGGCGGTCGCAAAGTCTTGAGCAACGTAATTGCCAGCCAGATCGACCTGCATAAAAAATACGGCGGGGTCGTCCCGGAGATCGCCTCGCGCAAACACCTCGAATCGATTCTGCCCACCATCCGGGAAGCGCTGGAGCAGGCGGGCGTTACCATGCCGGAACTGGACGCCGTCGCGGTCACCCACGGCCCGGGCCTGGTCGGCACGCTTCTGGTTGGTCTGAGCGCCGCCAAAGCGCTGGCCTGGGCGCTGGACAAGCCGTTGATCGGCGTCAACCACCTGCAGGGCCACATCAGCGCCAACTTCCTGTCGGAAGACGCCCCGGAGTTCCCGCTGATTTGCCTGGTGGTGAGCGGCGGCCATACAGATCTGATCTACATGACGGGCCACGGCCAGATGGAGATTCTCGGCCGCACCCGCGACGACGCCGCCGGCGAGGCCTTCGACAAGGTGGCCCGGTCGGTCGGCCTCGGCTACCCGGGCGGCCCGCAGGTGGAACGCCTGGCCGAGCAGGGCGACCCGGACGCCGTGACGCTGCCGAAGGCGCACACCGAGGGCATATACGACTTTAGCTTCAGCGGCCTGAAGACGGCCGTGCTGCAGTACGTGCAGCGCAAGGGCCCGCTGGATGACCAGCAAAGAGCCGACCTGGCAGCCGGCTTCCAGAAGACGGTCACGTCCACGCTGGCCGAAAAGACGCTGCGGGCCGCAAGAGCCAAGGACGTCCGGCAGGTCATACTCGCCGGCGGAGTCGCCGCCAACGGCGCCCTGCGGCGGGCGATGCGGGAGAAGCTGGAGCCGCAGGGCATCAAGCTCGGCTACCCGCCGCCCATTCTCTGCACGGACAACGCCGCCATGATCGCCGCCGCCGGCCACTACCTCTGGACCGCCGGCGTCCGCAGCGAGCTGGACCTGAACGCCGTGCCGGGGTTGGGGCTGCTCTGAGTCGGGCGCACCCCCCAACCCCACCCTCCCCGCGCAAGGCGAAGGAAAGATCGGTTCGCCGGGCGCAAGCCGGAAGACCAAGCGGAAGACCGAGCCGGGCGGGCGCACCCCCGAAGTGCCGTTCGGAGACTGGGCTTACGGGCGCTTGGCCGATACCCGCGTTAGCCAAGTCCGGCGGTGCGTAGCAAGAAGCGCATACCCCAACAGCGGTTCCGGAATTGGCGCACCCGCCAAGAGGCCTAGCGCCCGTTGCCCAGGCTCCGGGGCAACGAGTGGGGTGCCCCGACCGGCGTACGTCTGCCCCAAAGGCGAGGAGGCGACCACCCTGACGCGAACCTTAACCGATCTCCCTAACCACGGCCCGCTGAACTCCCTCCAGTACTGGCCCAAGTACGTACACCCCCTGCGGGTCGTCTGGAACGCGATTTGCATCTACCTGGCCAAATACTCCCCCAGCCTGAACCTGAAAGTCTTTCTCTACCGCCTGACCGGCGCGAAGATCGGCAAAAACGTTTCCGTAGGGCTCGCCGTCGTCCTCGACATTTTCTTCCCGCAACTGATTACGATTGAAGACAACGCCATCATCGGTTATAACTCCGTCATCCTCTGCCACGAGTTCCTGGTGGACTCGGCCCACACCGGTCCGGTCGTCATCGGCAAGAACGTCATGATTGGGGCGTGCTCCACCGTATTGGCGGGCGTCACCGTCGGCGCAGGGACCGTCGTTTCCGCCATGAGCCTTGTGAATACCGACCTGCCGCCCGGCGTATTTGCCGGTGGGGTTCCGGTCCGGGTGATTCGCATACAATCAGTGGATGAAGCGGGAGGGGACCTGAGTGAGCGGACTTGATATTTTGCATGCGATCCAGGCCATTCATAACGCTTTCTTCGATCTGTTTTTCTACCTCGTTACCCAACTGCACCATGAAACGTTTTATATTCTGGTACTGCCGCTGTTGCTCTGGCTGTACGACAAGCGCTTCACCCGGTACATGGTCTCGCTCTTCCTGGTGGGCTACTGGTCCAACAACGTGCTGAAGTACTACTTTGACACCGGCCGGCCTTCGCCGGGCGCCGTGCGGGTGCTCCATCCGGAGACCGGCACCGGGCCGGCTTTCCCCAGCGGCCATTCTCAGAACCCGCTCATGTTCTGGGGCGCGCTGGCCATTCAGTTCAACAAGCGCTGGTTCACCACCCTGGCGGTGGCGATCATCATCCTCATTGGATTTTCCCGGCTTTACCTGGGCTTGCACTGGCCGCTGGACGTACTGGGCGGCTGGGCCATCGGCGGTCTGATGCTGTGGGGGTTCCAGGCTTCCCAGGCTTTCTGGTCCGGCGACCGGATGCGCGTCAGCACCCGGCTGCTCTGCGCCGTGCTGATTCCCCTGGCGATGATGCCGATCGCGCTGGCCGTCATCCCCAGCCCCGTGCCCAAGGATGTCTGGGTCATGGGCGGCGCTTACCTGGGGTTCTGGGTCGGCTCCGTGCTGGAGGAGGAGTTCGTGGGGTTTGACCCCCGGCGGGGGACGCTTCTGACGCACGCGGTCAAGGTGCTCATCGGGATCGTCGCTGTCTTTGCCGTCAAGGAGGGTTTCAAGCTCTTCATGCCGGAACAACCAGTCTGGATTTTCATCCGCTACGTCTTCGTCACCCTGATGGCCACCCTGGGCGCACCCTGGGTGTTCCACCGGTTTCTGGCGGCGCCGCCGGCGGGCCGGTCCATCGCCCGGTAGCGCGGGTTTTTGTTTAGCTAGAAAATGCCAGGTCTATACTAGTGGCGTAGTTTTCTTCGAGGAGGAACCAAGGTGCTCAAGACCCAGAAGGTCCACTTCATCGCAATCGGCGGTTATGGTATGAGCGGGCTGGCCATGGTATTGCTAAAAGCCGGCGTACAGGTCTCCGGCTCCGACGTGGCCGCTTCGGACCGTACGGAAAAACTGCGGCTGGCCGGCGCCGACGTTCATATTGGCGAGCACCGTCCGGAATACATCCACGGGGCCGATGTGGTCGTCTACAGCACCCAGGTTCCGGCGGACAATCCCGAATTGGCGGCGGCCCGGGCAAAAGGCCTGCGGGTCATTCACCGCTCGGAACTGCTGGCAGAGTTCATTAACCGGCAGGCCGGCATTGCCATCGCCGGCACCCACGGCAAGACGACCACGACCTCCATGGTCGGCTTGCTCCTGGAGCGGGGCGGCCTGGACCCCACGGTATTGGTGGGCGGCGAGGTCGAGGCGCTGGGCGGGACCGGCAAGGCCGGCCAGGGGCCGCACGTGGTGGGCGAGGCCGACGAATCCGATCGCTCGTTCCTGCGCTACTTCCCCACCGTGGCCGTGGTAACCAACGTGGAGGCCGAGCACCTGGAGTACTGGGATGGCAGGTTCGAAAACATCGTGGCGGGCTTCCGGCAGTTCTTGAGTCAGGTGCGGCCGGACGGCCTCGCTATACTCTGTCTGGACGACCCGACGCTGAAGGTGCTGGGCCGGGAACTGGCAGGCCAGGCCGGCGCCCCTCGGGTCATCTTTTATGGCACGGATCCGGAGGCGCGGTGGCAGGCGCATAACATCCACCCGTGGGAAAAAGGCATCGCTTACGACTGCTACCTCGACGGCAGGCTGCTGGGCGAAGTGAAGCTGCCCTACCCGGGCCGTCATTACGCGCTTAACTCCCTGGCCGCCCTGGCGGTGGGGAGCTACGCCGGTCTTTCGTTTGAGCAAATGCGGGCGATTTTCCTCGACTTCGGCAACGCCAAGCGGCGGTTCCAGGTCTGGGCCGAGGCGGGGGGCATCACGGTCGTGGACGACTACGCCCACCACCCCACGGAAATCCGGGCGACTCTTTCCGCGGCCAGGGAACGAACCGGGGGCCGGGTCGTGGCGGTCTTCCAGCCCCAGCGCTACTCCCGTACGCACTGGCTGATGAACGAATTCGCTACTGCCTTCGGCGACGCCGATGTGCTGGTGCTGACCCAAATCTACAGCCCGCCCGGGGAGACGCCCATCCCCGGCGTTACCTCCGAGGCGCTGGCCGAAAGAATCGCGGCCAACACCGGCCGGCGGCCGCAGGTCATCTCCGACAAACAGGAGATCCTGAACCTGCTCCGGGCGGCCATGCAACCGGGTGACACGGTGCTGACCATGGGTGCGGGTGACATCTGGACCGTGGCCCGGGACCTGGCGGGCGAGTTGAAAGCCCGGCAGGCCGTGGGAGGGTAAGGCATGGCAATGCGACCGTTGCAGAAGGCCGGCCTGATGGCGTTGAGCGTGACCGCCCCCCGACGGCTGGCGGAGTTCTTCCTGAGGCCGCCGGTGCAGCCCATGCGGGGCACGCTCACCACGTCCGGCCGGAGCGAGCGGATTGAGTTCCCCGGCGGAGGCGAGGGCTTGTGCCGGGGCTGGTGGGTCGTCCCGACCGGCACCGACCTGAGCCCCGACGGTGGTGGGACGAGCCATGCGGTGGTGCTGGCCCACGGGTGGACAAGCCACTGCCTGCGGATGTCCATGTTCGTGGACCCGCTGCTGCAGGCGGGCTACCAGGTGCTGATTTACAACGCCCGGGGCCACGGCGACAGCGACCCGTCGCCGTTCATCTCCCAGGCCCAGTTCGCCGCGGACCTGACGGCGGCGGTGCGCTATGCCCGCAGCCGGGCGGCTCACGTGGCGGTGGTCGGCCACTCCATGGGCGCCGCCGCTGCCATTATCGCCGCTGCTGACGGCGCACCGGTGGAGGCTGTGGTCTCGTTGGCGCCGCCGACGCATCCGGTACAGGCCTCGGTCGACATCCTGAAGGCCGACGGCATCGACGGCGACCTCATTCTCCACCGCATCGGTGCCCATGTGCAGGCGATCATCGGGCGGCCGTTCGACTCCTTCGCACCGGAGCGGCGGATCGCCGAGGTAGCTTGCCCGGTGCTGGTGATGCACGGCACGGCCGACGAGGTGGTGCCCGTGGCGCATTTTCACCGCCTGCAGCAGGTTGCCGGACCCAACGTCGAGATGCTGCTGGTGGAAGGCGCAAATCATGACGCGGTCAAGACCGCCCCGGTCACCTTACCCAAGGTGATGGCGTTCCTGGGGGCGGCCTTTCCGGTGAACCGGCAATCTACGTAAGAGGAGACATCGCTTATGACACGCAAGCTTCCCGTTAATCCGGCCGGCGCTCCGCTTCCGGCGGGTCCGTACACGCCGGCCATCGTTGCCGGCGGTTTCGTCTTCGTCAGCGGCCAGTCGCCCAAGCTCCCCGGCACCCGGGACACGGTGGAGGGCGACATCAAAGTCCAGACCCGGCAGGTGCTGGAGAACATCCGCAGCATTCTGGCCGCGGCCGGCAGCACCATGGCCGACGTGGTCAAAGTAAACGCCCACCTGGCGGATATGAAGGACTTCGCCGCATACAACCAAGTCTACAAGGAGTACTTCCCGGAGCCCTACCCGGCCCGGACGACGGTCCAGTCCGGCCTGCCCGGTGACTTCGGCGTGGAAATCGACGTGATCGCGCTGGCGCCTCAGGGCTAGCAAGTTTCCCGATCCAGCAGCAGGCGGCCGGGCTTTCTTTCGACAGAAAGCCCGGCCGCTTTGGTATGTCGTTTCAGTCGGCGGCTTCCCGCAGTTCTTCTGCCTCCTCCGACGGCCACTGGTACCGGCGCTTGACCAGCCGCAGCCAGGCCAGCTTGAGTTCCTCAAAGAACAGCTCCACCATGAGCCCCATGAGTCCCAGCAGCCGTAGCTGCCGTGGCTTGGTCCACTTGACGAACTCCTCCTGGGCATAAAGCCGGCGGCCGTTGACCCGACCGGCCTCTTCATGCAGGGCGGCCATGGCGGCCTCCCGTTCGGCGGTGGGCAGGGCGTCGGCGGCTTCCATTCGGCGCATGAGGCTCCGGGCCTTCTCGATCAACTCCAGGGTCTTCTCGGCCGCTGCGGTGGGCATCAGCCCCAGGTCAGCTTTGATGCGGGTCAGGCGGGCCGTCGCCTCGTATGTCGTCTCCACCAGAACTTCCGGCGGCATGGAGAGCGACTCATAGTTCAGAATCTGCGCCCATGTGGGGCGGGTGAGCCGCTGCCGATGCTCCTCCAGCGTCCGGGCCCGCAACCGGTAGCCGAACCGCTCCGGGTCCTCGAAGGCCGGGCTGCCGGGGTCCAGGAACGGGGCCAGCGGTGCGACGTAGATCCGGAGCTTGCCCGCCTGGCCAAACCGCTCCAGGAGCGTCCGGGCGTAATCCATGGAGGCCATGACCGAGTCGGGCGTCTGGAACGGAATGCCCACCATGAAGTAAATGTCCAGCCGCTGGCAGCCGTTGGCGAACGCAGCCGCAATGGTGGCTTCGATCTCGGCGTTCGAGACCGGGAGCTTGCCGTTGATCCGGCGCAAGTTCTCGTCGTGGCTCTCCAGGGTCATCTCCAGGCTATACAGCGGGAGCGCCAGGTGGACCTCGGCGAAGTAAGCGTCATCGCCGGGTGCGAAGACTTCCAGGACGATTTCGTTCTCCACCCGCAGGTCGTGCAATCGTTTGAGCGTCTGGCGGGCAGAATCGAGCCCACCCATCCGCAGGTCGTGCACGATAAAGATGGGCGCCCGGCTGAACCGGCTGATGAACTTGACCGACTCCGCCAGCTTTTCCGGCGACCGGAAAGCCGGCCGCTCCCGGTTGCAGATTTTCTTATAGGCGGTCTTGCTCCCGCCACAGATCGAGCAGTTGTTGATACAGCCCCGGGACACCAGCAGGGCGGTCATGGGCGACTCCAGCCACTTGAGGTACGGCACGATATTCTGCAGGTTCCAGTACTTGAAGACCGAGCGGATCACGTACCGGTAGGCCGGCAGGTCCGCATAGTCCAGGTTGGCCGGTACATAGGTCAACGGGTTGAAGACCGGGGTGCCGTTCGGCCGCTTCCAGGTCAGGTTCGGCACGCCCTCCAGGGGCAGCCCGGCCCGCAGTCGCCGGAACAGTTCCGCCACCGGCTCTTCGGTGGAATCGCCCCGCACAATCAGGTCGACGTTGGGGTTGTGGATCAACTCGGCGTGATAGTAGGAGGCGGAGAGGCCGCCCATGAGCACCGGCGCATTCGGGTGATGCTTCTTGATCAGCGCGGCCAGCGAGAGGGCGCCGTGCGCGTGGGGCATCCAGTGCAGATCGATGGCCCACAGGTGGGGATTGGCCTTGCGGATTTGCTCCTCCGGGTCGTACTGGGGGTTCTTGAGCATGCGGTAGGCCACATTGACCAACCGCACGTTGTAGCCGGCCCGTTCCAGCCGCTCGGCGATGCTGGTGATGCCCACCGGGTACATCTCAAAGACCGAAGAGGACGGTACCACGTCCCCGACGGGACCGAACAGAATTGTATCTTTGCGGAAGTCGTAAACGCTGGGCGCATGCAAGAACATGACGTCGCAGTGCGTAAAGACGGCCAACTGCAGGGCCCCTTTCAATCGAGAAACCAATGGCGAAACCACGTGGTCAACTGGGTGTTACGGCTTTCACGATTTCGAGTGTTCAGCCCTGGATACCTTTAGATTATCGTTATAATTTCAATCCGTTTTGAATAAAGTCACCTTATTCAATCCCCTATGACATAGAAAAACCCGACCGGGTCCCGGTCGGGTCCTACGCTAGTCCCGCGGCTGCTTGGACTTTTGGATCCGGTCCACTGTATCTAACTCGGACGACTGCTCGTACATGAGTTGCAGAAACTCCCCGCTTTGATCCTCCAGTTCCTCCGCTGCGGCTCCCACATCGGCAATCCCGCCCCGGGCGGCGTTCTGCGTTGCCAGCCGACCGGGATTTGTGGCGTTGATCTGTTGGGAGGCCATTTCCTCGGGGGTCCGAATCTGCTCATTTTCGGTCATCTTGCTCACCTCCGGGTGTTGGTTAGCGTTTGCCAGATTCCCAGATTGCCATACTACCGGGGACAAGCCAAACGGGTGGTTGACCCGATCTGGGCAGCATGGTATAATTCCGGAAACCTTCGGGACGGACTGGAACGACACGCTAAGTCTGTCCTAGAAAATGCGGAGGTAAAGCCAATGGACGAGAAGTTCGGGCCGGAAGCACTCACGTTCGACGACGTGCTCCTGATGCCCGCCCGGTCGGAGGTCCTGCCTCGGGATGTGGATGTCTCGACCCGGCTCACGAAAACGCTCCGGATCAACGTTCCGCTCATCTCTTCCGCCATGGATACGGTGACCGAAGCCCGCATGGCGATTGCCATGGCACGTGAGGGCGGAGTCGGTATCATCCACAAGTCGATGGCGATTCAGCAGCAGGCGGACGAAGTGGACAAGGTGAAGCGGTCCGAGCACGGGGTCATTGCGGACCCGATCTTCGTCCACCCGGACGACATGGTCGACCGGGCGCTGGCGCTCATGTCCCGCTACCGCATTTCCGGCGCCCCGGTCGTGGAGCGTGGCACCCGGAAGTTGGTGGGCATTCTCACGAACCGGGACCTGCGGTTCGAGGACAACTGGAACCAGCCGGTCGCCAACATTATGACCAAGGAAAACCTGATCACCGCCCCCGTGGGGACCAACCTGGAGCAGGCCCGGGAGATTCTGCGGCGGCGGAAGGTGGAGAAGCTGCCGCTGGTGGACGAGCACGGCGTGCTCAAGGGGCTGCTCACCATCAAGGACATCGAAAAGGCCAAAAAGTACCCGAACTCCGCGAAGGATCACCGGGGCCGGTTGCTCTGCGGCGCCGCGCTGGGCGTCGCCCAGGACCTCATGGAGCGGGCCGGTGCCCTCGTGGATGCGGGGGTCGATATCGTGGTACTGGACAGCGCCCACGGCCATTCCAAGGGCATCCTGGACGCGCTCCGGGATCTGAAGCGGAACTTCCCGAACCTGCAGGTGATTGGCGGCAATGTGGCCACGTTCGAAGGCTGCCGGGACCTGATCGAGGTGGGGGCCGACGCGGTGAAGGTCGGCATCGGGCCTGGCTCCATCTGTACCACGCGCGTGGTCGCCGGCATTGGCGTGCCGCAGATCACGGCCATTTTCGAATGCAGCCGGGCGGCAAAGGCGACGGATACCCCGATCATCGCCGACGGCGGCATCAAGTATTCCGGCGACATCACCAAGGCGATCGCGGCGGGCGCCAGTTCCGTCATGATTGGCTCCTTGTTTGCCGGCACCGACGAGTCGCCGGGCGATATGGAGATCTATCAGGGCCGCTCGTACAAGGTCTACCGGGGCATGGGCTCCATGGGCGCCATGAAGCAGGGTTCGGGCGACCGGTACTTCCAGGAAGATGCGCCCAAGCTGGTGCCGGAAGGGATTGAAGGTCGCGTCCCCTACAAGGGTCCGCTCTCGGAGACGGTCTTTCAGATGGTGGGCGGCCTGCGGTCCGGTATGGGCTATTGCGGGACGCCGACGATCGAGGACCTCCGCCAGAACGGCAAGTTCCGGCGGATGACAGCGGCGGGCCTGCGGGAAAGCCATCCGCACGATATTTCCATCACCAAAGAAGCGCCCAACTACAGTGGTTTCTAAGTTGCGTCCAGGATTTATTTCATCCGGACAGGTAATTCCTGTCCGGATTTCTTTTCAGGCTGGACGGGGGCGGCTGATTCTGTTAGAGTGTCATGTGGACTTCCTTGTCCGAAGCTTCGGGCACATGGCTCCAGAACCCTCAATTGTAAGGGGGAGACGCAAGAGTGGCGGCGAAATTTGTCATCCGTGGCGGTCGCCCCCTGGCCGGGACGGTCACCATCGGAGGGGCCAAGAACAGCGCTCTGCCTATTGTTGCCGCTGCCGCACTGGCGTGTGAGGGCGAATCGATACTGGATAACGTACCAAACAACAGCGATATCCAGCATCTCTGTCAGATCCTGAAGGACCTCGGCTGCCAACTGGAGTGGCTGGAGGAGACGACCCTGCGGGTGCAGGCGCAAGAACTGACGAACCACATCGCCCCGTACAACATCGCCCGGAAACTTCGGGGCAGCACTTATGTGATGGGCATACTGTTGGCCCGCCTGGGCAAGGGCGAAGTCGCCTGCCCAGGCGGTTGCGAAATCGGCGCCCGGCCGGTGGATTTTCATCTCAAGGGCTTCAAGGCGCTAGGGGCCGACGTTATCGTGGAGCGGGGCGCCATGGTTGCGTCCCACGTGAGCTTGCAGGGCAACCGCTTCTATGTCGACCGGGCCAGCGTGGGCACCACGGTCAACATGATGATTACGGCGTCGTTGGCGCCGGGCACGACGGTGCTGGAGAACGCGGCCTGTGAGCCGGAAATTGTCGACCTGGCCAACTACATCAACCGCATGGGTGGCAAGATTCGCGGTGCCGGCACCAACACGATTCGCGTCGAAGGGGTCGAGCGGCTGCACGGCTGCCGCCATGAGGTAATCCCTGACCGGATCGAAGCGGGTACCTACCTGGTCATGGCGGCAACCACCGGCGGCGACGTCCGGGTGGAGAACTGCATTCCGGAGCACCTCTCGACGGTCATCGCGAAGATTCGTGAGGCGGGGCAAGAGGTGGAGGAGCAGGAGGATTACGTGCGGGTGATCGCCCGGCGGCCGATCCACTCGGTTGACGTGGAGACCCAGGTGCATCCGGGGTTCCCGACTGACCTGCAGTCCCCCTGGGTTGCACTCATGGGCCTGGGCGATGGCATTGCCGTGGTGCAGGAGACGATTTTTGAGAACCGGTTTGGCTTTGTAAACGAACTGATCCGGTTAGGCGCCAATATTAAAGTCGATCGGAACACCGCGATCATTCGGGGTGTAGAGCGCTTCACCGGCGCGCCGATCGAGGCCCGGGATATCCGGGGCGGGGCGGCTCTCCTCTGCGCCGGCCTGGCGGCGGAAGGGGTCACGGAGCTGGGTGGTCTGCAGTATCTGGACCGGGGCTACCACCGGCTGGAAGACAAGCTCAAGTCCCTGGGCGCCGACGTCCGCCGGATCCTCGTACCGGAAAACAACGTATGAGGGCGAAAATAACCGCCTCGGGTGTAAACCCGGGGCGGTCTTTTCGCGACTGACTCCGCCAGCCGCCGGAGCGGCCGGCAGACTTTTGCGGAGCAAAAGGCGGGAGGCAACTATTTCACCGGTCCGGCAGGGAAAACGCCGCCGATGACCAAGTTAAGAATGGTCATCGATAACGAAACCGATAGGTTAGTCGGTGAGAAAATCGCTCGTACCGAAAGGAAGGGAACTCCGTGAGACCCATGCGACCCGACCGGTCGCACCCCCAGCGGGATTCCAACGTGCGGGCGCTCCGGCCGGAAGTACCGCCTCCGCCTGCGCCCCGGCGGCAGATGCCGGACCTGACCTACCTGCTGGTGCTTGCGGCGCTGGTGAGTATCGGCCTGGTGATGGTTTACAGCACGACGGCGGTGGACGACGGCTTCGCAAAGTTCTCCAGTACGGTCAGGCAGATGTTGACCCTGGGTATCCCCTTCATGCTGGCCGGCATATTCCTGCCCGTCCACTTCTGGCGAAAAGCGACTCTTTGGCTCCTGTTCTTTACCTTTCTGGCCCTCCTGTCCCTGGAGATCTTTCATGAGCCACTGGTCCCCATGATTAACGGTGCGCACCGGTGGATTCACATTCCCGGACTGCCGAACATCCAGCCGTCGGAGTTCGCCAAGCTGGCTTTCATTCTGTTCGCCGCCGCGTTTTTGGAGCGACGGGGGCAGAAGATGGAGTTGGGCGACTGGGCGACTTTCCTGGCGGTGCTGGGGGGATTTGCGGGGATCATTTATCTGGAGCCGGACCTGGGCACGGCACTGGTGCTGGCCGGCACGGCGTTCTGCATGTTGATCGCCGCCGGGGTGCGGACCCGGGCCCTGTTGGCGCTGGCGGTAGCCGCCGCCGTGATGGTGGCCGGGCTCGCCTGGAACACCAGCCACCAGCAGCAGCGGCTGAAAGCCTGGTGGAACCCCTGGGCGGAGGAGTACCGCATGGAAGGCGGCTACCAGGTAACCCAGTCCTGGCTGGCCATGGCTCGTGGCGGCTGGTGGGGCGTAGGTCTGGGTCGCTCGGTCCAGAAGCTGGACAACCACCTGCCGGAACCGGATACGGATTTCATTTTCGCCATCGTTGCGGAAGAGATGGGGCTGGTGCGGTCGGTCGTGGTCCTCTGGCTGTTCACGCTCCTGGCCTGGCGTGGCTACGCCATCGCCGCGCGGGCGCCGGACCGGTACACCGGACTCGTGGTCACGGGCGTCACGTCCTGGATTGCGGTGCAGTCCGGGCTGAACATTGCCGTGGTGACGGGCACGCTGCCTAACACCGGGGTACCGCTGCCGTTTATCTCGGCAGGCGGCAGTTCCCTGCTTTCTCTCATGGCGGCAACGGGCCTTATTATCGGCCTCAGTTGCTGGTCCCGTCCCGGCGCAAAACCCGCAAATGTGCTGGAGAGGTGATTGCACCATGACCTACCCGTTCCTGCTGCGCCGTGCCACCCCGGCGGACCGAAACGCCGTCACGGCGATTGTCGAAGCATTTGACCCGCACGATTGGGTCCGGGACGAGTTCGATACCATGCTGACGGTCAAACCCCCGGCGGGCCTCTTCGTAGCTGAACAGGCCGGGCAGGTGTTCGCCTGCCACTCGGTGGAGTTCCCGGGTCCGGGCGACGCCTACCTGAGTGCCATGCGGCTCCACCCGTCATACCAGGGCAAGGGCCTGGGCACGCTACTCTGCCGGGCGCAGGTCGAACAGGTGCGGGCAGCGGGCGGCGAGAACATTTTCCTGTTGAGCAAGGTGACGAACACCCCGGCACACCAAACGGTGGCAAAGAATGGCTTCGAGAACCGGGGTGAATGGGTGGTCTACGACGGCCTGAACCCGGTAGCATTACCGGACCCCAAAAAAGCCAGACCAGGCCGCCCACAGGACTTGGTCAAAGTGCTGCGCTTCCGGCACGAGCAAGAGACCGGCACCCTGGGCAGCGTCATCGCTTCCAGCTATAGCGCCTGGGTGGTAAAGACGCTGCGGGATTCCGACTGGAACCCGGAGCGGATGGCGGTAGTGGAGGGCGGAAAGACGCTGGAAGGCCTGATGCTATACAACATTCACGACGGCCGGTTGCTGATCCGGCGGCTGGAAGGGACGCCGGCGGCGGCGGCCGACCTGCTGGCGTACGCAGCCCGGGAGTCGGCCCGCCATGAATGCAAGGCGTGGAGCATTGGGCTGCCCAAGTCGGCAGAGCCCCTGCTGGCCCCGCTCAACCTGGACCCGGAGGCAGCGTTCTACCCCTACGTCTTCTGCCTGTGCTCCGGCAAGATTCCGGAGTGAGGACGGCCCCGCCGGTCAGGGGCACGTTGCTCGCTGGGCCGCGGGACAGACGTCCGCCGGTCGGGGGCACCCCACTCGTTGCCCCGGAGCCTGGGCAACGGGCGCTAGGCCTCTTGGTGGGTGCGACAATTCCGGAACCGCTGTTCGGCTATGCACTTATTGGGACGCACCGCCGGAATTGGCTAACGCGGGTATCGGCCAAGCGCCCGTAAGCCCAGTCTCCGAACGGCACTTCGGGGGTGCGCCCGCCCGGCTCGGTCTTCCGGCTTCTGCTTGGCGGCGAAACCGACCTGCGTTCCTGCCCTGCTCGGGGAATCAGGGCGTGGTGGGCCTGTCGGCCAAGGGAGCCCGACCGGGGGTCCGAGGAGTATCGGGGCGGAAGTTCAAGATTCGCAGCAGCCCGTGGAGGCTCGCCGCGACGACGACAATCATCGCCTGCCCATGAGCGGAGAGCCACGGGCGGCGAGAATCATTTCCGAGGTGAGTCGCACCGCACCGACGAGCGGCCGCCGGACGGGCGACCGACCCCGACGAGCGAGAGCCCACGCCAAGAGATGTATTGCTCAACCCAAACGACCGTTTGTTACATACAAGGAGGGCTTACAAGGGTGAAACGTGAAGCGGTAATTGTGAGTGCGGTCCGGACCCCCTTTGGCTCCTTCGGCGGCAGCCTCCGGGACTTCACCGCCACCGACCTGGGCGGCATGGTCATCAAAGAGGCCGTGGTCCGGGCCGGCCTCACCGGCCGGGAGAACAGCATCGACAACGTCTTCATGGGCCAGGTCGTTCAGGCCGGGGCCGGCCAGATTCCCTCCCGGCAGGCGACCCACAAGGCCGGTCTGCCCGTTTCCGTGACGTCGGAGACCATCAACAAGGTTTGCGCCTCCTCGCTCCGGGCCGTCAACCTGGCCGACATGATGATCCGCGCCGGCGACGCCGAAGTGGTGGTGGCGGGCGGCATGGAGTCCATGACCAACGCGCCCTACCTGCTGCCCAAGGCTCGCTGGGGCTATCGGATGGGCGACGGCCAGATCGTCGACAGCGTCGTCAATGACGGCCTCTGGTGCTCCTTTGGGGGCTGCCACATGGGCATCTACGGGTCCGAAGTCGCTGCCGAGTACGGCATCTCCCGGCAGGCCCAGGACGAGTGGTCCTACCGGAGCCATCAGCGGGCCCTGGCCGCCTGGGAGCAGGCCATTTACGCGCAGGAAGTCCTCCCGGTGCCGGTGCCTCAGAAAAAAGGCGACCCGGTCATGTTCACCGCCGATGAGTCCATCCGCAAGGACTCCACCCTGGAGAAGCTGGTCTCGCTGAAGCCCGCGTTCCAGAAGGACGGCACGATCACGGCGGGCAACGCCCCCGGCCTCTCCGACGGCGCCAGCGCGCTGGTGGTCATGTCCCGGGAACAGGCCCAGGCCATGGGCTTGGAGGTTCTGGCCACCATCGTCAGCCAGGGGCAGTACAACGAGGAACCCAAGTACCTGCATACCGTGCCGGCCCGCTCCGGCCTCAAGGCGCTCCAGAAGGCCGGACTCACAACGAAGGATCTGAGCCTCGTGGAGATCAACGAGGCGTTCGCGGCGGTCACGCTGACCTCCATCAAATTGCTGGAGATCGCACCGGAGATCGTCAACGTGAACGGCGGTGCCGTGGCGGTTGGCCATCCCATCGGGGCCAGCGGCGGCCGGATTCTCATGCATCTGGTCTACGAACTGCGCCGCCGCGGGGGCGGTTACGGGCTCGCGGCCATCTGCTCGGGCGGTGGCCAGGGCGAAGCGACGGTCGTTAAAGTCGGCTGATCTTACAGGGGGGACGAGGTATGATCAAGACACTCATGGTGGTGGGGGCCGGGCAGATGGGCGCGGGCATCGCGCAGGTGGCGGCTCAGGCGGGTCTCCGGGTATACCTGCGGGACATCGAGCAGCGGTTTGTGGACAAGGGCCTCGCCACCATCGAAAAGAACCTGGCCCGCGACGTGGAGAAGGGACGCAAGACACCGGAGGAGAAGGCGGCGATCGTGCAGCGAATCTCCGGGACGGTGTTGCTGGAGCCGGCCGGGGAGTGCGACCTGGTCATCGAGGCGATCATCGAAAACCTGGAGGCCAAGCTCACCCTCTGGCGGGAACTGGACGGCCGGTGCCCGGACCGGACGATTTTTGCCTCCAATACATCCTCGCTGCCCATCACGCAACTGGCGGCGGGGACCAAACGGCCGGACCGGTTCATCGGCATGCATTTCATGAACCCGGTGCCGGTGATGAAGCTGGTGGAGGTCATTCGGGGCCTGGCGACCTCCGACGAGACCTACCGGACCATCAAGGACCTGGCGGAGGCCATGGGCAAGACGACGGCCGTCGTCAACGACTTCCCGGGCTTTATTTCCAACCGGGTGCTGATGCCCATGCTGAACGAGGCCATCTTCTGCCTCTACGAGGGTATCGCCGGCGTGGATGAGATCGACACCGTGATGAAGCTGGGCATGAACCATCCCATGGGTCCGCTCACGCTGGCGGACTTCATCGGGTTGGACACCTGCCTGTACATCATGAACGTGCTATACGACGGCTTTAAGGATCCGAAGTACCGGCCCTGCCCGCTGCTGGTGCAGATGGTGCAGGCCGGCTACCTGGGCAAGAAGACCGGCCGGGGCTTCTATACCTACAACCCGGACGGCACCGCCGTCCCGATGGCCCGGCGGTAAGCCTGGCAGTGGGCATCTGGGTCTTCCAGCGCCGGCAGATGCGGGCGCAATAGGGCGCAAGGCGCGCAGAGCCCGGTACTTTGGGAGTACCGGGCTTATTTGCGCGCTTCGGCGGCAAGCGGTCAACCCTGGCCGAATAGATTAGATTCCGGCAGGCGAGATTCATAAGTTTATATTACCTTTGTCATAAGAATGCAGGATAAAACTGAAAGGCGTAAAACTTTAGATGGTACAGATGTTATAGACCGAAATGGGGAGGTTGAGGACCGAATGACCATGCGCCACCCGCTGACCATCAGAACCATGCTGGAACGGGCCCGGCTTTACTTTCCGGACGGCGAGATCGTTTCCCGGACCAGTTCCGGCATCATGCGGTACACCTACAAGGACTACTACGAGCGGACCCGGCGGCTGGCGGCGGCGCTGGCGGGCCTGGGGGTGACCCATGGGACCCGGGTCGGCACGCTGGCCTGGAATCAGCACCGGCATCTGGAGGCTTACTTTGCCGTCCCGTGCATGGGCGCCACGCTCCACACGGTGAACCTGCGGCTGCCGGCCGACCACCTGGCCTACGTGATCAACCACGCCGGCGACAACGTGCTGCTGGTCGATGAGGACCTCCTCCCGCTGGTGGCGAGAGTCCGGGACGAGTTGGAGACGGTCAAACACATCGTGGTCATGACCGATGGCGACCTGCCCGCCGACTTCACGGCGGCGGACCACCAGTCCGTTCACAGCTACGAGGCGCTGCTGGCTGCGGCCCCCGCGGACTACCGCTTCCCGGACGACCTGGACGAGTGGGACGAGGCCGGCATCTGCTATTCCAGCGCCACCACCGGCCTGCCGAAGGGCGTCGTCTACACCCACCGCGCCTTCTACCTGCATTCGATGGCGCTCTCCCTGGCGGACACGGCGGCCGTCAGCAATCGGGACACCATTATGCCGGTGGTGCCCATGTTCCACGTGAACGCCTGGGGGCTGCCGTTCGCCGCCACCTGGATGGGCGCCAAACAGGTGCTGCCGGGTCCCCGGCCTGACCCGGCCACCCTTTGCCGGCTCATCGAGTCCGAACAGGTCACCCTGGCCGCCGGCGTGCCCACGATCTGGATGGGCGTGCTCCGGGAACTGGGGCAGAAAACGCACGATTTCTCCAGCATCACCCGGCTCGTCTGCGGCGGCTCGGCGCCGCCCCAGGCGCTCATTGAAGCCTTCGAGCGGAGGGGCGTGCCGTTCATGCACGCCTACGGCATGACCGAGGCGGCGCCAGTCACGCACGCCTGCCAGATCACGCGGAAGCTGAAGGATCTGAGTCCCGAGCAGAAGTACGCCCGCCAGGCCCGGCAAGGCATTCTGGTGCCCGGCCTGGAGATGCGAATCGTCAAGGAGGACGGCACCGAGGCGGCCTGGGACGGCAAGGAGATGGGCGAAGTGGTCCTGCGTGGCCCGTGGATCGCCGACGAGTATTACCAGGACCAGCGGAGCCAGGCTACGTTCCGGGACGGCTGGTACTACACCGGCGATGTGGCCAACATGGACGCCGACGGCTACATGCAGATCGTCGACCGGGTAAAGGACATGGTGAAGTCCGGCGGCGAGTGGATTTCGTCGGTGGACCTGGAGAACGCCATCATGGCGCACCCGAAAGTGGCGGAGGCGGCGGTGGTGGCCTGCCACCATGCCAAGTGGAGCGAGCGGCCGCTGGCCTGTGTGGTCGCGAAGCCGGAGCACAAGGGTGCGGTGACCGCCGACGAGATTCGCACTTTCCTGAAGGGCCGGTTTGCCGATTGGTGGCTGCCGGACGACGTGGTGTTCATCGATGAGGTGCCCAAGACCAGCGTGGGCAAGTTCGACAAGAAGCTCCTCCGGGACCGGTTCTGGAACCACCTCGAAGTGCATCAGGAGGCATAGCGACACGGACCGCCGGCTGCCCGGCGGTCCGTTTTCGCGACTGACTCCGTCAGTCGCCGGAGCGGCCGGCAGACCGCGGCGCCAGCCGCCGGAGCGGCCGGCAGACTTTTGCGGAGCAAAAGGCGGGAGGCAACTAATTTCCGAAAGGCGGTTACTTGACGATGATGCTGCCCAGCATGTCGGTGTGGAAGTCGCACTGGTAGTCGAAGGTGCCGGGCGCGCCAAACGTAAACGAGTAGGCGGTCATGTTGTCGAGGGTGGCACTGCCCCAGCCGCTGCCGGTGACGGTGTGCTCCCGCTGGTCCAGATCAACCCAGGTGACCCGGGTGCCAGGGGCGACGGTCAGGCTGGCCGGCGCGAACTGGAAGCCCTTGATCTGAACCACCTTGCCCACCCAGGGAGCGACGATCGTCACGGTCCGGGCGGTGCCGTCCCAACTGACCGTAGCGCCCAACTGCTCGCTGACGAAGCGCACCGGAACCATGGTCCGGCTGTTGGTGTCGATGTACGGGGCCGCATCCAGGGTGACGGATTTGCCGTTCACGGTGGCGATTTTCTGGCCAATGACCAGCTCAATGCGGGTGTCGCCGGTCAGGTACGTGACTTTGCGGACAGTGCCGTCCCAGCCGACGTAGGCGCCGAGCGTCTCGCCGACGAAGCGGACCGGGACGAACGTGCGGCCGGAGGCGGCGTCTATCACGGGCGCCGTGTCCAATTGGACCGTGTCGCCGTTGACGGTGGCAACCTGCTGGCCGATGGTCAGCACAATGGTGGTAGCCGGAGCAGCCTGGGCTTCAGTCAGGGCAAGCGCAGCCAGGCATGCGACCAGAACGCTCATCAGGAACAGGCGGAGGGCAGAGAACTTCATGAATTCACCCCCACAGATTTGTATAGGTCCACTTCGTCAACTGGATATAAATATCCTGGCTCTTTATATCTATTTCTGTGCAAAAAGAACGATGGGGGTGGCGGGCTCTCAGGTTGCCCGCCGCAGGAGCGTCGCGCTCAACAGGCCGAGCACCACCAGGGAAACCACCCCAAAGAGGGGGTAGAGGAACCCCAGCAGCCGGCTGAAGCCGATGCCGCTGCCCAGAAGCGAAAGTGCCGTCACTACCACCACCGTGCCCCGGTAGCTGCCCCCCCGCAAGACCTCGGCGCCTCGGCTGGCGAAGCCGTACGCCGAGGCGATTGCCGTGGTGTAGATTTCGGCCCAGAGAATCAGCGTGTAGAACCACTGCACCGGAAGGGGGTGCAGGCGGGCCAGGAAGAGCATGGGCATTTCGAACTTCCCGATGTCCGGCATGTGGGCAGAGAGGGCCAGCTTGATGCCCGCCGCCAGGAGCCCGAGCACCAGCCCTCCGGCCAGGCCGCCGCCCACCAGCGCCCGCCGGTCCTTCACTTCGGCCCCGAGCGGTCCCAGCACCGAAATCGAGAGCACGAGGTTGTAGCCCACGTACAGCCAGGAGGCGGCAAACCAGGATTTGACCGGCGCCAGCAGCGGCCAGGGCACCGTTCGCGTCAGAATGGGGTCAAGGCCGTGGAACCGGATCGATGCGGCGGTGAGCCCGAAGACGGCCACGCTCAGGAGCGGGACCACCACCGAATTGGCCGCCATAATGCCCCGCATGCCGGCAAGAATGGTCAGGCCCGTCAGAACCGACGTCAGCACCGTCCCGAGCGCCCGGGACAGCCCCAGTTGCTCGGCGAAGACTGCACCGCCGCCCGCAACCATCACCGTGAGCGTGGCGCCCAGGAAGAGCGTGATGACCACGTCCATCATCCGGCCGAGATACGGGCCGCAGGCGTAGTGCAGAATCTCCCGGTGCGACTTGGCCTCCAGCCGCCGGCCCAGCTCCATGATCTGAATGCCGAACAGGCAGAAGAGCACGGTCGACACTGCCACACCGATCAGCCCGGCCCGGCCATACGCGGCGAAAAAGCGCAGCGTCTCCTGTCCCGATGCGAATCCGGCGCCAACCACCGTGCCGACGTATGTGGCGGCGACCCGAAAGGTCTGCAATGCCAGACCGGGCTGGTGTTCACGGGCCATACGTATCACTCCCCGGCTCCGCCAATCGGTCACGCGACGGACCGCATTGGCCCCGACTTCCATAGTACGTATGTCTCTTTGTGTCCAAGTTTGCTTGCGGTTTGGATTTCGCTGACCGTATAATTGGTTTAACTTCATCGTGATCGTCCCGAGTCGGGCCGCCTACCGGATACTCCCACGGCTGCCCGACCGGTCCCGGGGAAACCCGGGCAAGGGCCCTGCAGGAAACTCATGGGCCTCCCGGCTGGAAAGGGGCGAAGCTGTCAGTGGGCCATGGCCCGCTGCGTTTGCTTTGCTATCTTCCGGGCGGAGGATAGCTCTTTTTGTTTTGGGGGGATCGCTGTGGAATTCTTTGACCTTAAATCTGTGGAAGCGGCTCTGGCACTATTTCTGCAAGCCTGCGCGGGGAAGCAGGCCGGCCGGGAGACGGTCCCGCTTGCGGAGGCGCTCGCGCGGGTGACCGCCGGGCCGGTGGTCGCGCCGAGCGACTTGCCGCCTTTTGCCCGGACCAGCGTGGACGGCTTTGCCGTCCGGGCGGCCGACACTTTCGGCGCTTCGGAGGGGCTGCCGGCCTACCTGAAAGTGACGGCGGAGATTCTCATGGGTCAGGCCCCGGCTCTGCCGCTACGGCCCGGCGAGGCCCAGCGAATCAGCACCGGCGGCGCCCTGCCGGAAGGGGCCGATGCGGTCGTCATGATCGAATACACCGAGGCGTTAAGCCCCGATGAGATCGGCGTCATGCGTCCCGCTGCCCCGGGTGAGAACGTCATGCACCGGGGCGAGGACTGCCGGGCGGGCGAGCCGCTCCTGCCGGCCGGCCATCAGGTGCGGGCGCAGGAGCTGGCGCTGCTCTCGTCGGCTGGCATCCTCTCGGTCGACGTCATCGGGCGGCCCCGGGTCGCGATTATTTCCACGGGCGACGAGCTGGTCCATCCGCTGACCACGCCCGGCCCCGGGCAGATTCGCGAGTCGAACGCCGTGGCGCTGACCGCACTGGTCCGGCGAGACGGCGGCGTGCCGCAGTACCTCGGTCTGGCGACCGACAAGGAGTGCGAAATCCGGGCGAAACTGCAGGAGGGCATGAAGCACGACCTGGTGCTGATCTCCGGCGGGTCGTCCGTGGGTACCCGAGACCTCACCGCCGGGCTGATTGCCGAACTGGGGCAGCCGGGAATTCTAGTTCACGGGGTGAAGCTGAAACCTGGCAAGCCGACGATTCTGGGCCTGGCCAACGGGACGCCGGTGGCGGGTCTGCCGGGGCATCCGGTGAGCGCCCAGGTAGTCTACGGCCTCTTCATTGCGCCGTTGCTGCGCCAGATGCAGGGGCTGCCGGCGGAGCCGGAATTCCGGCCGGCCGTTCGGGCAAAAATGACCAAGAACGTTCCTTCGGCCACCGGCCGGACGGACTGTGTCCGGGTCCGGCTGATCCGATCCGGGTCTGAGGTCCTGGCGGAACCGGTGCATGGCAAAAGTGGCCTCATCAGCACCCTGGTGAAGGCCGACGGGTTGGTGACGATCCCCTCGGCGGTGGAAGGCATTCTCGCCGGCGAGTGGGTGGAAGTGGAGTTGTTGGTATGAGCGATCGCCGCAAGATTTACCTCGAGTCGATTCCCGCAGCAGATGCACGCAAGCGCATGCTCGACGCCCTGGACGGCGCCGGCTGGGGCGGGTCGTCGGAAGTCATCCCCGTCGATCAGGCGCTTGGCCGGGTGACGTCCGAGCCGGTCACGGCCCACATTTCGGCGCCGCATTACCACGCCTCCGCCGTGGACGGCGTGGCGGTAAAGGCGAAGGAGACGTTTATGGCCATGGAGACCAGCCCGGTCACCCTGGCGTTCGGCATGCAGGCCTTCTGGGTGGATACCGGCGACCCGGTGCCGCCGGGCTGCGACGCCGTGATCATGGTGGAAGATGTCAACCTGCTGGACAACGGCTACCAGGCCGGCGCCCGCTGCGAAATTCTGGCGCCGGCGGCGCCGTGGCAGCATATCCGGGCCATCGGGGAAGATGTGGTGGCGACGGAAATCCTCCTGCCCCAAAGCCACACAATCCGGCCCCAGGACCTGGGGGCGTTGCTGGCGGCTGGCGTCCTGGAGGTGCCCGTAGCTCGCAAACCGGTGGTGACGTTTATCCCGACCGGCACGGAACTGGTTTCGCCCAAAGCGGACCCCACGGCCGGGGAGATCATCGAGTTTAACTCCCGGGTTGTCCTGGGCATGGTGGCCGAATGGGGCGGGAAGCCGGTCCGGCACGATATCGTCGTCGACAACTATGACCTGATCAAGGCGGCCGTAAAGGAAGCGGCGGCCACGTCCGATATTGTCATCGTGAACGCCGGGTCCAGCGCCGGGTCCGAGGACTTTACCGTGCATGTGCTCGGGGAACTGGGGCAGGTGCTGGTCCACGGCGTGGCGATCAAGCCCGGCAAGCCGGTCATGATGGGCATCATCGACGGCAAGCCGTTTATCGGGCTGCCGGGCTACCCGGTCTCCACCTGGCTGACGGCGGACCTGTTCCTGAAGCCGCTCGTCTACCGGGCACTGAGGCTGCCGGCTCCCCGCCGGGCGGCGGCGGCGGCGACCCTGGCCCGCCGGCTGCCCTCGCCCATGGGGGTGGAGGACTACGTCCGGGTGAAGCTGGGACGAGTCGGCGAGAAGCTGGTAGCCACGCCTATGGGGCGGGGCGCCGGGGTGATATCGTCGCTGGTCCGGGCCGACGGGCTGCTGGTCGTTCCGGCTGGGCGGGAGGGCATTGGCGAAGGGCAGGATGTGACCGTGGAGTTGCTCCGGCCGCTGGCGGAGATTCAGGAGACCGTAGTGGCCGTAGGGTCGCATGACACGGCGCTGGATCTCTTGGCCTCATTCCTCAAGCGTGAGGGTTCGCCGTACTTCCTCTCCAGCGCTCACGTGGGTTCGCTCGGCGGTCTGCTGGCGCTGAAGCGAGGCGAGGCGCACATGGCCGGCGTCCACCTGCTCGATGAGGAGACCGGGGACTACAACAAAGCGTACCTCAGGCGCTACCTGGGAAAGCCTGCCTTGCTGGTGCTGCTGGCCCGGCGGGAGCAGGGGTTCCTGGTGCCGAAGGGCAACCCGAAGCAGATTTGCTCGTTCCGGGACCTCGTCCGGGCGGACGTGACCTATGTAAACCGGCAACGGGGGGCGGGAACCCGCCTGCTGCTGGACTATCACCTGAAGCAGGAAGGGATCGAGCCGGGTCAGGTGCAGGGCTACGGACGGGAAGAGTTCACGCACCTGAACGTGGCGGCATCGGTGAAAAGCGGGGCGGCGGACACCGGGTTGGGCATTCTTTCCGCTGCGAAAGCGCTGGACCTGGATTTCGTGAAGGTGACCTGGGAGGATTACGAACTCTGCATTCCGGCGGACGTGGAGCAGCACCCTGGGGTGCAGGCGGTGTTGGCCCTGGTGAACGACCCTGCCTTCCAGCGAGCTGTAGAGGCTCTGGGCGGCTACGATGCGACAGAGGCGGGCCGTACCCGTCGGGTGGAGTAAACGAACGGGGGTGAGTCACCTGATCGACCAGTGGGGCCGAAAGATTAACTATATGCGGGTCTCTGTGACCGATCGCTGCAATTTCCGTTGCGTCTACTGCATGCCGCTGCAGGGCGTGCAACTCCGGCCGCGTGATCAGTATCTTTCCTACGATGAGCTCCTGCGCGTGATTGAGGCGGGCCTCTCCCTGGGCATCGATCGCATCCGCATCACCGGCGGGGAGCCGCTGGTCCGGGCTGATCTGGTTCCGTTCATGGCCAAGCTGAAGCCCATGGGCGTCAAGGATCTGTCGCTTTCCACCAACGGGCTGCTCTTTGCGCCCATGGCGCGGGAACTGAAGGCGGCGGGGCTGGACCGGGTCAACTTCTCCCTGGACACGCTGCGGGCCGACCGGTTTGCCAAAATGGCCCGGCTGTACGGCGACCCGGGACCGATTCTGGAGGCGGTGGACGCCGCACTGGACCTGGGCATGGAGCCGGTGAAGCTGAACATGGTGGTCATCCGGGGCTGGAACGACGACGAGATCGCCGATATGGCGCGGCTCTCGCTGGAGAAGCCGATTCACGTGCGGTATATCGAAGTGATGCCGTTTTCCGAGGCGTACGAGTTTACGCTGGAGAACCTCGTGCCGGCCGCGGAAATGCGGGAGCGGCTCATGGCCGAGTTCGGGGACCTGGAGCCGGTGCGGGAAGGGGTCCGCGGGAACGGGCCGGCCCGGTACTGGCGGATTCCGGGGGCGAAGGGCACGGTCGGGTTCATTTCGGCGGTGACGGAGTGCTTCTGCGGGGAGTGCAACCGGATCCGGCTTTCGGCGGATGGGCAGATCAACCCGTGCCTGGGCCACGCCCACGAGGTGGACCTGAAACCGGCGCTGCGCAGTCCGGAGCAGAGCATGGCGGACCTGGTCGCGGTCATGGCGGACGCCATTTTGAAGAAGCCGCGGGAGCACAACTTCGGGGATGCGGATGGGGATTTCAAGGAGCGCGTCATGCACGGTATCGGGGGATAGGTCGCTCCGGGGTTCCTCCTTGCTCCCCGAGTCCGGGTAGTGATTTGGCTATTCGTGGGGTAGAACACTTCGGTAGTACGCGGACTCGAACGTCGCTGCGGAGGAACCCCTTCGCTCTCGCTCGGAAAATTGTTGTTTTGGCAGACGGTGGAGGTAATAGGGATGCCTGAGTTAACCCATATCGATGAGCATGGCCGGGCCCGGATGGTGGATGTGAGCGGCAAGTCCGAGACTGAGCGGGTGGCGATTGCCCGCGGGGAGGTGCGGATGCTGCCTGCTACGCTGGGCTTGATTCAGTCGGGCGGCGTGGCGAAGGGCGACGTCATCGGGGTGGCGCGGGTGGCTGGGATCATGGCGGCGAAGCGCACCGGGGACTTGATTCCGCTCTGCCATCCGTTGCCGGTTACCAGTGCTTCCGTCGACTTTTCGTTCGATGAGGCCGGCAGCCGGGTGCTGATTGAGGCGCGGGTGGCTACCGTTGGCAAGACCGGCGTGGAGATGGAGGCGCTGACCGCCTGCAGCGTGGCGGCACTAACCATCTACGATATGGCGAAGGCTGTCGACAAGGGCATGGTGGTCGGGGAAATCCGGCTGGTGAAGAAGACCGGCGGAAAGAGCGGGACCTACCTGCGGCCCGGCGAAGCGGTCTAACGCATACCCCTTCGGGTAAAAGCGTCCGCACGACAAGGTTCTAGTCAGGCCCTCCGCCAATATGCTGTAGAAAATACCCGGTTCGCTCCGGGGTACAGCATCAGAGAGGGGGGCTTCGCTTGATTGTCGCGGAAGCCTGGCGACGCGCTAAGGTACAATGGCCCGCTCTTCTGCTGGCGGGATTTTTTGTGGCGCTGGTGGATGGACTGATCGGGGTGGTGGCCGCGCGGGCCGGGGAGAACGCCGTGTTAGGGTTCCTGGTCTGGGGGACCGGACTTCCCCCGGGTCCGCCAGGGGACCTTCCGCTCGAGTCCACACCAACACATCTTGCGGTCGTAGGGCTGCTGGGAGCGGCGGCCCTGATTATGCTCCTGGCCGGGACGCTGGCGAAGGGTGGCCTGCTGTACACCGTCGCCAGGGCGGTGCGGGGCGAGGCCACCGACATCGGCGACTTGTGGCGGGCAGCGATACGATTCTGGGGGCGCCTGTTCTTGTATGAACTGGTCACGGTGCTGGCTGGTCTCGTACTGCTTGCGGCTTTCTTGGTGTTGCGGTTCGTGCCGGTGCTGGGAGTTGTGGTCTGGCTACTGGGGGCCGCAACGGTCATGCTGGCGCTGGGTACTTACGGCCCCTACATGCTGGTGGCGGAAGACTTGTCGGTGTTTCAGGCGTTGGGCAAGGCCATGGAGATTCTCGAGGATTGTTTTGGGGACGTATTTGCGACGGTCTGGGTCCTGGCGGGCATGGGCTTCGTGCTGTGGCTGGCCGCGGCGGCGCTCGGACGAATCTTGCACCTGCCGGGCGTCACCAGCTTTCTGGTTCAGATGGTCTGGGACGTCTGGAGCCTGGTGTACCTAGCCACCCGCTATGAACTGCGGATTTCGCCGGTCATATCGCCACCGGGAGGAGCGGGGACGTTCCACGGAAACCCTCCCCTTGGGACGTGATGCCCCGGGCAGCGGGGCGTCGGGCGTCCTTCTTCCGACGTTTCCGGCGTCGACCCTAGACCCGCCACCGCGTGTGGCGGGTCTTCCGGTTAGTTGGGTCCCAGGCGGACCAGGGTGTCCGAGAGGAAGCGGGGGGAGTCCTCGGCCATGTCGGGCCCGGTCTCCAGGTTGACCGTCCGGAGGCGGAAGGCCCGGAACCGAGTCTGGTGCTGGTTCAGGTAGGCGTAACGGCGCAGCATCAACTGATAGAACTCCTTGTTGGCCGTGGTGACCACGACCTGCCGCTGCCGCTGGACTATGGCGTGGAGCACGTCCAGGAAGGCGACCGTGTTCAGGTCGTCCATCTGCTGGATGGGATCGTCGATGCAGATGAGCCGCAGGCCCGACCAGGTTTGCAGGAGGGCCGTCCCCAGGAAAATGGAGAGCGCAACCACGTTGGCCTGAGCCATGCTGAAGTATTGCTGAACCGGCAGGCGCACCTGGTTTTCCGCCGTGGTGGCGTGGATGGTCAGCTGGCTGGTCTGGGGGGTAGGCTCCAACCGGATGTGCGGGAAGTACGGGTGCGGGTTGATGCGACGGTAGATCTCATTGACAGCGGGTTCGTAGCACGTCAGCCGCTGGTCCTGCTCCCGGGTCCGGGCCGTGCCCAGGGCGGCGGCGGCCCGGTTTGCGCCCGCGGTCGCCCTGGCCCAGCGGTTCGCCTCTTCGGTCGCCGACTTCACCTGTGCCCGGGCCTCGGCCTCCTGCGCTTCGGCCTGGGCGACGGCCTCCCGCAGCGTCGTGACCCGGGCGGCCTCCGTCAGCCAGCAGGCCCGCTCGGCGGCCTGTTCCAGGCGGCCGATACGCCGGTTGGTCTCCTCCAGTTCGGCAACCGGGCCGTCGTCGGCAGACGTGGCCAGGCCAAGGGCGGCCAGCGTCCCGGCGTACGCCTGGACGGTGGCCTGCGTGGCCCGCAGTTGCTCCTCCAGCAGGCTCTTGCGGCCGCGTGCCGCCTCGTGGCCGTGGCGGGCTTCGTGCTCGGCGGCTTCTGCCTCCTGGACCCGTACCCGCGCGGCTTCCAGGTCCCGGGTCGCTTCGCCCAGACCGTCCGCCGCTGCGAACGCTTCGCCGCGGGCCGCCTCGACCTGGGGTTCCGGCGGGACCGGGCGGTCCACGCCCGCCGGGGCAGACCGGTCGGCCTGTTCGTAGCGCAGGCGGACCTCCTGCCGGGAGACAGGGCCGGCCTGGGCGGCGTGCTGGGCTGCGGCCAGCCGGGCCTCGGCCCGGGCGAATTCCCCCCGGGCTGCGGCCAGCGCGTGCCGGGCGGCCTCCAGCTCGACCGTGCGGTCTGCCGCCGACGACTCCTGCTCCCACCGGGCCAGGAGTTGGGCGGCCTGCCCGGCCGACACCTCTGCCGGGTCGCCGCCCAGCGTCCGGGCGACGTTCAACTAGCGGTCCAGCCGGTCCCGGGCTTGGCGGGCCTGCTGGTCGGTCTCGTCCAGCACGGTGCCCAGGCCGGCGAGTCGGGACTCCACCCGGGCCAGGGCGGCACGGGACTCGCTCAGGCGCTGCGCCTCCCTGGCCAGTGCCTGTTCGGCCAGGACCAGGTCGGACGGCGTCTCCCGGAGGGCGGACTGGACCTCCTGCAGCAGCGCTTCGGCGGTCTGCCAGTCGTGACCGCAGAGCGGGCAGCAGGCGCCGTCGAGATAGCCCGCCATGGCTGCCAGGAGCCGGTGGCGCTCCCGGCTTTGCGCCTGGAGTCGCTTCAGGCCCGACTCCTGCCCGGCGGCTGACGACTCGGCCTCGCCCGCCTGCCGGAGCAGTTCCTGCCGCTCCGCCTGCAACTGGGCCAGTTCGCCCAGCAGCCGGGTCCGGGCTTCGGCCGACCGGTCGAGCGTTGCCTGCGCTTCCGCCAGCCCCGGCTGGCCGGCCGCCAGTTCGGCCAGAGCCGCCCGCCGGCTCCGCAGCCAGTCCTGGTGCGCCTCCAGTTGGGCGCAGCTGGTCAGGGCTGCCTCCGCCCGGTCCCGGGCCTCCAGCCGGGCCGTCTCCGCCGCCTTCAGCTCTTCGCCGGCCGCCACTTCGGCTTCTTCAAGCTGCACCCAGGCCCGGCCGGCCTCGGCCAGGGCCTGCACGGCATCCAGCCGGGAGCGGGCCGCCCGGACATCCCGCTCGGCCTGCCGGCAGGCGGCAGCGGCGCTCTCCAGCTTGTGCCGGAGGGCCTCCGTCTGGGCCTGCCGGCGCTGCAGGTCCACCCGCCGTTCCGTGACGGCCGGCTCCAGCTCATGCAGTTCGGCCAGGAACCGCTCGGCCTCTTCGGCGGCCTGTTCGGCCCGCTTCTGCTCCGCCAGAGCGGCCGCAAGCTGCGCACGGCGGCGGACCAGGCGGGCCTGTTCAGCGGTGACGCCGGCATGGAGGGCCTGGGCAAAGGCGGTCAGGTCGTCGTTCGCCGGCGAGGGCGGTTCCGACCGGACCGGTACGCCCAGCGCCACCGCCGTCCGGTGCAGGTCGGCTGCCGTCTGGGTCAGGTCCAGCGCCTCCGACACGCTTCGCCCGGCCCGCTCCAGTTCGGCCCGCTGGGCCGCCAGCGACCGGGACTCCACGTCCAGCTGCGCCAACAGCGTCTTCTGCCGGCCTTCCGCCCCGGCCCGCTCGCCGTCCAGCGTCTTCAGGACCTGTGCCAGCTTCTGCGCTGCCCGTTCGAAGTCCACCGTGCCCACCATATTGGCCAGGGCCTTGTAGCGGTCGGCAGCGGTGTCAGAGAGGAAGTTGCGAATGGTCTCCTGGTCCAGGAAGTGCGATTGCCGGGCCATGGCTTTCAGCGTGGCGATGTGCGGCATGACCGGCAGCCGGACGTCCAGCAGGGCCGTGAGCGCCTCGCCGGCCCCGGTGGCCCGATTCCCCTGCCAGACGGCCGTCCGGCTCCCCGTGGGGTCGATACGGCGTTCCAGGGCATGCTCCGCCCCGTCTGCCTCGTCCCGGAGCGTCAGCCTGACCGTGGCGGGACGCTGCGGGTGGCAGACGTTGATGTACGGCGGCGCCCCCCCGGCGGCCCGGGCGTCGTCGTGCGGCTGTTCCAGGGTTGCGACTTCGCCGATGACGCCCCATTCCAGCGCCTGCGCCAGGCTGGACTTGCCGCTGCCGTTGGGGCCGAAAATGACCGTCAGGTCACCGTCCAGCGGAAGCGAAAGAGGCCGGCCGAACGGCCGAAAGTTGTCCACGTCCAGCTTGACCAGGCGCCGGTAAGAGTCCCGGGCGCTGAGGAACAGCTCGGCCGGAGCGGGCGCGCCGGCGCCGATAAGCCCTTCGCCGGCAGCGAACAGCTGGGCCAGGCGCGCCGCCGGGGTATTGCCCAGCAGCCCGTCGGCCAGGTCCGGCGCAAAGCCTGCCTCATGTAGGGCATGGGCCGGGGTGCTGATGAGGCGTGGCCGGGTCAGATCGTCCGGGATGGGCAGGAACGGCAGTTCCCCCAGCCACGCCGCGACCGGATGGCCGGCCGCCGAGACCACCAGCTTCCGGCACACGTGCAGATCTCGGGCAATCCGGCCCCAGTCGGGCCGGGGCCGGTCGCAGTCCTCGACCAGCAAAGTCAGGTAGAGCCGCCGGAAGGGCATCCGGTCCAGGGGCAGGGCGGCAATTTCGGTCTGGGCCGTGCGCCAGTCGGCGTCGACCCGGTCCGCCGCCGTGGCCCGGAACCAGGCCAGGGCGCCTTCAGTCCGCAAGGCCAGCGGGCAGGAGTCAGGCAGGAACGCCCGGTCTGCCACCACCTCGCCCAGGTCGTGGCGCCGCAGATACTCCGCCGTGCGCTGCAGCACAGGTTGCATCAGATCACCTCCCGCAAGCGGTCCCGGATTCCGGCCTCGCTGTCACATTCATTGAGCAGCCCTTCGAGCGTCCGGAGGCTGCAGAAGCGAACCGGCGGCTCGGGCGGCGCCAATTCAGCCGCCAGTTCCCCGGCCACTTCGAAGTTCCCGCCGGTGTGGGCCGGATGGTAGACGTCTACGCCGGGACAGGGGCCGTAATGCTCCAGGACAACCACCGTCAGCCCGAAGGGGCTGAACTCCGCCGACTCCTCGGACCCGTAAAGCCGGGAACAGAAGTCGGCTACCGTTTGCTGCGCCCACTGCCGCCGGCCGCCGCTCAGCACGGCGACGTGGCGCCGGTCCGCACAGCGGGCCGTACAGCATTGCGAAGGCTGGTCCAGGTCCAGCGGCCCCGCCAGCCCCAGCTTGGCCAGCGCCAGCGCCAGGTCATGGATGCCATCCCCGGCCTGACCGTCGTGCCGCTCGGGAAAGCGGAGCAGGTCGAGAATGGCCTGCCGCCGCTCCTCGCCGATGGTGTCCAGCAGGCTCCGGCGCACCCCTTCGAACGAACGGGCCACCGCCGCCCCGACTTCCGGATGCCGGCATGGCTCCGGCTGCAGGTCCGCCGTCAGCCGTTTGATTAGCTGCCGGAGCGGCGATGCGGGTTCCGTGGCGCCGAGCCGGCCGTCGGCGCCGACCGGCCGATAGACGGCGTTCTGGAGGCGCCCGGCCCCGGGGTCGAACATGGCACGGTAGGCACAGGGTCCTGCCTCAAGGTAAGGCGTGCAGCTTTCGGCGGTGTACAGCCCGCCGGCGTGGCCCAGCACCGCCCGGCTGGCCGCCGGGTCCCGGGCCGTCTCCTGCAGCAGCCGCCGGGCGGCCGCCCCCTCTCCGGGTCCGGCGGGCGCCAGCAGCAGGCAGAGGTCCAGCCGTTCCGGCCCGCCGGTCATGAGCCGGAGTGCGCGGGCATAGAGGCCCGCGGCCATCTGGCCGACCTCGGCGGTGCCTTCGCTCAGGGAAAGGAGGCCCAGGGTGAATCCGCCGGGCGTCCGGAAGAGCGGCATTTGCGGGCCGATGCGTCCGAAAACGGCCGGCCCGCCGACGTCGACCTGGTAGGCGCCGCCTGCGCCGCCCGCCCAGCAGGCCGCCACGGGCCAGGCGCTGGACCGGTCGACTCCGGGCAGCACCCGGAGCTTCCCGGGGATTTCGTCGTAGGGTACTTCGCCCATAGCTAAAACGATGGCGACGTTCGGCGGGCAGCCTTCGGCGATGACCGCCTCCAGTTCGCCGGCATCCGCCCCGGTGGCGCCGCCGTGCGGACCGACCACCAGCAGCGGCAGGTCCGGACGCTTTTTCGCCGCCCACGTCAGCACTTCAGCCAGCAGGTCCGGCGTTACCGGGGCCGTACGGATGAGCAGCACCTCCAGCGGGTCCGCCGGACCCAGGTCCAGCGGCAGGTCGCAGGGGAAAAGCGCAAGGCCCGGGAGCGGGAGTTCCGCCACCGTCCGGGCGATGGCCACGGCCAGTTCGCCGTCCGTGAGGCCGCGGGCCCCGCGGATGGGCTGAAACCGCCCGAGCACGGGCGGCAGGGGCGTTTCGTCGAGGCAGATGCAGATGACCGACCGGTGGGCGGTCAGCGCGGACTCATACTGGAGCCGGACCCACTGCTCGTCTCGCGCGACGGCAGCCGACCAGAAGAGGAAGACGTGGCGATGGCTTTCCACGGCCCGCTCCCATTCCTGGAGAATGCGGGCGCCCAGCAACAGTTCGTCCTCATCGACCCAGGCGTCCACGCCCAGGCCGCCCAGCGCCGCTTTTACGCCTCGGACCCGCGGCCGGTCGTCCGGGTGGCAGATGACCAGGCAGTCCGTCGCTAGTTTCGGCATGGCCCGCCCCGCTAGACGGCCCCGCCCGGTCGGCGGGCGTGCTCCAGGGATCGCGCCAGACGCACCGCCAACTCCGGCAGCGTGCGGCTCCGGGCGTCTTCATGGACGAAGAGCCGCAGAAACCCGGGCAACGGCGTGTCGTCCAGGAGAATGGGCACCACCCTGGCCGTCACCCCGGCGAGGTGATTGACCAGCCCCATCTCCCGCTCCAGGCCCACCCACCGGGAGCCGGCGGCACTGGCCGACCAGACCAGCACCAGCATCCGCGTATCCGCAAGGCCCTGCTCCAGGGCCGGAATCAACCGCTCACCGGGGTCGATGGCGTACTCATCCAAAAAAATGTCCCCGACGCCCTGCTGCTGTAACGCGTCGTGCAACTCCCTTACCCAGGGCTTGTCTTTGTGATTGTGGGACAGGAAGACTTCGCTCAGTCCAATCCCCCCCATTTCAGGCTCTTGTATCCAGTATACGGCAGTGCCGGTAAAAATATTGTCGAACGGCGTCAGGCCCGCACATTTGTTCCCGGCAGGGAAGGCCGAACCACCGCAAACGCGCGCCCCGAACGAAGTTTCATCCCTTCCCAGGCAGGAATTTACGGGTTATGTCGCGTATCCTTAAGGTGAAATCCCCAGATGTATGGTTGTTCACATACTAAGCACCCTACATCTAGAGGAATCGTCTACGAAGTCAGACGGCTGGCGCCCGAGGAGGCTGCAGCTTGTTCATCACCATTGAAGGCGTGATCGGAGTCGGCAAGACAACCGTCACCCGGCTCCTGACCGAAGCCCTGCAGGCCGAAACCCTCTTCGAAATCGTGGAAGAAAACCCGTTCCTCAAAGATTTCTACAGCGACCGCGATGCCTGGGCACTGCAAACCGAGACGTTCTTCCTTCTGAACCGCGTCAAGCAACTGGAGGACACGGACAAGCGGCTCAAGACCGGCGCCACCGTCGTTTCGGACTACAACGTCGTCAAGAACCGCATTTTCGCCGGACTCACGCTGACCGGCGTCAAGCGCGACAAGTACACGCAGCTGTTTCGCATTCTGACCGACGACCTGCCCAGGGCGAACCTGGTCATCTACCTTAAGGCGGACCACACCACGGTCATGGAGCGCATCCGCCGCCGGGGCCGGTCCTTCGAGCGCAACATGGACCCCGAGTATATCCGCCGCTTGGCCGTCGAGTACGAGCGGTACTTTGCCGAACCGGAGGAGCACTTCGCCCCGGCGGAAGTGCTGGTGGTGGACACCAGCCAACTTGACCTGGTCACCAGCAGCCAGGATCAGCAATGGTTCCTGGAGCGAGTGCATCAGGCATTGCACAAGGCCTGCGCCCGTACAGCGTGAGGGGGAGCCGCATGTTTCGCATCACGAACACCCAGAACGGTCCCGAGCCCCGGTCGTACCGGTTCATTACCGTAATCGGGAACGTGGGCGCCGGCAAGTCCACGCTGACCCGCATGCTCTCCGCGCAGCTGAATTTCGACGCCAGTTTCGAGCGGGCCGACACCAACCCCTACCTGTCCGACTTTTACCAGGACCAGACCAAATGGGGTTTCCACCTACAAATGTACTTTTTGGCCCAGCGATACCGGGATCTCCTGAAAATCCAGGAGGCGGGCCGGAATCACATTCAGGACCGCTCCATATACGAGGATGTATCCATTTTCGCCCGGGCGCTGCACGAGACGGGGAAGATGTCGGACCGGGACTTCGGTACGTACCACGACTTCTTTCATACCATGGTCGACCGGCTGATCCGGCCGGACCTGGCCATTTACCTCACCGGCAACATCGACACGATTTTGCGGCGGATTGCCATGCGCGGGCGGGATTCGGAAAAGGCGGTGCCCGTCACTTACTGGGCCGGCCTGCATGCCCGCTACGACCAGTTCATCGGCGAGTATGTGCAGTCGCCGGTGCTCTGGGTCGATATCGACCGGTTCGACATGTTCAAGCACCCTGAACACCTGGGACTCCTGGCCGGCGAAATCCGCCGGTTCCTGGGCGATGAGGAATCGCGGGCGGCCGTTTAACGAGCGGAGGTGTTTCCCGTGCGGCCGGCATTGATGCTGCAGACTGCTTTCTTGCTGGTGATCGGACAGGCTGTTTTTGGCCTGATCGGGTACCTGACTCGCAGCCTGCCCTGGGCAGGACTGGCACTGACGGTGCTCTTTATCTGGTTCGTCGTGCGGACCGCAAAGGTAGTCCGGGGCGAACTCCCCCGGCGCGAAGCACTCCGGGGCAGGGCGATACCATTCCCCTGGGGACTGTTGGCCGCCGCCGTGCTCTGGCAACTGCCCACCCTGGCAGCGGTGCCGTTCTGGACCCCGCTCTGGGCCTCACAGATCTGGCAAGGCGCCCTGCTGCCGGTGCCTGGCTCCATCGGGCTCTGGCAACCCGCCGTGGCCGCAGCGGCGTTCCCGTGGCTCTGGCTGGCGTTCCTCGCGGAGATCGTGCTGTTCGTCTGGGTCGCCGGCCGGTCCGAACCTTCGTTCATGCTGAAACCGCAGGCGGTGCCGGTCAAGGCCGCACCCGGCGGGGCGAAGGGCGAGTGGGCGCCGGCCAAGCAGTTTCGGTCCGGCCTGGGCAAGCGGCGGCCGGACCTGTTCGGTGCCGGGGACGATGCCAAATAGCGACGGAAAAGGCGGCCCGGGCGGGCCGCCTTTGCTTATGGCGAAACGATCGATTTTGCCAGTTGCACCACCAGGTCCGGGTCCGGGCCATTAACCTGGACGTGACGGCCATCCTGCAGGAACAGGCACATGTGTAAGGGGACGCCCGGCGCCGGGTCAAAGCACATGGCCGTTTCGCTTCCGAGGTCGACCGACCGTGGGTTGGCCGGTGGCGCCGGGCCCACCATGGTTGTGAAAGCTTCGCTGTAGGGCAGGTGGACCCACTGGTCCGCGCGCCGTCGGTAGTAGGCCGAAGTGTCTACCCAGTAATCGGAGCCGCCGACCCGATATGTCAGGTGCGCTTGCCGGAGTTCACCGTCGTCTCCCGCCGGCGACCGCCGCCCTTCTACCCGGGCCAAAACCGCCGCCGGCAGGCGGGCCTCCGCCGGAGCGAAGTCCAGGAACCGGCCGGCCGTCGGAGCGTCGGGGAATTGGGTCCAGGGCGTGGTAATCTTGCTGATGCCTTGCTGCTGCAGCTTCTCCCAGCCCTGGCTTTCATCGGCCCAGCCCAGGGCGGCATCGGTGTTGCCAAGTCGGCCCTCCCAGACCAGCACCACGCCCTGCATGAAATGTGCCACCGCCGCCCGGGCGACCGGCGAGACCAGCAGCGTGGCGGAGGCCAGCAGGAGGAGGACGACGGCGGCCACGGCGCTCCGCTGCAAGACGAAGCGCACCCGGGACCGGCTCCGGGTCCGGATTTCCCGGTCGATCCGCTCCCACATGGCATCAGCCGGTTCGGCGCTGCCGGCCCCGTATTCAAAAGCCTGTTTCATCAAGTCGTCATTCACGAACGAACACCCCCCGGGAGTTAGCGGGCACAGGCGGCCTGCTTTCGTCCGGCAGCTGGAGGCGCTGCCCGAGGAGCCGCCTGGCGGTATGGAGGCGGGACTTGACCGTGCCCACGGGGATATCCAGGGCCTCGGCCGTCTCCGCGTCGGAAAAATCGTGGTAATAGCGGAGCATGAGCACTTCGCGGTGCAGGCGGTCCAGCTGCATCAGCGCCCGCCAGACGACGATTCGCTCTTCGGAGGCGCTGAAGCGGTCATCCGGCCCGCCGGCTTCCGGCAGGCCCTCCATGCTGACCAGCCGCTTCCGCTGTTTGCACGCGTTGCGACTCAGGTTGATGAGAATCCGCAGCAACCAGGGCAGAAAGGGGCGCTCCGGGTCGCATCGGCCGATTGCCAGGTAGGCTCGGATGAACGCCTCTTGCGTGATATCCTCCGCCAGGACCCGGTCGCGGGTCATGAGCAGCGCGGTCCGGAAGGCCCGGACTCGGTATTCGCCAAACAGCTCGCCGAAGGCCGCCCGGTCGCCGGCCCGGGCACGCCGGATGCGTTCCGCATCGTCCGCATCGTCCAAATCCTCACCGCCTGTCACCGCATTTCGAAGCGCTTCTACAAGACATACAATCCAAACGCCCGTCGGGTTCATTTCTCCGGAAAGTTTCGCTTTCGGGTGCGTCCCAGTCCTTTCCACCCGAGCGAGTTTGTTTACCTCTGCCAATTATCTCATAGAGAAAAGGAAAATTTACAGATTATGGATAATATCTTCCCGAAGACACATTGCGGTACCGTGCCGCAAGATTGCCGTAGGGGGGAGCACCATGAGCCCTGTGGAGCGCAAAGCCAACGAGCGGGCAATGCATGAGTCCTATCTGGTGATCAAGGCATCGCCGTCCGACATGGGTGCCCGACCGCTTACCGGCCCCTTTGCCGCACCGGAGGTTACCGTGGGGCCTGACGGGCGCCCGCGGGCTGTGGTCTGGAACCTGGGAAATCGGGAAGTATCGGGTGTGATCACGGAGTTCGCTGCGGTGCCTGCCGGTGTGCCCGTCCGGCCGGAGAACCGGAAAATCATCGGTTATGGTACGCCTGCCATCATTGGTCCCAACAGTTCGATCGCACTGACCTGCAACGCCATCTGGCCGCGCCTGTCGACGGCGGACGTGCTGCTGGTCACCGCCTCGCATCCGGAGTCCGATCCGGTGAAGTCGCCCTGCGACCCCCTCGCCGACCGGCACGTCGGTCAGATGAACTACGCCTGGGCCGGCCGTTATGAGGGAAGGCTGGGCGGGGCGGGCGGCAACAAGTTCGCCCTGGAGATTCGACCGGCGAACAAGGGACTCTACCGGGTGCGGGTCTTCCTGGCCATTAACGGCCGGATTCCCTCCAACCCGCAGATCGACCGGACCATGGCCCCCAGCGGGGCGGTCTTCCGGTGGCAGGAGCAGGCGACAGGCCGGAAGGACGACTGGGACCTGGCGGTGCTGGACAACCAGCGGCTCTCCGTCCACTGCCGCAGCCGCATGCTGGACAAATCCCGGCCGGATGAAGAGCAGACCGGCATCAGCGACCGCACGTAACGCATAAAACGGCCACCGCTCCGTGGAATGGAGCGGTGGCCGTTTTTGTTCAGGCAACGGGATTAGTGTGCGCTCTTCGGCGGTTTCCGGATTTTCGAGAGTCCGACCGTGAGCAGCGCAAAAATGGCGAGTACGCCGAACATGAAGGGCGTGGCGACCAGCATGATCTCCAGCGCTTTTAGCACATCGTTCCACTGGGTTCCCATAGGTATAGCCTCCTGTTTGTTTCTAGCGAACCAGGGCCAGTATCAGGCCGCCCGCCATAATTGAGGCGATCTGGCCGGCCACATTGGCCCCGACGGCATGCATGATGAGATAATTGCCCGGGTCTTCTTTCTGCGCCATTTTGGCGATTACCCGAGCCGACATCGGGAAAGCGGAAATGCCAGCCGCACCCAGCATGGGGTTGACCTTTTGCTTCAGGAACAGATTGAGCACCTTGGCGAAGAGCACCCCGCCGATGGTGTCGAAAATGAATGCCGCGAGGCCAAGCGACAGAATTCCCAGCGTCTGCAGGGTCAGAAACACCTTCGCGTCCATGGTCGCACCGATCGTGATGCCCAGCAGCAGCGTTACGATGTTGGCGAGTTCACCCTGGGCCGCCTTCGAGAGCTTGTCCATAACACCGGATTCCCGGATCAGGTTGCCGAACATCAGCGCGCCGATCAGCGCTACGGAGGCCGGCACGACCAACCCCGCCACGATCGTGACGGCGACCGGGAACAGGATCCGGGCCATCTTGCTGACCGGCCGTCCACCGTCGTAAACCATGCGGATCTGCCGCTCCCGTTTGGTGGTCATCATTCTGATCACCGGTGGTTGAATGATCGGGACCAGCGACATGTAGGTGTAGGCACATACGGTCAAAGGGCCGAGCAATCGCGGGGCGAAGCGGGTCGCCACGAAGATGGTGGTGGGTCCGTCGGCCGCACCGATAATGCCGATCGAGGCCGCCTCTTTCAGGTCGAAGCCCAGCAACGTCGCCACGACGATGGTCAGGAAGATGCCGAACTGGGCCGCCGCCCCGAAGAACATCATGGAAGGCATCGCGAGCAGCGGTGTGAAGTCACACATGGCGCCCACGGCGACGAAGATCAGGACCGGGAAGAGTTCGGTGGTTATGCCCGCCTGCTGGAGCAAGGTGAGCCAACCGCCGGGCCCCACTGCGTTGGAGCCGGGAATATTGGCAAGAATGCAGCCGAAACCGACCGGAGCCAGGAGCAGCGGTTCATACTCCTTGGCGATGGCAAGATAAATGAGTCCGCAGCCGACCAGCATCATGACAATTTGCTGCCAGGAGAGCGTCTGAAGATGGACGATGAGTTCGCTGAAGTTGACTTGGGCGAGCAAGTTGTGCAGCGCATTCATTTAACGATGACCTCCGAATAAAGATTCGCCATGATCGATCTTTCAAAGTTGGCTTTATGACCTGGGGCGAACCAGGGGTACTAGGACCTCCACAGGTAGGATACTCCTATCATCTGAAGGACGGGAGGCTCCAAAAAGCCTATATTGCTACTCCGAAGCCCTATGTGAATTCGTGAACTAACGCATTCGCCCTGTTTATGACGTAAGCTGGTATAACTCCGGGTATAAGCTGCACACCTTATCCTCTGGTTCGACAGTCCGCGGCTGGTTGGGCCGCGGACCGTTTCTTGCCATCCGAATGCCCGGAATAAGTCCGCTTCTGGTCCAAAATTATGGGCGAGGTACTTGACTCCCTCGGTACTCTTTCTTATCATAGGTTACGGTGTTAGCACTCAGGCATGACGAGTGCTAACAAAATTCCGGGAGATGCTTGAGGAGGGACCGTACACAGATGAACATCAAGCCGTTGGGCTCTCGAGTGGTCATCAAGGCGCTCGAGAAGGAAGAGCGCACGAAGAGCGGCATTCTGCTGCCCGACACTGCCAAGGAGAAGCCGCAGCAGGGCAAGGTTATCGCCGTAGGCTTTGGCCGCCTGCTGGAAACCGGCACGAAGGTTGCTCTCGAAGTCAAAGAAGGCGATACCGTCATCTTCTCCAAGTATTCCGGCACCGAAGTGAAGGTTGACGGCGAGGATTACATTATTCTCGACGGCGAGCGCGACATTCTCGCGATCGTTGCGCAGGGTTAATCAAGGAGGTTAGATCGCATGCCCGCTAAGCAGATCATTTTTGACGAGCAGGCCCGCCGGGCTCTCGAGCGCGGTGTCAATGCTCTCGCGAATACCGTTAAGGTCACCCTTGGCCCCCGCGGCCGCAATGTCGTGCTCGACAAGAAGTTCGGCGCCCCGGCCGTCGCCAACGACGGTGTGACCATCGCCCGGGAGATCGAGCTGGAAGACCCGTTTGAGAACATGGGCGCCCAGCTGGTGAAGGAAGTCGCCACGAAGACGAACGACGTCGCCGGCGACGGCACCACCACCTCCACGGTTCTGGCCCAGGCCATCGTGCGTGAGGGCCTCAAGAACGTCACCGCCGGCGCCAACCCGATGATCATCAAGAAGGGCATCGAGAAGGCCGTCGCCGCTGCCGTGGCGTCCCTGAAGGCTGCCGCCATTCCGGTCGAGACCTCCAAGGCCATCGCCGAAGTCGCCTCGATTTCCGCCAACGATCCCGAGATCGGCAAGCTGGTTGCCGAGGCGATGGATAAGGTCGGCAAGGACGGCGTCATCACGGTCGAGGAGTCCAAGTCCCTGGCCACCGAACTCGAGACCGTGGAAGGCATGCAGTTCGACCGGGGCTACACCTCCGCCTACTTTGTCACCGACACCGAGAAGATGGAAACCGTTCTGAACGAGCCGTACATCCTCATCACCGACAAGAAGATCTCCTCGATCCAGGAACTGCTGCCGGTTCTGGAGAAGGTCGTCCAGCGCGGCAAGCCCCTGGTCATCATCGCGGAGGACATCGAGGGCGAAGCCAATGCCACCCTCGTCGTCAACAAGCTGCGGGGCACCCTGCAGGTTGCCGCCGTGAAGGCGCCGGGCTTCGGCGACCGCCGCAAGGCCATGCTCGAGGACATCGCCATCCTGACGGGCGGCGAAGTCATTTCGGAAGAGCTCGGCCGCAAGCTGGATTCTGCCGGCCCCGAGTCCTTCGGCCAGTGCCGCCAGATCCGCATCGAGAAGGAGAAGACCACGATCGTCGAGGGCCGTGGCTCTGCCGACGACATCAAGGCCCGGGTCGCCTCCCTCAAGCGGCAGATCGAAGAGACCACTTCCGACTTCGATCGTGAGAAGCTCCAGGAGCGGCTCGCGAAGCTGGCCGGCGGCGTCGCCGTCATCAAGGCCGGCGCGGCCACCGAGGTCGAGCTGAAGGAGAAGAAGCTGCGCCTCGAAGATGCCCTCAACGCCACTCGTGCGGCCGTTGAGGAAGGCATCGTGGCGGGCGGCGGCGTCGCTCTGCTGCAGTCCCAGAAGGCGATCGATGCGCTCGTGGAAACGCTGGAAGGCGACGAGAAGGTCGGCGCCCAGATCGTTCGCCGGGCGGTCGAGTATCCGCTCCGGACCATCGCCGAGAACGGCGGCGTCGAGGGCTCCGTGGTCGTGGAGAAGGTCAAGCACCTGCCCCAGAACCACGGCTTCGATGCCCTGGCCGAGACGTATGTCGACATGATCGCTGCGGGCATCATCGACCCGGTGAAGGTTGTGCGGTCTGCCCTGCAGAACGCCGCCTCCATCGCCGCCATGGTGCTCACCACCGAGGCGCTGGTCACCGAGAAGCCCGAGCCGAAGGGCGCGGGTGGTGGCGCCGGCGGCATGGGCGGTATGGGTGGCATGGGCGGCATGGGCGGAATGGACATGATGTAATCCGCTTTTGCGGAGGGAGGCCCCCGGCGTTGCCGGGGGCTTCTTTTGTCGCGAATTTGGCTGCATCGGCACGGTTATGCGACTGCGCCCGTGCATACATTCCTGTGGACGAGAGGGGAGCTGTCCAAATTCACAGGGGGGTAGTGCCTTTGAACCGGATGTGGATTGGGCTGGCCGGCCTGGCGCTGTTGGCCGGCGGGCTTGCGGCCTGCGGCGGGCAGCCGACCACGGCCTGCACGCCGAAGGACAAGGCGGTCGTTGTGTGCGTCAATGGGAAGCCAATCGACTTCAGCACGGCCAAGAACGGGCCGCACAAGCATGAGGCCGGATCGATTTATGCGCCGGTGGAACAACTGGCCGGGGCCCTGGGCGTCGACATCATGGTCGATCCGGGCGGCAAGACGGTCACGGTCAACGGCCAGAAGGTGCAAGTCGTGGGTGTGCCCGGGGCGATGGGCGTCCATGTGCACAGCCAGGAGATTTTCGTGCCGGTGCGGGAGTTCGCCCGGGCGGCCGGGCTGAAGGTGGACGTGGACGACAAGAAAGGGATCGCCGGGATCGCCAAATAGACCGCCATCATGACGCCTCCCGAAAGCGGCATACTAACGCCAAAAGGGGGGCGTACCATGATTCGCCTGGACCTGCTGAACGTCGGACTGGTGGAAGAGACGGGCGGCGTCCTGCTGGTGTTGCGGGCGCCGGAACTGGCGCGGCTACTGGTGATCGAAACCGGGATACAGGAGGGAGAGGCCATCGCCCTGGAGGCCGAGGGCGAACGGGCCGAGAGACCCCTGACCCAGGACATCCTCTACGATACGATTCGGGCCCTGGGTGCCACAGTGGCCGAGGTTCAGATCCAGGACTTCCACGACGAGACTTTTTACGCCAAGATTGTACTGGCCAAGGTGGACGGCGCAAGCCGGGTAGAACTGGATGCCCGGCCCAGCGATGCCGTCGCCCTGGCCCTGCGTGCCCGAGCGCCGATTTACGTGAGCGAACAGGTCATGGGCGAGTTGAGCATCCCGGAAGATGCCGGTGACCGATTCGCTGACCTTTATGACGAGCCCCCGGAGGGGCGTGTCATCCACTGAGGCCCACCGCCGGCCGGCACCGCCCTGGTGCCGGTTTTCTTCTGTGGGAGGAAAAGGCTATGCGCGAAAAGGCGCTTACGGTGGAAGGAACTGGCCGGAGCCTTTGCCGAACCACCCCCTATCAGCAACGGCTTCCCTTTCGCTTTCCTGGAGGAGATTTTTGCATGAAACGTGCATTCTATGCAGTACTGATCGTCGCAGCGCTGGCCGCCATCTGGGTGGTAGGTGGCTCGACGCCCGCCGCTGACGGGACCTACCGGGTTTCCATTCAGCCGGACGGGGAGGCCCGCCTGGCGCTGGAAGTGGCCCACTCCGGCTTATTTCTGGACGTGCGGCAGGGGAACGTGTCGGCGGTGACGGTGGCCGGGCAGCCGGCCAGGACGCTGAAGCCCTGGCCCGGCAGCGATCGGACGCGGGTGCTCACGTTCTTCCGCGGGCCGGTGGCGCTCACGGCGGCCCGGGGGGCCGGCCCCCTGGACATGGAGCGCCTGCCGGCGCCGGTCGCGGGCGCGGAGCCCAGGCTGTCGCTGCCGACCGGCTGGACGGCGGTGGGTCACTACGTCGGGCCGCTGGAAACGGTGCAGACGCAGCCGGTCCGGGTGGCCGTGCCGGTGGGCATGGAGAAGTCCCGGGAGGCCGTCGACCGGGTGAACAAGCTCTATACGGCCGCCGACGCGGCGATTGGGCTGCAGCCCTGGCGGGAGCCGGTCGTGGTCCTGACCGGCCCGACCGCCCTGGAGGGCGCCCGGGCCGTGGTGGACCTCTGGGTGCCGGATTACCCGGCGGAACTGGACTGGTGGGAAGCGGGGCTGAAGGAGTTGCTGGTCCTGCGGCTCATGGACGACCTGAAGCTCTGGGAAGGCGCCAACCAGAAGGAGAAATGGACGAACGACCCCGCCCGGGGCAAGGGGTTCAGCATGACTTTCTGGCTGGACCTCTCGCTGAAACTCGACACCAACCGGAAGCAGGGCGTGACCGACCTCTTCCGGGCGGCCTACCCGGTGCGGACCACGAAAGAACTTCTGGCCAAAGTGAAGGAAATGGGAAGCCTGACCACCTACGATTTGGTGGACCGGAAGCTGAAAGGCAAGGAGCCGTGGCCGCGGCTGTAACCGACCGCGACCGGTTTGGGTTGATTTCTGCACGAGAGAGGTGTTAACCGCGCATGCCCACGAACAAGCGGGTGCGAATCGCAACCATTCAGTTTGATCACCGGCACGTCGCCGGGTTTGATCAGTTTGCGGCGCAAGTGTTGCACTACGTGCGCCTGGCGGAAGATGACGCCTGCCAACTGGCGGTCTTTCCGGAGTACCTGACGGCGCCGCTCATGACCCTGGAGCCAGAGTGGCAGCGCTGGACCGGCGCTTATCGCGAACTGTTCAGCGGGTTGGCCCACCGGGCGAAAATGACCATTCTCGCCGGAACGCATGTGGTGGAGCGGGCCGGGAAGCTGTACAACACCGCCCACCTGTTCCTGCCCACCGGGGAGATGTACACTCAGGAGAAGTTGCACCTGACGCCGGGGGAAGTGGACCCCTGGGGCCTGGCCCGGGGCGAATCCCTGACCGTGGCCGACACGCCGGCGGGCCGGGTCGCCATGACCATTTGCTTCGACGTGGAGTTCCCCGGCACGGCCCAGGCGGCCTGCGACGCCGGGGCAGATATTCTGCTGGTGCCTTCGGCCACCAGCGACCGGCAGGGGTTCTGGCGGGTGCGCCATTGCTGCCACGCCCGGGCGGTGGAAAACCAGGTGTACGTGGTGCACAGCGCCCTGGTGGGCGGGCTGCCGGCCGTGCGGTTCATGGAACAGTCCTTCGGGCGCTCCGGCATCCTCGCGCCGTGCGATCTGCCGTTCCCGCCCGCCGGCGTCATCGCTGACGGCGAGTTCAACCAGGGACTCTGCGTGGTGGGAGAGGTCGACCTGACGCTTTTGGAGCGGGTCCGCAAGAGCGGGTCCGTCACGCCCCGCACCGAACGGCGGCCGGAAGGCTACCGTGTTCACGGGCCGGGGCACAGCGTTCAAAAACTGAAGTAGCAAGGGGAGGTGGCGGTGAATGCTTTCGTGCCGTAGCAGCGGCAACGGACCAGCGGTGGTCCTGCTGCACGGGTTCCCGCTCAGCCGTGCGATCTGGGACAGCCAGGTCTCACACCTGGCGTCCCGCTACCGGGTCATCGCCCCGGACCTGCCGGGGCTGGGGGAGAGTCCGCCGCTGCCGCCGGGGGAGCCGGTCACCATGGCGCGAATGGCGGTGGCCGTTCTGGAGACGCTGGATGGCCTGGGCATTCACCGGGCGGCGTTCGCCGGCCACTCCATGGGCGGCTACGTGACGCTCGCGCTACATAACCTGGCGCCGGAGCGAGTGACCGGGCTGGCCATGGTGTCAAGCCAGGCTGGAGCCGATACCCCGGAGGCCAAAGCGAACCGCTTTGCGACTGCCGAGCAAGTGAACCACGAAGGCGCTGCCGTGGTGGCAAGCACCATGGGGACGAAGCTGTTCGCCCCGTCCATCCCGGCCGACGGCGCCATGTACATGGCCGTTCAGTCCATCATCCGGCAGACGTCGGTCAAGGGCATCCGGGACGCACTTTTGGCCATGGCCGAACGGGAGGACTTGCGGGCGCACCTGATTGGCGTCCGGGTGCCGGCGCTCGTTGTCGTCGGCCGGCAGGACCAGCTGATTCCACCGGAGCGGTCGGAGTTCATGGCCGGGGCCATCCCCGGCGCCGAACTGGCGCGCATTCCACAGGCGGGCCATATGCCGATGATGGAAGATTCTGAAGGCGTGAACGCCGCGTTCGACCGGTGGCTGGAGCGGGTTTATGCATAGACAAAGGGGTGAGGGCGGCTGCCCTCACCCCAACTGGTTCGATCATGTTCAGGTCGGGACCGCTGCACTCTCCCGGACGGATCTTTGCACCAGGAAAATGTCCAGTATCAGCAGCAGGCCGGTGACCGGAAAGACTGCCCGCAGCCCCCAGGTGGAGGAGATGGCCCCGCCCACCAGCGGCCCGGCGGTATTGCCAAGTGCAATGGCGGCTGTAGTCAGGCCGAAAATGCGACCATGCACCTGACGGGGCGTGTTCCGGGCGATCAGGCCGTTGGCCGCCGGCATGAGTCCGCCGGTGAAGATGCCCAGGCCGAACCGCATGAAGACCATTTGCCAGGTGGCGGTGGCGAAGCCCTGGACGATATACATGACCGCCGCCCCGCTCAGACAGCCCACGAGCAGCCGTTTGGAGCCGATGCTGTCGCTCAGCCGGCCGACCACCGGTGAGACGAGCAGGGTCGCCAGACCGGTCATGGAGAAGACCAGGCCGGAGAGCAGCTCAAGCCACTGGGCCGGCGCCTTCAGGGACTGCAGGTAGAGCGAAATGATCGGCTCGGCCGTGAGCATGGAGAACATGTTCATGAAGAGCACGATGATCATGGCGCCGGCCACCGGGTAGACTCGGATCAGCTTCAGGTCCTGCCGGAAGCCGCCGTCGCCTTTCTGGGGAATCTGGGGGGTATACTGCTCCCGAATGAGGAAGAGCACACCTAGCCCGGCGATCAGGCAGGAGGCGGTGGTCATGAAGAAAATCGGCCGGTAGCCCATGACCTTCGCCAGGGCGCCACCCGCCAGCGGGCCGAGAATGGCCCCGGTGACATTGCCGGTGGCCAGCAGTCCCAGGGCGTAGCCGGATTTCTCCCGGGGAGCGGCGGAGGCCATGTAGGCCGTTGTGGCCGGCATGAAACCGGCGGTCAGGCCCTGCAGCATCCGGAAAATTAACAGTTGCCAGGGACTGGTGGCGATGCCCATCAGCCAGACCACGGCACCCATGCCGAAGGCGCTGCGGAGCATCATCGGCTTGCGGCCGACCCGGTCGGACATGGCCCCCCAGATGGGCGCCACAATCGCCATGACGATGAAGTTCGATGAATAAATAACGCCAGACCACATGCCTACCCCCGGACCGTGCACGCCCAGATCTTCCAGGTAGAGCGGCAGAAAGGGCATAATCAGACTGAAGCCCATTTGTAGGACAAAGCCGCAGACCCATAAAATAGTTAGGTCCCGGCGCCAGCGTTCCATAAGCGACCCTTCTTATGAATAAAACTTCGTATACCTAAGTAAATTTAGCATGGGACAAGTTACCCTGTCTATAGCGGAGGCGACAGAATGGCAGCCAGCGTATTGACGATCCTGCACAGCAACGACGTCCACAGCCGGTTCGATGCCTGGGCCCGCATGGAGACCATCGCCCGCCAGATTCGCGCCGAGGTCGGCCGGGAAAATCTGATCCGGCTGGATGCCGGCGACCACAGCGACCGGTCCGTGCCGCTGACCGATGCGACGCAGGGCCGGGTCAACATGGACTTGCTTACCGCCGCGGGCGTGGACGCGTTTGCGTTCGGCAACAACGAAACGCTGGTCTGGCCGGTGGCTCACCAGGCTGCCCTGGCGCAGTCGGTGCCGTTCTCCTGCCTGGCGGCCGACCTGCGGCTGAAAGACGGCACGGAGGTGCCGGGCCTTGCGGACCGGGCGGTGGTGGGGCGGGCGGGGCTGAAAATCGGGCTGTTCGGCCTCAGCCGGGACAACGATCAGTTCTTCGCCAACCTGGGGCTGTCCCACCGGTCGCCGGCGGAAACGGCCCAGGAATGCGTCCGGGAGTTGCGGGTAGCAGGCTGCAACCTGGTCATCTGCGTGTCCCACCTGGGGTATCAACAGGACACGACGCTGGCGGTGGCGGCGCCGGGCATCGACGTGATCGTCGGCGGGCACTCCCACTCGGTGCTGCCCCGGGGCGAACTGGTTGGTTCCACCATTGTCGTGCAGGCGGGCGCATACGCACGACACGTGGGGCGCCTGGACCTGACCATCGCCAATGGAATTGTCGCCGCCTGGGAGGCGACGCTGATTGAGACGGAAACCGCCCCGCCGGATGAAGCGACGCTGGACCTCCTCGCCCAGTGGGGCCAGAAGAGCGCCGAGCGGCTGGCGGAAGTGGTGGGGTTCCTGCCGGTCCCGCTGCCGCACGAGCCGCTCGGCGACTCGCCACTGGCCGACCTGATGGCCCGGCGGCTGCGGGCGCAGTTCGGCGCCGAGGTGGGGCTGGTGCACGGGGGCGTGCTGCTCGCCGGGCTGCCGGCCGGGCCGGTGACCCGCGGGGATTTACTGCGGATTTGCCCGTGCATGCTGAACCCGACGGTGGCCGAATTCCCCGGCCACAAACTGCTTGAGCTTCTGGCGACCCCGCTGGAGGCCTTGCGGACGAACGTAAAAGGAAACGGAATGCGCGGGGAGACGGTGGCGGGGCGCATCTTCTGGTCGGGGCCGGACCGCATTGAGCCTGAGCGGACTTACCGGGTGGCCTGCAACGACTACCTGACGTTCGGCTTCGAGCCCTTCGGCGCGCTGAAGGGAGCGGGCGAGAACATCCACTATGAGATGGACCTGCTCCTGCGGGACACCCTGCGGGAGGCGCTGACCGGCCGGGCGGGCTGGCCGGGGGAGCCGATGCGCGTGGAGGCGTACGGCATCGACGGCCGGCTCCGGAAATTTGTGCACGCGACGCTCATCAGCAGCGGGCCGGAAGAGGTGGTCCTGCGGGCGGGGCCGCCCTATCGGGTGGAGCCGGGCCAGCCGGACGGCAAGCCGCTGGACATCCCGTATGCGATCGACTACCACTTCTGGCCGGGCCGTCCGTACAATCTGTTCCGGTTCTTCGACCGGGACGGGGACTGGGTGGCCGATTACTACAACGTCGCCATGCCGTTCGCCAGCCGCCCGGGGGCGCTCATCTACGCGGACCTGGAGTTGGACGTGCACTTCGAGGCCGGCAAGCCGCCGCAGTTACTGGATGAAGATGACCTGGAGGCGGCAGATTACCCGCCGGAACTAACGGCCCGCGTCCGGCAGGTGGCGGAGTCGCTGCTGGCCCTTGGTGAGTCGGACCTGCGGCCCGGTGGGCCAATTTGGCCGCGGCCCGCGGCAAAGGATTCACCGGTCCGATAGTCGAACTTTTGGTTGATGCTGATTTTGCCGAATCGAGGTGCCTGCCATGCAGCCGTACCGGGAAAAGCCCGACACCCGCATCGACCGCGTCATTTGCCTGGCCGGCCTGCTGCTTGCGCTTGCCGCCATGGTCTGGCCGGCCTGGCAGGTTTACAAAGGAGCCAACCAGAACCACACGCCGGAGTTCGTTGCCCTGGCGGCGCTCCTGGGGCTGGTACTTCACCTGGGCTGGACGCTTCTTGTGCTGTCGATCCGGTACACGCTTGTCGACGGCACGTTGCTGCTCCGGCAGGGATTGCGCCGCCGGCGAATCCCCCTGGACCGGGAAGTCCGGCTGCACCGCTGGCGGAGCCGGTGGATCTGGCACGGGGGCGTTCAGCATGACCTGCTGGTGCCCGAAGTGGAACTTTTCCCCCCGGTGTGGCTCGGCAAGCAGGCCTGGGTGCTGGTTTACCCGGTTCCCGACGGCTTCCGGGCCGTGGCGCTCTGCCCGTCGCCCGCCTTGTTGGAGGAGATCCGGGAGTGGGTCCGGGATGCCCATGGCCTTGCGGTTTGAGTTGAACTGCCGGGGAGTGTGAATGTTGACCAAGATTCTGGGGCGTGAGGCGGTCCTGGTGATACTGGCAGGCCTCCTCTGTGCGTACCCTGTCCCAATGCTGCTGGCATTGCCACCTGTCGGGACGCTGTTCGTGGTGGGGCTTTTGCTGGGATTGACTTTTGCGCCCATGTACGCCCTGTCGGTGCTGGCGGGGAACAAAATGCCCCTTGCGGTACGCAACTGGCTGGGTGCGTTCGCCTGGGTCGGGGCGCTGGTCCAGGACCTGCTGCTGTTCGTTGGTTTACTGAAGTCGGGGGCACGCCTGCCGCCCGCAGCCGCCTACCTGCTGCTGGCCCCCGGACTCTTCGGCCTGCTGCTTCCCGCCCTGGCGGCTGTCAAAGCGCCCGCCGGCGAACGGGCACGGGCGGCGCTCGGGGCGGCATACGCTTACGGCTTCCCGCTGGCAGCCGTGCGCTGGTTGCTGGTGCCCATGTTGGGCGGCTCGCAGTACCTGGCCGCCATCGCTCTGCAAACGGGTGCGATTTACATGCTGTTCCACGGGCTGCTCCGGCTTTACTGGCCGGGGCCGGCGGAAGGCGTTTCGGCGGGACCGCTGGTAAACCGGCATTTCGTGCCGGAGCGGGTGGCCGGCATCGTGGAGCGGACGGCCCGGGCCCGGGTCCGACCTTACGCCACCACCCCGCAGGGGGAGCGGAACCGGCAGGCCATCTCCGTGGCGTGCGCCCCGGCCCAAGCAGATTCCCTGGTGGCGAAGTTGCAGGCCGCACTTGTGGAGACCGGCTTCGCAGCGGCTCCGGGCGCGACAGTGGACGGGCAGGTGGAGGTCGTCATTTGTGCGCGGGACTAAACGGGGTATTGCATAGTTATGCACCTCTTTGTTATACTTATGCAAACCTGAACCAGCAGCTCAGGACCCGCATGGTCCTGGGCTGCCCCTTATCATGGAGGATGGCACCATGGCGATTACAGTTGGCATTGCCGGGGCAACCGGCTACGGTGGCATTGAGCTGGTACGGCTTCTGGGCAATCACCCGGAGGCGAGCCTGGTCCTGGCAGGGACGGAAAGCTATGTCGGGCAGGAGTTGACGACGGTCTACCCGCACCTGGCGGGCCGGGTGAAGCTGGTGGGCGCGGAGGCTACGACCGAGGCGCTTTCGGCTTGCGATGTGGTCTTCACGGCGCTGCCCCATGGCGTCCCCATGACGTTGGCGCCGGCGGTGCTGGCGGCCGGCAAGAAGCTGATCGACTTGGGCGCCGACTTCCGGCTGCGCGATACGGCAGCCTTTGAATCCTGGTACAAGCACAAGCACGAAGCACCGGAGTTGCAAGCGGAAGCGGTTTACGGGCTGCCCGAGCTTTACCGGGAGCAAATCCGGAAAGCGCGCCTGGTGGGCAACCCCGGCTGCTACCCGACATCGTGCGCCCTGGCAGCGGCGCCCTTGCTGCGGGCAGGCTCGGTCGAGACGCGGGGCATCATTTTCGACAGCAAGTCGGGTGTCTCCGGAGCGGGCCGGGGCGCAAGCCTCGGGGTCCACTACAGCGAAGTTAACGAGAACTTCAAGGCGTACAACATTGCCGGTGGCCACCGCCACACCCCGGAGATTGAGCAGACCATTTCCGACCTGGCCGGGGAGAAAGTCGTGGTCACGTTTACACCGCACTTGGTGCCCATGACCCGGGGAATCCTGACCACGGCGTATTTTCAGTTGAAGCAGGACCTGACCACGGACCAGGTGCTGACGCTGTTCCGGGATTTTTACGCCACAGAGCCGTTCGTGCGGGTGCGGCCGTTCGGGAACCTGCCCACGACCAAGGAGGTCTGGGGCGCCAATTACTGCGACATCGGTCTGCAGGTCGACAAGCGCACCGGGCGCGTGCTGGTAGTCGCCGTGATCGATAACCTGGTGAAAGGGGCCGCCGGGCAGGCCATTCAGAACATGAACCTGCTGTTCGGCCTTCCCGAGACCACCGGGCTGCTCGCTTCCGCTCCTGTCTATCCTTAAGTGGGGGGTACTCTTTCATGATCTATCGCAAGGCCGTCATGGCCGATATTCCCGCCGCGCACCGGCTGATTAACGAATTCGCGGACCAGGGCCTGATGCTCCGCCGACCCCTCATGGTGCTCTACGAATCGGTCCGGGACCTGGCGGTGGCCGTGGACGAGGCGGGCGAGGTCGTGGGCGTGGGGGGCCTGCACATCATGTGGCAGGACCTGGCCGAAATTCGGTCCCTGGCGGTAGATGCAAAGGCGGCCAAGAAAGGCATTGGCCGGGGCATCGTGGAATTCCTGGTCGGCGAAGCGCGGGCGCTGGGGCTGAAGCGGGTTTTCGCCCTGACGTACCAGCAGGGGTTCTTCGAGAAGTGCGGCTTCGAAGTCGTGCCGAAGGAGACACTGCCGCAGAAGGTCTGGAAAGAATGCGTGTACTGCGATCGGTTCCACTGCTGTGATGAAATCGCCATGATCCGGTTGCTGGTGCCGCCGGAGGAGCTGAAAGGCGAAGCCGGCTACGAGATCCCGTTGGTCGCCAAGCCGGACTGGAGCAACCAAGTGAAGGGGTAGGGGGAGCATGCAGGAAGTTAAGGGCGGAGTGACGGCGCCCCAGGGGTTTCTGGCGAGCGGCGTCGTGGCTGATATCAAAGGCAAGGGCGGCACAAAAAAAGACGTGGCCGTCCTCTTTTCCAAGGTGCCGTGCGCGGCGGCGGGTGTTTACACCACCAATAAGGTGAAGGCCGCCCCGGTGGTGCTTTCCGAGTCCCGGACCCGGACGGGCAGCTTGCAGGCCGTGGTGATCAACTCAGGCAACGCCAACGCCTGCACCGGCGACCAGGGCATGAAGGATGCCGAGGCCATGGCCGAACTGACCGCCCGCGCCCTGGGCCTGGAGCCGGCAGCGGTGGGCGTTTGCTCCACGGGCGTCATCGGCGTGCCCATGCCCATGGACCGGGTGAAGGCGGGCATCGCCAAAGCGGCGGCAGCGGTCAGCCCGGACGGCGGGCAGGCTGCGGCCGAAGCGATCATGACGACCGACCTCACCTGCAAGCAGTACGCCGTAAGCTTCGACCTGGGCGGGGCAACGGTGACCATGGGTGCCATGGCCAAAGGTTCGGGCATGATTCACCCGAACATGGCGACCATGCTGGCCTTTGTCACCACGGACGCTGCGGTGGATCCCATTGCGCTCAAAGTCGCGCTCAAAGAGGCCACCGAGAAGTCTTTCAACATGATCACGGTCGACGGCGACACCAGCACCAACGACACGCTGCTCGCCCTGGCGAACGGCCTGGCGAAGAACCCGACGGTGGTGCTGGGTTCCAGCCTCTACGATGCCTTTGCAGCGGCCCTGGAGCAGGTGCTGATCGCCATGGCCAAAGAGATCGCCCGGGACGGCGAAGGCGCCACCAAGCTCATGGAGATGCGGGTGGTCGGCGCCGCGAGCGTGGCGGACGCCCGGAAGGCGGCCAAGGCGGTCTGCGGTTCGTCGCTGGTCAAGGCGGCCCTGTTTGGCGAAGACGCCAACTGGGGCCGGGTGCTCTGCGCGATCGGGTACTCCGAAGCGGAGTTCGACCCGGCCAAGACCGACCTCTGGGTGGGCGACGTGCAAATGATGCGGGCCGGCACGCCCCTGGCGTTCGACGAAGCGGCGGCGGCCAAAGTGCTGGCCGAAAAGACGGTGGTCATGACGGCCGACCTGCACAGCGGCGAGGCCACAGCGACGGCCTGGGGCTGCGACCTGACGTACGATTATGTGAAGATCAACGGGAGCTATCGCACCTGATTAATTTCCCGTGATCGGGCAATACTAGGGTGGACGGGGAAGCCGGGGTTGCGCTATTTGAGCAGGGTTTGGAGCAGGAAAAGAGTTAGTTGGGACATGAGATCAATCACTTTCGGTAGGGTGTAGGCGATTGCTGCAGTTACCACTGCCATGTACAGGCGCTCTTTCAGTTGGTTCAACTCCTGTTTGGATGGTACCGGCTTCCCCGCCACCTCCTAAAGGCTACCATACGTTCGGTGCAAAACTTGTCGAACGATGCACGGCTCAACCAGAATTTGGTTGGGCCGTTTGCGTTGCCGCCCGGCCTCGTTATCTGGTGGGAGAAAATTACATATTATGGTATTACCGGTTCTCGGACGGTGCTATAGTCGGAAATAAGAAAGGGGGGATTCAGGATGAACCACGAAGAGGTCAAGGAACTGCTCATCAAGGCCGGCGTTTTGCGGCTGGACGGCGAGGTCATGGCCAAGGTCGCAAAGGAACTCGCCGCCCGGAACGTCAGTGCCGAGGCTGCGAAGGTCGTTTGCTCCGGGAACTACTGCATCATCGTCAGGGACTGACCAGTCCGGCGACACACCAGCAGAAATTCCAGCCAGACGGGTCGGGTTCCGGCTTGCGCCGGGATCCGACCCGCCCCGCTGAAGCCCTATAGGAGGTAAACATGCGTTCCCCCCGCCTGTTCCCGGAGCCGGCGGACGGCCCGCTCCTGCCCGAGCTTGTAGATGAGCGACTGACCATAGGCCTGGCCTGGATCAACGACCACCTTGCCCAGTTCCTCCCTGCCGATCGGACCAACCCCGACGACATGAAGGAACTGACCGAGCTGGCGCTGCTATACGGACTGATGCACCGGTGGCTGGGCGCCTCCCGCCAGAGTTGGCTGGAGCCCATCCGCCAGGTGCTGGTGGCGTACCTGGCCGATCCCGTCTCGGTCCACTCCGCCCAGCGCCAGCCGCACTTCTACAACCCCTACTTTTTGCTCTACCTGGCCGTGCGCGGGGCCGGGCTCCGCACGCCGGCTTTTGAGGCCGCCCTGCGCCGAGTCCGCCGGGCCGGCTATCCCCGGCGCCTGGAGATGCTGCCCTATCGGGAACTGGAGATGCACTACCTGCAGTGGCGCGCCGGCCTCACCTCCCGCGCTCAAGGGTGGGGACCGCTGTTCCGGGCCACCACCCTGGGCCGTGCCTCCTCGCCCGTCTACATGGCCAAATGGCAGGTCTACTCCATCACCCACGCCCTGTTTTACCTGACCGATTTCGCCGGACCGGCCGCCGGGGCGCCTGCGGAGGCGGTCGAAAACGCCCGGCTGGACACGGAAGCCTTGCTTGTGCACTTCTGGCGGGAACAGGACTGGGACCTGACCGGCGAACTCCTGCTCAACCTCGTCGCACTGGACGGGCACGACACGCCGCTGTTCCAGGCCGGGGCTACCGCCTTGCTCTCCGCATGGCGCCCGGAGGGATTCCTGCCGGGGCCTCACTACGCGGGACGGGCCGACCGCTCCACCGGCTATCGGTTCAAGACATGCTACCACACCACGTTGGTCGGCCTCCTCTTTTGTGGGGCCTACCTGTATCGGAAGGCCGAAAGCCGGCAAGGGGGTGAGGGCCCGTGAGCGAGACTGTTACGCAGAAAGCTGCCAGAGACGCCCGCCGCTGGTTGGCCGGTCACGCTTCAGCGCTTGAGACCGCAGACGAGCATCTTCAACTTATCCTCGGGCTGACTGCGGCAGAGAGCCTGCTGGCCGCGTCCGGAGCCGGCGGAAACCGCCTGCTGCACCAGGCGGCCGCCGGGCTGGCTCGATTCGGCCTGCAGGACTTCGCCGGCGACCCCGTCCCGGCGCTGGCAGCACACGCCGTCCTCGCCGGGCAGGGCGTACGCATTCCGGCCCTGGCGGCACTGGCCGGACACTTCACCGAGGCGTTGAGCGACGGCGCCCGGAGGCCGCTGCCGGCGGCACTGGCGCTGCCCCGGGCGTTGCTCCGGCAGGCGGGAAGTGCGGTGCCGGACGTGGTCTTCCGGAAACCCGCGTGGCCCTCGGCCTATCGAGTCGTAGCCTCGCGGCGCAGCCAGTTGCTCACGTTCTGCCACAACCTGGGCTGCCGGACCGCCTGGGGGCTGCACCGTATGCGGGCCGGGCAGCTGGACGCGGTGCTTCCGTATCTGGCCGTCTCGTATGCCCGGGACTGGGACATCGACATGGTCTGCATGCTGCTGCGGGCCTGCGCCTACCTGGGCGTCGCAGGCCACGCCGGCACCGGCTGGGCCGTCCAGTGGCTGCTGGACCAGCAGCAGCCGAACGGTGCGTTCGGCCTGTTGGCGCCGGAGGCCCGCCTGGTCGGGTACGCAGGGGCGGAGTGGCGCCTCTACTTCCAGCCGACAGTCATCGCCGTCTGGGCCCTGGCCGAGACCCGAGCGCCGGGTTTTTTCTGGGGAATGGACTAACCAAAACGCAGGTCCGGTTCCTGGCAGGCACTGGTCTTTCCGTTGTGGAAGATAAACGGGATGTCGTTTCGGAGAGGCCGGTGCTCACATGTCCAACCGTAACCTGCGCTTGTTCACCGTCGTCGCCCTGGGCATGATCGTCACGTCCGGGCTTTTGGAAGGCGCCAAGGGCCTGTCGCTGCCGCACTTTCTCACCGATCTGTCGGTGAGCCCCGCAGCCGGCGCCGCCATCTTCTCCGCCGGCGCCTTTGGCTTTTCGCTCACGTCCTTCACGTTCGGGACCCTGTCCCAGCACCTGGGACTCAAACGGCTGGTGTGGGCCGGGTTCACCATCGCCGCGACCGCCCTGGCCTCGTTTCTGACGTTCCGGAACCCGGTGGTGCTCTACTTCTCCAGCGCATTTCTGGGCACCGGACTGTCGTTGGTGGAGATGTCCACCAGCCTGCCCATCTCGCTGTTGTACGACGGACCCAGGCAAAGCGGCATGCTCAACCTGCTCCACGGGTTTTACGGGCTGGGGACGCTCGCCGGATCGGCATGGGCCGGGTTCTGGTTTGCCCATGGCGCCGGCTGGCGGGTCGCCATCGGGCTGGTTGGGGTAGGCGTAAGCGTCTGGGCGTTTTCTTTCGTGTCCCTGCCGGCCCTGCCGGTGCCCCGTTCCCGCAGCGCCGAAGGTGGCGGTTACGGGCCGCTCTTCCGGGACCCGGCAGTCTGGGCGGCCGTTATCGCCCTCGCGGCTGCCGTGGCGGTGGAAATCGGCATGAGCCTCTGGCTCCCGACTTATCTGCAGCGGGCCAAGGGTGTTCCGGAGACCACCAGCGCGCTTTTTACCACACTGTTCTTCCTGGGCTTTACCGGGATGCGCCTGGCCGGCGCCTGGGCGGTGCAGCGGTTCGGCTCAGTCCGGTCCATGTTGACGCTGGGGTTGGTGGGCACGGCCGGCCTCACCGGTCTGGTGCTGCTGCCGGGCCAGTTCGGCTGGCTCGGGGCGCTGGTGGGCGCCGGCGTCTCGGTCGCGTTTCCCACCTGCGTGGCGCTGGTGTCGACCCGGTACCCGGACCGGGTGGGCAGGGTCTACTCGCTCATGTACTCCGGCGGCGGTGTCTCCGGCATCATGACCGGCCCGCTCATGGGCTTGGTCGCTCAGCAGGCGGGCCTCAACGCCACCCTGGGCCTGCTGCTGGGTGGCCAGGTAATCCTGCTGACAGCCATCGGCTATTATGGCTGGGCCACCCGCACCCCCGCTACCGTCAGTTGAAGCAAACGAAGAGGCAGCCGGTCCTGGCCGGCTGCCTCTTGCGCGGTATGTGACTGTCAGCCGCCCGCCCGCATGGACCGCAGGCGGAGTGCCGCCACGGCGGCTTCCACCGCCGGCGGGTCGCCCGTGAACTGCATGAGCACCCGGGGCATGACCATACCGAAAACCCGGTACTCGCTTTCGGTCAGCGTCACGGCCCAGCCCGGCCCGGCGAACGAGCCGTCGGGCTGCTCCTGCCCGCCAATGGCGGCCAGGTACTCACGATACTGATCGATCGGCGTGCCCCGAAAATCCAGCTCCATGGGCGTTATCCTCCCGCGGAAGGTGGGAAAATGGCCAGCGTGTCCGCCTGGGTCACGGGGGTCATGAGTCCCGCCAAGTCCCGGATGAGGCGGCCCTGGAGCATCACCTGGACGAAAGGCTGCAGCTCCGCCCCGTCCTCCGTCATGATGTGGCCCCGGAGTTCCGGGTGTTTGCCGAAGAGCGCCTCCAGGGCGGCGGCCACCGTGACTTTCTCCGCCGGGAGGTCCACCTCAACCCGGTGCCCGATGCCGGGCAACCGGAAGCTGGCAAACAGTTTGACGAGCATGCTAGACGATCTCCAGTTCCTTCAGCTTCGCTTCGGTGACCTTGCCATCCTTCCAGCCGCGGAGCTCATAGTACTCCTTTAGCATGACCGGAAGCTGCGAGATCATACCGGCGGAATTGTGGGTGGCCGGCTCCGTGAAGAACCGCTTCGGCAGCGTGTCGTCCTTCGCATCAAAGCCGTTCAGGTTGTTGTAATAGCGCTCCAGATTGTAGATGCGCTCGCCGGTCTGCATGACCTCCTCCGCACTGATCTCCAGGCCGGTGAGGGCGGAGATCTGGGCGGCGAACTCGCCGGCACCTTCGGAGAACGTGGCAAACTTGCAGACATCCATGGAGTCGGTGAAGGCGAAGAGGTCTTGGAAAACCTTCAGCAGGTTGGCCTTGCCTTCGGTGACGGTCCGGTCGGTGGCGAACGGAATGCCGGCGATCTCGGAGGCGATGGTGTAGCCACGCAGGTGGCAGGCGCCCCGGTTGGAGGTCGCATAGCCCAGGCCGATGCCCTGCACGCCGCGGGGGTCGTACGCCGGAATCGCCTGGCCCTTGACCGACATGGCGAGGTCCGGATTGCCCAACTTGACGGCGGCGCCGTAGGCACCCAGCGCCAGCGTGTCGCCGATGCCCTCACGGTAAGCGGTCTGCTTCACCAGAGCGGACATCTTCTCGGCGTCGCCCCAGTTGATCACTTCGCTGGTCAGCTTCTGCTCGGAGGCTTCCATGGCCATGGCCAGCGTGACGCCCATTTCGATGGAGTCGAGGCCGTAGTCGTTGCACTGATCCAGCATGTAGGTAATCGGCTCCCGGTCGCTGAGGCCGCACATGGCGCCGAAGGCCCAGGCGGTCTCGTACTCCATGGACTCGGTCTTGACCTTCCACCGGCCTTCCTTGACCTCGATCATCTTCTTGCAGGCCACCGGGCAGGCGTGGCAGACCGGCTCGCCGGCCAGGTTGTGCTCCCGGAACGCCTCACCGCTGATCTCGTAGCCCTGGTCGAAGTGGCTGACCTTGCCGTTGTAGGTCGGGAAGGCACCCGCCTCGTTCAGGATGTTGGTCAGCACGTTGGTGCCGTACACCGAGAGGCCGCCCTTGTTGGGAGCCGTGAGCGCACCGGCGTTGATAGCCTTGAGGCCCGCCTTCTGGGCGGCGTCAAAGGCCTCCTTGCGCTCGGGCGTGGGCTTGTTCATTCCGGACTTGTCCGCGATGACGACGATGGCTTTCAGGTTCTTGGAGCCGCCCACAGCGCCGACGCCGCCGCGGCCGGAGGCCCGGTCATCCTCGTTCATCCAGGCGGCGAACTTGACCAGGCGCTCGCCCGCCGGACCGATGCAAATCACGCTGGCATCCTTGCCGTGGACTTCGCGCAGCGCCTTCACGGTCGCCCGGACGCCCAGGCCCCAGTAGGTGGAGGCATCGTGCAGGGAGACCTTGCCGTTCTGGCAGAGCAGGTAGGTCGGCTTGGCCGCCTTGCCCTTCACCAGCAGGCCGTCGAAGCCCGCCCAGCGGAGCCGGGCTGCGGCGAAGCCGCCCATGTGCGAGTCAGTCACGGTGCCGGTTAGCGGGGACTTGGTGACCACGGCGAGGCGGCCGGACATGTTGACCGGCGAGCCGGTGACCGGGCCGTTCATGAAGCACAGCAGGTTGTCCGGGGAGAGTGCGTCGACCGCGGGGCCGTTGTCAAAGACGAACTTGACGCCGAGGCCGCGGCCACCGATGTACTTGCGGGTAAGGTTTTCCGGAATGGGGCTGTAGGAGACCGAGCCGCCGGTGAGATCGATGTGGGCCAAGTTCTGTGCGTAACCGCCCAAAGCCATGTGAGATTCCTCCCTGGTAGTTCTGGTTCACCCACATGGATGATGCATATCTCATGCCAACGAAGGAGAGCAAGGGCTGCAAAGGACGGAGAGGGTGCCGACACTTCGGGAGCGCCGCCTGGAGGCGTTCCTTTCGGAACACAGAAATCAAGGCGCGCTCCGGAAAATGAAACAGGTGTCCCGCGTGGGACACCTGTCTCGCGACACCTGACCTATTGCACTTCGCGCTTCAGCCGGATGCCGTACAGTTCCAGCTTGCGGTAGAGCGTTGAACGGCTCATCCCCAGGATTCGGGCGGCTGCTGCCGCATTCCCCACGCACCCGTCCAGGGCGGACCGGATGCGCTCCTCCTCGCCGGCCTCACCCAGACTCGGCTCGCCGGTCATTGCGAGAGGGCCCACCGGCAGCAGGCTCGCCGGGTTCTCGCCCAGCACGATCGACTGCTCCACCAGGTTGAGCAACTCCCGCACGTTCCCCGGCCAGCGATACGCCGTCAGCCGCTCGCAGGCGGCCAGCCCCAGGTCGGGCGGCGTGGCGCCCAGGCGCCGATAGGCGTAGTCCACCAGCGGCAGAATATCCTCCCGCCGCTCCCGCAGCGGCGGCAGGCCGATCGGCACCACGTTCAGCCGGAAGAACAGATCCTGCCGGAACGTCCCGGTCCGGACCATTTCCCCCAGGTCCCGGTTGGCCGCGGCGATCACCCGGACATCCACGGGGGTGGCCCGGTGGCTCCCCACCCGGACGACCTCCCGCTCCTGGAGCACCCGCAGGAGCATCACCTGCGCCTCCGGGGTGAGCTCGCTGACCTCGTCCAGGAACAGCGAGCCGCCGTTTGCCGCCTCCACCCGCCCGGCGCTGCCTTTGGGGTTGGCGCCGGTGAACGCCCCGCCCACGTAGCCGAACAGATCGCTGGCGGCCAGTGAAGGCGGCAGGGCGCCGCAGTTAATGGCGACAAATGGGCCGGAGCGGCGGGCGCTCGCCTCGTGAATGGCCCTGGCCAGCACCTCCTTGCCGGTGCCGGTCTCGCCGGTAATCAGCACGGTAGACGAGGTCTGGGCGGCGCGGGTGGCCCGGTCCATGGCCGCCACCCAGGCCGGGCCCCGGCCGACCAGTCCCGGCAGGGCCGGCTGTCCGGCGGCACCCGGCTGTCCGGCGGCACCCGACGGGGCCGCCGCGGGAACGGCTTCCACCACCGCACCCACCACCATGCCGCCAAACCGGACCGGCCGGAAGATGACCTGGGTCCGACGGCCGTCAGGCCGTTCCACGTCTTCCCGGTACTCTTCGGTGGAGCGCAGCACCCGCTGGATGCCGTCCGCCCAAACCGGCGAGTGTCCCAACTGCTGGAACCCGCCGCCGGCGGTCCGCACGAGGATGCCGTGCCGGTCCACCAGACCGAGGCCGCTCTGCCGGTTCCGGGTCAGGTAATCGGTGAAGGCGTCCAGCAGCGCCTGCTGCATGGTCACTTCCAGCAGGGCCAGCCTCGCCCGGATGGCCTCCACGGTTGCGGCCACCGCCATCTTCGTGTGGCGGTCGACATGCATGAACCGGCCCGACAGATCCAGCACCCCCAGCAACTGCCCCGTCATGGGATGCCGGATCGGCGCCGCCACGCAGGCCCAGGGATGCAAGTTTTCCAGAAAGTGTTCCGTCGCGAAAACGGTGGTCGTCCGCTGCTCGACCAGCACGGTGCCCATGGCGTTGGTGCCGCTGGCCGGCTCACTCCAGTCGGAACCCGGCACCAGGCCAATCTGCTCGGCGGCCCGCAGGGCGGCGGCATCCCCTTCCACATATAGCGCCCGCCCCGCGGGGTCGCAGAGCGCCACCACTTGCTCGGCGCTGATCAATTGCGGCTTCAGTTCGGCGAGGGCCGGTGCGGCGGCGGCGATCAAATCCTGGTTGGCGCTGCGGGCTTCCAGAACGCCTGCCTCGTTCCAGACGACCAGGCCGCCGGACCGGCCGGGATTGATGCCCGCCTCCAGGCTCCGCCGCCAGGACCGCAAAATCGGCGTGCGGACACCGCGACCCGGCAAGCCGCCACGCTGAAAGGCCATCCAGCCGCCCTTTACGGCCGCCACGTTTTTCTGGACTTCATCCCAGGAGGTCAACTTGCATCCCCTCGCTTGTGGGTCCTATTATACCCGGTACTGTTCGATATAAGGCCGAATCCACCTGTCAGTTTTATTGAACGCTGATAGTTGATAAGCATAAGGTGCCATAAAAAGGCCCGCCTCTGCACCAGCTTGTGTTGGCCGGCAGAGGCGGGCAGGGGGGGGGCGGGGTTACAGGGAGACGGCCTGGTTGGCCGGGGACTGGGCCCGGCGAGAACAGCCGATGATGACGTCCCACAGCGCCTTGACGTCGCTGGGCCGCAGGCCGGCTTCGGCCCGGGCCGTCAGCCGCCCGAGAATCAGGCGCTCCCGGTCCGGCTGCGCGAACGGCAGGCCGTTCTGCTGCTTCAGATCGCCTACCCGGCCGGAGATTGCCATCCGCCGGACGAGCAGGTCCATAAGCTGGTCGTCCAGCCGGTCGATTTCGGCCCGGCAATCCTCCAGAGACTCCAGGGCGCCGGCGGGCAGCAGGCCGAGGTCCTGCATCAGGTTCCGGAAGGCGTCGAAGTCAAGCTGCTGGTCGGCGTCCGAAAGCGCTTTCGCCGGGTTCGGATGAACCTCGATCATGAGGCCGTCGGCACCGGCCGCCAGGGCCGCCTTGGACAGGGCGGGAATCAGGTCACGCCGCCCGGCGGCGTGGCTGGGATCGATGATGATCGGGAAGCCCGACAGTTGCTTCGCCGCCACGGCGCTGCTGATGTCCAGGGTGTTCCGGGTATGCGTCTCGAAAGTGCGGATGCCCCGCTCGCAGAGGATAACCTGGTCGTTGCCCGAGGCGGTGATATACTCGGCGGCGCCCAGCCACTCGGCAATGGTGGCGGAAAGGCCCCGCTTCAGCATAACCGGCTTGCCGGCGCGCCCCACCTGCTTGAGCAGCGCAAAGTTCTGCATGTTCCGGGAGCCGATCTGCAGCACGTCGGCGTACTGGGCGACCACATCGATTTCGGCGGTGTCCATCACTTCGGTTACCACCGGCAGGCCGGTCTCCAGCCGGGCCTTGGCCAGCAGTTTCAGGCCCGCTTCGCCCAAGCCCTGGAAGGACCGGGGGTTCGTCCGGGGCTTGAAAGCGCCGCCACGCAGGGCGGTAGCGCCGCACGCCTTGACCGCATGGGCCGCCGACAGAATCTGCTCCTCGTCCTCCACGCTGCAGGGACCGGCGATGATCAGGGGACGGCCTGAGCCCAGACCAAGGCCGCTAAAGCGGGCGCCCACCTGTTGCATCGAAACAGCATTTGTCCTCTCGGCCATGCTCATCCGCCTCCTCGAGATAAAATAAAAAACTCCCGTCCCTAGGAAAAGGGACGGGAGTTAACTCCCGTGGTACCACCCTTATGAGCCGTCACGCTGTGACAGCCCGCTCATTCATGCAGGTGCGGAAGGAAAACCTTCGACACCGCTCCCCATTAACGGAGGGAGGACCGGCACCGCCTACATGCCCGCAAGGGGAGTTCAGCGTGCGGCTCCGGAGTGAACTTCGGCGGTGACTTCCATAGCAGCGCTTGCAGTCGGTGGCGCCGCCTCCCTGAATGGACTTCGATCCGCTTACTTTACTCCTTCATGGCCGTTGTGTATTGGAACTTATTGTAGTAGCCGCTGGCATCCGCGTCAACACCCTGTGTAAGGTTTACGAAAAGATTTTCCCGGGACTGGGCGTCGGGAGCGGAACAGTCAGGCCGCCTGCGGAGTCTGAAAGATGAGAAACCCCGTGCGAGGTGTCTACCATGCGGATCCGGAAGATGACGTGGGCAGCCCTGGCCCTGATGACGGCCCTGGCGATGGCAGCGTGCCGAGCTCCCGAGACCCCGCCCGCAGGCCCGGCTCCCGCCGGACCGGACCTGGGCACGGCCCCCGCCGCGCCACCCCCGACCCCGGCGACGGGCTGGACCTGACGCTGCTCTTCCCTGTGGACATGGACCGCCCGGCGACGGCGGAAGCGGTCGCCCGGACCGCCGGACCGGACGTCCGGCTCGACTGGGCGGACGCCCGGACCCTGCGCCTGCATGCGCCGCCCGGCGGCAAGGTGGCCGTAGGCGCCCCCGGGGCGCCGTCGCAGGACGGGACCGGGCAGGTGGTGCCCGAGGTCGTCACCTTTGAAAGACCGCCGGAGAACACATTCACCCGCTACCGCCCCGCCGACCTGCTGGCCGGCCGGCGCCTGCTTGCCGGCCAATGGCGGTACCGGGCCTGGCGGGACGGCTTCCACCTGGCGCCGGACGGCGAGTCGGCTCTCTTCTATACGGCTGACGGGATGGCCTCTGGTGGACCGGCGCCGCGACTCGTGCATCTCCCCACCGGCAAGGTGACGCCCATGCCCGATCCCAACGAAGGCGGCAAGCCCTACCGCTACGCCGGGTGGCTGCCCGACGGACGGCTGTTGCTGGTCGGGCGTAAGGTCTGGCTGGGCGGCCCCCGGGGCGAAGGGCTGCGGGAGATCGCCGCTGCGTCCGGCATCATGCTGGCGCAGCCGTCGCCCACTGGCCGATACCTCGCCCTGTGGGGCCGCCCGGGCCTGCAGGTGCTGGACCTGCAAACCGCCGAACTGCGGACCATTCAGGCGGATTTCCGGCAAGGGGCCTCCTTTGAACGCAACAGCGTCTCGTGGTCGCCGGACGGGACGCTGCTAACCGGGACCGACTTCGGTCCGGACGACGGGACGACAATCCGGACCCGCATCGTCGACGTCGCAACCGGCGTACCGGTGCGAACGATCGAAGGGGCCGGCGTGGTGGCCTGGTCCGCTGCGGGCAGCCTGTTAGCCTGGCGCCCGGGCTACAGCCCGTACGCGCAAGGCACCCTGCTGTTCCTGGCCCTGGACGGGGCTGAGAAGGTGCTTTCCGCCATCGAAGCCCGGGTGTCCCCGGATGGCAAGTTCATGCTGCTCAGGGAGCCGGGGAAGGACTGGTGGTCGCTCCTGGAGACGGCCACAGGCACGTCCATTTCGCTGGACTTCCCGGGCCAGCCGGCCTGGACGGACCAGGGCGAACTCCTCTTCATCGAAATCCAACCGTGTTCGGGGTAAGGGTTTTCCACTGATACGGATTGCCAGGTGGCCGGATTCACGGCACAATGGAAAAAACCTGTCCGAAGAAAGGTGAGACCATGCCGCCAACCCCGGAAGCGCACATGGCGGCCGTGATCGCCAAGCTGACCACGCAAACCGGACGCTCCCTGGAAGACTGGGTGGAACTGCTGCGGTCCGCGGGGCTGCCAAAGTTCAAGGAGCAGGTCGACTGGCTGAAGCAGGTCCACGGGGTCGGGCACGTTGCGGCCCAGGTCATCGCCTGGGAGGCGGCTAAAGGGCCGGACTACGTGGAGCCCACGCCGGAAGACTGGCTGGCCAAGCAGTACGCCGGACCCAAGCCCGCCTGGTGCCGGTCTATGACCGGCTGGCAGACATGGCCCGGGGGCTGGGGGACGACGTGACCCTGAAGGTCTGCATGACCTACGTGGCCCTCGTTCGGGGCCGGCAGTTCGCGGCCATTCAGCCGTCGACGAAGACCCGGGTGGACCTGGGGCTGATTCTGCCGGGCACGGAGCCCGCCGGGCGGCTCCAGCCGGTCAAGAACGTCGGCTCCGGCCGGACAACCCATCAGGTCGCCCTCGGTGCCCCGGAAGACGCGGACCAGGAGGTCGCCGGCTGGCTGAAGGCGGCGTATGAATACGCCGGCCAGTAGCAAGGAGTAGTGCCGCCAGATAGGACCGGAGCCTGTCGGGGGCCGGGTTGCCATATGAGCTGAATGAAGAGGGCGATCTTGCCATGATCTTGGCAGGATCGCCCTTGCTCGATGTTTCCCAGATCCCATCCCGGGACCGCTGGTTTGCCGCCTGGCCATCAGGAGTCCGGCGGGGCCGCTGCCGGCCGGAAGGGGGGTATCAGCGCCAAAAACCGCCATTGGCGGCGTTAAACCCGACCTTCTCAGGCCGTCTGTCAACTTTTTCATCCCTTGGGAGACTAAGCGCCATGCAAATACTGATGATGCCGATGGCTGGGAAACCGTTTTGCTGCTCTGGGCGGTCATGGGAGGTCATCCTGGGAGGCAAGCGCGGCCGAAATGACTCTCCAGGGTATCGATTTGGCCTACATGTAGCCAGACTTGTCAACAGTTGCAAGGTGTTCCCTTGATGTCACCATGCAAATGCTGACGTTCTTGCGCGGAGCCATGCCTCTTGAAAGGAGTTACTTCCAGGGGCGGGCAGTCGCCTTACAAATCCGGCAGGTCGTGGGTGAGGCGTCCATCGCCCGTGATGGCGATGGACGGACCCAGGAAGACCGGCCTGCTCCCGACCTGCACCTGCCCGAAGGCCTTTAGCCTGGAAGCCAGTTCCCGGACCTCGTAATAGGTCGTCCGGTAAGCATGCCGGTCGGCCACGACCCCCTGGGCCTCCAGACCCAGGCTGCGGGCAATGTAGAGCGCCCGGGGCAGGTGAAACGCCTGGGTCACCACAATCACCTGCTGCACCTGGAAGATGTCCCGGGCCCGGTACATGGAGTTGTACGTATCGAACCCGGCATGGTCCATGAAGATGTCTGCGGCGGGAACGCCCCGTTCCTCCAGGTACCGGCGCATGGTGTTGACCTCGTCGTAAGCAGTGCGCCCGTGGTCCCCGGAAACGAGGATTTTCTGGACTTTCCCGTCCTTATACAGGTCCAGGGCGGTCTCCAGCCGGTCGCCCAGCATGTCGGAGACCCGGCCGTCGGGGAAGACCAGGGCGCCCAGGACCAGGGCGACCTGCGCCGGGCGAGTTTCCCCCGCCGGCGTCACCAGGGTCCGGCCCCGGAAGTAGACCCACCCGTTTACCATGACCACCAACAGGACCGCACCGATCGCCAGTAAGCCGAACCGTAACCCGAAGCGTCGGGATCTTAAGCCTGTCACCGCGAGACTCCCCCATCGCCCTTGCTTCAGCAACCACCTATCAGACGTAGCCGGGCGGGATGAAGTTCGGCTTCGGGTCCGAAAAAGTTTCGTCTTCGTGCTGATGGCGCCGGTCTGAGCGGACCCACGACTACGATCCTGCCGAAGTGCCCGTCGGAAGTTGTCGGATCTCGTCGGACGGTTACCGGGCCGCACCGAAAGGGAATAAATGGGAGGCGGGCGAATCCTTTCGGCAGATCACGGAGATCGCCGGAAAGGGATGATCTGGGTTATGTTCGGCTGGCGTCGCGCCCCCCAGGACTCGGTTGACGAACGGAAAAAGGCCCTGAAGTCGCGGCTCTATAACGACCTGGTTTTGATCCCGCCCGAAGCGCAGGAGGAAGCGGTCTTCGCCAGGCAACCGGAGGAGGGCCGGCCCGGAGGTGCTTTGCCGCCGCACACCGCCACGGACGTGATCGCCATCTCGTGGCAACGCCCCGGGGGAGCGGAAGTTGAGCCGGGGCCGTTATCGCCGGCGGAGCCGGAGGTGGCAGCGAGCGCACCCGTGGTCCAAATGCCCGGGCGCACCCCGGAGACGGCAAACCCCGGTGCCGGACCCGAGGACGACGAGGAAAAGGTCATGGCCGACTCCCGGGAGTACTGGCAGCTGACCAGGGAGATGCGTTCCCTGGAAGGGGAAAAGGCCTGTCGGGAACGGACACTGAAGGACCGGCAAGAGACCTGCGACCAGATGCTTCAGAATCTCACCAAGATGGTCTCCAACGGTGGCAGCAATCCCGGCACGCAGTTTATCGGCGCCGCCGCGGGGCAGCTGGAGCGCGCAAAGGAAGATCTCAACGACTGGCTGGAGCAGAGCAGGTACCTGGAGAAGCGGCGCAAGTTTGACGAACTGACGAAGCGCATGCGGCGGTACTACCCGTTCCTCTAGCGACCACTGCGGGTGCGGGTAACGCACAAGGCCCTCAGCTTCCACTGAGGGCCTGCTTCGCTACACTGGGCGCCAGACGTCCCCTCGGCCGGCCGCTTGTCACTTTTCGGTACAGCTGTGCACGAACCAGTCGATCAACTGGCGGGCGATGGACATGCGCGGCGGCAAGTCGGGTAGTTCGTCCACCCGGAACCAGCGGGCGTCCGCGATTTCAGCTTCTTGGATTCGGATCTCACCGCCGGCGTACTCGGCGGTAAAGCCGATCATGAGCGAGTGGGGGAACGGCCAGGGCTGGCTGCCGAAATACCGGATATTCCGGATCTGCACGCCGACCTCCTCGCTTACCTCTCGCACCACCGTCTCCTCCAGCGTCTCCCCGGGTTCCACGAATCCGGCGACGGTGCTGTAGCGTCCGGGCGGGAAGCGGTGGGAGCGGGCCAGCAGCGCCCGGTCGCCGTCCTGAATCAGCACGATGATCGCCGGCGAGATGCGCGGGAAGAACAGGGCGCCGCAGTTCGGACAGACCCTGGCGATTTCGTCGGACTTCATTGCCGTCGGCGTGCCGCAGTGGCCGCAGAACCGGTGCGTCCGATCCCACTCCACGATTTGCACGGCCCGGCCGGCCAGCCGATAAGTCTCCGGATCGACCTTGCCATAGACCGCCCGCAGCCCGAGCAGGGCCATGCCGGCGGGCGGAACCGTTCCGGCCGGCAGTTCGGCGGCATAACAAAGACGGTCGCCCAGCCGGCCGATCTCCAGCCCGGTCAGCGGCGGCACACCCACGGCCTCCAGGTCGGCAGCGGTGGGAATCCCGACCCCGGCGTCTTCCACATGCACCAGCAGTTCGCTGCCCAAGAACGCAAACCACCAGGCTGGACCCTCCGATTGTGACATGCTGCGCTTCCTTCCGTGGTGAGGCCAGGACGGCGTCCCCCGATTCTACAACCTGTCACGATTGTACCAGAATCGCCGGTACGTGTACGCCATCATATGACAGGGGCGGAAGAGCGGCAATCGGTCACCGATCCGGGCCAGGGAGATAGACTTTCACGGCGTGCAGCGTAAGCCGGGTCGGGTGGATCTCCTGGAACGCCACCAGCACCGCCGGGTCGGGGCCGAGGGGAAGCGCGTCGCCGGTCCGGACGGTGAACTCGGCGGACTGGGTCCAGAAGCCCAGGTCCAAAGGGGCGATCCGGACGGTCCAAACCCCATCCGGTCCCTGACTGGCGCCCAGGAAGCGGTAGCGTGCGATGGCGCCGCCGTACAGACGGACGGCGAAATGAGCGCCATACCCGATCGATTCGGGCCGGACCTGCACTTCCGGCGTGTAGAGCGGCTGGGGCCGGCAACCGCTCAGGAGCGCCACCCCGGCCAGAACCAGGGCAATCAAGCGGAGCGGCCTTACGGCGAAGGGTCGGTGACCTGCCGCATGAAATGCGCGTTTTCCTCTTCGAAGAGCTTGTTCATCTCCACGGTATCTGAGTAAGCATTCCAGATGTTGAAGATATGGATGCTGGGGAAGAAGAGCAGCCACTGATAGTCGATGGCCTGATGGGCTGCCAGCCAGTCGCCCCGCACCATGGCCACCACGGCTTCGTCGAGGCCGGCGTTCAGCCAGATCAGCAGGTGCCAGCCCATCAGCATGATCGCCTTGACCATCTTGAAGTTGTAGAAATGGCCGGCGCCGCCGAGAAAAGAGGCCAGGAACACGGACATCCAGGGATTGCGCTTGCTGATGAACGAGATCTCGTACGGAGAGATCGACATGGGCTGATACTGCCGCACGGGCTGGCGTTGCTCCAGCTCAAAGCGCGTGTTGATATCCACCGCAAGCCGGTAGGAATCGCACATGGCAAGCACATAGAAAACCGGGTAAATGATAATCCAGTCGTAATTCACCACCTGGCGGGCCTTGTCGGCGTGGCCCATCACTGTAAGGAAAATCGCCAAGTTGAGCCGGCTAAACTGGTTGACAATGATCTCCCAGGTCATGAGCACGAAGCCCCGGAAATAGGCCCCGCAGTAAAAGTGTCCCAGTCCCGGCAGTGCGATGGAGCAGGCCAGGGCCATCCAGGGGTTCCGCTTGTGCAACCAGGCGGCGCCCAGCGGCGTCATGCTCATTTTCGCATAACGGGGTGGTTTTTCCATGGGCGTGCTCCTTTCCAGTGGGCAAAATATCCGCACGACTACCATCGGGGGGATCACCGTGCCGACCGTGACGGGACTCTTTCGCTCGACTGTTGAGCTGGACAAGGCGATCAATCAGTTGTTGAGCCGACGCTTTCAAGGTTACCAACTAAGGGTCATTCCCATGCACTACACAGCGGCAGTGCCGCAGCCGGCCGGCCTCACAGGCTGGCTCATGGGCGGCGGGTTTTTCGGCGATACCATTCAGCGATCCGACGGCGCCAGCGTCATGGACGGCGTCGCTGCAGGCGCCACACTGGGCGGCCTGGCCGGGGTCATTTTCGGATCGGCCTACATAGCAGGACCGGTGACGCTGGGCGTTCTGGGCATCCTGGGCGGCGGGCTGGTCGGGTACCTGCTCGACCTGGTGATTCACCGGGACAAGCGCAAGCCGCCCGGGTTGGCCGGCGAAAAGGCATCCACCCTGGTGCTGGTGGACTGCGAGAGTCCCGCCCGAGCCGACGGGGCGGAACAGGTCCTGCGGGAAAACCAGGCCCGGGAAATCGGCCGGACCGGCTGAAGCGGTGTCCTCAAGGGTAAGCCCTGGAGCGACGCCCTCAAGCGCAAGCCCTGAAGCGCAAGCCCTGAAGCGACGCCCGGCGCGGTCTCGGCAGGAAATGAAAGGGACCCTCCTGAATAGTGAGAACTACGAAAGGAGGGTTCCCCCATGCTGGACAGGCGCCGCTTTCTCATTGCCGCCGGTTCCATCCTTGCCGCATCGGCGTTCGGTTGTGCCCGCGTCTTGCCCGGCGGCGCCCCCCTGGCGTCTTCCGGCAAGTCCGGCCCCGGGCCGGGTGCAGGCGGGGTTCCCCCTGTTCCCGAACCGGGTGCTCCCGCCCCGTTCCGGGTAGCCCTGTTCTCGGACGTGCACCTGCAGCCCGGCAGCGGCGAAATGCAGAACACCAAGCTGCAGAACGCGGTGAACGACTACGGCGCGCTAAAGCCGGACCTCTGGCTCACCGACGGCGACATTGCCGACCACGGCGCTGGCGCCGAGCACGAGGCGTTCCGGGCGATCATCGACAGGGTCGCGAAACCGGGGCATTTTCTGGTGACCACCGGTAACCATGAGTTCTACGACATGAAAACGACCGATGACGTGTCGGTCCGCCGCTTCACGGAGGCGTACGGCCTGCCGAAGCCATACAGCAGCAAGGTCATCGGCGGCGTCCACTTCGTGATGCTGGCCGACGAGCAATGGCAGACCGCTCCGTATCAGAAAGACTGGTGCTGGATTACGCCGGAGCAGTTGCGCTGGTTCGAGCAGGTGCTGACCGAGCACCGGGATTCCTTCACCGTCGTCTGCATGCACCAGCCGCTGAACGACACCGTCGCAGCCAGCCAGGGTCCCCGGGCGTTCGGCAGCAGCAACTTCGGCCCCGAGTTGCATGAACTCCGCCGGAAGAACCCGCAGGTCAAACTCTGGTTCTCCGGCCACACCCACCGGGCGCTGCAGGCGCAGGGCCAGGTGGTCCAGCAGGAGCAGACCACCTTTGCAGCCCTTGGCTCGACGGCTTACCTGCTGCAGACTGGCGCCGGGGTCGGCCGGGACCCGGACGCCAGTCAAAGCCGGTTCATGGAGATTTACCCGGACAAGGTGGTCATTCGGGCCCGGGACCATGCGGCCAGGGCGTGGATGGATCAACTGGAGCTTACCGTCCCGCGGGCCTGAGGCCGGCCCGCGCATACCGCCCGCCTGTGGGGGCACGATAGGTGTGGAGGAAGGGGACCTGCTTCGGAGCCACGAAGACTGCTCGTCGTAACCAGCGGGGCAGCATGACGACTGGGCTCTTGGCGGAACAGAATTCCCTTCCTCCGCTCTGGCACCAAAAATCCGGACGACGAATAGATGGCCCACTCGCTGCAAAGGCGAGCGGGCCATCTTTTTTGGTGGTTGCCGGCGGGAATCAAACTGGCCCGATGATGGCACACCAGGCTTGCTGTTTGTCCAGGCTCACCGGACCTGGGAAAAACTCCACTGGGTTGCGGCATGTTGTTGTAGGAAGGTGTTCCGTAACCCATTGGTGAAGAATTGAAGATGTACAGGCTATGACGGTCTTGGGTGCCAGAGAGGAGCGGGACCGTGCGACAAAAGGCATATGCATTGATTATCGAAAACGATAAGCTCCTGCTGGTTCGGTATTACTATCCGCGGGAAAAGGCCTGGTATTGGAACTTCCCCGGCGGGACCCGTGAACCCGGTGAGGAATTGGAGCAGACGGTGCACCGGGAACTGATGGAAGAGTGCTGTGTCGAAGTGGAGGTTGGCCCGCTGTTGCTCCGGGAGGCGCTGCCCGGGCGGGACTACATCCGGCACTTCTATCGCTGCGCCATTTCGAAAGGCACGCCAACGGTCAGCGACAACCCGGCGACCAACGATTCCATTGGGGCCATCGAGTGGGTGCCGCTGAACAACCCGTCGTACTGCGGGGAGTGGGGGCGCCGGAACTTCCCCCTCGTCATGCGGGCGCTGGCCGCCGAAAAAGGCGGTTCCTGAGGCGCAGGCCCTCCCCCCGGCTCCCGGACGAGCGGGTCCTCTGACCCAGCCCACGCAAGGCAAGGTGAACAGACATGGAATGGACGCCGATTCTCATTGACCTTCCCGAACAACTGGAGGGCCTCCGGGTTCTGGTGCGCCCGTACCGGCTGGAAGACGGCCCGGCACTCTGGGCGTCGATCGAGGAGTCCCGGGCGCACCTTGGCGCCTGGCTCCCCTGGGCGGAATTCCACCAAACGCCGGACGACACCCGCCAGTATGTCGTCAAGTCCCAGGTGAAGTGGCTGCTCCGGGAGGACATGCCGGTGGGCCTTTTCGACCGTATCACCGGCCGGCATGTGGGCGGCGCCGGCCTGCACAACATCGACTGGAAGCTCCACTCCTTCGAAATCGGCTACTGGGTCCGGAAATCGGCCGAAGGCCAGGGCTACGTCGGCGAAGCGGTCAGGCTGCTGACCCGGCTCGCCTTCGATCACCTGGAGGCCAACCGGGTCCAGATCCGCATGGACGCCCGGAACCTGCGGTCCCGGGCGGTGGCCGAGCGGCAGGGCTTCGTCTTCGAGGGCATCCTGCGCCGGGCCCTGCATCCCCAACAGGGCGAGACGGTGCCCACAGACAGTTGCATGTTCTCGCTGATCCGTGAGGAGTACCAGGCCCTCCCCTGGTCGGAGGGCGACTAGTTCGGCGACACATCCAGTTTCGACACAGCCACTTCGCCGCCACGTCGGTGAAGTGGCTTTTTCTTGCATACTTATACAGGAAGAGTTATACTTATGCACATCGGTTCTGGATGAGGAGGTCGGGGCAGCGTGAACGAAATCAGTAAAGCGGCGGTGCTGGCAGAGGCTCTGCCGTATATCCGGCGGTTTTCCGGCAAGACGGTGGTCATCAAGTACGGTGGTGCGGCCATGGCGGCGGCCGATTTGAAAGATGCCGTTATGCAGGACATTGCCCTCATGAAGTACTGCGGCATGAACCCCATTGTCGTGCACGGCGGCGGGCCGGAAGTCTCGGCGATGTCCAAAAAGCTGGGGCTGGAGTCCAGGTTCGTGGACGGCCTGCGGGTTACCGATGCCGCCACCATGGAGATTGCCCAAATGGTTCTGGTGGGCAAGACGAACCGGGAGATCGTTACGCACCTCGGCAGCAACGGGATCAAGGCGGTCGGCCTCTCCGGCCAGGACGGCAGCCTCATAAAAGCCACCAAGCACCTGCACCGGTCGGTGAAGACCGGGGAGATGGTGGACCTGGGCTATGTGGGCGACGTCTCGGCCATCGACGTGAGCGTCCTGGAGTCGCTGACCGGGGCCGGCTTCGTGCCGGTCATCGCCCCCATCGGCCTCGGGCCGGGCGGGGAGCCTTATAACATCAACGCCGACACGGTGGCCGGGGCCGTTGCGGCGGCGCTGAAAGCGGAAAAACTGGTGCTCCTGACCGACGTGGAAGGGGTCCGGGCCGACAAGGACGACCCGAAGAGCCTGCTCAGCCGGGTCACCGTGCACGAAGTGCAGGCCTGGATGTCCCAGGGCAAGCTGGAAGGCGGCATGATTCCCAAGCTGGAGTGCTGCCTGACAGCCCTGGAGGCCGGCGTCAACCGAGTGCATATCATCGACGGGCGGGTCCGGCATAGCCTCCTGCTGGAGATTTTCACGGACCACGGCGTTGGGACCATGGTGCTACGCTAAAGCGTTGGAGGGGGGAACCCGTTATGAACAGCCAGGAACTGATTGCGCAGACGAATTCCTATGTCATGACGACGTACGGCCGGTATCCGATCGCCCTGGTGAAGGGCCAGGGGGTCAAGGCCTGGGACGCCGACGGCAAGGAGTATCTGGACTTTCTCGGGGGCATCGCCGTCAATTTGCTGGGCCACAGCCACCCGGCGGTGGTGGACGCCATTTCCGAGCAGGCGAACACCCTGATTCACTGCTCCAACCTCTACTTCACGGAGCCGGGCGCCGAACTGGCGGCCGTGCTGGTGGAGAACGGCGGTCTGGACAAGATCTTCTTCTGCAACTCCGGCGCCGAGGCGAACGAGGGCGCGTTCAAGTTGGCCCGTAAGTACCACTGGCGCAAGGGGAACCCGCAGAAGCAGAAGATTATCTCCCTGACGCACTCCTTCCATGGCCGGACGCTGGCCGCGCTGGCCGCCACCGCCAAGCCCGAGATCCAGGAAGGCTTTCAGCCGCTGCCGGCCGGGTTCTCCTGGGTGGAGGCGGGCGACATCGCAGCCCTGAAGGCCGTCGTGGACGGCGAAACGGCGGCGGTGATCGTGGAGCCGGTGCAGGGCGAAGGCGGCATCTTCCCGTTCCCGGCGGCGTATCTCAAGGCTGTCCGGGCGTTGTGCGACGAAGTCGGGGCGCTGCTGATTTTCGACGAAATCCAGTGCGGCCTGGGCCGGACCGGGACGTTCTTCGCCTACCAGGGCGTGGGGGTGCGGCCGGACATCATCAGCCTGGCCAAGGGCCTGGCCGGCGGGCTGCCCATGGGCGCGATTTGCGCGACGGCGGAAGTGGCCGCCGGGTTCCAGCCGGGCGACCACGCCACCACGTTCGGCGCCAACCCCGTATGCGCGGCCGCGGCCCTGGCGACGCTCAAGACGATTCTCTCCGCCGGGCTGGTGGAGCAGGCGGCCCGCATGGGCGACTACCTGGTGCAGAAGCTGAACGGCCTCGTGGCCAAGTACCCCAAGCTGACGAAGCAGGTCCGCGGCGCCGGCCTCATGATGGGCCTGGAGCTGACCGTGCCGGGCGCCCCGGTGCTGGCCAAGTGCCACGAACTGGGCCTGCTGGCCAACGTCACGGCGGGCACGGTGCTGCGCCTTCTGCCGCCCTATATCATCACGGAGGCGGATGCGGACCAGGCCATCGCCATCATCGACCAGGCGCTGGCGGCGATCAGCTAAAAGCATATACGCTAGATATTCCTGCACATCGCTTTGCGCGGTGTGCAGGAATTCTTGCGTTTCGGGGGAAATCCGCGGGTAACGATGAAGAAGATCGGAGGCGACGACCATGGAACTGATCCGCTGGTTTGCCGACCTGGGCGGGGCCGACCTGCCGCTGGCCGGGGGCAAGGGCGCTAACCTCGGCGAAATGGCCCGCACAGGGTTGCCGGTGCCACCCGGTTTCGTGCTCCTGACCCCTGCCTATCAGGCGTTTGTCGACGCCAACGGCTTGCAGGTGGCCGTCGCGGAAGCCGCCGGGCGGGCTGTCGCCGACGGCTCGGCGCAGGCCTTCGAGGCGGCGTCCGACGCCATCCGGGCGCTCTTCGACCGGGGCGCCATGCCGCCGGACGTGGCAGTGGCGGTAACGGCGGCTTACGGCCAGTTTGGCGATGGCCCCGCCGTGGCGGTGAGATCCTCTGCCACGGCGGAAGACCTGCCCGGCGCCTCCTTCGCCGGACAGCAGGAGACCTACCTGAACATCCACGGCCCTGCGGCCGTGCTGGCCGCCGTCCAGCGGTGCTGGTCCTCGCTCTGGACCGCCCGGGCGCTGGCCTACCGGGCCCGCCAGGGGATCGGGCCGGAAGCCGTGGCCCTGGCCGTGGTCGTGCAGCGGCTGATTCCGGCGGAGGCCGCCGGCGTGCTCTTTACGGCCAACCCGGTGACCGGCCGGCGCGACCAGGTGGCCATCGACGGCGCCTGGGGCCTGGGCGAAGCGGTGGTCAGCGGCCAGGTCACCCCGGACCACTGGGTGGCCGACGGGGCCACGGGCCGCACGCTGGAAGCCCACATCGCCTCCAAGGCGCTCATGACCGTCCGGACCGACCTGGGGACGGAGACCCGGGAAGTCCCGCCGGAACTGCAGGAGCGGCCGGTGCTGGACGCGGCGGGCGTGGCGGCCCTGGTGGACCTGGGGCGCCGGGCGGCGGCGCATTTCGGCTCGCCGCAGGACCTGGAATGGGCGCAGGCCGGCGGCACGTTCTACCTGGTGCAGTCCCGGCCGATTACCTCGCTCTTTCCGGACCTGGAGCCGCCGGTGCCCTCGGAAGCGGGCTACCGGGCGTTTATCAGTCTGAATCTCATGCAAGGGATCGTCGAGCCGCTCACCCCGGCGGGCCGCGCCATGTTCCACAAGGTGGCCCTGGGCGCAGCCATCAAGCTCCTGGGCATCAAGCTGCCGCCGGGACTCAAGCAGTCGCCGGCCCTCCGGTTCGCGGGGGGACGCATGTACGGCGACGTGACCAACGGCGTCCGGTATCCGCTGACCCGCAAGTTCCTGCTGGCCGCCACGCCCATGATCGACGGGCCGATGGGCCCCATTTTGGCGGCACTCCTGGACCGGGAGCCGGAGCGGCTGCCGCCCGACGGCAAGCGGCCGGTTCATCCGGCCGCGAAAACCATCGCCGTGGTCATCGGCCGGGCGCTGACTACCCTGGCCTTTCCCGAGGCGTCCCGTGAGCGGGGCCTGGCCCGGGTGAAGGCGCAGGTGGAGGCGCTGGAGCGGCGGGCGGGGGCGGTTCAGGGGCTCGCGGAGCGCCTCCGGTTCGCGGAGGAGGTGCCGAGCAACCTGCTGTCTATGGTCATGTTCAGCCTGCTGCCGGTGCTGGCGTCGGGCATGGGCAACCGTTACATTCTGGAGGCCAAGCTGAAGCAGTGGTTCGGCGAGGCCGCCCTGCTGCAAAAAGTGCTCCGCGCCTTGCCGCACAACCCGACCACCGAAATGGACCTGGCGCTCTGGCGCCTCTCCCGGCAGCTCAAGGCCGAAGGGGCCGAGCCGGCGGCGGACCATCCGGGGGTGCAGGCATTCCTGGCGAAGTACGGTCACCGGGGCGTCCGGGAGATCGATGTGGGCATGCCGCGCTGGTCCGACGATCCGACCCACGTGTTGACCACCCTGAGCACCTACCTGACCCACGGTGAGCAGGACGACCCCGAAGTCCAGTTCCGCCGCGGCGCCGTGGAGGCGGAGGAGGCGGCCCGGGCGATCGTGGCGCGGGTCCGGCGCGAGAAAGGGTCCCTGCGGGCGTTCATCGTCCGGGGTATGCTCCGCCGTATCCGGGCGCTGGTCGGTATCCGGGAGTACCCCAAGTTCTACGCTGTTCGGACGATCGCCGCCATCCGGAGCGTTCTCGGGGGAGCGGGGGCGGAACTGGTGGCGGCCGGCCGGCTGGACCAGGCGGACGATATTTACTTCCTGGACTTTGCGGACTGGGACCGGGAGGGCGACCTGCGCGCAATCGCGGCCGCCAACCGGGCGGAGTACGACCGAGAGGTGGGCCGCAAGTCGACCCCCCGGGTCATCACCAGCGAAGGCGAAGCGTTCTACGCCGCCCCGGTTTCGGCCGAAGGCGCCCTGGTGGGCACGCCGGCTTCGGCCGGCGTCTACGAAGGGCCGGCGCGGGTGATTATGGACCCGCGGGGGGCCAAGCTGGAGCCGGGCGAGGTGCTGGTGGCGCCGGGCACCGACCCGGCCTGGACGCCGCTCTTTCTGTCGGCCGGCGCCCTGGTGATGGAGGTTGGCGGCATGATGTCCCACGGCTCGGTCGTCGCCCGGGAGTATGGCATTCCCGCCGTGGTGGGCGTGGCCGGGGCAACGGCGCAAATCAAGACGGGTCAGCGAGTCCGGGTAGACGGCGAAACCGGCCGGGTGATTCCGCTGTAGACCGCCGTGAACGTGTAACGCCCCGAGTGCTAAAGGCACCCGGGGCGTTTGTGTTCAACCCGAGACCGGACTACGCTTTCGTCTCGGGTCCGGCCTCCGGCGCCGCGACGCCCGCCTGGATCTCCTGGACCTTGGATCCGAGGCCCGGGATCGAGGTCAGCAACTGCTTCACGGAGAGCCCGGTCAGGGTCTCCACCATGGCCGGCGCCACGGCCACGACCTTCGCGATCTCGTTCATGTACTTGTTGATGCCTACATCCTGGCCGCCGGTGGACAGAATCGTGACCTTGTCGATCTTCGACAGCGGCTCGGCGGCAGCCCGCATCAGTTCGGGCAGGGCCGGCAGCAGCTTGTCGAGAATGGCGGCCTGGCCGTACTCCTTGTACGACTGGGCCTTGATCTTCATGGCCTCGGCTTCAGCCTTACCCTTGGCCAGCACGATTTCGGCTTCAGCCAGACCACGGACCCGGGTGACCTCGGCGTCGGCTTGGCCCTGCAGCTTCTTGATATCGGCTTCGGCGGTACCGGCGGCCCGGACGGCTGCGGCCTGGCCTTCGGCCTCCAACTCGACCTTATGGCGCTGGGCCATGGCCTGGGTCTCCGTCCGCTGCTTCTCGACTTCGGCCTGCTTCAGGACCGTCGCGATCAGTTCCTTTTCACGCCGCAGGATTTCGGCCTCCTGGACCTTGACCTGCTCCATGCGCTCGACCTGCTGCACCTTGACCTGCTCGGCGATGACCTGCTGCTGCATAATGTTGGTCTGAATGTCATACGCCTTGTCGGCGGCAGCCTGTGCCTTCTTGGTCTCGGCATCGTAGGACGCCTTTTTCAAGTTCAGGTCACGCTGGGCCTCGGCCTGCTTCGCCATGGAGTTGGTCTGAGCCAGAATGGTCTCCTGGTCGGCCAGCGCCTTGGCGACGGCGGCTTCCCGACTGGCCTGGGCCTTCTTGATCTCGGTGTCACGGGCGGCTTCGGCAGCGGCAATGTTGGCCGCCATCTGAATCCGGGCGATGTCCGGCCGGCCCATGTTGCCGATGTAATCGTTCTTATCCCTGATCTCCTTGACCGTGAAGGAGATGACCTCCAGGCCCATTTTTGCCATGTCGCCGGCAACGTTGGCCCGCATGCGGTCGGCCACCATTTCCGGCTCCTTGACGATCTGTTCGACCGTCAACTGGCCGATGATGCCCCGCAGGTGGCCTTCCATGACCAGCCGCAGCACTTCGTGCCGCTCCTGGATGGTCTTGGAGAGGAACTGCTCGGCGGCGGTGAGGATCGAATCGGTGTCCGACTTGACTTTGATCTGGGCCACGGCTTCGACGGTGACGGCGACGCCCTGCACGGTGTAGAAATCTTGCTGGGGCACCACGTCGAAGGACATCAGTTCCAGCGACAGCGACTGCGAGGACTGAACCAGGGGCCAGACCACCATGCCGCCGCCTTTGGAGATGCGGGGCCCGCCCAGGCCGTAAACGATCAGCGCCTGGTTCGGCGGCACCTTCCGGTACATGCTGGCGATGATGCCAAACAGCAGGAAAATCCCGATTACAGTCCCACCGGCGATGAGCAACACGTCGAGTGTAAACACAATCCCAACCTCCTTATTTGTCCGTCTCAGCCATAAACTCTTGCCAAAGCTGTACGTAGGCCACGCCCCGGTCATAGCGGAGAATGACGACCTCCTCGCCCTTGCCGATCGCTTTGCCATCGGCACTGCGGGCGGCCGACACCTGCCGTACGTCGTTCTGCATGTAGACCAATTCGCCCGTGCCGCCCTCCCGGATCGGCATGTTGAGCCGGCCCACGACACCTACGTAGGAGGTGGGCGGGAGTACCCGCTCGCCCCGCACCAGGAACCTTAGGAACTTGAAGATCAGGAACGCACTGGCCACGCCGCCAACTGCCGCCACGGGAATCGCCAGGAGCCAACCGACCAGCGGCACACGGGAGACGATGTAGCCCACGCCGCCGAAACCCATCAGGAACGCCACCAGGGTCTGATAGTTGACCGCTGACACGGAGGCCGCCTCGGCGTCGCCGCCGTGCCCGTGTCCGTGCCCCGTGCTCACGTGTCCGGCGTGGCTGTGGCCGAGGTCCACGTGTCCCCCGTGGCCGTGCCCCGGGCCAACGTGCCCGCCGTGGCCGTGACCGAAGTCGTGGCCGGCGTCCCCGCCAAGATGGAGGCCCCCAAGCAGTGCGGAGATCGCGGTCAGCCCGAAACCTACCAGGAAGATCACCAGGAAGACGGTGCTCATGCCACACCCTCCTTTGCCGATGGAATCAAAGAAACTATGTCTACACCATCTATGAGTTAATTAGACAACCATTTGGTTCTTCCTATTCAAGGAGTCGGTCAGGGGCGAGTTTCGTTCGACAAAATCCGGGACGCGGAAAAGGGGCCTTGCGGCCCCCTGGGGGTTCATGCATCGGTCCGGTCCGGGAGCAGCCCAATCGCGGAAGAACGGCTTTGCTTGTACAGGAACTCCGCCTGGTTGAAATGCAGGGCCAGGCAGCGGCCGTGCCGGGGGCTGCGAAAGGGCGAGACCGGCACGCCGATGGTAACGCCCGCCGGCAGCCCGACCTTCAGGACCGAGAACGCATCGGTCAGCTTTAGCGAGACCCGGCGCCCCGCGGGGGAGACCCGGACCGAAAAGCCGTCAGGGTCACCGGCCCGGCAGGGCCACATGAGCAGAATACCCTGTGCTTCCACGATTGCGATCTTGACCGTTGCCGGGATTCCGGCCGGCAGCCCCCGCCGCCGGCAAAGGGCGGCCATTGCCGCCCGGAAATCGGCCGGCCAGATGAGTGTGGTCCCGATCGCCCGCAAGCTTGTCCGCTGCGTATCGGGCCGTTGGTCTTCAACCCGGAGCAACTTGACACCAGACATGAAGTTCACCGCCAACATCTGATATATCCTCTTACGGATGGCGCTCCCGGATTGTTCGATCGCTCAGGTCCCGTAATTCCGCGCGGATCTCGCGAAAAAGTGTATTGCATATCTATGCACAGTGGCGGTATAATCATGCAAGACTTATCCGAACCGATCATCAAGGGGGCCTTTGTTATGGCGAAGCAGAAGTGTGTATTGGCCTATTCGGGCGGCCTGGATACCTCCGTGGCCATCCACTGGATCAAAGAGAACTATAACTGCGATGTCGTTGCCATGTCGGCCGATGTCGGCGCCAATGATAAGGACCTGGACTTCATCAAACAGAAGGCCCTCACCATCGGCGCATCCGCCTCGTATGTGTTCGACGCCAAGAAAGAGTTTGCTTACGACTATATCTTGCCGACGCTGCAGGCCAATGCCGTTTACGAGTCCAAGTATTTCCTTTCCGCTTCGCTCTCCCGGCCGCTGATCTCCAAGCTGCTCGTGGAAGTGGCCGAGAAGGAAGGCGCCGACTTCGTCGCCCACGGCTCTACCGGCAAGGGCAACGACCAGGTGCGGTTCGAAGTCTCCGTGGCCGCCCTCAACCCGAACATCAAAGTGATCGCCCCCGTCCGCGACTGGGGTTGGAGCCGGGAAGAGGAGATCGATTACGCCGCCAAGTATAACATCCCCGTCCCCGTAGGCAAGGCGACCCCGTTCTCGCTGGACGTTAACCTGTGGGGCCGTTCCTGCGAAGCCGGCGTCCTGGAAGATCCCTGGACCGAGGCTCCGGAAGAGGCGTTTGAATGGACCGTCGCGCCGGAGAAGTGCCCGGATACCGCCACCTTCGTCGAAATCGGCTGGGAGAAGGGCGTGCCGGTCAGCCTCAACGGTGAGGCCATGGACCTGGTCACCCTCATTGAGAAACTGAACGCCGTCGCCGGCGCCAACGGTGTTGGCCGAATCGACCACGTGGAGAACCGGCTCGTGGGCATCAAGTCCCGCGAAACCTACGAGATGCCGGCGGCCACCGTGCTCTGGCTGGCCCACAAGGAACTGGAGAACATCACCCTGCCGCGGGAACTGCACCACTTCAAGCTGACCCTCGAGCAGAAGTACGCCGAGCAGGTGTACAACGGCCTCTGGTTCAACCCCCTGAAGGAGGCCCTGGACGCCTTCATTCAGACGTCCCAGCGGACCGTGACCGGCACCGTCAAGGTGAAGCTGTTCAAGGGTTCGGCTTTCTGCGTGGCCCGCAAGTCGCCGCTTTCGCTGTACAGCTATGAGCTGGCCACCTACGACAAGGCCGACAAGTTCGACCAGAAGGCCGGGAAGGGCTTCATCGACATCTTCGGCCTGTCCTCCAAGGTCTACGCGGCCGTCCAGAAGAACAACGCCGGCAAGTAATTTCATCGGAACGTAAAAAGGGCGGCCCCCCGGTGGGGCCGCCTTAACCGCGCATCTCCACCCTGGTTTGTTCCGCTTTCATGGGCCCGGCGGCAGGAATGTCTATGCGGGAAGCGAAACTTGCCATGAATCCGGCTGAATCGTTGACGGGCTGAATGACCGGCTCACTGACTGGCTCCGGGGGACCTGGCCTGGCCGGCCGGGTCCTTGCTCTGGCTGGAGGGATGTTGTGCCGTGACACGTACGTACTACCGCCTGTCGCTTTCAGCGGCCTGTGCGCTCGCCGCATGTGCGGGGCCGGTCTACTTCCTCGAAGACCGGGCCAAGTTCGGGTATCTGGCGGGCGGACTGGCTGCGGCCCTGATTGCCTGGGGCCTGCTGCTTATGGCCTCGGCGGCTGAAGCGGAGGTCAGCCCGGCCATGCAGGGCGTCATGGGCGCGGGAGCGGCGGCGGTCTCGTGGGCGACCATTTCACTGGTAGCCACGTTTGAAATCATCCCCCACGCGGCACGCCATGGCTTGGCGCGGTTCGATCCTGTATGGATGCTGGGCGGGCTGGCGCCGCTGACCATTTTCGGGGTCGCCGGGTGGCGCTGGGTCCGGGAGAAAACGCCGTACTTGCAGGCACTGCTCTCCGCCCTCTTTCGCTTTTCTGTACCGCTGTTCGGCCTGGAGCTGGTGGCCCGGCTCGGGGGGCTGCCCAAGCAGTTCCGCTGGCTCTTCCTGTTCACGGGGATCATGTTTCTGGTGCTGGACGGTCTGGGTGCCGGTGGGGACCTGCCGTTCCTGCCCCGGAAGGATGGGCGGCCCGAGCACTAGACTGATAGATGGGCAATCGGTCTATCGTCCCAGAGCCTTTGGCGAATTGACGCCGCTCGGCCGGCGCAGCTACGATGAGAATGACTATTGCGGGGGACCAGCCACACGTGTTGTCCCCCTTCTTAGGAACCCGGTTTGTGACGTGATTCACAGAGAAGGGGGAGTTCGCATGGCGGACACCTATGATCTGATTATCGTCGGCGGCGGTCCCGCCGGAATGGCGGCAGCGATTTTTGGCACCCAGCACGGCCTCAAGCCGGTGCTGATTGAACAGGAGACGTACGGCGGCCAGATTGCCCGCGCCGAAGCGGTGGAGAACTGGCCCGGCGATTTCCTGTTGACGGGGCCGGAACTCTCCGACCGGTTCCGCCGGCATGTGGAGCGGCTGGAAGTGACGCAACTGGACGAGCCGGTGGTGCAGGTCAACCTGGCCGGACCGATCAAGACCGTTGTCACCCGGGGCGGCAACCAGGTCGATGGCCGGGCGGTGATTCTCTGCCCGGGCGCAGAACGGCGGGGCGACGTCAAGGTGGCGCGCACCGAGTTCCTCCGGGGCACCGGCGTGGCGCTTGACGCCCAGGGTCAAATTCTTGCCGATCCGGACACCATGGCCACCAACATCGACGGGGTTTTCGCCGCCGGCGACGCCCGCCGCAAGTGGCTGAAGAAGCTGATCACCGCGGTGGCGGACGGCGCCGCCGCAGCCTGCGCCGCAGCGCAGTACCTGGAAGATGACGACCGGCTCCGGGTCGACGTCCTGGAGTCCGAACAGCCGGTGTTGGCCGTGTTCTGGAGTCCGGGCTCGCCCGGCAGCCTTTCCGTCCTGGAGTGGGCGGAAGCGGCGGCTGCGACGGCCGGCGGCGCCTGGAAGCTGGCCCGCATCGACATTTCCCGGAGCGCTTCCCTGGCAAAGCATCTCGGGGTGACGGATGCGCCCGCGGTGCTGCTCTTGCAGCATGGCTGGGTCGTCGACCGGCTCGATGCGAACTTCGCGGATTTCAGCCACTGGATTTCGGAGCGGATTTTCCAGCCGGAAACGATCCGCCGCTAATCGACACAAACGCTCGCAATCGATTTTCGCAGCCCGTGGAGGTGACCGCGCCCATGAATCAGCCTGTCCTCCGGGGAGTCAGCCAGTGTCTGGTCCATGCTCCGGACCTGCTTTACAGCTATGGGTCTGTGCCTGTCATGGAGCGGTTCACCCACCCGGGGAGCGCTTACGTGCGGCATCTGCCCAGCCACCTGCGCACCTACGAGAGCGTCCTGGAATACCCGCCGTTTCAGGCGTACCTGGGGCAAATCGACCCGGCGGAAGTCACCCGGACCCCTGCACACCACTCTTTGTCGGGTGGGGAACGTTGGGGGCCGTACGGCGAGGTCATGCCGGAGCCGGAGTTCCTGGCGGTCATGAAACTGGTGGACGCCGCCGGCGTGGTGCTGCTGGAAGAAGCGTTCGCCATGGAAGCCGGGTACTTTCTGGCCGACCATCCGCTGTTTGCCGGCTGCCGGATCGGGGACGGCGAGCCTTATGACGAACTGAACGAACTGCTAAGAGCGGGCCGGGCGATGCCGCTGTATATTGGGGCCAAAGTTGCCGGGGTGGTAATGGGCGACCAGCCCGGTCTGGAGCGGCTGGTGGTCCAGGCGGGGGCGGAACTGGCGTTCCGGCACCTGATCAGCCGGGCCGGCCTCCAGCCGGACGAGCTTTACCGTCTGGTGTGCACGGAAGCCGACTTCCCGGCGGTGTTGCTGGACGCCGCAGGGTTGGTTGCCGCCGGCGTGCACACGCAGGTGGCCGTGATCGCCAGCAACCCGCCCACCGGCCTTGGCCGGCACAGCGTGGAGCAGGTGGCAGCAGACAGCCCTGTGCTGGAGGACACCATTTCGGTGTTCGCAGTCTATATTGGGGCAGACGACGGCGTCAGCCCACTTATCAGGCCGGACTCCACCGCTGAAGCGCTGGAGACGGCCCAGCGGCCATTGCTCTGGTCGCTCCGGGAGCAGATCATGAACGGCGCCATCGCGCGCTGGGGCCTGGTCGGGTCCAACCGGCGGGGCTGGCTGGAGCGGAATCCCGGCCTTCAAGCCCGCGATCAGCGACGCCTTCGGGTCGGCATCACGGCTTTCGGTGCCGAGTGCGGCGTAACCGAGGTCGTGCGCGGGGCAGAACTGGCCCAGCAGCAGCGCCCGGACCTGCAGGTAGTGCTGCTGGGTGAACCTGGCGTCCCAACCGACCTGGAGGTCGTGTCCTGCACGGTCATCGGCCCGGCCCACCGGGAGATGGAACGCCGCCTCGACACGCATGACCTGCAGGCGGCCGTAACGGTCCGCTATCCGTTCCCGGCAGCGACGGCGCTCGTGGACCGCAAGTCAGTACCGGGGCGGAGCCACGCGACGCTGCTGGTGACCGTCGCCTGCACGGCAGCGGCGGAGCGGGTTTCCGCACTGGTGCGGGGCGCCGTCTGCGGGGCGGCGGTGGCCCGGACGCTGGGCATCGGACAGCCGAGTATCGACCTGGTGAGCCTGGAAGATGGGCGGCAGGCCGAAAAAGTCCTGCTCGAACTGCAAAAGGCCGGCTGGAATGCCGGCATCGGCGCCGGCGGCAAACCGGCGGACGTCCTGGTGACAGACAGTTGCAACCGGCGGGAGTCTGCGGGGGCGGGGGTCGGCGACGGGCCACGGCACGTGGTGTGCAGCATCCCGCCCATGGCGGAAGCGCAGGCGATCGCCGAAGCGATCGGCTACGCCGGCGACCTGGCCCGCGGCGGCTTGAGCGAGAACATGGCGGCCGAACTGGCGGCAGCCCGGGCGGCGGGCCTTGAGCAGTCCCTGACCGGGCCCCTTACGGTTTAGCGAAAGGCAAGAGAAGGAGCCCGGGCGGCGAATGTGCTGCCCGGGCTCCCTTTCGGTTTTGGTACATGGTGCTCGTCACAAAGCCAACGTTGGCAGACCTACTTGCGTAGATCACCCGTCGTTTTGTGACTCGGGCCTGGCCTTATAGCTTGAACCGGGCGACCTGTCCCATAAAGTCCTGGGCAATCATCTCGAGTCCGGACGAAGAAGCGGAAACCGATTCAGCCGTCTGCTGCAGCCCGCCGGCCGTGGCCGAAACCTGTTCAGCCGTGGACGCGGTGCGTTGTGAGATATCAGCGACTTTGGCGACAAGGGCCGTCACTTCGTTGGCATCGGCAGCCATGGCTGCCGCCCCCTGCGAATTCCTGGCTGCTGCGGCCGCCGCGGATTCGATGGCCTTCACCATTTGCGCGGCGATTTCGCGGTCCCGTTCAGCGGCGTCGGCAATCGTCTGCGCATCCCTCACGGTGCACTCCGATGCCGCCAGGAGGGTCTGCAAGGCCCTGCCGGCATCCTCGGCGAGCCGGGAGCCGGTCTCCACCTCGGCCGTTCCCGTCTCCATCGCCTGCACGGCTTCGGTGGTCTGGCTGCGGATTGCGTCGATCAGGGCGTTGATCTCGCGGGTAGATTTGGCGGCCCGCTCGGCCAGCCGCCGCACTTCGCCGGCGACAACGCCGAAGCCCCGGCCGTGTTCGCCGGCGCGGGCGGCCTCGATGGCCGCATTCAGGGCCAGCAGATTGGTCTGGTCCGTAATCTCCGCAATCACCTGGGTCACCTCGCCGATCTGGCCAGAAAGGCGATCCAGCTCCCGAATCCGGCCGGCGGAAGCGCCCACGGACTCCTTGATCCGCTTTATGCCCCGGATGGTCTGGTCGACCACGTCAGCGCCGTTGCGGGCCGTGGCTGCGGCCTGGTCGGCGCTCCGGACCATGGTCCGGGCATTCCCGACCACATCGTCGACGGCCGCCGCCATCTCCGTCAACAGCCGGGTCGCCTGGGTCATCTCACCGGCCGTGCGGCCGGCGTCTTTGGTAATCTCCTGGATGGCCTGCTTCAGGTTGTCCACAGCCTGCGTCATCGCCTGAACGGCCTCTGCCTGCTCTGTCGCACCTTCAGCGACGTTGGCCACCGCAAGGGCCACTTCCTGGGAGCCCTTTGCCGCCTGATCCGCATTCTGCGATAGATCGGAAGCCGTGGCGAAAACCACCTGGGCGCCGCCACTGATCTCGGCTATCAGCGGTCGGAATTCGCTCAACATGGCGTTGAACTGCGTGGTAATCTGTCCGATTTCGTCCTTGCTACGGTGCGTAAGGGCTGAACCCGTAAGATCCCCACCGGCGAATGCCCCAAGGGCCGTCGCAAGGTCGGCGAGGGGCTTTGCGAACCAGGTCCAAATCAGAAACGCGCCGACGGCAGCCGTGATCACGACGGCGGTGCCGAAGGCAATCAGCAGGAGCGCCGTGGCGCTCTCGGGCGCCAGCTTTTGCCCGGCAAAGTAAACACTCCCGGTGATGAGCAGGCAGAGACCGGCAAGCAATCCGAACAGTGCGATGGACTTGAGCAAAATGCTTTTCATGTGGGCGCACCTCTCACGATTGCCTAACGTTGCATGCACTGGTATCATCAAACTGTTGCGATGCCGAATAACATCCAGACGTAATTCTACCATACCTTGGAATTCACGTCTACCGAAGCAGTTGGGTGCACAGATCCACCGTGTATCGGCTCCCTTGGGGAGTGAATGTAGACCATGAACATCGGAGGGAGCACATTTGGCAGGCATCGTGGCACAGCGACTGGAGGAAATCCTGACCCCCTATGTTGGCAAGGCCGTGGCCCAAACCACCGTCCGCATGCAGTGCAAGGCCATGGGGCTGACACCCGAAACCCTGTCCCCCGCCCAGTTGAAGCCGCTGGCTGATCGCATTACCGTGGGACTGAAGGTGTTCGTCGGGGCCGAGAAGGCAGGCCAGATCGGCTTACTGCTCAGCAAGGCCGCTTAGGAGGGACTTATCCATGCAGCGCAATCGGCTCATCGCCTATGTCATGCTTGCCCTGTTTCTGGCGACCCTGGTCACATACCTGGCCCACCCCGCCGAGGCCGTCCTGACGGCCGTGGGCAACGCGGCCCAGACCGTCGCACTCTTTGCTGCCGCCGTCTACATTTATCGGGCCGCCGGCGCCTTTTCGAAGGAGGACACGGTCCGCCGCTACTGGATGTGGCTGGGGACCGGCCTGCTTCTCAATGCCACGGGCTATTTGATCTACGGCATTATGGAAGTCATTCTGCACGCGGAGATGTCCTCGCCCTCCTTGCCTGACCTGTTCTGGATCCTTTCGTACCCGGTGATGATCTACCCGACCGTCGCCCTTCTGAGGGGCTACCTGACGTCCGGCCTCCCGATCAAGCTCAATCCATGGTCCTGGGTCCTCACGGGGGCGGCCCTCGTCATTTCCGGCTACTTCCTGGTCCTGCCCATTCTGCAGGACACGGAGATCGAACTGCTGAAAAAGCTGGTTCCCCTGATCTACCCCGTCGGCGACGCCATCATTTTCGCGGCAGCCGTCTCCATCGCCCTGATGATGCGCCAGTTCGGCGCAGGACGCCTGGGCACGCCGTGGACGTTCCTGGCTCTGGGCATGATTGCCGCCAGCGCCAGCGATATGGTCTATACCTACCTGAGCGCCCAGGATCTGTACCAGACCGGGAACCTGATCGATTTGGGCTGGGTGCTGCAGGGCTTTCTCATGGCCTGGGGCGGCATTCTCCAGTATCAGTTGATCAAGGGGGATACCGCCGTCGCGGAGGCTGCTGCCTGACCAACGGCGGCGGCTTCCACCGCGAGATGAAGCGACATGAAAAGACCGCTGCATGATCAGCCATGCAGCGGTCTTTTCGCGACTGATGGAGTCAGTCGCCGGAGCGGGAGGCAACTAATTTTCGTCACCGAGGCCCGGCCGGGCCCGGTGTGACGTCCATACTACCTATGACCTGGCGGAGCGACCGGACCAGCAGGGGAATGTCGTCGAAGTCCTCCACCCAAATGGACTGCAAGCCCAGCTTGAGCAGCGAGGCTTCCTCCAGACCCCGGAAAATCCGGGCGTAGGCCAGCACGTCTTCACTGCCGGCGCTTTGGACGGCCGACTGCCAGTGGTCTTTCATAACGACATAGTGGCGGGCGCCCGGCCGCTTCGAGGCGGCAATCTCCAGCAGGCGGCGCTGGTTGGGGTCGGTCATGCTGAACCCGATAAACAGGCAGACCCGGTCCCGGAGCAGGTTTAGCTGCGTCACCGTCTGCCAGGCGTAAGGGTCGATGAACTGCAGGTGGAACGCCTCTTCGCTGAAGACCAGGGACTGCTGGTGCACGTCGGAAAGCGAGCCCTTCCGGGGCAGGAAGCCGTGCACGTGGTAGACCGGCAGTTCGTTGCGCAGGTGGCTGTCGGTGTCGGACATGACCACTTTATGCCTGACGCCCCGCCGGGTCAGTTCCTCTTCGAAAAGGTCGTCGAAGTTGTAGGTGACCACCGCCGCGACCCCCAGGCCGCCCTGGGGCGGGATGCAGAGCTTCATCAGTTCGGTGAGCAGCGGCGAGGCGACCTCTTTCGGCATGCCTTCGTACAGGGCCGTCCGGACCCGCTCGGCAAAGTCATCAAACGACTCGCGGAAGAAGCGGGCGGCAATGAGCGGCGACAAGGGCGTCTGCTCCTTGAGTAGCTTCAGTAAGTTTTCCTCGTTCACCGGCACCTGGTCCGGCCGGGCATGCAGGTGAATGAGCTGGCTGCCCAGCCGCCAGAGCAGGGTGTCCCAGTCCGGCAGCCCGGCGGTTACGGAGACGCCGGCGCCCAGGAAGAGCACCAGGCTGTCTTCCCGGAAGGCTTTTTTCAGGGCGTCCAGGTGGTTTTGCCCGGAGTGGTCGGACAGCCCGCGGGCGAAGGATTCCACCGCCTGGGGCAGGTAGTCCGGCCGGAAGGCTACAGCCACGCCGGGGTAGCGCTCTGCCAACTGCTCCAGGTCGGAGGGCAGCCAAATGGCCACTTCCACCTGGGGATTGACTTTCTTGAAGAGCGGTAGCAGGCGTTGAACCTGTGCCGGGGTGCCGTCTTCGACGACCACCAGCACCGACTTGAACTCGCCGCCGGCCGCCCGGGCGAGCAGGCTGCTGACCCAGCGGGCTGACATACCGTTCAGGCTGCTTTTGACTTCAATGCCGGTGGGGCCGGGCAGGTCCCCAAATCCGTCCGCGGCAGCGGCGTCAAACCCGCCGGCCGGCCCGGCTTCCGGTCCAATCAGCATGGGCTTCCCCAGCACAGTTGCTTCTTCTTTCAGCAGTGCGAGAGCGTATGGTTCAAAGCGAAAGCGGCGGTCCGAACAATTGCCCATGCCACGTTCCCCCTTGCGGAACAGACTCCTTTCTAACTAGTATGGATATCAACGGATGCAGAAGTCAACCGCACCGAGCTTCTTGTATGATCATGCACCGAGCGGTATACTTATGCACGACATTTGACACGGGAAGGGCGGATCACCTGTGACCAAGCTCTGGGGTGGCCGGTTTACCAAGGCCGCAGACAAGACTGTGGAGGGGTTTACCTCCTCGCTATCCTTTGACCGCCGCCTCTACCGGCAGGACATCCGGGGCTCTGTCGCCCACGCCCGGATGCTGGGCCGGCAGGGGATTATTCCGCAGGAAGACGCCCTCTTGATCGAGCGGGGACTGCTGGAAGTCCTGGCCGAGATCGAGGCGGGCCAGTTCCCCTTCCGCCAGGAGTTCGAAGACATTCATCTGAACATCGAAAAGCGGCTGACCGAGAAAATCGGTGCGGCCGGCGGCCGGCTGCATACGGCCCGCAGCCGGAACGATCAGGTGGTGACCGACGTCCACCTCTGGGTGAAAGACGAAATCGCCGCGGTTCAGGCGCTGGTCAGCGACATGCAGGGCACGTTGCTGGACCGGGCCATGGAACATGTGGATGTGATCATGCCGGGCTACACGCACCTGCAGCGGGCCCAGCCGATTCTGCTTTCGCACCACCTGATGGCCTACTTCTGGATGTTGGAGCGGGATTACGGGCGCCTGGCCGATGCGTACAAGCGGGCCGATATCTCCCCGCTGGGCGCCGGGGCCATGGCGGGCACCACGTTCCCCATCGACCGCGAGTTTACGGCGAAGGAACTGGGCTTTGCCGCCGTCTACCCGAACTCCATGGACGCCGTGAGCGACCGGGACTTCCTGCTGGAGTTCCTGGCTGCCATGGCGATTTGCCAGATGCACCTCTCCCGGCTCTGCGAGGAGCTCGTGAACTGGTCCTCCACGGAGTTTGGCTTTGTGGAGATGGACGACAGCTACTCCACCGGCTCCTCAATCATGCCGCAGAAGAAGAACCCGGATGTGGCAGAAATCGTCCGGGGCAAAACGGGCCGTATGTACGGCAACCTGCTGGCGCTCTTGACCGTGCTCAAGGGCATCCCGCTGACGTACCACAGCGACCTGCAGGAGGACAAGGAGCGGCTGTTTGACGCCGTGGACACGCTGAAGACCTGCCTGAAAGTGACGGCCGGCATGGTGGGCACGCTGCGCTTCAACCGGGAGCGGATGGCGAAGGCGGTCCGGCAGGACTTCTCGAACGCCACCGACCTGGCGGATTACCTGGCCAAGAAGGGCATGCCGTTCCGGGAGGCCCACGAAGTGGTGGGCAAGGCGGTACTGTACTGCATTCAGCAGGGGAAGTTCCTGGCGGACTGTTCTATGGCCGAAATGAAAGGCTTCTCCGACCTGCTCGAAGACGACGTGTATGTCGCGATCGCCCCGGAGACCTGCGTCAACCTCCGCACATCGCTGGGCGGCACGGCGCCGAGCGAAGTCCAGAAGCAGATTGACGCCGCGGCGGCGATTCTGGGCGGGCGGGCGTAAAGGAAAGAACAGGAGCGCCCGGCCTAGTGCCGGGCGCTCTTGTCTAACATGCGGGTCAGCATGATCGCCGCTTCAGCCCGGGTGGCCGGGTTGGCGGGCCGGAAGGTGTAGGTCCCGCCGGATTCGGCGTAGCCCGTCACGATGCCCTGCTCCACGGCCGTGGCCACGTAGCCCGGGCGGCTCCAAGCCGCACCGTCGGCAAAGGTCTGGCCGTTTACCGTCAGCCGGCCGTTCTGCAGCGCGGCCGGCCGGGCGGATGCCTGCAGGTTGAGTCCCAGCGCCCGCACGACCATGACGGCAATCTCTTCCCGGGTCACCGGCTTGTCCGGGGCGAAAGTCTTACCCGGATACTCGGCCGGGACCACGAAGCCGGAGGCGACGGCCGCCCCCACGTACCCCTGGCTGGTCGCCCAGTGGCCCGCCGTGTCGGCGAAGCCGCCGGTCTGCCCCGCCGTCAGGGGCAGGCCTCTCGCCGCTACCAGCATCTTCAGGAAAGCGGCCCGGGTGACGGACTCGGCCGGCCGGAAGGAGCCGTCCGGGTAGCCCGCCACGATACCGCCGAGCACCAGGCGGCGGATGGCCGCCTCCGCCCAGTACCCGCCGATGTCCGCAAAACCCGGACTCACCGTGTCCAGGGCCGCAGAGGCGGTGGTGAACGACCAGGTCCGGTCGTAACTGCCCGCTTCGAAAGCCCCAGCCAGGTGCACCCGGTAGGTGGTACCGGGCGTCAGCGGCTGTTTCGGGATGATGCTGACGGTGTCGTTCAGCTCCGCGTCGTTCCCCGGGGCGAACGTCATGACGGGGATGGCGTTGCCGTCCGGGCCGGTCAGGACAGCCGTCTCCAGCGTAAGCCGCTTGGGCCTGGCGGTCCCGAACGTGAGCGTGACCACCGGCCCGACCGGCTGGGAGACGCCGGGGTAGAGGCGGAGGGGGTTCGGCCGCTCATGCTGGACCCAGGCGGTGGGGACCCCCGTCTGCCCGGGGTAGGGCCAGGCGGCCGTTCCCGCCGCATTCGCTCCGGGACCGGCATCGATTACCGCGTACTCGCCGGCGTGACCGAAGCCCATCTCCGTGTTGCCCGGCGCCTCCTGGACTATGGACCACTGCCGTGTCTTGCGATCGAAGAGATGGAGTTCGAGTGGACCAGCGTGGCCGCGGTCTTGGTACGGCCCGTAAGTGTTATCAGTTCGGCGTAGTCCGGCGACCCAATGACCGTCCGGTGAACCCGTCAATATATCTGTAAACATATACTCAGGCAGTGGAAACCGCTCCCACGGCGAGTCGGTGGACAGTTGTTTCGTGAGTAGGTAATCGCAGAGGTCCATCAGGACCGTTTGGCTGTCGATCCATGTGAGAAGGTGACCTTTTCCCAAATACGGATTCGTTTCGGATCCTCAACAAAATGGGCTTCGCTCTTGTACCCCACCCAAAGGGTCCAATTTCCGTCGGGGGTGAATAGGGGGTGGGTGTCCGGCATTTGGGCCACGCTAGTAGGCACCTTCCCAGAACCCGGTTCAATTAAGAAATGACCCTGATCCGTCTCGACGACCAATTGATGCGTCCTGGGGCGCCACTCCATATACTGAACGGCTGTCAGAAAGTCAAAACAGGAGCGCTCTCCTTCTGTCACGGGAATCACGCAGACTCGATCCGTGTGACCACCAATCCGACGGGCGTATGAGATCCACTGTCCATCGGTGGATACTGAGTCAAGATCCACCATGTCCACAGCCAGGAGCGCCACTTGCGTGCGTAGATCAGGTCCTACTGCATAGATTGACCATCTGCCCTGCTCATTTCTGCCTTCGAACAGGATAGCCGGTCGAAAAGCGGGCCGATTTCCCGGGGGCTCCAGTTTGGTGCTCTCGGTGAACGCTGCGGATGGCTGTGGACCCGCGCTCTGTGGTGTCGGTGGCGGAGGAGTCGTTGGCGGGGCACTGGGGCTTGTCGGTGGCTGACCTACAGCGGCCGGCGTTGCCTCCGAACGTTCACCGGTTGGATGGCTGAGGCTGCAACCGGCTATCAGAAGACCGGAGAGAATCGCGACAACTAGCGGCCGGAAACATGGGCGGGACCTGGAAGTCATATGCCGAATCCCCCTTCGGGGCGCCGGGAAGCGGTTTTCGCAGAGAATACACTTGAGCAGAAGTCTCGATTGGACGAATGGGACGGCCGAGCGAACCCAACCGTCCTGGCTCATGGTGCCTAACTGAAACCCTGACCGTGAACGTCCCGGTTTATTTACTGACGTGAGGGTGAGCTTTTGGCGCCCACGTTACCGCGACGATTTTCCCCTGGTCGGAAGCCAGCTTTCGCACCTGGCCGGTTGAAATTTGGTACAGAATCCACTCGTCGCCCCGATAAAGCACCCAGTCTCCGTCGGGCGACAGACTCTGGAACCATCCCGGTACTTCCTCCTTGAACGGCACCACCTGATAGGTCTCCGTCGAAAGGAGGCCCGCTCCGGCTATGACCCAGCGGTCATCGTTCGTCCATCCGGCGATCCCGGGGGTCGCCGTCACCTTCTTTGAGCGCGTGTCATACAGGACCGTACTTACGCGCTGAGCGAGCGCGTGAACATACCTATCGTAATTGATCCCGATGAAGCGCCCTCCCGGACTCACGTGAACACTGCCCACCCAGTCTCCGGGAGGCGTCTTCAAGCCATCCAGCATGGTCACTTGCCCGTTGATGTCCAGCAACCCAACCTCGGTTCGGTTGTTTGTAACACCACCACATGGTTGTCATTCAGCCAGGGGCCTGCCTGTTCCACCGCTCGCGCTTCTGCCTGGGGATGGTCAGTCTCGGCCAGCCAGTGCTTACCGTCCCGGGCGTAAATCAGATAGCGCCCGGTCGGACTGAATGAGACTATGGTGAATCTGGGAAGCGAATATTCCAGGCGTTCCAGCTTGCTACCGGTGATGCGCAAAATGCCGGCAGGGTCAGCGGAAGTGGACGAATAAGCCCAGAGGTCACGGCTACCAGGGCGCCATGCCAAACGCACACCGCCCCACGGTTCCCAAATGCACTCAGGCTCGCCGCCGCGAATGGGGCGTACACAGACCCCGTGTGCCCCTGTAAATCCGTTGTAACGCAGGTACGCCACGAATTGGCCATCTGCGGAAGGCGTCGCGTCGTTCACGGCCAAGGGCGGGTCTTCAAACGTGCCGGCGGTCAGCAGCTCCAGGTGGCCGTCAGCCAGAAGGTATCCATAGAGTTCTGCGGTGAACCGGTCGCTGCTCACGGTCACGAGCAGGTCCGGCCGGAACCCTAGGGGCGGCAGCGCGGTTTCCGAGCGAATCGGGCTGGGCCCCGTGCCAGGCTGAACGGAGGGCTGATCCCCTCCGCCCTGCGGTGGCGGAACCATAGGGGCGGACGGCTGCCCGTCTCCCGGAGCCGTCGGGTTCGTGGGCACACCGACGCCTGGCGGCGTGCCCAGTGTCGTACACCCGACAGCCAGAAGCAGCACGGTGATCAGAAGCCATGTTTTCCGGCGGGCCATCTTGATTCTCGCCTCCCACCCCGGCAACAGGAGTGGAGCACCTTTGCCGATTCCATACCAACGGCTCTATTCAGTGCGGAGAGCATTCCACCCGTGCCCATAGCACTACTGCACGCTTCGTCTTGACTACCGCATCCGGTCGCAGTCGGATTGAGCAGAATTGAGGAAAGTCGTCTCACCGACGGATCAGGGCTTGATCAAGCGATACCTCTGGAACCTGGCACGCATGTTTACAAAATCGGCCAGGGCAGGCTTATCCGTCACGGCCTGCCGCACAAACTGGTGGAGCGATTCATTCCAGCGCGCATGCTCCCACCTTTCTACTTCACGGCCCCGTTGCAGGTATAAGTCGACGAAGCGCGCCTCCGGCGCCATCCCGAAGATCTGATCGACCACCTTCTGGTACGTCACCCAGGCATCGGGCCAGGGCGTGGACTCCGGTACCTTGACCTCTAGGCTGATCTGTCCATCCTGAAACTGGGTCACACCCAAACGCAACTGGATCAGGTTGGGCACAACTGACTGGAGATCGGACCGCCGCCGGAGCAGAGTGGTAAAAGACTCCTTCGTGAGGTCTCTGATGTGCGAGACCCCAGACGGCTCCCGACCATCTACTCCTATGTAGCTGGCCAGTTGTTTCACATCGCAGCCGTCATCGGCCCACTCTGTCAGGTCTGTCCGGCGCATATCGAGGGTGCGGGCTTCGGCGGCGCCCTCGTACTCATCGTTAGGGTCGCAAAGCGCGTGTCGGTCAACGCTGCCACAGCCGAAAGCAGGCCGACCTCCCGAATGCGTTCGGCCGGGCTGAGACCGGCGGCCTGAACCCGCAGGGAATACCCCGTGGACTCCTTGTTCAGGGCCATCAGCCGGGTGCCCAAGCGCTTTTCCGTCCACTTGCGGACCGCGGCCACGGCTTCCGCCTCATCAAAGGCCGGAGCGCTCTGAGAGGGTTCCCCGTACAGATCCACACGGTTAGGCCACTCCGACATGGGAAACAGCCTTTTGCCGTTCGGACCCACCGGCCAGACCCAGGCTTCATATGTCTTGCGGGTCAGTACGGTCAGGCTCTTGCCCCAGGGCGTTACCTCCACAACAACCTTGTCAAAATTGGGGTCGTTCATCCAGGTGAGAGTCGTGCTCATCAGGTTGTTGGGCAAAGTGTCGCTCGCACTGCCCCTGGCAGTCAAGTCACCAGCCGCGTCAACTTCGATCGCATCCGGTATCCAGTCGACGTTTCGGTAGTTCCGCCAGACGCCGAAGACGTGATCTGCAATCCGCGTCGGATCTGCCGCCCCAGGGGCAGGTGGAGTCGTCTCTGAATTCGGCGGTCTCGCAGTTGGGGGCGAACTAGCGGGAGCCGGGGGATTTGACTGTAGGGGATTCGGACTCGCTGTACGCCCATCGTCCGTCGAGGTCGAGAAACAGCCGGTAAGACCAACCAGAAGGAGCAGACAAGAGGTCAGAGCACTTCGGCGCATGGTAAGTCACCCTTCCTAACACGTGCGCACCGCATGGAGATGAGCAGGCGACTGGACAATCCGGGCTTGAACTCCAGCCGCTTGCCCGAGACAGTGGCTACTGGATGGGGATGACATCCTGGACCGGAGAATCGTGACACTTGCCGTCAGAACCCGCGGACGATCGGCACCCGGGTCGTGGATTGTGAATCCGCCAAGTTCAAGTGGGACGGGGCGCTCCCTGTGTGCAAGAGGGTCAAAGGCGTCCGTTATCGAATCTCGTCTCCTCATTCACTCAGCTTTCGGCACCCACGTGACCGCGATGATATTCCCACGGTCGGTCGTCAGCTTTCGCACCTGCCCGGTCGAAATCTGGTACAGAATCCACTCGTCGCCGCGATAAAGCACCCAGTCTCCGTCGGGTGACAGACTCTGGAACCAGCCCGGCACGTCCTGCTTGAACGGCACCACCCGATAGGTGTCCGTCGAAAGAAGGCCCGCTCCGGCCACGACCCAGCGGTCGTCGTTCGTCCAACCTGCGATCCCGGGAGTCGGCGTCGCCTTCTTTGTGTTGGTGTCATATATGACCGAACCTGCGGGCCAGTCAAGCGCATTCTGGTACCGCTTGTAATTGACCCCGACGAAGCGCCCTCCCGGACTCACGTGCACATCGCCGATCCAGCCTCCGGCTGGCGCTTTCAAGGCGTCCAGCATGGTCACTTGGCCGCTGATGTCCAGCAACCCAATCTCCGTTGCCTTGTTCTGTAACACCACCACCTGATGGTCATTCACCCACGGGCCTGCCTGTTCCACTGCTCGTGGTTGTGCCTGCGGATGGTCTGCCTCGACCAGCCAGTGCTTTCCATCTCGGGCAGAGATCAGATATCGCCCGTTCGGACTGAAGGAGACTACGGTGAACGGGAAAAGCGGAGATTCCACCCGTTCCAGCTTGCCCCCGGTGATGCGCAAGATGCCGGCAGGGTGAGCATAGGCGAACGGCAAGACCCAAAGGTCACGGACTCCCGGACGCCACTCCAAGTCCGCATCACCCCATCGTTCCCAGAGGCAATCGGGCTCGCCGCCGCTGATGGGACGCACACAGACCCCGTGCGCCCGTTCATGGACGTTGAAGCGTAGGTACGCCACGAATTGGCCGTCCGGGGAAGGTGTGGCGTCGTTCACGGCCAAGGGCGGGTCCTCGAACGTGCCGGCGGTAAGCAGTTCCTGGCGGCCGTCGGCCAGATGGTATCCATAGAGTTCGGCGTGATACCGGTCGCTGTACACGGTCACGAGTAGGTCCGGGCGGAACCCAATGGGTGGCAGCCCCGATTCCGTGCGAATCGGGCTTGGCTCCGTGCCCGGCTGGACGGTGGGCTGCTCGCCTCCGCCCTGCGCTGGGGGAATCGTGGGGGTGGACGTTTGCCCGTCTCCCGGAGCCGCCGGGGGAGTGGGCACACCGACACCCGGTGGTGTGCCCCGTGGCGTACACCCGACAGCCAGAAGCAGAACGGCGATAAGCAGGCCTGTCTTGAGACGCAGCACTTGAATCATCTCCCCTCTGGCGCTATCTCAGCAGATTCTGGACCAGTTGCCAGGATTCAAAGAACAGCTTGTTTCCTCCACCAATCGTCTTTTGGAGTGGGTTGTTGTATGTGTCGGGGGAGTCGGCTACGACGGTCTTTCTTGTTCCCGTGAGAAGATACAGGTTGATCTCGTGGGGCGTGTACGCATACAAAGCCCAGGTCGCCGCGTTCTCCACACCGACCTGATTGGGGACGATAATGACGTGATCACCCTGCTCGATGTTGGCCGATGTTGTGCGGTTAGCTTCCAGCACCATGTTGCCCTCGCCGTCAGGGTACTTCTCCAGCGTGTTCAGACCGGTACGGAGTACCGGGCCATGGGTGAAGTCCGGCGCTTCCTTGAATAGCCTGGCCAGGGTTTCCGCGGCGCCGTAAATCTGCTTGACCAGCCCGGCATCCTTCGGATCACGCCTGCCGCCGCCGTCCGCCGCGTTGCCAAGGCCCCACCGAAGGGTCGGATCCGCCGGGTCATACTTCCGGGTTAAGAGCGACTGCTCCACCTGCATCCGCGCCAGGAGCAACAGCGGATTGATTCCGTTCGCCTGAGCGGCCTGGTAAACGGCATCAACCAGATCGACTTCGCCGACTTGCCGGCCGTTGGCATCGTAGACGGGGAAGTGACGGCACCGGCCCGCAAAGGTCGGGGCCTGGTCCAGTACGTGGGCGATCTGCTCCTTCGTGATCGAGGTGTCCAGGAAATCCTTGTCCTCGATCAGGCGGCGGAAATTGACGCCCCAGCCTTGCACCGGCAGGAAGAGCCACGGGCTCACGATGTTCTCGCCGCCATTCTGCTCCCAAGGTTTCTCCGTGATGGTGGCATCCCAATTCCCCCTGCGGACTTCGAAGTGCAGGTGGACACCGGTCGCCCGACCGGTCTCGCCCATGATCCCGAGGTTCTTTCCGGCGGCCACCTGCTGTTCCTCTTTCACGCCAATTGAGGCGAGATGACCGTAATACGTGAGGTATCCGTTCCCGTGATCAACGACCACCAGGTTGCCATAGTTGCCGGCCGCGCCGGCGAACACGACCTTGCCGGTGGCGGCTGACCGAATGGTGGTATCGCCCTGTTGCCCGCCGGGAAGCAGATCGATGCCCGTGTGTCCGGCTCCATGCAGCGCATCCTGAACTCCGTACTCGGTGGTCATCTGGGCATTTGCCACGGGCATGGTCAGCCATGCTGTGCTGGCAGAAGCGGTAACAGGCGGCACCTCGGTTGTGCTCTGACCTTTTCCGGTGATCATCTCGTAGAGCGTCCGGTCCACGACACCGCTCTGGTACAGCCCGTGCACCCGCTGGAACTCCTTCACCATCTGCTCGGTGACCGCATCGAAGGTGTAGGTGGGAAGAGCCGGGATCGGCAGACCCAACTGCTGACGCTTCCAGCGCCAGAGGTTCTCCTGCATGGTGCCGATAGCACGAGCCGCGGAGGCATCCGGGGAATCCTTTCGCAGGATCGACCCAAACGGACCCAATGTGTTGAGCTTTGCCTGCTCCTGCCGTAGCAGGTTCAGCGTGGTGACGTCCACCTGCCCGGAGTCCCAGAGGTGGTGCTCTTTCTGGAATCTCTGCAGATAGCTGACCGTGGAAAACCCGGCCTGCCCATCCTCCTTCAGACCGGCCCCGTAGATGTCATTCAGTGCGCTCTGCGCCGCTGCCATGTCGGACGGTGCGCTGAGCACCTGGCTGAGGTAGTCCCGAACCAGCTGCTCCAGCGTAGCATCATTCATGAACCCGGTTACCTTCAGGCCCATTTCGGCCTGGTAGTCCGCCAACTGGGACCTCAGCGTCGCCAGCGGCGTATCGGGTTTGCTCGACAGCACGGTGTAGACGAGGGTGGAGTAGCGGCTCGATTCGCCCAACTTCCGCTGCTGGAGTTCGGTCTGGGTATCAGTATCCAGCGCCAGGTGCGTCACTTCCCCCACCAGGTCGAGCGCCTGTTTGATGGCGAGGCTGGTGGCCGAGTTCTCGCCGGTGTCCAGGACCTGCTTCGCATGGTCCTTCTGCGCCTGCAGGAACGCACCCTTGATCGCGTCATCCGCCAGTGCCGGCGGCGCATACGGGATCGGGGTGCCTTTCGTCAGGTCATCCGCAGCGGCCACAAACTTCTTCCACTGGTCCACGAATACACGCACCGCGTCCGGCTCAGAGTTGCCGGGATTGGTAAGCAGCGTGAACAGGGCGTCGCGGGCACCCTGCAAAAACGGCTGCCCCTTGGCCGTCAGCATCTCCCCGATGGCCTTTGCTTCTGCATCCAGGCCGCTTGCGGTGACATCTGCCGTCCAGATTCCCTGCTTCAACAGGGGGCTGACCTTGGCCGCGAAAGCCGCGAGTCCGTCTGCGTCCTTGAGCTCCACGGTGTTCCGCACCCAGCCCAGGACACTGGCGTGTACATTCGTTACCGCCTGGGTCCATTCGGCCCGGGCACCCACCGCATCCTTCAGCCTCGCTGCCTTGGCGAGGACCGCCTGAGCCTGACTGGTATCGCCAGCCCCGACCGCAATCCTCCAGTTATTGGTGTCTACGCTCAGGCCATACCGGCCCAGCAGCACGTCCACCATGGCCTGCCGCACCTCATGGGAGGTGAAGCCCGCCTTGATCGCCTTGTCGACATCCTCCGGCGCTGCAAAGGTGGTTTCGCCCACCAGGAATTGGTTGTTGACCTCTGCCCAGTTGACGATCGCCTTGTGGGACGCGGTAAACGCGATATCCTCGTCCTTCAGCCCTTTGGACCGGGCATAGGACCGCAACGGCACCAGGTCGGCG